>NZ_JBIVIV010000010.1:0-341781 GCF_044749865.1 Streptomyces sp. NPDC088910
GTCTCCGTCGCCGAATGGACCGACCCGCCCCTGACCACCGTCCGCCAGGACATCGAGGAAATGGGCCGCCTCATGGCCCGCCTCCTCCTGCGCGCCCTGGAGCCCGCGCTGGCCGCCGAGGCCGTTCCGGCGCTGTCGTCCATCGTCACCCCGACCCGGCTGATCGTCCGCGCCTCCGCCTGAGGCCGCCGGACCGGATCGGCCGGACCGGATCGGCCGGACCGGATCGGCCGGACCGGATCGGCCGGACCGGATCGGCCGGACCGGATCAGACGGGCCGGACCAGTCGGGCCCGCTCGGCCGGGCCGGACCCGACGGACCGTCACCACTCCACCGCGCGGGCCGAATTGCGGCACTCCTCCCGTATTCGTCGTGCGACGGCTCTTGACGAGGGGTCGCCGAAGCGGGCACGCTCCTTCTGGTGGCCTGAGAGCGCTCTCAGACGGAGCGGCCCCCCGACTCTCGGCGCACCGAACCCGCCCGTTCCGCCCGACCGTCGCGTATCCGCGACCCACCCGCCATGGGAGCGCTTCCAGATGACCGCTGTCGACGACCACGCCACTGCCGAGGAGCTGCGGTTCCCGGCCGGATTCCGGTGGGGGACGGCCACGGCCGCGTATCAGATCGAAGGAGGCGCGACGGAGGACGGGCGGACACCGTCGATCTGGGACACCTTCAGCAGCACGCCGGGGCGGGTGCGCAACGGGGACACCGGCGACATCGCCGCCGACCACCGGCACCGGATGCCCGAGGACGTCGAGCTGATGCGCGAACTCGGCGTCACGGACTACCGGTTCTCGGTGTCCTGGCCCCGCGTCCAGCCGACCGGCCGGGGCCCCGCGGTGCAGCGCGGCCTGGACTTCTACCGGCAGCTCACCGACCGGCTGCTGGAGGCGGGAATCCGGCCGGTGGTCACGCTCTACCACTGGGATCTGCCGCAGGAGCTGGAGGACGCGGGCGGCTGGCCCGAGCGCGACACGGCGGCGCGGTTCGCGGACTACGCGGAGCTCGTCGGCGAGGCGCTGGGGGACCGCATCCCGCTGTGGACGACCCTCAACGAGCCCTGGTGCAGCGCCTTTCTGGGCTACGGCTCCGGCGCGCACGCGCCCGGCAGGACCGACCCGGCCGCCGCGCTGCGCGCCGCGCACCACCTCAACCTCGGGCACGGCATGGCCGTCGGCGCCCTGCGCGCACTGCTCCCCGACACGGCCGCGGTCTCGCTGGTGCTCAACCTGGCGGCGGTGCGCGGCCGTTCCGACTCCGCGGCCGACCGGGACGCGGTGCGCAGGATCGAGGCGCTGGCCAACCGGATCTTCCTCGACCCGGTCTTCCACGCGCGCTACCCGCGCGACCTGATGGAGGACACGGCGGCGCTCACCGACTGGTCGTTCGTACGGGACGGCGACCTCGCCGAGATCTCCCGGCCGATCGACGTTCTCGGCCTCAACTACTACAGCCCCACCGTGGTCGCCGCCGCGGCGGCCTCGCCCTCCGCCGTGCCCGGCCGCCCCTCCCCGGCGGAGCCCTCGCCGTGGCCGGGCACCGACGGCGTCGTCCGCTTCCTGCTCGCGGAGGGCCCGCGCACCGCGATGGGCTGGCCGGTCGACGCCGAGGGCCTGACCGGACTGCTGCGCCGCCTGGGCAGGGAACTGCCCCGCGTGCCGCTGATGATCACCGAGAACGGCGCCGCGTACCACGACTACGCCGACCCGTCGGGCGCCGTCCACGACCCCGAGCGGATCGCCTACCTGGCCGGCCATCTGGCCGCCGTGCTGGAGGCGGTGCGCTCGGGCGTGGACGTCCGCGGCTACTTCCTCTGGTCGCTGCTCGACAACTTCGAGTGGTCCTACGGCTACAGCAAGCGCTTCGGCATCGTGCACGTCGACTTCGCCAGCCAGCGCCGCACCCTCAAGGACAGCGCCCGGTGGTACGCCGACCTGATCGCGGCCAACCGCGCCGCGCCCGGCGCGCCGGGACCGCGCCACCCGCACCGCCGCCGTGCCGGAGTCCGCGCGGTGTGAGGCGGCCGGTGCGCGCCGGGCCCGGTCAGCGCGCGGCGGGCCCGGCCGGGTCGACGCGGTGCCGCTGTACGTGCTCGTACGCCATCGTCGTCTGCACATCGGCGATCTCGCGGCGCTCGGTGAGCCGGTCGATGACGAAGGCGTAGACGCCGTTCACGTCGGGGACCGCGATGTGGATCAGGAAGTCGTGCGGGCCCGAGGTGACGAACAGGCCGATCACCTCGGGCAGCGTGGCGGCCCACTCGCGGAAGCCCTCGATGACCGGCCGGGCGGGCGGCCTGATCCGTACCGCGATCAGCGCCTGCACCGGGCGGCCGATCGCTTCGAGGTCCAGGGTCGCGTGGTAGCCGGTGATCACCCCGCGGTCGCGCAGCTGCTTGACGCGTTCGAGCGAGGTGGAGGGGGAGACGCCGGTCTTGGCGGCGAGATCGCGGTTGGTCTGCCGTGCGTCGTGCTGCAATTCCCCCAGCAGAGCCTGGTCCAGCGCATCAAATTCCACGAGAGTCCCTATCTGCCTGATGAAGTTCGGTAGCTCTGAGAGAAGACGGCACGTGTGCCTAGTCTAGGCGGCGGATTCCCGATCGGATGGAGGGCGCCGCATGGACGTGCGCACGGACCTGTCGACCCGGCAGGCGAAACTCAAATGGGTCATCGTCGTGGACGAGGAGCTGCCCGCCGGGCGGCTGGTGAACGCCGCCGCCTGCATGGCCGCCTCGGTCGGCAAGGAACTGCCCGACCTGGTGGGGCGCGGCGGCGAGGACGCCTCGGGCGCCGTGCACCCCGGCCTGCCCTGGGCGGGCTGCTCCGTCCTCGCCGCGGACGCCGGCACGCTGCGTGAGCTGCGCGGCAAGGCGGCGGCCAAGGACGGTGTCCTGGTGGTCGACATGCCCGAGGCGGCCCAGACCTCACGGGTCTACGACCAGTATCTGGACCAGCTCGCGGGCACCAAGGGCGAGGACGTGGCGTACAGCGCGATCAGCCTGGTGGGCCCGCGCAACGCGGTGGACCGGCTGGTCGGCAGGCTCCCGCTGCTGCGCTGAGCGCGAGTACGGGCCGCGGGCGCGTACGCACGGGCCGCCGCGTATCCGCCGGTAGGTGTCCGCGCGTGCGCCCCGTAGCCGCGGTGTGCGCCCCGTACCCGCCGCGTGCGTTCCGTACCCGCCGGTACGTACTCGTCCCGGCGCTCCCGACGCGCCCGTCGGCGCCAGTCGAGCGATGATCGAGGGATGAGGCGTACCGGTCGCGAGATGGGCGTCCCCGAGCTGGAGCCCGAGGTGTTCGACCGTGCCATCGTGTCCGTGGCCCTGACGTCGGGGCCCGAGCACCGGCTGGTGTACTACAACGACGCCTTCCACGACCTGTTCGGACCGCGCCCGCTCGGCGTCCCGGCGGGCGAGGTGTTCGACGAGCCGCACGAGTCGCCGTACCTCGACCTGCTCGACGTCGTCTACACCGACAAGGCGCCGCGCCAGGTGACCACCCCGCGCACCACGCGGGGCAGCACGCCCGGCGCGCCCGGGCGGCGGCATTTCGTCTACAGCCTCTCGCCCGTGGTGTCCCGGCACGGCCCCGGCGTGCTGACCGTCGCGATCGACACCACCGCGCACATCGAGGCCGCCGAGCGGGCCGAGGAGCTGTCGGAGGAGCGCCACCAGGCGTTGCAGCGCTACGAGGCGCTGATGTCGGCCGTCTCGCAGATCGTCTGGCTGATGCGGCCCGACGGCGCGATCACCGAGCTGGTCGGCGGCTTCGAGGAGTTCACGGGGCTGCCGTGGCGGTCCAGGATCGACGAGGTGTGGCTGGAGTCGGTGCACCCGCACGACCGCGCCGGGCTCCTCCAGACCTTCCAGGAGGCGGCGACCGGGCCGGCCACGATGTTCGTGTGCACCTTCCGGATGCGTACGGCGACCGGCGCGTACCGGCGCGTGCAGTCGCGGGCGGTGCCGGTCGTGCGCGACGGCGAGACCGTCGAGTGGATCGGCACCACCTCCGACGTCGAGGACCAGTGGCGCAACCGGCTGCGCGAGCGGCTGCTGGCCCGGGTCGCCACCGTCACCGCCGCGCAGGACGTGGCCCAGGCGTTCGCCGCGACGGCCTCGGCGGTCGTACCGGAGCTGACCGACGCCTGCGTGGTGTTCCTGCTGCCCGCCGTGGGGCTGCCTCCCGGTCCCGGCGGGGCGGTCACCGCCACCCGGATCGCCGAGACGGCCAGGGCGGGACTGCCCGACCTGCCGCCGCTGAACGACCAGCCGTACCAGGTCGGCCCGGTCGTCCAGCAGGTGATCGAGAGCCGCAGGCCCCGGCTGGTGACCTTCCCCAGCGGCGAACCGCCGCCCGGTATCGTCCCCGACGCGTCCACCGCCTGGCTGCGCAAGGTCAGGGCCACCAGCCTCACCATCGTGCCGATCGTCATCGACGCGGCCGTGGTCGCCTTCGCCGTCGCGGCGGCCTGCGCCGACAGCCCGCCGCCGGGCCCCGCCGACCTCGCGCTGCTCGGCGAGATCCTGCACGAGGTGCGCGACCCGCTGCGGCAGGCGCTGGAGCTCCAGCGCACCCGGCACACCGCCCTCACCCTCCAGCGGGCCCTGCTCACCCCCACCCCGCGCGTGCCGGGCGCCGAACTGGCCGCGCACTACCAGCCCGCCAGCAAGACCGCCGAGATCGGCGGCGACTGGTACGACGCGCTGCTGCTCCCCGACGGCTCCGTCGCCCTCACCATCGGCGACATCGCGGGCCACGACCTGGAGGCGGCCACGTCGATGAGCCAGCTGCGCAGCATGCTCCGCGTCATCGCCTACGACCAGGTCCACCCCGGCACGCCCGCCGACAGCCTCGCCCGGCTCGACCGCGTCGCCGACGGCCTGGGCATCGCGCCGCTGGTCACCGCCGTCCACGCACAGCTCACCCCGGGGCCGGGCGGCGGCTGGCACGCGGCCTGGTCCAACGCGGGCCACCCGCCGCCGTTGCTGCTCCCGGTCTCAGGGGCGCCGCGCTTCCTCCAGGGCGAAGGGCCCGACCTGCCGCTGTGCGTCGACCCGGCGCTGCCGCGCGCCACCTGGCACCACGAACTGCGCCTGGGCGACACGCTGTTGCTCTACACCGACGGGCTGATCGAGGTGCCGGGCACCGACCTCACCGAGGGCATGGCGCATCTGGCCGCGCACGCGGAGGAGGCGCAGTCCGACGGGGTGCCGCTGGCCGCGCTCTGCGCCAGGCTGCTGGCCGCCGCCGACTCGCGGCGCGACGACGCGGCCGTGATCGGCTTCCGGCCGACCGCGCAGGGGCGGGTGTGGGAGGGGATGTGGGGCTGAGGACGGGCCGGGGCATCGGCCGCGGTCACCGGCGGTTCCTCAGAGCCGCACCACCATCACCACGCCCAGCGTCACCATCGTGACGGCGATGACCCCGTCGAGGACCCGCCAGGAGCCGGGCCAGGAGAACGGCCGCCGCAGCAGCCGGGCGCCGAAGCCGAGCGCGCCGAACCACAGGACGCTGCCGGACGCGGCGCCGACGGCGAACGGCCAGCGGCCACCGCCGTACCCGTTGGCCACCGACCCCAGCAGGAGCACGGTGTCGAGGTACACATGCGGATTGAGCCAGGTCATGGCGAGGCAGGTGAGGACGGCCGCGCGCAGGGTGCCGCCGCTCGCGCCCCCCGGGTCGAGGTGTTCCGGGCGCAGCGCGCGGCGGGCGGCGAGCACGCCGTAGCCGACCAGGAAGGCGCCGCCGACCCAGGCCGCGACCGTGACGGCCGAGGGCCAGGCGTGCACCACGGCGCCGATCCCGCTCACGCCGAGGGTGATCAGTGCCGCGTCCGACAGCGCGCAGATCGCGACGACCGCGGCGACGTGCTCCCGGCGGATGCCCTGCCGGAGGACGAAGGCGTTCTGGGCGCCGATGGCGACGATGAGCGACAGGCCGGTACCGAGACCCGCCAGAGCCGCGAGAAGGGCTGCGTGCATGGAGACGAGGCTAGGAGAGCCACTGTCATCAATCCAGCTAATGATTCTTAGGTAGCATAAGGGATCGTGATGGTCGATCTCCCGCTGGACCAGGTCCGCACGCTGCTCGCCGCCGTCGACGAGGGCACCTTCGAGGCCGCGGCGCAGACCCTGCACGTCACGCCGTCCGCGGTCAGCCAGCGCGTCAAGGCGCTGGAACAGCGCACCGGACGCGTCCTGCTGCTGCGCACCAAGCCGGTACGGCTGACCGAGTCCGGCGAGATCGTCGTCCGTTTCGCACGCCAGCTGACCCGGCTGGAGCGGGACGCCAGCGCCGAACTGGGGCTGTCCGACGAGACCGCCGGTACGACGGCGCTGCCGATCGCGGTCAACGCCGACTCGCTCGCCACCTGGTTCCTGCCCGCCCTCGCCGAGGTCCCGGCGGGGCTGCCGGTCTGCTTCGACCTGCGCTGCGACGACCAGGACCACACCGCCGGGTGGCTGCGGCAGGGGCTGGTGATGGCGGCGGTCACCTCTTCGCCGGAGCCCGTGCAGGGCTGTACGGTCCGCGCGCTCGGCCGCATGCGGTACCGCGCCATGGCCGCGCCCGCCTTTTACACGCGGTGGCTGTCGGGGGCGCCGCTGCGGGAGGCGCTGCCGGACGCGCCGCTGGTGGACTTCGACCGCAAGGACGACCTCCAGGACCGCTTCCTGCGCGCCCTCGCGCCGCGCCGCGCCGCGAGCACCCCGGTCGCGGGCCGCGCAGCGAGCACCCCGGTCACCCGGCGCGCCCGGCACTACGTCCCCTCCTCCGACTCCTTCGTGACGGCCGTCGCGGCGGGGCTCGGCTGGGGCATGATCCCCGAGGTGCAGGCCGCGGGGCACCGCAGGGACGGGACGCTGGTCGACCTCGCCTTCGAACGGCCCGTCGACGTCCCCCTCTACTGGCAGCAGTGGAAGCTCGACTCCCCGGCGCTGGCCGCCGTCGCCGAGGCCGTGGTGCGGACGGCGGCGGTCGCGCTCAAGGACACCGACGGCGCGCGGGCGGCGGGCTGACGCGGACCGGCCGGGGCGTGTGTGCGCACGCCCCGGCCGGTCACCGCCGGATGTCCACCGGCGAGTCACTCGTACGCGTCGGCTACCCGTACGCGTTGAACTCCGCGATCGACCACCAGGACGTGGCGCTGCCGGTCTGGGTCACCCGGATGTAGCGGGCGGCCTGCGCGGGGAACGCCGCCGTGACCAGCGCGGCGGAACCCGTGCCGGTGGCCACCGGGGCGCTCCAGGTGGTGCCGTTGGCCGAGAGCGCGACCTGATAGCCGCGGGCGTAGTCGCTCGCGCTGCCCGCCGAGTCCATCGTGATCTGGTCGACGGTGTGCGACGCGCCCATGTCGACGGTCACCGTCTGGCCGTTGGCCATCGGCGTGCCGGTGCTCCAGCGCGTCGACGAGTCCCCGTCCAGCATCCGCGCGGCCACGTCACCGCCGCCGGTCGCCGAGGCGGACGCCGTCCACCCCGTACGCGACAGCAGGGAGTGACCGCCGCCGCCGTTGCCCGCGGGGATGGTGGTCTGGCCGGTGAGGCGGATGTCGCGGGAGGAGGAGCCGACGTAGACGGCGTTGGTGCCGGCCGCGTTGGTCCAGGCGTTCGTCCAGTACTGGAAGCCGCGCGCGTCCAGGGTGACCGAGACGTGCTGGCTCTGGCCGGGGTTGAGGCTGACCCGCTGGAAGCCCCGCAGACTCTTGGGCGGTTCACCCGTCGTGGCGGGCTGTCCGACGTAGACCTGGGCGACCTCGGCGCCCGCTCGCGTACCGGTGTTGGTGACGTCGAAGCCGACCGCCACATTGCCGTTCGCGTCAGGAGCGCCGACCGTCAGACCCGAGTAGCCGAAGGTCGTGTACGACAGGCCGAAGCCGAACGGATACGCGGGCGTCTTGTTCTGCGAGTCGTACCAGCGGTATCCGACGTTCACGCCCTCGCTGTACTGCACCGTGTTGTTCTGGCCGGGCCACTGCGCGGTGGTGTGCGCCGGGACGTCGGCGATCGAGGCGGGGAAGGTCACCGGCAGCTTCCCGGAGAAATTCGTGTCGCCGTACAGCAGCCGGGCGATGGCCGTGCCGTCCTCCTGGCCCGGATACCAGTTCTCGACGATGCCCCGCACCGCGTTGGCCCACGGCATCGTCACCGCCGAACCGCTGTTGACGACCACGACCGTGTTGGGGTTGGCCGCCGCGACATCGGTGACGAGCTGATTCTGCGCGGAGGACAGGTCGATGGACGACAGGTCGCCGCCCTCGGACTCGAAGTTGCTCACGAAGACCACCGCGAGGTCCGAGGAGCGCGCCGTCGCGACCGCCTGGTCGTGCAGCGACAGGCCCGGAATCTGCCAGCCGAGCGTGGCGTTGCTGCCGCCGCCCGCCTGGTAGTAGTCCACCTCGATGCTCACCGGCTGATTGGCCGTCAGACTGATCGTGCCCGTCCGGGTGGTCGGACCCTGGTCGAACCAGTTGTTGATGATCTGCTGGCCGTTGACGAACAGCCTGCTGCCGTCGTCGCTGTTGAGCGAGAAGGTGTACGTGCCGGTGGTCGGCGGGGTCAGCGTGCCGGTCCACTTCGCCGACCAGTTGGTGGTGTTGACCCCGGGGGCCGGGGACTGGCCGCCCCACACGTTGTCGACGGTCGAGTCCACCCGGCTCGCCACCACCGCGCCCGACAGGTCCTTGCTGTTGTGGTACTCGCCGTACAGGCCGCTGCCGGTGCCCTGCGACGGCTTGAGATACGTACTGCCGACAGGCGACAGCGAACCGTTCGCCGACGCGACGCCCTGCGCGTACGTCACCGTGGTGCCGCTGCCCGCACGGGACTTGAGGCCCTGGTACGGCGTGATCACATGCGGCGCGTTCACGCCCGCGCTGCCGCCGCCCTGCGTCATCGCGCCGGTGCCCGCGTCGTCACCGATCACGGCCATGGACTTGACCGACGAGGCGACCGGCAGCACCGAGGAGCCGTTCTTCAGCAGGACGCTGCCCTCCTCGGCGACCTGCTGCGAGATCGCCGCGTGCGCGGGGGAGGTCACGACCGCGTTCGTGGAGCCGTTGTTGGGGTTGTCGAACAGGCCCTGGCGGAACATCGACAGCAGGATGCGGCGCACATGGTCGTCGATCGTGGCCTGCGAGACCTGGCCGTTGTTCACCGCGTTGGTCAGCGCGGTGCCGTAGTAGTCCTTGCCCGGCATCTCCATGTCCAGGCCGTTGTTGGCCGAGGCGACCGTGGAGTGGGTGCCGCCCCAGTCGGAGGTGATGAAGCCGGTGAAGCCGAGGTCGCCCTTGAGCAGGCCGTTCTGCAACGGGCCGTTCTCGCAGGCGAAGGGGCCGTTGATCGCCGAGTAGGAGCACATCACCGAGTCGGCCTGGCCCTGCTTGACCGACGTCTCGAACGCCGGGGTGTAGATCTCGCGGATGGCGCGGTCGGAGACGATCGCGTTGTCCGAGGCGTTGTTGCGGTTGGTCTCCTGGTTGTAGACCACATAGTGCTTGACCTGGGCCATCGGGCCCTGGCTCTGGATGCCCTGGATGTCGGCGGCGCCCAACTGGCCCGCCAGATACGGGTCTTCGCCCATCGACTCGAAGGCGCGGCCCCAGCGCGGGTCGCGCACGATGTTGATCGTCGGCGCCAGCACCACATTGGTGCCCTTGCCCCACTGCTCCGAACCCAGCACCTTGCCGTAGTTCTGCATCAGCGCGGGGTCCCAGCTCGCCGCGCCCGCGACCGGGGCGGCCATCTGCGTCACGTCGTTGAAGCCGTCACCCGCACCGACCGGTCCGTCCTGAAGGTGCAGCGGCGGAATGCCCAGGCGCGTGTTCCCGTCCACGCACCCGACGTACCCGCACGACGCCCCGCCGTGCAGCATCGTCAGCTTCTCCGCCTGCGTCATCGCCGCCAGCAGCTCGTCGGCCCGCTGCGCGGGCGTCTGCGCCGTGTTCATCCACGGCTGCGTCGCGGCCTGCGCGGGACTTCGGCTCGCGGAGACAGCGCTTGCTCCGGTCACAAGTAAGAGCGCTGCCGCTATGGGCAGCGCCGTTCGTATCCAAGGACGTGTTCGACGCATGGGGGGACTCCTGTGTGCGGCTCGACAGCGCGTGGGAGAGCGACGGAACGCACAGCCCGCACGACGCGTGGGGGCGCCGACAGCGGACTGCGCAAGCGACGATCGTCCCCCGCAGACCCCGTGTCAAGACTGACAGAGAGCGCTCTCCCGCCGCCGGCGCGGGGGTTGCGTGACGAGCCGTGCGGGAAAGCGCGCCCGGCGGCCCGGCGAGGTCAGGGAGCGGCGCCCTCGGACGGCTCGCAGGCCAGGCCGTCGTGATCGCGGTCGAGCTTCGGCCGATAGCGCGGATCGCTGCTCGGAATGTCGCTCGCGCCGTGGTCGTGCGCGTCCGTGCAGTCCTTGTACGTGGTCGCGGGCGGACCGGTCGTCTCTGCTCCCGAGCCCGGCACCGCGTGGACACTGGCCCCGGTGATCCGCCCGCCGTCGACGGAGTACGTGCCCTCGAAGGACTTGACGGTGCCGTCGGTCTGGGTGGCGTCCAAGTGGACGGTGACAGTGGTGGGGGTGCTGGCGAGGACGGTCACGACGTCTTCGGAGGTGGACGAGAAGCCGTTGACGAAGGCCGAGTAGGAGGAGCTGACGTTCTTGCCGCCGAGAGCCCACGCCCGGCCGAAGTCGCGGGCGTTGATCGCGGCGAAGTAGTCGCTGACGACCGTCGTCGGGTCCGTGGCGGTGGCGGTGGCGGTGGCCGTCGCTGTGGTGGTCGTCGTCGGAGCGGTCGGGGTGGGCGTCGGTGTCGCAGGCGGCGGATTCGGCGTCGTCACGGTGGTCGTCACCGTCGCTCCGGGCGCGCTCGGAGCGACGGTGACGCCCGCCGACGAGTTGCCGTCCGTGCTGCCGCAGGCCGCGGCCGTGGCCGCCGTGACGGCGACCAGCAGCGTGGCGGGCAGGAGTCGTACACGGGCCATGGGACTCACCTCGCGGGTGGCTGTCCCCTTGTCCCAGAGTGCGCCGCCCCGGCCGGTACCGCTCGCCGATCAAGGACGGACGCGCGCCTCAGCGGGTGCGGTCCTCGTCGGGGGTCGGTGGGGTGTCGGGGGTGTCCTCGGCCATGGAGCCGGGGCTGGAGAAGTCGGGGCTGGAGAAGCCGTGGGGGGAGATGCCGACCTCCTGGGGGACGAGGTCGTCGGCGGAGTCGGCCTCGTAGTCGGGGCCCTCGAAGGGCGGGACGACGTAGTCGGGCGGGGTGTAGTCGTGGATCTCGGGCGCGTCGGGGCCCGTGAAGTCGGGACTGGAGAAGTCCGGACTGGAGAAACCGGGGCTGGAGAAGTCCGGCGCGTCCGCGTCCGTACCGCCCGCGTCGCCGCTTCCGCCGCCGTGCTGTTCGTCGCTCATCTCGGTCCCCTCACGGCGGTCCGCACCGCCTGTCCGCGGAACGGAATGAACCCGGCCGCATCACCGTTGCCATGCACACAACGAACAGTACGAGACTGTACGAGCAGGAAGGTGTCCCATGAAGGTCCGTAATTCGCTGCGCTCGCTCAAGAGCCGTCCGGGCGCCCAGATCGTCCGCCGGCGCGGCAAGGTCTATGTGATCAACCGCAAGGACCCCCGCTTCAAGGCCCGTCAGGGCTGACCCCCGCGACCGGGGCGGAATGCCGGGATCCGCCCCAACTCCCCTGTATCGGGCATGAGCCGGTTGAGCGTGTCGTGCACCGAACAGGGTGTGCGACAGTATCCCTTGCCCGGGATCGGGCGGCAGTACAGGGCGCGCCGAACAGGCCCGGTGAGAACCGGACGGCGCGTTCGGAAACCGGCGTGGGGTGCGGGGCGTCCGTGCTGGTGGGGGTACCGGCGGGTCAGGGGGCCCGACCGGAGGTGCGCGCGCGGTGGAGGCGTGGGAATGAGTTCCGAGATCTACTTCAGCAACAACTACCGGGATCTGTGCCAGGAGCACGGCACCGGAGCGGGCTTCCAGTTCGAGTTCTCGTGCCGGCGCTGCCAGGACACCTGGCGCTCGGCCTTCGAGCCGTACACCAGCGGCCGGGTCGCGGGCTGGCTCGGCAAGGGCGTCAGCGCGGCCTACGGCGTGCTCGGCCGTGGCGGCTACGGCATGTCCAGCGCCGCCGACGGCCTGGCGGGCGCGGGCTTCGGCAGCGCGCGCGACAAGTCCTTCCAGCGGGCGATCACCAACGCCGAGGGCCACTTCAACCGCTGCCCGCGCTGCACCGACTACGTCTGCAACCGCTGCTGGAACGCCGCTCAGGGCATCTGCCTGACCTGCGCCCCGGACACCGCCGCCGAGGCCCTCGCCGCCCAGCAGCGCGGCCTCAACGACATGGTCTCCGAGCGGGCCTACACCGTGGGCCAGCAGAGCGGCCAGGCGTTCGACGTGACCGCCGCGCGCCAGCTCGTCTGCCCGCAGTGCGGTACGGAGACGCGGGGCGCCGCCTTCTGCTCCGGCTGCGGCCACCGGCTCGCGCAGCCCGACAACTGCGCCTCGTGCAGCGCCCCGATCCCCGAGGGCGCCGCCTTCTGCCCGGGGTGCGGCACCCGCCGCTGACGACGCGCGCCGCCACCCCCTCGCGTCGGCCGACGCGTGAGGGGGAGCGGCGCCATCAGGGGAGGGCCGCGCCAGGGGCGCTTACGCGTCCCGCGCGCAGCTCGCGCGCCCCGCACCACTGCTGATGAGCGTCAACTGCTCGCGCGTGGCCGGGGCGTGGATCGCGGGCGTGCCGTGGGCGCGCAGCCCCGCGAGGTGGATGTCCAGATGCCGCTGCCACGCCTCCGGCGCGACCGGGCCCGCGGTCTCCACGATGCCGCGCAGCGCCCACGAGATCGCCATGATGTCGCCGAGCACGATGTCGGGACCGATCCGCCCGAACTCCTGCGCCTGGGCCAGGAGTTCGGTGATCAGGTCGCGCAACTGCTCGACGCAGGCCGCCTTGGAGTGGCCGACCGCCTTGACCGCGTAGCCCCGGTGGGTGCTCAGCGACTGGCCCATGGCCCGCAGATAGACCTCGAGCCCGGTGCCGTCGCCGAGCGCGAGCGCACGGCGCGCCTCGGCGACCAGCTCGCTGAGCATCTGCCCGACGATCTCCTCGACCAGCGCCTCCTTGTTGGGGAAGCGCCGGTAGACCGTACCGACGCCCACCCCCGCGCGCGAGGCGATCAGCTCCACGCTCGCCTCCGTGCCGAATTCGGAGACGACCTCACGCGCGGCCTCGATGACCAACTGCTGGTTGCGTACGGCATCGCGCCGCATCGGCCGGTCCTGCGTGTCGCGCGCTGTCATCCGTCACTCCCGGTGGGTGCGGCCGTTCGTACGCCGGAGCTCACTCCGGCTTGTCACCCACGACCGTACCGCCGGGTACCACCGCCAACTCCGGATGCGCGGGCTCGTCCGCGAAATCCACCAGCCTGGTCTGCTGCCGGGTGACCGGGATCAGCATCGCGGCGAAGGCCGCGATCAGCAGCGCGACACCGAGCATCGCGAAGCCGTTGGTGTACCCCGACTCGCGCGGCAGGCCGTCGGCGGCCGGGTTCGAGGTGACGATGCTGGCCATCAGCGCCGCGCCGATCGAGCCGCCGATGGTGCGGATGTTGGCGTTCATGCCGCTGGCCACGCCGGTCTGCTCCGGCGGCACCGCGGCGACGATCAGGCTCGACATGGCCGAGAAGGCCAGGCCGAAGCCGACGCCCATCACGCCGGTGGCGATGTACAGCTCCCAGGTCGCGCCGTGCGCGAAGGCGATCATCGCCAGCGAGACGGTGCCGATCAGCGAGCCGAGCAGGACGACGATCTTGCCGCCGATCCGCTGGGCGAGACGGCTCGCGCCCAGGCCGACGGCGAACATGGTCACCGACATCGGCAGCAGGATCAGGCCGGACTCGGTGATGCTCGATCCGAAGCCGTACCCGGTGGACTTCGGGGTCTGCACGAATTCGGTGAGGAAGGCGAAGGTCGCGTACATACCGACACCGAAGAGCAGCGCGACCAGGTTGTTGGTCCACACCGCGGGCAGCCGCATCATCTTCATGTCGATCAGCGGTACGGCGGAGCGCAGTTCGACCTGCACCCAGGCGACGGCCAGGACGACGGCGGCGATCAGCAGGCCGATCACCTTGCCTGAGGCCCAGCCCCACACCGACGCCTGGCTCAGCGCGACCAGCAGGGCGACCAGCCAGCCGGAGAGCAGCACGGCGGGCAGCCAACTGATGCGTCCCGGTGTGCGGATCGGGGACTCGGGGACGAAGAAGTGCGCGGCCACGGCCGCGAGGATCGTCATGATCATCGGCAGCCAGAACAGCCAGTGGTAGTCCAGCACGCTGACGATGGGTCCCGCGAGGACGATGCCGAGGCCGGAGCCGACCGCGATCAGCGAGGCGATGGCGCCGACCGCGCCGTTCAGCTTCTCGCGCGGGAACTCGTCGCGGATGATCCCGAAGGCCAGCGGCAGCACACCGCCGCCGATGCCCTGGATCACGCGGGCGATGATCATCACCTGCACGTTGGACGCGAGCGCGGCCAGCAGCGAGCCGACCGCGAGGGCGGACATCGTCGCCACGAAGACGCGTTCCTTGCCGATCATGTCGCCGACGCGGCCCATGATCGGGGTGAATATCGACGCCGACAGAAGGTAGGCGGTCAGCACCCAGGTGACGGTGTTCTGGTTGGTGTGCAGGCTCTCCTGGATCGTCGGCAGGACGGGGGTGACCAGGGACTGCAACAGCGCGTAGGCGGCGACACCCGCCGCCAGGACCGCGAACGTGACCTGGTGGTGCGGTCGCCGGGTCTCGGACGCCATGGAACTCCTCAAGCTTGAACCGGAACGAACATTCCGTTAAGCCAGCAGAATATCGCATCAGGAATGACGCTTCCGTTTCGTGGAGGTCAGGTGTAATGCACACCTCACTTCGCCCCCGCCGGGAATAAACGGCGGGAACGCCGCCCCGAGGGCCCGTCCACGCCGGCCTGCCGCCGCCTCCTCGATCCACCCGGGCGGCGGGCCGGGCGTTCGCCGCGACACGGCGTCGCACGGCTTCGCACGGCCTAAGGTGGCCGGATGTTCTCCGATCAGGGGCCGAGCCTCCGCGAGTTGGCGGTGCAGGCGCTCTCCTCCGTCGACCGCGGCTACGACCTGCTCGCGCCGAAGTTCGACCACACACCGTTCCGCACGCCCGATGCCTTCCTCGACGCGGTGGCGGGCGCTCTCGCGCCGCTCGGGCCCTTCGACGCGGGACTCGACGTCTGCTGCGGTACGGGCGCGGGCGTCGGGACGCTGCGGTCGCTGTGCGGGAAACGCGTCACCGGCGTGGACTTCAGCGCGGGGATGCTGGCCGCCGCGCGCGCCGCGTACACCGGCCGGGACACCGCCGAAGGACCGGAGCCCGAGTGGGTCCGCGCCGACGTCCGCGCGCTGCCCTTCGACGCGGAGTTCGACCTCGCCGTCAGCTTCGGCGCCTTCGGGCACTTCCTGCCCGCCGAACGCCCCCGGCTGTTCGCCGAGGTGCGCGGCGCGCTGCGCCCCGGCGGGCTCTTCGCCTTCCCGGTCACCGCGCCGCCGCCCGTCGACTCGGCCCTGTACTGGGCACTGTGGGGCTTCGACGCCGGAATGCGGGTGCGCAATCTGGTCTGGCGCCCGCAATTCGTCATGTACTACCGGACGTTCCCGCTGCGCGGGGTGCTCGACGACCTCGCGGGGGCCGGATTCACCGTGACCCACACGGCACTTGAGGAGTTCGGCCGCCGCCCGGACGGCAGCCCGCGCTGTCGGCTGGTGCTGGCCCGCAGCACCTGACCGGTACGGGGTCCGTACCCGGTCGGTGCCGCGGGCCGGGGCGCGGCCGGGGTCAGGCCGAGCAGCCGCTGTCGGCGATCACGTAGTAACCGGCCGCGGTCTCCTTCAAGGTGTGCGTGACGAAGACATTCCACAGCCCCATGTTCTGGTTGGAGCCGTTGGCGTACGCGTATCCGCCGCTCTGATGCGCGCGGCCCGCCGCCACCTGGGCGTAGTTCGTGGCGGTGAAGCACTGCCCGGAACCGCCGCCGCCCGACCCGGTGGTGGTCGCCGTGACCGCGCCGGACGCGGCGCCGACCGTCCCGGCAGAGTCGACCGCGGCGACGGTGTAGGCGTACGAAGTCCCCGCCGTCAGACCGCTGTCGGTGTACGCGGCCGAGGTGCTGGTGCCGACCTTGGTCCCGGCGCGGTAGACGGTGTACGAGGCGGCCCCGGTCACCGCCGCCCAACTCAGGCTCGCCGTCGTGTCGGTGGTGCCGGTGACCTTCAGCCCGGTGGGCGCGGGCAGCGCGCCCGTGCCGCCGCCGGAACCGGAGTCCAGGCCCCAGAAACGGGCGGTGTAGTAGCTGGAGCAGATCGTGTCGAGGTAGTACGCGCCGGTCGCGCCGCACTGCTCGGTGCCCGAGCCGGGGTCGACGGCCAGACCGTGCCCCATGCCGGCGATCGAGTACATCTGCACCGCGGGCTTGCCGGAAGCGTCGTTGTACGTGGTCAGCGTGGTGTTGCCGGGCAGGCTCTGGGTGCTCGACGGGGTCTGGCCGATGCCCCACACATTGGTCCACTGGTCGCGCAGCTCGGTGGCGTTGACCGGGTAGACCGTGTAGTCGGAGGCGCCCTGCCAGATCGCCACCCGCGGCCACGGCCCGGTGTAACCGGGGTAGGAGGCGCGGACCTTGTCGCCCCACTGCGCCGGGGTGAGATTGAGGCTGCCGTACTGGCAACCGGACGCCGCCGTCTGACTGGTGGCGCACTGCGCGGGCAGCCCCGAGTCCACCGCGCCGCCCGCGAAGACGTCCGGGTAGTCCGCCAGCAGGTCGGCGGTCATGCCGCCGCCCGCCGACAGGCCGGTGACGTACACGCGACGGCTGTCCGAGCCGTACTGCGTGACGGCGTGGCCGACCATCGACACGACGGACGCCGCCTCGCCCTTGCCGCGGGTGTCCTTCGCGGGGTCGAACCAACTGAAGCAGGACAGCGAGTTGTTGGCCGAGCTGGTCTGCGGCAGCACGAGCGCGAAGCCCCACAGGTCGGCGTACTTCTGCCAGCCGGAGCTGGCGAAGTAGTCGCTCGCGCTCTGTCCGCAGCCGTGCAGCGCGACCACGACGGGCGCGTTCGCGGGCAGACCGGCGGGTGCGTACTCGTACATCGCCAGATTGCCGGGGTTGGAGCCGAAGGACGAGACCTGGGTGAGACCGGCCGCGGCAGCCGGACCAGCGGTGACGACCGCGCCGAGGCAGGCGGTGAGCAGGGCGAGGACACCGAGGAGCGCGGTGGTCACGGCGCGGGCGGTACGGGGGAGGGGCGAACGGGCGCTGCCTGGCGGCGGGTTGGGGGGCATGCGGACTCCTCGGGACGGGGGGCGGCTCACGGTCGGCGGACACCGGCACGTCGGACGACAGCGGTAGGGGGCGTTCCTGATGTGACGGGGACCACGTGTCGGCTGGACGGTAGAACCGCCGCGGCGGCCCCAGACACGTGAAGGACCGCCACCCCTGCGCGGCGGAAGTGGGGGCCGCCGCCATTGCGTCCGCCGCGCCGCGGTGCGCCCGGCGGCGCGGCCGACCGGCCGCCGCCCGCGCCGCGCGGCCGTACCGGCATGGGTCCTGGAGCGCCCGCGCGACATGGCTGCGGACGCCACCTCGGGACGGGGAAGTATGGTCACCGGCCACGTGTGCGGGCCCCCGCATCGTTTCTAGCGTGGCGGCCATGGAGAGCACTCAGAGCCCCGGCGCCGAGGGGCCGCCCGCAGCGCCGCCCGCCGCGGCCACCCCCGACGACCCGCCCGGCGCGCGGTTCCTGGCCGGGCGGACCGCCCTGGTCACCGGAGCCGCCAGCGGTATCGGACGGGCCTGCGCGGTGGCCCTCGCCGAGGCGGGCGCCGCCGTCTACGTGGTGGACATCGCGGCGGACGCGGCCAAGGAAGTGGCGGCGGAGATCGGCGGCACCTGCTGCGTCACCGACCTCGCCGACCCCGCCGCCGTGGACGCGCTGCCCGACGACGCCGACATCGTCGTCAACAACGCGGGCCTTCAGCACATCGCGCCCGTCCACGAATTCCCCCCGGAGCGCTTCGCGTTGATCCAGCGGGTGATGGTCGAGGCGCCGTTCCGGATCCTGCGCCGCACCCTGCCGCACATGTACGCGGGCGGCTGGGGCCGGGTGGTCAACATCTCGTCGGTGCACGGCCTGCGCGCCAGCCCGTACAAGTCCGCGTACGTCGTCGCCAAGCACGCGCTCGAAGGGCTCAGCAAGACCGTCGCGCTCGAAGCCGCGCCGCACGGCGTGACCAGCAACTGCATCAACCCCGGCTATGTGCGCACCCCGCTCGTCGAGGACCAGATCGCCACCCAGGCCGTCGCGCACGGCATCCCCGAGGCGGACGTGGTGACCCGGGTGATGCTGGAGCGCACCGCGATCAAGCGGCTGATCGAGCCGGTGGAGGTCGCGGCGGCGGCCCTGTGGTTCTGCTCCCCGCACACCGGCTACATCACCGGGGCCTCGCTGCCGCTGGACGGCGGGTGGACCGCCCACTGACCCGCGCGCACCGAGCCGACCGTCGGGCCAGCCACGGGCCGACCACGAGCCAGCCACCGGGCGGCCCACTGATCCGGCCGTCGATCCGGCTACTGATCCGGCCACTGACCTCGCGTTTTACTGCGGCCGGTCGATAGGGTCGGCGTCTGCGGCGGCCGTCGTCCCGTCCCGGCGGGGCGGCGAGCCCCACCGCGCGTCCGTCGCACCAGCCGTGCGGCGCGACGGTCCCGACCGCCGCGCCGCACGGACCGTTCTTCGTCCCTCCGGCACGGTGACCCCTGATGTCCGCAGAATCCGCAGATCCCGCAGCCGTACCGGCGCCCGAGTCCGTAGCGGCACCGGCACCTGCACCCGCCCTCGGGCCCGCGGCCGCGCCCGCGCCCATCGCCCGCCATATGCGTCGGCTGCTCGAAATGGTCGCGGCCGACGCGCCCGCGGAGGACTTCGGGGCGGTCGCCGCGCAGGCGAGGATCAACGGGGCGGGCGCGTCCGACCTGTCGGAGCTGGAACAGGCCACCGGGATCGCGCTGCGGGTCCGCCGGGTGCTGCGGCAGCACCGCCGCCGCGAGACCGAACTCGCCGCGCTCTTCGACACCGCGAGCGACCTGGCCGCGCTCCGCGACCTCGACGCCGTTCTCCAGTCCATCGTGCGCAGGGCCAGGATGCTGCTCGGCACGGACACCGCGTATCTGACGCTGCGTGACGAGGAGGCGGGCGACACGTACATGCGGGTCACCGACGGCTCGGTCTCACCGCTCTTCCAGAACCTCCGGCTGTCGTACGGCGACGGTCTCGGCGGTCTGGTCGCGCTGACCGCCCGCCCGTACGCGACCCCCGACTACCGCACCGACGAGCGCTTCCGGCACACCGGCTCCATCGACGAGGGCGTGCTGGACGAGGGCCTGGTCGGCATCCTGGGGGTGCCGCTGCTGCTCGGGTCGCGCGGCGCGGGCGGTCACGCGGGCGGCGCCGTCGGCAGCGACGTGATCGGGGTGCTCTTCGCCGCCGACCGCACCCCCCGCCCGTTCTCGCCCGACGAGGTCGCGCTGCTGTGCTCGCTGGCCGCGCACGCCGCCATCGCCATCGACACCGCCAAGGCCATCACCGACCTCGCCGAGGCGGGCGCCGTGATCCGCGAGCACGCCGCCGCGATGCAGCGCGCCGAGGAGGCGCACGACCGGCTCACCGACCTGGTGCTGCGCGGCGGCGACCTGTCGGAAGTGGCCGCCGCCGTCGCGGGACTGCTGGACGGCGCCCTCACCATCCACGACCCGGAGGGCCGACGGCTGGCCGCCGTCGGGCGCGGCGGCGGCGACTTCGACGGTCTGCCCCCGCAGCCGGCGGCCCTGGTCAGGCACGCCGCCGACTCGCACGCAGCGGCCCGCGCGGTGTTCCGCGACGGCCGCTGGACCTGCGCCGTGCTCGCGGGACAGGAACTCCTCGGCAGCCTCGTGCTGTACGGGCGCGAACGGCTCGACGACTCCGACCGGCGGCTGTTCGAGCGCGCCGGGGTCGTCACCGCGCTCCTGCTGCTGCTCAGCCGCTCCGTCGCGGAGACCGAGAACCGGGTGCGCGGCGAGCTGATCACCGACCTGCTGACCGCGGCGGGGCGCGACCCGGCCGGTCTCGTCGTGCGCGGTCGCAGGCTCGGTGTCGACCTCGACCGGCCGTGCCTGCTGCTCGTCGCCGAGACCGTCACCGCCTGCCACGACAAACTGCCGGGCGCCGCCGTCCAGTACCTCTTCGGCGGCGACGGCATCAGCGCCGAGCAGTCCGGCACCGTCGTCCTGCTCCTCCCGTACGACGGCGCACCGCCCGGCGAGGCCGCCAGGGCCGCCGTCGCCCAGCTCGGCCACCTGGTGGGCGCGCCCGTCACGGTCGCCGCGGGCGGACCGGCCGCGGGACCGCGGGCCTTGGCCGACGCCCACGCCGAGGCGCTGCGCTGCCTGCGCGCCCTCCAGTCGCTCGGCCGCGTCGGCGACGGCGCGAGCGCCGACGAACTCGGCTTCCTCGGCGTGCTGTTGGGCAACGAACGGGACGTCGACTCCTACGTCACCGCGACGCTCGGCCCGCTCCTCGACTACGACGCGCGACGCGGCACGGAGCTGGTCCGTACCCTCGGCGCCTACTTCGCCTGCGGCGGCACCCTCACCCGTACCAAGGACGAACTCCACCTCCACGTCAACACCGTCGTCCAGCGCCTCGACCGCGTCCAGGCCCTGCTCGGCCCCGACTGGAACGCCCCCGACCGGGCGCTGGAACTTCAACTCGCCCTCCGTCTGCACCTGTTGTCCACACCTCGCGGCTAGGAGCGGCGCCCGGCTAGGAGCGGCGCCCGGCCGGGACCGCCTCCCGGCCGCGACCGCCTCCCGGTCAGCTCCTCTTCCGCGCCGCCGCGCGCAGCCGTTGCGGCAGACGGGCCACGCCGCCGGGCAGCACGTAGACGACCACGACGAACAACGTGCCGAGCAGGAACAGGGGCTGGGAGAGCGGGACCCGCAGGACCGAGGGCAGACCGGCGACCGAGCCGGAGCCCGCGAGGTCGCCGAGCCGGTGGTCGGCCCAGGTGTAGAGGACCCCGCCGATCAGCGGGCCCCAGCGCGAGCCGGAGCCGCCGAGGACGACCATCACCAGCAGCGACAAGGTGAAGTCGGAGGTGGTGGTCTGCGGGGTGGCGCCGCCGGTCAGCAGCAGATGGACGATGCCGCCGACCGCGGCCAGCGCGCCCGCCAGCACGAAGGCCGTCAGCTTGAAGCCGTACGGCCGCAGGCCCAGCACCTCCACCCGGCGCTCGTTCTCCTTGATGCCCTCCCAGACCCGCCCGGTGGGGGAGCGGACCGCCCAGTGCACGACGGCGACGGTCACCACGAGGTAGGCGAGCGCGATCCAGTAGAGATTGACGGTGTGCTCGATGCCGACGAGTGACGCGGGCAGCCTGTCCGCGGGCACCGCCCGGCCCTCCTCGCCGCCGGTCACCCCGCCCGGGTCGCGCTCCACCAGGATCGAACCGGCCTGCGCGAAGGCGAGTGTGACCATCGAGAAGGCGATCCCGCTCACCCGCAGCGACACCGAGCCCAGCAGCGCGGCCAGCGCGATCCCGAAGAGCAGCCCCAGCACGGCGGCGGCGCCGAACGGCAGCCCGGCCTCGATCATGATGACGTCGGTGGCGTACGAGCCCGCGGCGAAGTACAGCGCGTGGCCGAACGAGAGCAGGCCCGTACGGCCGAGCAGCAGGTCGTATCCGGTCGCGAGCGCGCCGAACACCAGGCACAGCGCGAGGAGTTGAAGGCTGCCCGCGCTGCCGATCGGCCCGTCGAGCAGGCCCGGCAGCGGCAGCGAGCTGTACGGGGCCGCGAGCAGCGCGGCCAGGGCGGCGGCGGGCCACCAGCGGGTGACCCGGCGCAGGTGTCCGGCCGGCGCGGGCGCCGCCTGGACGCGCGGCTCCTCGCGGGTCGGGGTGGCGGTGGTCATGCGAGCCTCCCGGTGGCGCCGTGCGGCCGGAGCAGCAGCAGCGCCGCGAGCAGGACGACGACCGCGAGATCGCCGAGCCCCGACGCGGTGTAGTAGTTGGCGAACTGCTGGACGAGGCCCACGCCGACGGCCGCGAGCGCGGCGCCCGACACCGACCCCATGCCGCCCATGACGACCACGACGAAGGCGAAGATCAGCAGCGAGGTGCCCTGGCCCGGGTCGACCGAGCCGTAGTACAGCCCGCCCAGCGCGCCGCCGAGCGCCGCCGCGGCCCCGCCGATCGCGAAGACCAGGGTGAAGGCGCGCCGGACGTCGATGCCGAGCGCGGTGACCATCGCCCGGTCCTCGACCCCGGCCCTGACGACGAGGCCGTGCCGGGTGCGGCCGAGGAACAGCCGCAGTGCCAGCAGGACGAGCACCGCGGCGCCGATCAGCACCAGCCGGTTGACGGGGACGCGCGCGCCGAACAGTCCGAAGGTGCCGGACAGGGCCGCGGGTCCGGGGAAGGTGCGCGCGTCGGCGCCCCAGATCGCCGACAGCAGCGCGGGCACCGCGAGCCCCACCCCGACGGTGGCGAGGACCTGCTCGCGCGGCCGTTCGTACAACGGGCGGATCAGGGCGAGTTCGAGCACCATCGCGGCGACGGTGCCCACAGCGGTGCCGAAGGCGACGGCGAGGACGAAGCCGAATCCGCCGGAGCCCGCGCCCGGCAGATGCCCGGAGGCGGCCCACCAGGTGCCGTACGCGCCGATCGACAGCAGCGCGCCGTGCGCGAAGTTCAGCACGTCCATCAGGCCGAAGATCAGGGAGAGGCCGGAGGCCACCAGGAAGTACAGGGCGCCGAGGCCGAGACCGGTGGCCGTGAGCAGCACGACGGTCGACATCAGGCGCCCGCCTCCCGTGCCGCGGACGGCGGTGGGTACGACCCGGCCGCGGCCTGGACGTGCGTCCCGGCGGCGTCGGTGGCGGATTCCCTGGCGGGATCGGATGACACGGCCTCTGCCTCTCTCACGTGCGCGTCCGCGCCCTTGCGTCCGACGCCCAGCAGCCTGCGGGTCGCCTCGGGATCGGCGAGCAGGTCGGCGGCGGGGCCGCGGTGCGCGGTCCTGCCGTCCGCCAGCACCACGCAGTGCTCGGCGAGCCGCCGTACCATCGCCAGATTCTGCTCGACCAGCAGCACCGGCACCGCCTGCGCGGCCCGCTCCAGCACCCGCGCCACCTCGGTGACGACCTTCGGCGCCAGGCCCTTGGTGGGCTCGTCGGCGATGATCAGCCGGTTGCCGTTGAGCAGGGTGCGGCCGATCGCGACCATCTGCTGCTGCCCGCCGGACAGCGTTCCCGCGCGCTGCGCCGCCCGCTGCCGCAGCTCGGGGAACAGCTCGTGCACCAGCGCGTAGGCGGGCTCGCCCGCGCCGCGCCGCTCGGCCAGCCGCAGATTCTCCGCGACGGTCAGTGCCGCGAAGACCCCGCGGTCCTCCGGCGCGTAGCCGATCCCTCGCCGCACCAGGGCGTGCGTGGCGAGCCGTACCGTCTCCTGACCGGCGAAGCGCACGCTGCCGGTGCGCGGCACCAGGCCGAGCACGCCGCGTACCGTCGTGGTCTTGCCCGCGCCGTTGCGGCCGAGCAGCGCGGTCACCCCGCTCGCGGCGACATCGAGGTTCACGCCGTGCAGGATGTGACGGCCGCCGATGACGACCTTCAAGTCCCGTACGGCCAACAGGGGTTCGACGGTCACAGCGCCTCCCCGAGATAGGCCCGCTGCACGGTGGCGTCGGCCGTGACGGCCTGCGGGGTGTCGAGGGCGAGCAGGGTGCCGTGGTGCATCACCGCGAGCCGGTCGGCCAGGCCGAGCAGCACGTCCATGTGGTGCTCGACCATCAGGACCGTGCGGCCCTCGTCGCGGTGCAGCGAGCGGATCAGCGCGGTCAGGGCCGGCACCTCCTCGGCGCTGACCCCGGCCATCGGCTCGTCGAGCAGCATCACGCGCGGCTCGCCGACCAGCAGCACCGCCAGCTCCAGCTTCCGTTTCTCGCCGTGCGACAGCGCGCTCGACAGCGCCTCGGCGCGGTGCCCGAGCCCCGTGCGCTCCAGCACCTGCCCGACCTGCCGCGCGTATCCCGCGGCGCGCCGCCAGATCCGGTACGAGCCGCCGCCCGCCGCCTGCGCGGCCAGCCGCACATGGTCGGCGACCGTCATACCGGGCCACAGACTGGACGTCTGGAACGTCCGTCCCAGCCCGCGCCGCGCCCTGGCCGGGACGCTCTCGGCGGTGATGTCCGCGCCGTCGAGCCCGATGGACCCCCGACTGGCCGGTACGAGACCGCTGATCAGGTTGAACAGGGACGTCTTTCCCGCGCCGTTGGGACCGATGAAGGCCAGGAACTCGCCCTCGCGCACCTCGAAGGACACCTCGTCCACGATGGTCGCGCCGCCGACCGACCAGCCCACGTCACGCAGCCGGAGTACCGGGGCCGTGCTCGTCACCGGTCAGCCCGCCATCTGCTTCGAGGGCGGGTTCACCGCGTCCTTGGGCAGCCTGCTGATCAGCTCCGGCTTCGCGGCGGCGCCCGTGCCGTTCAGCTTCGCCGTGAACATCGGCTGGAGCAGCGCGTGGTCCACCGCCCTGATCTGCTCGTCGCCCTTGGGGCCCTCGAACGACCAGCCCTCCAGCGCCTTCGCCATCGCGGTCGGGCTGTCCGCGCCGCCCGCCTCCACCGCGTGCACGATCATTTGCGCGGCGGTGAATCCGTCCGGGCTGAACAGGTCGGGCGTGCCGCCCGCCTTGGTGATGCCGTCGAGCATCGCCGTCTCCACCGCGTTGCGCGCGGCGCCGGGGAAGTAGTGCGCGAGGAAGGAGATCTTGGACCCGGCCGCGCCGAACAGCGGGTACGAGGCGGTGCCCGCCAGGCCCGTCACGACCTTGGTCGAGGTCACCACGCCCTGCTGGTCGAGCGCCGTCCACAGCGCGGGCGCGCTGGCGCCGGCCCAGGCGACGAAGACCAGATCCGGCTTCTTCGACTTGACCTGCTGCGCGAACGGCGTCAGATCGCCCGCGCTCGGCGGCGCCAGCACCGAGTCCACGGTCGCGCCCTGCCCGCCCAGCACCTCCTTCACGGCGGTGACATTCGCCTGCCCGAAGGCGGAGTTCTGGGTCAGCACGGTGACCCTCTTGCCCTTGGAGTCGCCCAGCAGCGACCCGGCGGTCAGGATGTCCTGGTACGACTGCCTGCCGGAGCGGAAGGTGTACGCGTTCACGCCGGTCAACGCGTCGGTGGCGGCGGGTCCCGCGATGTACAGCACCTTGTTCTGGGCGGCCAGCGGGGCCAGTTGGAGCGCCACGCCCGAGTCGGTGGTGCCCGCGATGATGTGCGTGCCCTTGCCGATCAGGGTCTTGGCCGCGGCGACGGCCTTCGCGGGGTCGCCCGCGTCGTCCTGCTCGACCACCTCGATCCGGTGGCCGCCCGCCGTGCCCTTGCCGTGAGTGGCGTACGCCAGACCGGCGTTGAAGCCGTCCAGATACTGCTTGCCGTAGGCGGCCAGCGGCCCGCTGCGCGAGTAGACCAGGCCCACCTTGACCGCCGAGTCGCTCGTGCCGTCGGAGGACTTGGCGCTGCCCGCCGTCCCCGCGGCGCTGCATCCGGCGAGCAGCACACCCGCGGTCAGCACGGCCAGCGCCGGTACGGTCCGCGTACGGAAGGCGCCAGGCCCGTTCGTCGGGCGCGGCCGACGGGACGCGGCCGGTTCGCTCGAACGGCTCGCTCGGCTCGATCTGTTGGTGCTCGATGTGCTGCGACGCATGGCGACCGGCTCCCGGGGAGGTGGATTGTTGCGCAAACCGTAGAAGCGCCCCGCCGAACCGGACATGTGGGCGGCACACGCTCCTTCCCCGCGAGCCATGTCGACAGGGACCATGGCGGCGCCGCGGCGCCGTCGCAAAGGTGACAGGGCGGGCGCCAGGGGCCGGATCACGCCCGGCACGGCGGCCCGGCGCACCCTCAACTCACGCTCGACACACCCTCGATGACCCCTGCGGGGAAGGCGGACGCATGGACAAGGTGGTGGCCTCGGCCGCCCGCGCGGTGGCGGACATCCCGGACGGCGCGACACTCGCCGTCGGCGGATTCGGCCTGTGCGGCATTCCGTCGGCGCTGATCGCGGCGCTCGCCGCGGCGGGCCCGACGGATCTGCGGGTCGTCTCCAACAACTGCGGAGTGGACGACTGGGGACTCGGCCTGCTGCTCGGACTCGGCCGGATCTCGCGGGCGACCTCCTCGTACGTCGGCGAGAACAAGGAGTTCGCCCGGCGCTATCTGACGGGCGAGCTGGAGGTGGAACTCACCCCGCAGGGCACCCTCGCGGAACGGCTGCGCGCTGGCGGCTGCGGCATCCCGGCCTTCTACACCCCGGCGGGCGCCGGCACCCAGGTCGAGGAGGGCGGCCTGCCCTGGCGGTACGCGGCGGACGGCACGGTCGCGGTCGCCTCGCCGCCCAAGGAGGTACGGGACTTCGGCGGCGTACGCCATCTGCTGGAGGAGGCCGTCACCGCCGACTTCGCGCTGGTCCGGGCGGCCGTCGCCGACCGGCACGGCAACTGCGCCTTCCACGCCGCCGCCCGCAACTTCAACCCGCTGTGCGCGATGGCCGGCCGGATCACCCTGGTGGAGGCCGAACGCATCGTGGAACCGGGCGAGTTGCCGCCGGACGCCATCCATCTGCCCGGTGTGTACGTCGACCGCGTCGTGGCCGCCGATCCGACCGACAAACGCGTCGAGCGACGCACCGTCCGTACCGCCCACGCCACCTCCGACCGGGAGAACTGACCGTGCCACTCGACCGCGACCGACTCGCCGCCCGCGCCGCCCGCGAACTGCGCGACGGCCAGTACGTGAACCTCGGCATCGGCCTGCCCACGCTCGTCCCCGGCCACCTGCCCGCCGGGACCCAGGTGGTGCTGCACTCGGAGAACGGCGTCCTGGGCGTCGGCCCCTACCCGTACGACGGCGACGAGCACCCCGACCTGATCAACGCGGGCAAGGAGACGGTCACCGTGGCACCCGGCGCCGCGTACTTCGACTCCGCCGCCTCCTTCGGCATGGTGCGCTCCGGCCGGATCGACGTGTCCGTGCTCGGCGCCATGCAGGTCTCCGCCCGCGGTGACCTGGCGAACTGGATGATCCCCGGCAAGATGGTCAAGGGCATGGGCGGGGCCATGGACCTCGTGCACGGCGCCCGCCGGATCGTGGTGGTCATGGAACACACCGCCAAGGACGGCTCCCCGAAGATCGTCGGGGAACTGACCCTGCCCGCCACCGGCCGCCGCGTCGTGCACCGCGTGATCACCGACCTCGCGGTCCTCGACGTCACCCCCGAAGGACTGCGGCTGGCCGAACTGGCCCCCGGCGTCGGCGTGGAGGAGGTACGGGCGGCGACCGGGGCGGACCTGCTGGTGCCGGACGCGGTGGCGCGGGGCTGACCGCCCCGCGCCGTACGGGCCGCGGCCCGGAGGATCAGCTCCGGGCCGCTGCCGCCGTGCGCCGTACCGCGTCCGTCAGGTGCCCGGCCACCAGGCGGGCGCCGGGCTCGCCGAGCAGCACCGAGTAGTGGTTGACGCCTGGGACGAAGTGCAGGGCGATCCCCTCCGCCACCAGGCCGCTCGCCGCGATCACCTCGGGCGCGTACAGCCCGGTCGGCTCGTCCGACAGCCCCCGCTCGGCCCACAACAGCCGCGTGGGGACGGTGATTTCGTGGATCGCGGCGAAGACGTCCGGGTTGCGCAGCTCGTCCGCCGCGTCCTCGCGGATCGCGTCCGCCCGGCAGGCCGACCTCAAGTGCGGTGCCTCGCCGGTGAGATCGCGGTCGAGATACGCGGCGAGCAGCGGCCCGCCGAGCGTGCTGAACGCCGGGTGCTCCGCCCAGAAGGCGTGGTAAGCGGCCCGGTCGGCGAACTCCATCTCCAGCTTGCGCATCGCGGGTCCGACCACGGCGTGCAGCACCGCGTCGATGTCCACGCCCGCGGGTACGGGGAAGCCCAAGCCGCCGTCGACCAGAACCAGTTCGCAATAGCGCCCCGGATCGCGGCGCGCGGCGACGCACGCCGCGTAGCCGCCCATGGAGTGCCCGGCCAGCACCGCCCGTTCGACGCCGAAGCGGTCGAGCACCGCGAGCATGTCGTCGGCGTGCCGGGCCATCGAACAGGCGCCCGCCACCTCCCGGCTGAGCCCGCGCCCGCGCAGGTCGGGCGCCAGGATCTCGACCCCGTCGAGCGCTTCGGCGACCTGCGCCCAGGCCAGGCCGTTGCTGGCGATCCCGTGCAGCGCCAGCACCACAGGGCCGCCCGCAGTGCCCGGCCAGCGCCGTACCGCCAGCCGTCCGCCCGGCACCTCGACGCCGACATCCTCGAATTCCCGCATGCGCGCTCCCGCGATCCGCTCGCGCCGTCCCGTACGGCCCGAGCAGGATAGGGGCCGATCCGGCGGCCGGGCATGGGCGCGGCCCACACAGCGGGGGTTCAGGGTGTGTGGGCGGCGGTGGTCACGCCGTAACCGGCGGTCTGCCATGTGGCGCCGTCCGCCGCGACCGCGAAGCCCTCGGTGTCGGGGAGGGATTCGAGCCAGCGGCGGGCGCGGGCGGGACCCATCGCGTAGCCGGCGGTGGCGCGGGCGTCCGCGTCGGTCAGGCCGCGGCAGACCACGGTGAGGGAGGCGAGCGCGGGGGCGGGCGGCTGATGGGTGAAGGGGTCCAGGATGTGGCAGCCGCGCTCGGCGGGACCCGAGGTGGCGACGGCCAGTTCGCCGTCGGTGTGCACCACGCGGACCAGCGCGCCCGGCCGCAGCGGGTCGGCGACACCGATCCGCCAGGGGCCGCCGTACACCTGTACGTCGCCCCCGCCGTTGAGGCACACCGCGTCGGCGCCCGCGGAGGCCAGCATGGCGACGGCCCGCTCCACCGCCCACCCCTTCACCAGCCCGGTCGGGTCGAAGCCGCCCGCGTACCCGGTACTGAACCAGCCGTGACTGAGCCGTCCGGCCGTCTCGCACAGCGCCAGCACCTCCCGCACGTCGGGGGAGCAGGCCGACAGCGTGAGCGTGCCGGCGGCGAGCCGGCTGATCTGGCTGTCGGGGCGGTAGGTGGAGAAGACCTCGTCGACATGGTGCAGCCAGGCCGCCGCCGCGTGCAGCGCCGCCGCCACGCGGTCGCCGCCGCCCCGCACGTCGAAGGAGAAGACCGTGCCCATCGTGTGTTCCACCCGGCGCGGCCGGGCCCGCGTGTCGGACACGGTCAGACCCCCGCCTTGTCCAACGCGCTCTGGAGCGACCGCACATACCCCTCGCTGGTGTACGTCGCCCCGGACACGGTGTCGATCTTCGCGCTCTGCGCGGCCAGCGTCTCCTGGGTGAGCTGCGGGATCGCGAAACCGGAGATCTCACCGTCCCTGGGGTTGTCGTTGGGCAACTGGACGGCCTTCACCGCGGTGATCCTGCCGCCGGTGAGGGTGAGCCGGAGCTGGACGGGACCGTAGCGGGTCTGCGCGGTGTCGCCGTCGACCGTCCTGGTGCCCGAAGTCCCCTTCGAGGACGAGCCGTTGGACGAGCCATTGGAGGAACCGCTGGACGAGCCGTTGGAGGAACCGCTGGACGGGCCGTTGGAGGAGCCGGACGTCCCCGACGTCGCGGACGGCGCCGGTGCGGGGGCCGCGGAGCCCGCGGCCACGTCACCCGCGCTCGCCGTCGTGTGCGGCTTGAGGGTCAGCAGCAGCACCACGCCGGCGACGGTGGCCAGGGTGCTCAACAGGACGCGCCGCAAAGGGCGGGCGGGAAAGGCGCTCATGGACGGCTCTCACCTCGGTTCACCATCTGGCTCACGGCACGGCTCACGGCATGGTTCACGACATGGCTCACGGCATGGCTCACAGTTCGAAGGACTCGTGATGGATGTGGCGGGCCGGGACACCCGCCGCGCGCAGCGCCTCGTACGACGCCCGCGCCATTCCGGGCGGCCCGCACAGGAACACGTCGTGCCGCGCGATGTCCGGCAGCGTGGCGCGCAGGGTGTCCGCGCTGAGGACGGGCCGCCGGCCGTCGGGCGCGTTGACCGCGAAGTGCAGACGGGCGCCGCGCACGGCGGCGATCCGCTCCAGTTCGCCGCGCAGCGCCAGATCGGCCTCGGTGCGCGCCCGGTAGACCAGCGTCAGGTCGCCGGGCCCCGCGGGCAGCGACTCGAACAGCGCCCGCAACGGGGTCACCCCGACCCCGCCCGCGAGCAGCAGCACCTTCTGCCGGGTCCTGCGCTCCGCGGTCAGCGCGCCGTACGGTCCCTCGGCCCAGATGCGGGTGCCGGGCCGCAGTCCGGCCAGCGCCGTACTGTGCTCGCCCACCGCCTTCACGGTGATCCGCAGCAGGTCGGGACGCGGCGCGGCGGACAGCGAGTACGGGCTGGCCGTCCACCACAGGCCGGGCGTCAGGAACCGCCAGCGCAGGAACTGCCCCGGCCGCGCCGCCAGTTCGGGCAGCCGCCGGCCGCGTATGAGCACCGACACCACCCCCGGCGCCTCCCGTACCACCGACGCCACCCGCAGCCGGTGCCGCAGATTCAGCCGCTGCGGCACCAGCACCCGGTACCAGAGCGCCGCCGCCGCGACACCGAGGTACAGCGCGTACCAGAGCCCGCGCGCGACCGTGCCGCCCGCGAAGTCCGCGCCGAGCGCGAGCTGGTGCCAGAAGGCCAGGAAGATCGCCAGATACGTCAGGAGGTGCAGGTAGTACCAGGTCTCGTAGCGGACCTTGCGGCGTACCGCGCGTACCGACACCGCGCCGACGACCAGCAGGAGCAGACCGCCGATCGTGCCCTTGAGCATGTCCGGATAGGTGAACACCACCGTCCATGTCTCGCCGAGCACCGAGGCGTGCGCCTGCGCCGCGTAACCCCACAGGATCAGCGTGATGTGCGCGATCAGCAGGCAGACGGTGTAACGCCCGGCCATCGCGTGCCAGCGCGCCACCCGGTCGCTGCCCACCCCCTGCTCAAGTGCGGGAATCCGGGCCATCAGGCCGACCAGCAGCGCGCAGCAGTAACCGGTCAGCAGCCCGGCGATCCGGCCCGCGCCGATCAGCCAGCCCGCGGGGCCGACGACCGACGACGTGTCCTGCCACCACAGCGCGATCACCGCCGCCGCGCCCGCCCAGCCCAGGGCCAGCACCACGACGGCCGGTGACCGCCTGCCGGGATACGTCACCGCGTGCCGCGCGGTGGTGCGGGGGCTGTGGGTGCCGCTCATGTTGTGCCGCTCACGGTGGTTCCCTTCCTGGTCGTACGCTTGCCACTGTGCGGGCGGAACCTCTGAGCCAGCTCTGAATCGGCGCCCCGGCCGCGGACTCACAGGTGATCCAGAGGCTCACGGCGGCCCGCGGGACCCGTGGTGACGGCGCCGGGCGGGCGGCTCGCTCACCGATCGGCGACAGGACTCATACGACCCCCACGACCCACAGGACTCACAGGGAACGCAGAGGCGCCCGCCCTCGCCGCGCGACCGCCCGCCGGGCGATGCTGGAAGGACCATGGACATCACAGACAGCGCGGCACCGCACCCCCTCGCCCACCCGGACGGCTCCCCGGTCCGGGTCCTCGTCGTGGACGACGAACCCGACCTCGCCGAAGTGCTGTCCGGTGTCCTCGCCTACGAGGGCTGGCAGGTGCGCACCGCCGGTGACGTCGCCTCCGCGGTCGCCGAGGCGCGGGCCTTCCGTCCCGACGCGGTCGTGCTCGACGTGATGCTTCCCGACGGCGACGGCCTGTCCGTACTGCGCCAACTCCGCGCGAGCCAGCCCGAGGTGTGCGTGCTGTTCCTCACCGCGCGCGACTCCGTCGAGGACCGCATCGCGGGCATCACGGCGGGCGGCGACGACTACGTCACCAAGCCGTTCAGCCTGGAGGAACTGCTGGCCAGGCTGCGCGGACTGCTGCGCCGGGCGGGCATGACCAGGGCGCGCGGCGACGCGGCCGTCCTCACCGTCGGCGATCTCGTCATGGACGAGGACGCGCGGGAGGTGACGCGCGGCGGGGCGGTCGTCGAGCTGTCCCCGACCGAGTTCGAGCTGCTGCGGTACCTGATGCGCAATCCGCGCCGGGTGCTGAGCAAGGCGCAGATCCTCGACCGCGTGTGGTCGTACGACTTCGGCGGCCAGGCGCATGTGGTCGAGCTGTACATCAGCTACCTGCGCCGCAAGATCGACAGCGGGCGCGAGCCGATGATCCACACGGTGCGCGGCGCGGGCTACCTGCTGAAGGCGCCGCCGTGGTGAGGCGGCCGTCGCCGCGCACCGGCCGTCGCTCCACGCCGCTCGCTCTCGCGTCGCGGGTCCTCGTACCGCGCACGCTGCGCGCCCGGCTCACCTGCGGCCTCGTGGTGCTGCTCGCGCTGAGCTGCGCCGCCGTGGGCATCGCGGCGGTCGTCGCACTGCGGTCCTTCCTCGGCGAACGGCTCGACCAGCAGCTCTCGGAGGCCGGGGGCGCGTTCCCCGCCAGCCTGGAACACGCGCACGGCGCGGGGGAGCCGGACGCGGACAACGTCCATGTGGACACCCGCCGCCAGGCGCGCGGCACTTTCGGGGCGCGGCTGCTCAAAGGCCGGGTCACGGCCGCCGCCGTGGTCCGCGCGGGCACGGACACCACGGTACGGCTGACCCCCGACGACCGGACCGCCCTCGCGGCGGTCCCCGTCGACGGCCACTGCCACCGGGTCGATCTGTCCTCGCTCGGCGACTACCAGGTCAAAGCGGTGGCGGGCGACGACGGGGACGTCCTGATCACCGGGCTGCCCCGGCAGGGCATCGAGGATGCCGAGACGCGGCTGATCGCGGTGGAGGCGGCCGTCTTCGGCGGCGCGCTGGTCGTGGCGGGGGCCGCGGGCGCCTTCTGGGTGCGCTGGTCGCTGCGACCGCTGCGCCGGGTGGCCGCGACCGCCGCCTCGGTGACCGCGCTGCCGCTGGACAGCGGAGAGGTGGCGCTGCCCGACCGGGTGCCCGACACCGACCCCGGGACCGAGGTCGGGCAGGTCGGCGCGGCCTTCAACCGCATGCTCGGACATGTCGAGGGCGCGCTGACCACCCGGCACGCCAGCGAGGAACGGCTGCGGCGCTTCGCCGCCGACGCCAGCCACGAACTGCGCACCCCGGTCGCCGCGATCCGCGGCCACGCGGAGCTGGCGCAGCGGCACCCCGGCCCGGTGCCGCCCGGTGTGACGCGGGCACTGGACCGGATCGCGGCGGAGTCCGCGCGGATGGGCGGCATGGTCGACGACCTGCTGCTGCTCGCCCGGCTCGACGCGGGCCGCCCGCTGGCCCGTGAGCCGGTCGACCTGACGCGCCTCGTCCTCGACGCGGTCGACGACGCCAGGGCCGCGGGCCCCGGCCACCGCTGGCTGCTGGACCTGCCCGCCGAACCGGTCACCGTCGCCGGCGACGCCGCCCGGCTCCAGCAGATCACCGGGAATCTGCTGACCAACGCCCGTGTGCACACCCGCGAGGGGACCCGCGTCACCGTACGGCTGCGCCACGACGGCGCCGCGACCGTCCTCACCGTCGCGGACAACGGCGGCGGTGTCCCGCCCGCCATCCAGCGCACCGTCTTCGAACGCTTCGCCCGCGCCGACCACCACCGCGCCGACGACCGGCGCGCCGACCCCGCCGCCGGCCACGGCGCCGGTCTGGGCCTGGCCATCGTCACGGCGGTCGCCGCGGCCCACGGCGGCACGGTCACCCTCACCAGCGAGCCGGGCGACACCTCTTTCACGGTGACGCTCCCGGACGCGCCGCCCGAGCGGCCGGGAGCGTCGGCGGTCTGACGCGGGGTTCCGCGAGGCTTCCCGCGAGGCCGCCGCGCCGGTCCGGACACCGCCGCCCCGGCCGTTTCCTCAGCGGGCCGACGCCACCGCCAGCAGGAACCAGCCGGTGTGCGGGATCCACTGCTCGGCCCAGCGCCAGACCTCGTCCTCGGGGGCGTCGGCGGGAAGGAAGGCGATGTCGTCCTCGTCGGTCCAGCCGGAGGTGATGCCGTTGACGATGCCGCCGGGGATGTTGGGGAAGTCCGACTCGTAGTCGACATTGTGACGGCCGCGGCCGTGCAGCATCGAGACGTCGAAGGGGTTGCGGCCGGTGATCCAGGCGAGCTGGTCGTCGGCGAAGCCGAGCAGCAGGTCGCGGTCGGCCTGCGCCGTGCCGGGCAGGTCGGCGCAGGTGTTCGCGGCGGCGGCCAGCGAGGCGATGGTGGCGTTCTCGCCCTGCCACCAGTAGCCGGTCTCGTTGTCGTGCGGGAAGAAGAAGGCGTCGCGCGGTGTGCCCCCCGCGGGCTGCACGCGCTGCCGGGGATAGCCGAAGGGATTAGGCACCGAACGGGTCCTGGCCACGGTGTCGAGCACGGCCTCCAGGGCGAGCGCGCTCGCGGCCCCGGCCTCGGGCGCGTCCGGCAGCACGGCGGCGAAGCGGGCGAGGGCGAGCGCGGGCAGCCCGGCCTCGGCGGCGTGGAAGAACGGTCGCCCCTCGGCGTCCGCTCCGAACCAGCCGGGGCCGTGCGCGGGCCGTACGTACCGCGCCAGCAGGGACCGTACGCGCAGCCGGGCCGCGTCCCGCGCCGCGGCCGGGACCGTACCGCCGCCCGCCGCGACCAGCTCGCAGGCGGCCAGCAGCGCCGTGTAGTCGTCGAGGACCGTCTCGGCCCCGCCGACGACGTATTCGGTGTTGTGCGCCTCGAGGTGCGTGAAGCCCTCGACGGCCGCCGCCAGGTACTCGGGTCCGGTGAAGTCGCCGTGGTCGTCCAGGGTCGAGGCGCGGGCGAGGGCCGCGATGGCCAGGCCGCCGCCGTGCCGGTACGCGGCCTGGTAGCGGTCGGTGCGCACGCACTCCGGGAGCGGCGCCGTCACCACGCGTTCTTCGAGCCGCTTGGTGAGCGCGTCGAAGATTCCGGTGTAGAAGTAGCCCTCGGGGGAGCGGAAGCGGACCAGGAAGTCGGCGCCCCACAGCGCCTCGTCGCGCAGCCGCGCGCTCAACGAGCGGACCAGCAGCGGGTGTCGCTCGGCGACCGCGTCCCGCGCGGCCATCATGGCCCACGCGCACAGCGGGATCTGCTGCGGACTCATGGTGCGGGTGTACGTGAGGTGGCTGAGGAATTTGCTGGTGTCGCCGCTCGCGTCGAGCCAGCCGCCGCGCGCGTCGACCTCCCGGCCGCTGTCGTCGCCCCACAGCGCGGCGCGCCGGTCCTTGCGGTCGATCTCGCCGCTGGAGCGCATCGCCTTGAAGTACGCCAGCACGTCGGACATCGTCTGCCGCTGGAGCCGGTCGGCGGCCACCTCGAAGTCGTCCGAGACACAGGTACGGCCGCGGCCGTCGACCAGGCGGACCGCGTACCGGCCGGGCGCGAGGCCGGTGGGCAGCGGCACCCGGGCGAAGGGACCGCCGTGCCAGCCGGGCACGGACTCCAGCGGGCCGGGTTCCAGCTCGTGCAGCGAGCCGCCGTCGGCGCCGAGCAACTGCACGCGCCGCGGGGCCCTTCCGTCGGGCAGGACCGCCACGACCGCGGGTGCGCCGCCGAGTCCGTAACCGAGGTGCGCTACGCGTACCGCCGAGGTCTCCAAGCCGGTTTCGATGGGCACCTGCGGGCACCGTCCCTTCTCTCGTGCCCGCAAAGGTATGCAGTGGACTGCTATTGGTCAACAGTGATCGTGGGGGCGGCCGGGCACGCGCCCGGCCGCCCGGGAACAGCGCGCGACCTCAGTGCCGGCCGCCGTCCGACCGCTTGCGGTGCAGCGTGAACGTCTCGAAGACCGACAGCTCGCCGTTCGGCTTGTTCACGTTGTAGTACGTGACGTGCATCCGCGTGGTGTCGCCCGCGTGACGGCCCGGATCGACGGTGAACGCCGCGAAGCCGTAGGGGTGGTCGACATCGCGCACGCCCGCCCAGACCGCCTGCTCCCGCACGTACGTGGCCGTCCGCTTGCCGTTGGAGCCGGGCGTCGAGGAGACCGCGGTGATGACCTTGCCGGTGCCGTCCTTGAAGAACGACTGGTTGGTCGTGCCCGAGACCCCGCCGCCGCCGAGCACCATGTGCACGGTGCCGAGACCGGTGTCGATGTCGTCGGTGGCGTGCGACACCGGGTTCGGCGTCAGCGTCTCGCTGCCGCCGACCACACCGCGAACGGCCAGCGACCGCTCGTAGTTGTGCTCGTGGCCGCAGACCACCAGGTCGACGCCGTAGCGGTCGAACAGCGGCCCGTACTTCTCGCGCAGGCCCAGGTCGGCGCCGTTGGCGTCCGTCGAGCTGACCATCACCTGGTGCATGGCGACGACCACCCAGTCGATCTCGCGGTCGGCGCGCGCCGTCCGCAACTCCTTCTCCAGGAAGGCGAGTTGACGGCCGCCGGAGTAGCCGTTGATGTAGACGTCGCCGCCGTCCTGGAGGCAGTTGTCGTCGTTCTGGAGCACGATCACCCGCACCGAGCCGGCGGTGAACGCGTACCAGAGGTTGGCCAGTTCGCGGTCGCTCTCGGTCGACGGGAGCTGGAAGTACGTCTGGTACGCGCCGAGGCCGAGCGGGCCGTTCGCGGACTCGATCTCGTGGTTGCCCGCGGCGGGCATCCACGGCCGGAAGCGCGCCGAACGGCTGTTGTTGGTGAAGAAGTTGTTCCAGGTGCGGACCCGGTCGACGTCCAGATTCGCGTAGCACAGGTCGCCGTTGAGCAGGTGGAACAGCGGCGCGACCTGCTCGATGCCGGTGACGATGTCCTTGGTGGCGGGCGTGGAGTTGGCGTCGAGGCCCACCGCGCCGGTGCTGGTCCAGGTGACCTGCGGCGCCGACTGGTCGCCGAAGCTGGTGAAGGTCAGCGGCTGACGGCCGCGCGGCGCGGTCCTGAAGGTGCCGCTGTCCGGCGCGGCGCCGTCGTGCGACACCAGGTACAGGTACTCGGTGCCGGGCGAGAGCCGGTCGATCGCGGCGTGGTGCACGTACACGACCCGGCCGGACTTGCCGTCGCTGTAGGAGCGGGTCCGCGCCGAGGCGACCGATCCCAGACCGTGGCTGATCGTGCCGTACCGCACCCGCGGGCGCTTGACCGGGCCGTCGGTCAGCCAGGACACCACCATCTGGCTGCCGGGGTCCTTGCCGAAGGTGAGGTGCAGCCCCTGCACCGGGGACGCGCCGCTCGCGTCGGGCGTGGGGTGGAAGGCGGGGGCGGCGCTCGCGGGTGTGCCGGACGGGGACGGCGCGGCGGCGGACGCGGGGCCCGCGGTCAGCAGCGGCGCCGCGACCGCGCCGACACCCGCGGTGCCGAGCAGGCCGACGGCCGTACGGCGGCTGAGGCGGTCTCCTGACGGACCCGGTGTCTCCATCTGTGCGACCATCGTTGCTCCTTGGTGCGGTGCGGGGTCTCGCGACACGAACCTCCGAAGGCTCCCGCCCGTCGGCGACGGCCAGTTGAACGCCGCCTGTCGCACACGCGGCGGAATCCTGTGACCCGCCGGGCGCGGCGAGAACCCGCCCCCCCCCGTCGAGCGAACGGCCGTGTGCGCCGGGCCTGTTCGTGACGCGTACCGCCCGCTGTCACGCGCCGGACACCGGCAGGTCGCCTGTGGTCGCTGCTGTGGGAGGACCCTGCACTGCGCGCATCCCCCTACCGCGAAGAGGTCCTCGGATCCATGTCTGAACTCAACCGGCGGCGGTTCCTCCAGATAGCCGGTGCCACCGCGGGCTTCACCGCCCTGTCCAGCAGCATCGCCCGCGCCGCCGCGATCCCGGCCAGCCGCAGGACCGGCACCCTCAAGGACATCGACCACATCGTCGTCCTGATGCAGGAGAACCGGTCCTTCGACCACTACTTCGGCGCGATGAAGGGGGTCCGCGGCTTCGGCGACCCGCGCCCGGTGTCCCTGCCCAACGGCAAGTCGGTGTTCCACCAGCCGGACGGCGACAAGGAGGTGCTGCCCTTCCACCCGGACGTGGACGACCTCGGCCTCCAGTTCATCGAGGGCCTCAACCACGAGTGGATCGGCAGCCACGCGGCCGTCAACGACGGCAAGTACGACCAGTGGATCCCCGCCAAGGGCACCGGCACGATGGCGCACCTGACGCGCGGCGACATCCCGTTCCACTACGCGCTCGCCGACGCCTTCACCGTCTGCGACGCGTACCACTGCTCGTTCACCGGCGGCACCGACCCCAACCGCTACTACATGTGGTCGGGATACACGGGCAACGACGGCAGGGGCAACGGCCCCGTGCTCGACAACTCCGAGGCCGGGTACGACTGGACGACCTACCCGGAGCGGCTGGAGAAGGCGAAGATCTCCTGGAAGGTCTACCAGGACATCGGCGACGGTTTGGACGGGGACCACTCCTGGGGCTGGATCCCGGACGCCTACCGCGGCAACTACGGGGACAACTCCCTGCTCTACTTCGACAATTACCGCAACGCCAAGCCCGGCGACGCGCTCTACGAGAAGGCCCGCACCGGAACCGACGCCAAGGCGGGCGACGGCTTCTTCGACGTGCTCAAGGCCGACGTCACGGCGGGCAGGCTGCCGCAGATCTCCTGGATCGCCGCGCCCGAGGCGTTCTCGGAGCACCCCAACTGGCCCGCGAACTACGGCGCCTGGTACATCTCGCAGGTTCTCGACGCGCTCACCTCCAACCCCGAGGTGTGGAGCAGGACCGCGCTGTTCATCACCTACGACGAGAACGACGGGTACTTCGACCACGTCGTCCCGCCCTTCGCCCCGCTCACCGCGGACGGCGGCGCCTCCACCGTCAGCACGCGGGGTGAGATCTTCCCGGGCAACGGCACCTACGCGGCCGGCGCGTACGGGCTCGGCCAGCGCGTCCCGATGCTGGTGGTCTCGCCCTGGAGCACCGGCGGCTACGTCTGCTCCGAGGTCTTCGACCACACCTCGATCATCCGCTTCATGGAGCGCCGCTTCGGCGTGCACGAGCCCAACATCTCGCCCTGGCGGCGTACCGTCTGCGGCGATCTGACCTCCGCCTTCGACTTCAAGCTCACGCGGGACCGGCCCCCGCACCTGCCCGGCACCGACGGCTACCGGCCGCCGGACGGCGACCGGCACGACAGCTACGTCCCGGTGCCGCCCGCCCGCCAGGCCGTGCCCACGCAGGAGCGCGGCGCCCGGCCGACCCGCCCGCTGCCGTACGCGCCGCTGGTCGACGCGGCCGTCACGCCGTCCACCGGCCTGGTCACCCTCACCTTCGGCGGCGGTGTCGCCGCAGGCGTCTGCTTCCACGTCACCGCCGCGGACCGCGCCGACGGCCCGTGGACGTACACCACCGAGGCGGGCAAGAAGCTCTCCGGCGCCTGGGAGACGGCCGCGACCGGCGGCGGCTACGACCTCACCGTGCACGGCCCCAACGGCTTCCTGCGCGCCTTCCGCGGCGCGGTCGCCACATCCGGCGCGGAGGTGACGGCCCGTCACGACGCCGCGAGCGAAAGGGTGGAGCTGACCATGAGCAACTCCGGCCGCCGCGACGTCCGGCTCACGGTCACCAACTCCTACGACGGCCGCCACCACACGTACGTGGTCCGCGCCGGGCGCCGCGAGACGCACTCGGTCGACGTCCGCGCGGGCAAGCGCTGGTACGACCTCACGGTGGTCGCCGACCACGACGCCGCGTTCCTGCGGCGCTTCGCGGGACACGTCGAGACGGGCCGCCCCGGCGTGAGCGACCCGGCGATCAGGACGCACTGACGGCGACCCGGGCAGCGGACCTGGGCAGCGGTTCCGACGGCCGTCCCCGAGGACACCGACGAGCTGTTCCTGGTCGTCAGCGGCCGTCTCACCCTCCAGCTCCGCGACGGCGACGTCGTCCTCGGCCCCGGTGAGCTGTACGTCGTCCCCGAGGGCGTCGAGCACTGCCCCCGCGCCGACGAGGAGACCGCCATCCTCCTGCTGGAGCCCGCGGGCACCCTCAACGCCGGCAGCGGGGGCGGCCCGCTGACCCTGGCGGCCGTCCCGCTGGACTGAGGTCTCCCGCGCGGCTTCAGGTCTCCCGGTGGGCCGCGGTCAGAAGGACTTCCTGGAGGACCCGGGCGGCCCGTGGCGGAGCCACGTCACTGCGGTGGGCCAGGGCGATGGTGCGGCGCAGCCCCGGCCGGGCCAGCGGTGTGACCCGCAGGTCGTGACCCGCGCGGGCGGCGACCATGCTGGGGACGACGCCCAGACCGAGCCCGGCCCGCACGAAGCCGAGCACGGCGTCCATCTCGCCGCCCTCGACAGTGAGGTAGGGCTCGAAGCCCGCGGAGCGGCAGGCGGCGAGGGTCAGGTCGCGCAGGTCGTAGCCGTGCCGGAACATCACCATCGGGCGGCCTTCGAGGTCGGCGATCCTGACCGGTGAGCGCGGCGGCTCGGCCGCGGCGGAGGAGATGACGACCAGATCCTCCTGGAAGAGCTCGACGGTGGTCAGGGCGGGCGACGGGTTCGGCAGCGGCAGCACCACCAGCGCCAGGTCGAGACCGCCGCGCGCCAGCTCCCGTACGAGATCGTGCGACCCGCTCTCCTCGATCAGCAGCCGCACCCCGGGGTGCCGGTCGTGGAAGACGCGCAGCACGTCGGGGAGCAGGCCGGTGCACAGGCTCGGGGTGGCGCCGAGCCGGACCCGGCCGCGCCGCAGCTGAGCCAGCTCCAGCACCTCGTGGCGGGCGGTTTCGGCGTCGGCGAGGATCCGCCGGGCCAGCGGCAGCAGCGCCTCCCCGGCGTCGGTGAGCGCGATGTTGCCGCGCGCCCGGCTGAACAGGGGCGCGCCCAGCTCCGTCTCCAGCGCGCGGATCTGCTGGGACAGCGACGGCTGCGAGACATGCACCCGCTCGGCGGCGCGGGTGAAGTGCCGGGCGTCGGCGACGGCCACGAAGTACGCGAGCTGCTGGAACTGCATGGGTCCCACGATAGCCCGGCGATAGGCTCAGGCTATGGACACGAGCCGGATCATGTCTTGGACCACTCGACTCCGGTGACCGTAACGTCTGTGGACATGGCACTGGCAACGCGGACGGACCGACGTCCGTCGATGGCGCGCACGGTCTGGGGCTCGACCGTCGGCAAGAAGACGATCATGGCGGTGAGCGGCCTGATCATGCTGCTGTACCTGGTCGTCCACATGTTCGGCAACCTCAAGATCTTCTTCGGGTCCGGCAGCTTCAACGAGTACGCGCACTGGCTGCGCACCATCGGCGAGCCGTTCCTGCACTACGAGTGGGCGCTGTGGATCATCCGCGTCGTGCTGGTCGCCGCCGTCGTGCTGCACGGCGTGTGCGCGTACCAGCTCAGCCGCCTCGACCGGCGCGCCCGGCCGGTCGCCTACGCCCATCCGCGACCGCGCGCCAGCTACGCCACCCGCACCATGCGCTGGGGCGGCGTGATCCTGCTGCTGTTCATCGTCTGGCACATCCTCGACCTGACCACCGGCACCGTGCAGCGCGGCTTCGTGCCCGGCCACCCGTACCAGAACGTCGTGGCCGCCTTCCACGACTGGTGGAACAACGTCATCTACATCGTGGCGATGCTCGCCCTCGGCCTGCACATCAGGCACGGCTTCTGGAGCGCCGCCCAGACCCTCGGCGCGGGCAGTGCCACCCGTGACCGGGTGCTCAAGGCCACCGCGAACGCACTCGCACTGGTGCTGACGGCCGGCTTCATCGCCGTACCCGTCGGCGTCATGACCGGAATCGTGAGCTGACTGACATGCCCGAGACGCCCGAGACTCCCGACAGCCCCGAGCTTTCCGCGACGACCGCCGCGACCGACGCCGCGCCCGCGCCGTCCGACTCCGCGCCGTCCGACTACGCGCGGTACGCGACCGGCGAGCCCCTCGCCGACACCAAGGCACCCGAAGGCCCGATCGAGGACCGCTGGGACACCCGCCGCTTCACCGCGAAGCTGGTCAACCCCGCCAACCGCCGCAAGCACACCGTGATCGTCGTCGGCACCGGGCTCGCGGGCGGCTCCGCGGGCGCCACGCTCGCCGAACAGGGCTACCACGTCGTGCAGTTCTGCTACCAGGACTCCCCGCGCCGCGCCCACTCGATCGCCGCGCAGGGCGGCATCAACGCCGCGAAGAACTACCGCAACGACGGCGACTCCGTCCACCGGCTCTTCTACGACACCGTCAAGGGCGGCGACTTCAGGGCCCGCGAGTCCAACGTCCGCCGCCTCGCCCAGATCTCGGTGGAGATCATCGACCAGTGCGTCGCGCAGGGCGTGCCCTTCGCCCGTGAGTACGGCGGCCTGCTCGACACCCGCTCCTTCGGCGGCGTCCAGGTCTCCCGCACCTTCTACGCCCGCGGCCAGACCGGCCAGCAACTGCTGCTCGGCGCCTACCAGGCGCTGTCCCGGCAGATCGCCGCGGGCAACGTCGAGATGCACCCGCGGACCGAAATGCTCGACCTGATCGTCATCGACGGCAGGGCCCGCGGCATCGTCGCCCGCGACCTGATCACCGGCGAGATCCGCAGCCACTTCGCGGACGCCGTGGTGCTGGCCTCCGGCGGCTACGGCAACGTCTTCTACCTGTCGACCAACGCCATGAACTCCAACGCGACCGCCGTCTGGCGGGCGCACCGGCGCGGCGCGTACTTCGCCAACCCCTGCTTCACCCAGATCCACCCCACCTGCATCCCGCGCACCGGCGACCACCAGTCCAAGCTCACGCTGATGAGCGAGTCGCTGCGCAACGACGGCCGGATCTGGGTGCCGCGCACCAAGGGCGACACCCGCCCGCCCGGCGAGATCCCCGAGGACGAGCGCGACTACTACCTGGAGCGGATCTACCCCTCCTTCGGCAACCTCGTACCGCGCGACATCGCCTCCCGCGCCGCGAAGAACGTCTGCGACGAGGGCCGCGGCGTCGGCCCCGGCGGCCAGGGCGTCTACCTGGACTTCGCCGACGCCATCGCGCGGATGGGCCGCAGGGCGGTCGAGGAGAAGTACGGCAACCTCTTCGAGATGTACGCGCGGATCACCGCCGAGGACCCGTACGAGGTCCCGATGCGGATCTACCCGGCCGTGCACTACACGATGGGCGGCCTGTGGGTGGACTACGACCTCCAGACCACCGTGCCCGGCCTCTTCGCGATCGGCGAGGCCAACTTCTCCGACCACGGCGCCAACCGGCTCGGCGCCTCCGCGCTGATGCAGGGCCTGGCCGACGGCTACTTCGTGCTGCCGGCCACCATCAACGACTACCTGGCCCGCCACCCGGGGCGTGAGGAGATCGGCGCCGAACACCCCGTCGTCCAGGAAGTCCTCGCGGAGACCGAGGACCGGCTCAATCTGCTCCTCGCCGTCGACGGCGACCGCACCGCCGACTCCTTCCACCGCGAGATCGGCGAGCTGATGTGGGAGTTCTGCGGGATGGCCAGGACGGAGGAGGGGCTGCGCAAGGCGCTGGACCGGATTCCGCAGATCCGGGACGAATTCTGGCGCCGGATCAAGGTGCCGGGCAGCGGCGCGGAGTTCAACCAGTCGCTGGAGCGCGCCAACCGCGTCGTGGACTACCTGGAGCTGGCCGAGCTGATGTGCCTCGACGCGCTGCACCGCGCCGAGTCCTGCGGCGGCCACTTCCGCGAGGAGTCCCAGACCCCGGACGGCGAGGCCGCCCGCCGGGACGAGGAGTTCTCCTACGCCGCCGCGTGGGAGTTCACCCGGACCGGCGGCGCGCCCGTCCTGCACAAGGAAGACCTCGTCTTCGACTACGTACACCCCACCCAGCGGAGCTACGCATGAAGCTCACCCTGCGCGTCTGGCGCCAGAAGAACACCGAAGCGCCCGGCGCCATGGCCACCTACCAGGTCGACGACGTCTCACCCGACATGTCGTTCCTGGAAATGCTCGACACGCTCAACGAACGGCTCACCGTCGAGGGCGAGGACCCGGTCGCCTTCGACCACGACTGCCGTGAGGGCATCTGCGGCGCGTGCAGCCTGGTGATCAACGGCGACGCGCACGGCCCGGAGCGCACCACGAGCTGCCAGCTCCACATGCGGTCCTTCCGGGACGGCGACACCATCGACGTCGAGCCGTGGCGGGCCGCCGCCTTCCCCGTCGTCCGCGACCTGGTCGTGGACCGCTCGTCGTTCGACCGGATCATCCAGTCCGGCGGCTACGTCAGCGTGCCCACCGGCGCGGCGCCCGAAGCACACGCCACGCCCGTACCCAAGGCCGCCGCCGACTCCGCGTTCGAACACGCCGAGTGCATCGGCTGCGGCGCCTGCGTCGCCGCCTGCCCCAACGGCTCCGCGATGCTCTTCACCTCCGCGAAGGTCAACCACCTCAACGTGCTGCCGCAGGGCGCGCCGGAGCGCGAGACCCGTGTCCTCGACATGGTCGCGCGGATGGACGAGGAGGGATTCGGCGGCTGCACGCTCACGGGGGAGTGCGCCACCGCCTGCCCCAAGGGCATCCCGCTGACCTCGATCACCGCGATGAACAAGGAGTGGCTGCGGGCGGCCCGCAAGGTCCCACGCCGTTAGGAACCTTCGGGGTCCCCACGCCGTTGGAACCTCAGAGGTTGGTGAGCTTGGTGTACGGGCTCATGATGCGCTTCTGGAGCGAGCCGAAGTCGACGATCACCGCGACGCCTTCCTCGACTCCGGTGACCCGGCCGAGGCCGTACACATCGTGGGTGACCCGATTGCCCACGGCGAACTCCTTCGGTGGCGGCGCCACCGGGGCTTTGAAGGGACTGGTGGGCAAAAAGCGCTTCGCTGCATCAGGCTTTGTCATTGTCACCAGTATGCGCCAGTCGGCGGTCCGATTGTCCCGTCGGACGACGCATCTGCGACTACCCGCCAGCCGTCCTTGACCCGTATAGACCTGTCTGTCTACCCTCGGTGGGTATCGCCCAGGACAGGCGGACCGCGGCAGATCCCCCCAGGTCACCTCGGGCCCCATCCAGGTTCTACTCATGGAGCCCCCATGGCACGCACGGTCAAGACACCCGGTCCCGACCACCCCATCACGGTCGAGCCGAACTCGGAGCGCATCGTGGTCAGGGCCGCAGGCAAGGTCATCGCCGACACCACCCACGCCCTGACCCTGCGCGAGGCCGACTACCCGCCGGTGCAGTACATCCCGCTCGCCGACGTCGAGGCCGACGCCCTGCGCCCGACCGAGTCCCAGACGTACTGCCCCTACAAGGGCGACGCCTCCTACTACTCCCTCGTGACCGCGGACGGCGAGATCACCGACGCGGTGTGGACGTACGAGAAGCCGTACGACGCGGTCGGCACGATCGCCGGACACGTCGCCTTCTACCCGCAGCACGTCGAGGTCGCCGCGCGGTAGCGCTCGCGTGGCAGTGGCCGCGTCGCAGCCGTCGCACGCGAGAAAGGAGGGCCCGTCCGGTCGGACGGGCCCTCCTCGCGTGCCGCTGCCTCAGTCCCGGTATCCCACGGGCTCGCGGGGCCGCTCAGGGGTGCGCGGGTCCCGCCGAGACCGGATCGGACCCCGGGCGAGTCGGTGCGCGCCCAGACCGGCCAGAGCGGCCAGCAGACCGCCGCCGCCGGTCCACAGCCAGCGCGGCGACCACCAGGTGCCCGCCCAGCCGTCGCCCGGCGCCACATGCGGCGCGTACGCCGACATCACGGGCGTCACCGAGCCGTCGACCGCCTGCTGCCCCGCCGTGCCCTCCGAGGTGGCCTTCACGGCCGCCTTGACCGGCTGGCCGAGGTCGGCCGCGGGCAGGTCGAGCACGGTCAGCCGCAGGAAGTAGCCGCCGCGCAGCGGATCGTTGGACCAGGTGTCGGCCCACGAGCGGATCGCCCGCAGGTGGCAGACCAGCTCGACCGAGCCCGCGTCGGCCGCCACGGACCTGCTCTGCGCGCCGTATCTGCACGGCTGGCGGCGCCGCAGCCCGTCGTACACATCGAGCTGCCAGGTGGACGCGCCGTGCCGGGTCGCGGTCTCGGGGAAGGTGACGGTGGCCTTCACCGTCACGTTCTGCCCGCTGTCGGCGGGGAACGTCCAGTACAGGTAGTCGCCCGCCGACGCGTCCGCGGTCGCCTCCTGCCCCTGCCGGACGACGGCGGCGGTACGGAAACTCGTCCCCGCCTCCGTCGGCGCGGTGTCGCCGTCGCCGGGAGCGGCCGTACCCGTGCTCGCGCTCGGGTCGGCCGACGGGTCGTCGGCGACCGCGCCGCCCGCGCTCAGGGCCAGCGCCGCGGCGGCCAGCAGCCCCGCCGCGGTGACCGTCAGCAGCCGTACGGCCTTACGTGGTGACGTACGCATCAGACGGTCCTCCCCGTGTTCAGACGCCAGCGGGACACCCAGCCCGACAGCAGGCCGAGGACCGCGCCGGCCACGGCCAGCGTGCCCAGCAGCCACCAGCCGCGCCCGAGGCCGAAGAAGGCCACGTCGGAGGGCTGGTCGGGGGAGTCCACCAGGTCGATGGAGAGCTCCACCGGCAGACCGGGGGTGGTCTTGACCGACGGCGCGGCCGAGAAGGAGTTGCCGACCTGGAGGCAGACCGTCTCCGGCGGGGTGTCGGAGTCCGCGTGCGGCTTGGGGTAGCGGATACCGGCGGACACGACGTCGGTACGGCCGGTGCCGCCCTCGTCGTCCCTGACGATCTCCCGGCCGTGCGTGGTCACGCCACGCAGCAGGACGCCGTAGTTCGCGTTCACCGCCCGGTCGGCCGAGACGCTCACCGAGGCGCGCAACTCCTGCCCCGGCGGCACGTCCACCCGGTACCAGCGGTTCTCCGAGAACAGCTCGCGGTCGGTGTAGATCCCCGCCTTGAGCTGCGGCGCGTCCGCGCACTGCGCGGCGCCCCGGGTGGCCACCGGGGCCACCACGGCGTCGGTGCTGCGGCCCACCAACTGCTTCACCTTGGTGGTGAGCTGCTGCCGGTGCTGGACGGCGGTGTACGTGCCGCCGGTCGCCTCCGCGATGCACGTCAACTGGTTACGGGTCGAGGAGTCCGGGATCAGGCCCAGCGTGTCGATGACCAGATGGATGCCCTTGGCGGCGATGTCCCGCGCGACGTCGCACGGATTGAGCGGCGCGCAGGTGTCCTCGCCGTCGGTGATCAGCACCAGGCGGCGGGTGCCGTCGCCGCCCTGGAGATCGTCGGCCGCCTTGAGCAGCGCGGGGCCGATCGGCGTCCAGCCGGTGGGCGCCAGCGTCGCCACCGCGGCCTTGGCCTCGGTGCGGTTCAGCGGGCCGACCGGGTAGAGCTGCCGGGTGTCCTTGCACCCGGTCTTGCGGTCGTTGCCCGGATAGTCGGCGCCGAGCGTCCTGATGCCCAGCTCCACGTTCTCCGGCACCGAGTCCAGCACGTCGTCGAACGCCTGCTTCGCGGCGGCCATCCGCGACTGCCCGTCGATGTCCTTCGCCCGCATGGAGCCGCTGACATCGAGCAGCAGTTCCACCTTCGGGGCGGCTTGCGCCGTCGGCGTCGCCGGTGTCGTGGGTTCGTCGGCGACCGCGCTCGCGGGCAGCAGACCGCAAGCCAGGACGACCAGCAGGCCGCAGCCAACTCCGGCCGTCAGTAACCTTCTTATGATCATCGCCGGATCGTAGTGAAGGTAGTGTCAAAACCTGAAGTCGGCCGGTCGGCGGCCGGTGCGGGACCGTGCCAAAGCGGACGGACGGGGACGGACCACGGGCGGGGACGACGCGCGCGCGCCGGGCCGGGGAGCCGCCGGGGCCGCGCGCCGGCAGGTGGTGCGCCGGGGGTGGACGTGCGCGGCGATCTCAGTAAAGTGGCGGATATGACGCTACTGGCCGGTAGGAAATGTTTCCGGGTGCTCGAACCGCTGCACTCGATGGTGTACTTCGCGCCCGAGACGCAGGCGGCGCTGGTCGCGGCCGGGCTGGAGAACAACCGCATGTGCTACTTCGCGGGCCGCGCCGCCGCCCTCGGCCCGGTCGGCCCCGCCGTGGTGACGAGCACCTTCTACAACTTCAGTCCCTCCCTGGTGGCCCGGCACATCCCGCTCGCCTGGACCCTGGCCGCCCCCGAGGACATCACCGCGGCGCGGCTGCGCGCGGTCGACGCCGTACAGCGCCGTCTGCTCGGCGACGCCGTCGACTCCCCGGAGATGGCCGAGGCCGCCGAACTCGCCCAGCGGGCCGCCGAGGCGTGCACCGGCGGCGACCGTATCCTCTACGCCGCCCACGCGGCCCTGCCGTCGCCGAAGGAGCCGCACCTGGCCTTCTGGCACGCCACCACGCTGCTGCGCGAGTACCGCGGCGACGGACACCTCGCCGTCCTGCTCTGCGCCGAACTCGACGGCCTGGAAGCCCTCGTCACCCACACCGCGACCGGCAAGGGCTTCCTGCCGGGCTTCGCCAGGACCCACCGCGGCTGGAGCGAGCAGGAGTGGGACGCGGCCGTCGCCCGGCTGCGCGACCGCGGCCTTCTCGACGCCGACGGCTCGCTCACCGACCAGGGTGTCGAACTGCGCCGCCACATCGAGTCCGAGACCGACCGTCTCGGCCGCGCCCCCTACGAGCACCTCGGCGAGGCCGGCACCGCCCGTCTGACCGAGATCGCCCAGGGCCTCACCATGCGCGCGCTGGCCGCGGGCGCCTTCCCCGAGGGCGTCTTCGCGACCGGCCCCAAGCGCTGACGCACCTGTCGCCGACTCCGGGCGGCCCACCGGCCCCGGACGTCCTCCCCCCCCGTGTCAGCGGGGAGGCGCCGGGGCCGGGCCCGTCGAGCCGCGGACCACCAGGTGGGTGGCCAGTTCGACGTGGAGGGTGTCGACCGTGTGGCGGTCCAGGAGCCGCATCAGCAGGGAGACCGCCATCCGGCCCATCTCTTCGAGCGGCTGGCGGACGGTGGTGAGGCGGGGCACGGTGCTGCGGCTGAGGTCGATGTCGTCGAAGCCGGTGATGGAGAGGTCCTCGGGGACGCGCAGGCCGCGTTCGTAGGCGGCGCGCAGCGCGCCGACGGCGGCCTTGTCGTTGAACGCGACGAGTGCGGTGGGGGGTTGGGGGAGGTCGAGGAGTTCGCAGGCGGCCCCGTAGCCCCAGTCGGCGGTCGGCTCGATGCTGCGCAGGAGTTCGGGGGAGGGCAGCACCCCGGCGTCGGCGAGGGCCGAAGTGTGGCCCGCGAGACGGGACTTGCTGGCGAGCCAGTCGCCCGGTCCGCCGATGACGCCGATCCGGCGGTGGCCGAACTCCACCAGGTGCGCGGTGACGCTGCGGGCCGCGGCGAGGTTGGCGGCCGAGACCGAGGCGATGTCGCGGGGGAGCGGGGTGCGCGGGTCGACGACCACGAAGGGGAAGTCCTGGGCCCGCAGGACCTCCAACTCCCTTTCCGGCTCGGGCGGGACGATGAGGATCGCGCCCGCGATGCCCGGGTCGCCCGGCAGCCCCGGCAGCACCTGGACCTCGCGCGCCGCGTCGCCCGCGCTGAGCACCACGCGCCTGCCGTGCAGGTCCAGTGTCTCGGCGATCGAGGAGACGATCACACCGAAGTAGTCGGTGAGGACATACGGGCAGCGCACGTAGATCGCGCCGTCCGCCGCGCCGCGCCGGACGGGGGCCGGGGCCCCCAGCCGTTCGACCGCCCGGCGGACCAGCGCCTGGGTGTCGGGGGCCACGTTGGCCTGTCCTGTCATGACCCGCGACACGGTGGCGATGGAGACGCCCGCCTCCGCCGCGATGGCGCGGACCGTCACGCGGGTGCCCGGTGACCTAGCCAACTGTTACACCCGTTCGTTTCATGTGCGCAGCTTAGCGCCCCGACCCATCAGGGTCACGGCAGGATCGGTACAAGGCATTGACAGCGCACGCCGCCGACCGCTTACCTGATTTTCGCCACGGTTCCAGAAAATGTTTCATTCCGTTTCAGAGTGAGTGCTGCCCGAGGAGAACGATGAGGAGACGCGCCGTAGGTGCCGCCGCTGCCACAGCCGCCGCACTCTGCCTGGCCTGCGTACCGGCCGCCCAGACGGCCGCCGTCACCCCGACGGCCGCCACCGCGGCCTCCACCTCCCGCCCGGCGCCGCCACCCCGCGCCCAGGTGTGGCTGACCACGGCCGACGGCGAGCAGGAACTACGGCAGCAGGCGCCGGTCGACTTCGGCCGGGGACCGTCCGACCTCACCACCATCACCGTCGACCCGAACCAGAGCTACCAGAGCGTGGACGGCTTCGGCGGCGCGCTCACCGACTCCTCGGCCGCCGTCCTGAGCCGACTGCCGCGCACGACGCGGGACTCCGCGATGCGGCAGCTCTTCGACCCCGCCCGCGGCATCGGCGTCAGCTTCCTGCGCCAGCCCATCGGCTCCTCCGACTTCACGGCCGCCGCCGCCCACTACACCTACGACGACATGCCCGCGGGGCAGACCGACTTCGCGCTGCGCCACTTCAGCATCGCGCACGACCAGCGGCAGATCCTGCCGCTGCTGCGCCAGGCGAAGCGGCTCAACCCCCGGCTCACCGTCATGGCCACGCCCTGGAGCCCGCCCGCGTGGATGAAGGACGGCGACGCGCTGGTCGGCGGCCACCTCAAGGACGACCCGAAGGTCTACGACGCCTACGCCCGCTACCTGGTGAAGTTCGTCCAGGCGTACGCGGCGGCGGGCGTGCCCGTCGACTACCTGACGGTGCAGAACGAGCCGCAGAACCGTAAGCCCTCCGCGTACCCCGGCACCGACCTGCCCGTGCAGGCGCAGGTCAAGGTGATCGAGGCGCTGGGACCGCTGCTGCACCGGGCCAGCCCGCGCACCAAGATCCTCGCGTACGACCACAACTGGACCACGCACCCCGACGACATCAAGACCGCCGAGCAGATGGGCGAGGACCCGCAGACCGACTACCCGTACGAGGTGCTGGACAGCCCGGCCGCCCGGTGGATCGCGGGCACCGCCTACCACTGCTACTCGGGCGACCCCAGCGCGCAGAGCGCGCTGCGCGACGCGCACCCCGACAAGGGCATCTGGTTCACGGAGTGCTCCGGCTCGCACGGCGCGACCGACACGCCCGCGCAGATCTTCCGCGGCACGCTGACCTGGCACGCGCGCACGATCACCGTCGGCACCACGCGCAACTGGGCGAAGTCCGTCGCCGACTGGAACCTCGCGCTGGACGCCGACGGCGGCCCGCACAACGGCGGCTGCGACACCTGCACCGCCCTGCTGACCGTCCAGCCGGACGGCACGGTCACCCCCAGCGCCGAGTTCTTCACCATCGGCCACCTGTCGAAGTTCGTCCGGCCGGGCGCGGTACGGATCGGCAGCACCAACTACGGCACGACCGGCTGGAACGGCCAGCTCACCGATGTCGCCTTCCGCAACCCCGACGGCTCCACCGCGCTCGTCGTGCACAACGAGAACGACGACCCGCGCTCCTTCGCCGTCGCCGTCGGCGACCGGACCTTCGCATACTCCCTGCCCGGCGGTGCGCTGGCGACCTTCACGTGGCCCCGGTCGGCTGATCTGACCAGCCGGTCGCACGCGGTGCCGCTGAACGGCGCGAGCGCCACCTCCCAGCCCGCCGGGCAGGGCGCCCCCGACCTCGCGATCGACGCCGACGGCTCGACCCGCTGGTCCAGCGGCGCGGCCCAGACCCCCGGTCAGTACGTGCAGATCGACCTCAAGAAGCGCACCGCGTTCTCCCGCGTCGCCGTCGACAGCGGCGACAACCTCGGCGACTACGCCCGCGGCTGGCAGATCTCGACCAGCGACGACGGCGTCGCCTGGCGGACGGCCGCCGCCGGTACGGGAACCGGGCAGCTCACCGTCGCCGACCTGCCCCGTAGGACCACGGCACGCTATGTGCGCGTCACATCGACGGGCACGGCGGCCAACTGGTGGAGCCTGGCCGATCTGCGGCTCTACCGCTGAGCCGAGGCGTTCCGACCCGACGCGTCACCCCGGGACAGCCGCGACCTCCAGGAGGTCGCGGCTGCCGCCGCGTGTCACGCGTCCGCCTCCGGTACGGGACGCGCCGCCACTTCCGGCCCGGCGTCCGCCGCTGCCGCCCGCTCCGTCCGGCGCGCCCGCCACTGCCGCGTCGCGTACAGCGCGCCGCCCGCGCCCAGGCCCCAGAAGGCGCCGCTGACGCCGAAGAAGGTCACGCCCGAGACGGTGACGACGAGCGTGACGACCGCCGACTCGCGGTTGTCGGCGTCGGCCATCGCGCCGGTCAGGGAATTGCCGAGGGCGCCGAGCAGCGCGAGTCCCGCGACGGCCTCGATGACATTGGGCGGTGAGGCGTTGACGAAGGCGACCGCCGCCGCCGCGCCCAGGCCCAGCAGGATGTACGCGCCGCCGGCGACGACCGCGGCCCGGTACCGCTTGCGCGGGTCGGGCCCCGCCTCCTCGCCCGCGCACAGCGCGGCGGTGATCGCCGCCAGGTTGACCGCGTGCCCGCCGAAGGGCGCCGACAGCAGGCTGAAGACGCCGGTCCAGCCGAACAGCGGCCCCGGCTCCGGGTGGTAGCCGTTGACATTGAGCACCGCGATGCCGGGGATGTTCTGCGACGCCATCGTCACCACGTACAGCGGCAGCGCGATGCCGATCACCGCGGAGGCGGTGAAGTGCGGGGTGACCAGCACCGGGTGCGGCCACAGCGGGCCGAGCGCGGCCGTGTCGATGTGCGTGGTGGCGGCGATCAGGACGACGGCCACGACCACCGCGGCGGGCACCGCGTACAGCTTCCGGACGCTGCCGACGACCGCCCAGGCGAGGATCACACCGAGGCCCACCGCCGGGTCGGACTTGACCGCGTGCGCCGGAGCCAGGCACAGCGGCAGCAGGATGCCCGCGAGCATCGCGTTCGCCAGCGGCTTCGGGATCGCCGAGACCCACCGGCCGAGGGGCTTCCACAGCCCGGAGATCACGACGAGCACCCCCGTGAGCAGGAACGCGCCCACGGCCGCCGCGAATCCGCCGTGCGTACCCGCGGAGCCCGCCAGCAGCGCCGCGCCCGGCGTCGACCAGGCGATGCTGATCGGCAGCCGGGAGCGCAGGCTCAGGTAGATCGCGCACAGGCCCATCGCCACGCACAGCGCCATCAGGCCCGACGCGGCCTCGGCGTGCGACGCGCCGACCTTGCTGAGCCCTTCGAGCACCACCGCGAAGGAGCTGGAGAAGCCGACGAAGGCGGCGATCAGGCCCGCCGTCGAGGCCCGGAGGAGGCCGGAGCGCGCGGAGTCACGGCCGGGCTCGTCCCGGACGGGCTCCGGGGCGGTGGTGCGGACGGGCATCAGGTCTCCTCCGGGGCCGGCCGGCGCGCGTGGGCGGCGAGCAGGGCCGTGCGGTCGATCTTGCCGCTGGCGGTCAACGGCAGGGTGTCACAGAGCTGGATGCGGGCCGGGACCATGAAGCCGGGCAGCAGCGCGCGCAGATGGGCGCGGAGCGCCTGTGGGGTGCAGGCCGGGTCGTCGGTGACGACGAACGCCCACACCGGCTTCTCGCCGCGGGCGCTCGCGGTGACGAAGCTGCGCCGGACGGCCGGGTGCCGGTCCAGATGGTGGGCGATCTCGCCCAGTTCGATGCGGTAGCCGTTCACCTTCACCTGGTCGTCCCTGCGGCCGTGGAACACCGCCGCGCCGTCCGCCCGCAGATGCCCGTAGTCGCCCGTCCGGTACAGCCGTTCGCGTACGCCGTCGACCTCGCGCTCCACGAACAGCCGGGCGGTCAGCTCCGGCATCCCCAGATATCCGGGCGACAGACCGTCCCCCGCCAGCCAGATCTCGCCCGCGCGCCCCGGCTCGCACAGCTCACCGCCGTCGTCGCCGTCCGTGTCGATCACGTACAGCCGGGTGTTCTGGATCGGCCGGCCGATCGGCAGTTCCGCCGCGTCGGCGGGGAGCGCGTCGACCCGGTGGTACGTGGCGAAGGTGGTCGACTCGGTCGGTCCGTAGACGTGCACCAGGCGGCCGGGGCCGTAGCGGCGTACGGCCTGCGCCAGCCGCGGCACCGAGGCGCGCTCGCCGCCGGTCAGCACGGTGGCCACCGTGTCGAGGGCTTCGGGCGCCTTGTCCAGCACGGAGTTGAACAGCGCCGTGGTCAGGAACAGCACATTGACCCGGCTCTCGCGCAGCACCCGCCCCAGCTTCGATAGGCTCAGCCGCGCGTCGGGGTAGAGCACGCAGGTGCCGCCGGTCAGCAGCGCGCCCCAGATCTCGAAGGTCGCCGCGTCGAAGGTCACCGGCGCCAGTTGCAGCAGCCTGCCGCCCTCGCCGAGCCGGGCGTAGCGGGCGCCGGACACCAGCCGGACCACACCGCGGTGCCGGACCGGCACCCCCTTGGGGCGGCCGGTCGAACCCGAGGTGAAGTTGACGTACGCGACGGCGTCGCCCGCGACCTCGACCTCCGGGCCGCGCTCGCTCTCCGCGACACCGCCCCGCGTCACCGGGACGGTCCGGCAGCCGTCGAGCCGGTCGGCCAGCTCCGCCGGCCGGTCGGTGAGCACCCACCGGCAGTCGGCGTCCGACAGCAGCGCGCGCAGCCGCTCGTCCGGCCAGGACGCGTCGAACGGCAGGTAGCAGCCGCCGCATTTGAGGACGGCGAGCAGCGCGACGACCAGTTCGGGAGAGCGGTCGAGGCACACGCCGACGGTCGCGCCCGGCGGGAGTCCGCGCGCCAGCAGGTCACGGGCGAGGCCGTTGGCGAGGCGGTCGAGCTGCCCGTAGCCGACCGTGCGCGCGCCCTGTTCGACCGCGGGCGCTTCGGGCCGCAGCCGCGCGCGCTCCTCGAAAAGCGCGGGCACACCGCTGTCGCGCGGATAGCCGACCGCCGTGGCGTTGATCTGCCGGTGCGCGGCCAGGGCCGCCTCGGACGCGGTCACCCGGCGCAGCGCCGACACCTCCGGACGGATACGGCGTGCCGTCGGCGGTGTGCTCGACGAACCATCACGTCCCGCGCTTTCCCAGGCTCGGCGTTTGCTTGACCACCGGGCCCGCGCGCCGTGGCAGGTGACAACGGCGAAGGGGACGGCTCGGGCATCGTAATCCGCGGCCCCGAAGGAGCGCGCGCCAATTCCGATACCCGGACCGTCCCCGGCGCCGACCGGCCCGCCGCGCGGGCGGGCCGGTCGATCCGCTACCGGAGCAGGCTCTTGTACTTCGGGCAGAGATACGTGATCGCGTCCTTCGCGTCCGCGATCTCGCCGTCCGCGATGGCCTCCTTCGCCAGCTTCGGACTCGCGTCCGCGGTGTTGGCGATCCGGTCGCAGGACTCCTGGCCGGTCTGGAGAACGGCGGCCGGGTCCATGCCCTTGGGCACCTTTCCGACCAGATAGCTCTTCTGCTGGTCGGTGAACGTGCCGGTGGCCGGGGTGAGCTGGGATTCGGGCAGGGTCGACTCCTTGGCGTCGGCGCCGTTCGCACCGCCGTCGCCGCCCGGACCGGTCGAGGCCGAGGCGGACGGCTCCGCGGTGCCGTCGGGGCCGATGGCGGGCGCGGAGGAGGCCGGGCGCTCGCTGGTGGGGGCGGCGCGGTCCCGCGCCGCGTCCGCGTGTCCGCCGCCGCCGCATCCGGCCAGGACGGCCGCGGCCGTCGTCACGATGACGACGGCCGCGGCGAACCGGCCTCTGGTCGCGGTCACGGCTTCGCGAAGGTCAGGACGAGCTGCGGATGTCCCGACGTGCCGGGCGCGTCCTTCGACCAGAACCAGGCCGAGTCCGTGCCGGTGGACGTCACCGCGAGATCGTACGGACCGCCGAGCCCCGGCGTCAGCGCCGCCGCGGTGAGCGTCGCGGTGTAGTCGGTCTGGAGCGCGGTCGGCGCGGGCACCGTGCCGAGCACCGTCGGGTCGAGCGTGGGACGGGTGTTCCAGGTCACCCCGGTCTCCGTCCAGCTCCCCGTCACACGCTGCACATTGAGCGTGTCGACCGAGTTCGCGATGGCGTCGGAGCTGGTGCGCAGGGTCAGTCGCGCGCTCGTGAGCACCATGCCGCCGGGCGCGGCGGGCAGGTCGAACCGCAGATACGTGTGGTAAGCGGACGTGCCGCGCACCGCGAGCTGCTGGTCCGGGCCGTAATTCGCCGAGGGCGCGCCCGCGTTGACGTAACTGTCCGCCGTCGCGTTGAGCGTCACCGTCGAGGACGTCGGCGCGCCCGGCGTCGTGACGGCCGCCGCGGCCGACTTGGCACTGGTGTTGCCGGGCGCGTCACCCGCCGTGACCTGGTACGCGTACGTGGTGCCGGGTGAGGCGGCGGTGTCGGTGAAAGTCAGCGTCGGGCGGATCCAGAACTTGGAGTCACCGGTGACCGTGCCGACCTGCGTGCCGTCGCGGTAGATCCTGTACGTCAGCGTCGAGTCGTCGAGGTCGAGGCTGGCCTGCCAGCTCACCCGTACCCCGCCGGACACGTTCGCCGCCGTCACCTGGAGCGGTACGGACGGCGCCCGCGTGTCGGGGCCGCTCGGGAAGCGGACCAGGCCCTGCTGGAGCCGGTTGCCGTTGCTGGCGATCCGGGTGAACTCGCCGCCCACCCACAGGTAGTCCGTGCCGCCGCTGGAGGCGGTGGTGAGGGCGCGCGGGCCGATCTTCTCGGTGCCCGCCGGGCCGTCGTCGGTGTCGGGGAACCAGCCCAGCAGCGGCCTCGGGTTGTCGACGGACTCCGCGAGCAGGTGCTGCCGGTCGTTGTTGAGCTGCGGGAACTGCTGCATGCTGGAGCAGTCGTGCGCGTGCGAGCCGCTGTACAGCACGCCCTTGTAGACGGTGACGGCCTGGGTCGCGCCCAGGCAGGTGTCGCGCCAGCGCTGGTTGAGGTCGCTGAAGTTGAGCGCGATGCGGCCGTCGAAGACACCGCCGCCCGTGCCCTCGTTGGCGGTGAAGAAGCCGGTGGCGTCCCTCGTGAGGTCCTGCACGGTGGAGGTCGCCGAGATGAAGCCCGGATAGGTCTTCACATTGGCGCCGGTCGTGGCGTTGACCACGGCCAGCGCGTGCGAATTGACCCCGTTGACGGTGTTGAAGTCGCCGCCGATGACGAGCCTGGTGCCGTCCGGGCTGAGCACCATGGCCTTGCCCGCCTTGTCGGCGTTGGCCGTGAACGGCTTGAGCGCGCCCGTGGTCGTCAGCGCGGCGAAGCGCTGCCGGGGCTGCCCGGCGACGGTGAGGAAATTGCCGCCGATGTACACCGTGTCGTTCGTCGCCACGATGCTGCGGACCTGCGCCGAGACCGACACCTTGAACGTGGTCCTCACGGTGCAGGTGGCGATGTCGATCGCCGCCAGGCTGCTCGACGGAACGCCGTTCACCGAACCGAAGGTGCCCCCCGCGTACAGCGTCGACTCGTCCGGTGAGACGGCCAGCGCCCGAATCGTCGCCGTGCCAGAGCCGACCGTGAAGGACAGCTTGCAGGACGTCGGCGCGCCCGTGGCGGCGTCGAACGCCTGGAAGTTGAGCGCCTGCTGCTCGCCGGTGCCCGCGGCGGCGCCCGGCGGCCGGACGGTGGAGAAGGTGCCGCCCGCGAAGACCACACCGTGCGCCTGGGCCAGCGCCCACACGACGCCGTTGGTCTGCCAGGTCGGCAGGTCGTCCGCGGTCATCGCGACCGGCGCGGTGAGCGCGGACGCGGACTGCGCGGCGGTGAATCCGATCATCGAAGCCGCCGCCAGTGAGAAGGCAGCGGTTATTGCCCCAGCTCTTCGCATGAGCCCCCCTGAGCTCTGTGCTGTTCCCCCAGCGGTCCCAAACGGCCGCAAGATGCGACAAGGTTAACGTTTGGTCCGCTTTGGGGTCAGCCTCCCCGTAACGACTGTTGCACTCCTGTAGCCCAGCGGCCGGGGAGGGGGACACGGCGGGCACGCAGCGGCGCCGCGCCGATTCCGCTTCGGCCGGATCCGGTCCCCGCCGGGCGGTCCCGAAATGTTTCGGTGCGGTGCCAAGAACGACTATGACCCGCCATGACCTGCGGGCACAAGGCCGAGCGGCCCGCGCGGTCCCGGTCGCGACGGTGATGCGCGACACTCCCGCTGGACTCCGGATGTGGCCTGAATGTCACCTCGACGTCCCTCGGGGGCGGCTGTGGGCCGCCGTGGGACAATCCTCCGATGACTTCTGAGACGACGATCACCGCGGACGCCGCGGGCACGTGGACGCTCGGCGATCTGACCGTCAACCGGATGGGCTTCGGAGCGATGCGGCTGCCGCAGGACGGCAGGGCGTTCGCGCCCGACAGCGGCTCCAGCGACCGCGAGCGCGCGATCGGCGTGCTGCGGCGCGCGGTCGAACTCGGTGTGAACCACATCGACACCGCCGCCTTCTACTTCTCCGCCCTGCGCTCGGCCAACGAGCTGATCAACCGGGCGCTGGCGCCGTACCCCGACGACCTCGTCATCACCACCAAGGTCGGCCCGGGGCGCGACCCTTCGGGCGCCTGGCTGCCCGCCGCCATGCCCGCGCAGTTGCGCGGACAGGTCGAGGAGAATCTGCGGCAGCTCGGCCGGGACCACCTCGACGTGGTCAACTACCGCAATCAGGGCGCGGACTCCATCGCCGAGCACTTCGGCGCGCTCGCCGAACTGCGCGAGCGCGGGCTGATCCGCCACCTCGGGATCTCCAACGTCGGGCCGCGCCACCTCGCCGAGGCCCGCGCCATCGCGCCGGTGGTGTGCGTACAGAACAAGTACGCGCTCGGACTGCCCGGCGAGGACGACGACTTCCTGGACCTGTGCGGTGAACAGGGCGTCGCCTTCGTGCCGTTCTTCGCCATCGCGGGCGCGGGCCGCGAGTCGGGGGCGGGCGCCGCGGAGAGCGAGCAGGTGCTGGCCGCGGCCCGCGCCCACGGTGTGACCGCCGCCCAGATCAGGACCGCCTGGACCCTCCAGCGCGGCCCGCACGTCCTGGCCATCCCCGGCACCGGCAACCCCGACCACCTGGTGGAGAACGTGGCCGCGGGCGCGCTGCGGTTCACCGCCGACGAACTGGCCGCCCTGGACGCGCTGCACCACGGGGGCGCCTGAGGAGCCGAGGTACCCCGGCCGGGGCCGGAGTTGACGCGTGTGCACCGTGGGTCGTCTGTGGAATCGTGTGCCCGCGGTGCCAATTCGCGACGGCTTGCCGAGATCGGATGCCGGGCCGCGCGCGGCTGGCTACCGTCGGTGGAGACGAGTGAGCGCATGGGGGTACGGGGTGACGGGTGTCGAGGCCGCGGTCGGCCATGTCTGCGTGTGGCTCACGTGGCGAGCGAGCGGTGCCGAGCAGCGGCGGCACGACCTGGACGAGGTCCAGGTCGGCGAACTCGACCGGCTGTACTCGCTGGTCCGCGTGCTGCTCGGCGAGGACCCCGCGCTGCGGCTGGCCACCGAGGAGTGCGCCGCCCCTGACGGCGCGGTCACCGCGCGGACCAGGCGCCGCCTGACCGACGCGCTGGACGAGGCCGTCGAGCGGGACGCGGCGCTGGCCACGGCGCTCCGGCAGGCGGTGGACCGGCTGCGGGACCGTCCCTACGGCGGCGGACCGCCGGGCGGCCCGCCCGCCGGGACGGCGGCGGCCACCGGTGACGGGATCGCGGTCGGCGGCGACGTCGACGTACGAGCCCGGGACGGGTCCGCGGCGTCGTTACGGATGGGGGACGTACGGATGGGGGACGTACGGATGGAAAACCCTCCTCTGCCGGGTCCGCCCCAGGGCTGAGCGCACCCGGAGCCGTCCCCGCCCCTTTGTCCGCGCCGCCGTACGCACCGCCCGCGCCGCCGTACGCACCCGCGCCGGTGGCGCCGCCGCGCTTGCCGGAGCCTTCGGACACCGTCCCGACGCTGCCGATGCTGCCCGCGGCCACCCCGTCGCGGGTCCGCGCCGAGGGCCGGAGCCGCACGGAGGCCGAGGCCCGGCCCCGTACCGACGCCGAGGCCCGGTCCCAGGCGGCCCCGGTCCCTGCCCCGGTCCCTGCCCCGGCCCCTTCCGCTGTCACCGCGGCCGGCGGCGGTGTCGCGGCGGGCGTCGCGGGCGACATCCACCAGCACCACCACTGGCATGTCGTGCCGCGCTCACCGGTCAACTGGCCGGTCAGGGTCGGCGTGGTGCCCCGGTCGGCCGACTGGTTCCAGCACCGGGACGTGATCCACGCCCTGGACACCGCGCTGACCGGCCCCGGCACCGCCGTGGTCTGCCAGGTGCTCACCGGCATGGGCGGCGTCGGCAAGACGCAGCTCGCCGCCCGGCGCGCCCACCACGCCTGGCGGGCGGGCGAGGTCGACCTGCTGATGTGGGTCACGGCCTCGACCCGGCAGGCCGTCATCGACGCGTACGCCGACGCCGCCGCGCGGGTGCTGCACATCGAGCGGGACGAACCGGCGCGCGCCGCGCAGGAGTTCCTGGCCTGGCTGGAGCCCGGCCCCGCCACGGCGGCCGGACACTGCCGCTGGCTGCTGGTCCTCGACAATGTGACGGACCCCGCCGACCTCACCGGCCTGTGGCCGCCCGACCACCCCCTCGGCCGTACGGTCGTCACCACCCGCAGCCGGGACGCCGCCCTGACCGGCGCGGGCCGCCGCATGGTGACCGTCGGCCTGTTCACCCCGCGGGAGGCGACCGGCTATCTGACGGAGGCGCTCGCCGCGCGCGGCCGGGTGGAGGCGCCCGAGGAGGTCGCGCTGCTCGCCGAGGACCTGGGCAGACTGCCGCTGGCCCTGTCCCAGGCCGCCGCGTATCTCATCGACGCCGACATCGGCTGCCACGACTACCGCGCGCTGCTGGCGAACCGGGCCCGGCTGGCCGACCTCAGGCCGCCGACCCTGCCTGACGACCAGACCGCGGGCGTGGCCGCCGTCTGGTCGCTGTCGGTGGACCGCGCCGACGCCCGCGGTCCCCGGGGTCTGGCCAGGTCCCTGCTGGAGCTGGCCGCGCTGCTCGACCCGAACGGCATCCCGCAGCCGGTGCTCACCAGCGGGCCGGTCCGCGACCACCTCACCCGCGTCGTGCGCCGGGCCGCCCCCGAGCAGTGCCCGGCGCGCGGGATCACCGAGCAGCAGACCGTACGGGCCCTGCGCGATCTGCACGGGCTCAATCTGATCGACCACACTCCGAAGACCGGGCACCGGGCGGTCCGTGTCCACCAGCTCATCCAGCGGGCCGTCCGGGACACGCTCGGCGAGGCGGACCACGACGCGCTGGCCCGTACCGCGGCCGACGCACTGACCGCGGTCTGGCCGGAGGTCGAGCGCGACACCGACCTCGCGCAGGCGCTGCGCGCCAACACCACGGCGCTGACCGGCAAGGCGGAGAGCGCCCTGCACCGCCCGCACGCGCACGCGCTGCTCTACCGGGTCGGCGAGAGCCTGGGCGTCGCGGGCCAGGTGGCCGCCGCGGCCGGGCACTTCAGGCTGCTGGCCAGGACCACCCACCAGCACCTGGGCCCCGACCACCCCGACACCCTCGCCGCCCGGCACGACCTGGCGTACTGGCGGGGCGCGGCGGGCGACGCGCAGGGCGCGATCAGCGCCTTCCGCGAACTGTTCGCGGACCGGCTGCGGGTGCTCGGCCCCGACCACCCGCACACGCTCACCACCCGCGGCAACATCGCCTACTGGAGCGGCGAGGCGGAGTACGCGCAGGACGCGGAGGACGCCGCCACCGCGCTGGAGGAGCTGCTGGCGGACCGGCTGCGGGTGCTGGGCCCCGATCATCCGGACACGCTCAGCACGCGGCACAACATGGCCCGGCTGCGCGGTCGCGCGGGGGAGACGGCCGAAGCGGCCGAGGGGCTACGGGAGTTGCTGGTCGACATGGTGCGGGTGCTGGGCCAGGACCACCCCGACACCCTGACCACCCGGCACGACCTGGCCTACTGGCAGGGGCGCGCGGGGGACGCCGAGGGCGCGGCGCGCGCCTTCGAGGAGCTGCTGGCCGACGCGGCGCGGGTGCTGGGCCCGGACCATCCGGACACGCTCACCACCCGGCACAACATCGCGCGGCTGCGCGGCCGGGCCGGGGACGTCAGCGGCGCGGCGCGCGCCTTCGAGGAACTGCTGGCGGACCGGCTCCGCGTGCTGGGCCCGGACCATCCGCACACGCTCACCACTCGGCACAATGTCGCGCGGCTGCGGGGGCGGGCGGGGGACGCGGCAGGCGCGGCGCGCGCCTTCGAGGAGCTGCTGGTCGACATGGAGCGGGTGCTCGGTCCCGAGCACGGCGACACGGTCATCACCCGGCACAACATCGCCTACTGGCGTGAGGAGTCGGAGGTGCTGACCCTGCGCGTCAGGCGCGCCCCGGCGCCGTGAACGACGGTCGTCGCGCCCGGCTCCCTGAACAGCGGTCGGCGCTTCCCGGCGCCGTGCACAGCGGTCGCAGCGCCCCCGCACAGCACGCGGCCGACCGTGGTGAGGGAAAGCGCTCAGCCGACCGTCACCCGTACGCCCGCGCCCGCGATACGGGCCAGCTCGGCGTCCGGCGCCGCCCCGTCGGTCACCAGGTCATGGATCTCGGCGAGCGGGCAGATCTTGGCGAGCGTGGCCCGGCCGATCTTCGTGTGGTCGGCGACCACGACCGTACGGTCGCTGTTGTCGGCGAAGGCGCGGTCGGTGCCGCCCTCCAACTGGTCGTGCGTGGTGCAGCCGTGGGCCGCGCTGATGCCGTCGACGCCGAGGAAGGCGATGTCGGTGTGGTAGCTGGCCAGGGTCTTCTCGGCGATCGGGCCCACCAGCTCATAACTGGCGTTCCTGGCGTTGCCGCCGATCACGACGAGCGTCACGTGCTTGTGCAGAACCAACTCGGCCGCGATGTTCACGGCGTTGGTGACGACGGTGAGCGGTCCGCGGGCGGCCAGCAGCCGGGCCACCTCCGTCACCGTACTGCCGCCGTTCATGCCGACCACCGCGCCGTCCGGCACCAGGGCCGCCGCCGCCCTCGCGATGGCCTGCTTCTCCGGTCGGCTGCGGCCCGCGCGGTGCTGGAGCGGGACCTCCAGGTCGACCGGGCCGACCGCCGCCCCGCCGTGGGTGCGGCGCAGCAGGTGGAGTTCGCTCAGGTGCTGGAGGTCGCGGCGGACGGTGGCCGTGGAGACGCCGAGCAGTCGGGACAGCTCGTGGACGTCGATGCCGCCCCTGGCGGAGACATGCTCAAGTATGCGCGCATGACGCTCAGTTCTCAGCATGCGTGCAGCATAATGCGCACTCCGATGCGTAAGTGAGCATGATTTGCGCAGAAGAGGGCGGTTGACATGACGAATTCTGCGCGGTTAACTCCTGGCGAACGTCGGAGTTGAGCACCGACCTCAGAGGTACGCCTAGCCGGTGGGCGGCCGTGCGCCGCAAGCCCGGACAAAGTCGCCAGGATCGCTGTCAGCGTCCGAGGCGGGGACGTACCCCCCATCATCAGGAGCTCGATGATGCGCATGAATCGTGTCCGGTCCCGTCGGAGTCTGGCCGCCCTCGCGGCCGTCGCCGCAGTCGTGGCTGTCCCCTCACTCGCTCCCGATTCCGCAGGGGCCGCGCCCCAGTCCGTCTCCCCGCCTCCGGCGCACGCCGGATTCGACTACCAGATCGGGGGCCCCTACACCCCGCCCGCCGGTGTCTCCGTGGTCAGCCGCGACTACACCGCTCCGGCCGCCGCCGGGGTCTACAACATCTGTTACGTCAACGCCTTCCAGGCCCAGGAGGGCGCCGAGGGCCAGTGGGACGCCGACCTGCTGCTGCGGGACTCCAAGGGCGCCGTCGTCAAGGACAAGGACTGGAACGAGGCGATCCTCGACATCCGCACCGCCGACAAGCGGCAGCGGATCGCCGCCAAGGTCAACGGCTGGGTCGACCAGTGCGCGGCCAAGGGCTTCCAGGGCGTCGAACCCGACAACTTCGACACCTACGACCGCTTCTCCGGCTACCTGACCAAGGCCGAGGCCGAGTCGTACATCAAGCTCCTCTCCGCCCACGCGCACTCCAAGAACATGGCGATCGCGCAGAAGAACACCCCGCAACTGTCCGGCGACCGGGTCGCCAACGGCCTGGACTTCGCCGTCGCCGAGGAATGCGCCACGTACAACGAGTGCGGCGACTACACCTCCGGCTTCGGCAACAACGTGATCGTCATCGAGTACACCGCCAAGGGCCTCCAGAAGGCGTGCTCGGGTTACGGCACGAAGCTCAGCGTCGTCCGCCGCGATGTGGACGTCGTACCGCTGGGCACCAGCGGATACGTCCGCCAGACCTGCTGACCCGCTGAACCCGCCGACCGGCTGTTCCGCCCGCCCGGCCGACCACGCCGGCCGTCGGGACCGCCGACCGGCCGCGGCCGGCCCGGTGCGCCGCCCCCGTCGGCGCACCGGGCCCCCGCCGCCCGGCACGGGCAACGGCCCTGCCCCCCAGCCGCCGCCCGGCACCCGCACTCGCACTTCCGCCTTCTGGAGGCACCGATGACCGCAGGCCCCGTCCTGCCCCGCAGCCCGCTCCCCGGCGACCCGCCGCCCGCCGGGCACCCGCGCCGGGACACCGGACTCTCCCGCCGTGACGTCCTGCGCCGCGGCACAGGACTGCTCTCCGGCGCCGCCGCGGGCGCGCTGCTCGCGGGCTGCGGCACCGGCGAGAGCGACGGCGTGGGCGCGGACGGCCGGGTCACCGTCGAGCTGTGGCACGGCCAGACCGACACCGGCCGCGCCGCGATCCAGCAACTGGTGGCCGAGTTCAACCGCACCCACCCGAAGATCAGGGTCGACCCCGGCGGCGGCGTCCTGTCCGACGCCATGCTCCAGAAGGTCACCGCCGCGCTCGCCTCCGGCTCGTACCCCGACATCGCCTACATCTTCGGCTCGGACCTGGCCAGCATCGCCCGCAGCCCCAAGGTCGTGGACCTCACGGCGACGATGGCCCACGGCCCCACCCCCTGGAACGACTTCTGGACCCCGGCCCGCGAGGCCGTCACCGTCAACAAGCGGGTACGCGCCGCGCCCGCGCTCATCGACTCGCTCGCCGTCGTCTGCAACAAGAAGCTCTTCGCCCGCGCCGGAGTGCCGCTGCCCGAGCCCGGCTGGACCTGGGACGAGTTCACGGCCACCGCGAAGAAGCTCACCAGCCACGCCGACGGCACCTTCGGCACCGGCTGGCCGGGCGTCGGCGACGAGGACACCGTCTGGCGGATCTGGCCGATGATCTGGGACCTCGGCGGCGAGGTCATCTCCGCCGACGGCCACGGCATCGGCTTCGAGGACACCGGCGTCCGCGCCCTGGAGACCATCGCCACCCTCGCCTCCGACAAGAGCGTCTACATCGACCCCAAGCCCGGCAGCGAGCAGATGTACCAGGTCTTCCTCTCCGGCCGGATGGGCATGGTCCCCACCGGCCCCTGGCAACTGCCCGACGTCATCCAGGCCAAGATCGACTACCACGTCGTCCCGCTGCCCAGCTACAGCGGGAAAGAGGTCACCATCTCCGGGCCCGACACCTGGACGGTCTTCGACAACGGCTCGGCGCGCGTCGCCGCCGCCCGCACCTTCGTCGAGTGGCTGATCCAGCCGCCGCAGGACGTGCGGTGGGACATCCAGGCCGGCAGCCTCCCGCTCAGCCGCAGCACCCAGGCGCTGCCCGCGTGGCAGGACCGCAGCTCCCGCACGGAGGGTCTGTCGGTCTTCACCAAGGCCCTGGAGACCGCGCGGGTACGCCCCGCCCACCCCGCCTACCCGCAGATCTCCGAGGCGCTCGGCCAGGCGATCACCGCGGTGCTGCTCGGCCGCAGCACCCCCGCCAAGGCACTGCGCGACTGTGCGCACGAAGCCAACGCCGCACTGCTCATCCCGCGTTGAGGAGACCCATGTCGAGAACCACGCCGCGGCTGCTGCCCCGGCACAGGCCGGGCCCCGCGCAGCGCCGCCCCGCCCCGCTCACCCTGTCCGACCAGGACCGCGACCGCGAGCACGCACAGCAACTGCGCGCCCGCCGCCGCAGGCTGCGCGGCGAGTCCGCGACCGCGTGGACCTTCATCGCGCCCTCGATCGTGGTCATCCTCGGCCTCAGCGTCGTCCCCGTGGTCTGGTCGCTGCTGCTGTCCTTCCGCGCGGACGACCTGGTCACCCCCAGCCGCTGGGTGGGCCTGGCCAACTACCGGGCCCTGTCCAAGGACCCGCACTTCAGCCAGGCGGTGCGCAACACCCTGGAGTACACCGCGCTCTACGTCCCGCTGAGCATGCTGCTGGGCCTGGCGCTCGCCCTCGCGCTCAACCGGCGCATCCGGCTCGTCGGCGTCTACCGCACCCTGATCTTCGTACCGTTCGTCATCTCGGCCACCGCCCAGGGCGTGCTGTTCTCCTTCATCCTCGACCCGCAGTTCGGCGCCGCCAACTCCGTACTGCACTCCATCGGCGTCTCCCCGCAGGGGTTCCTCACCGATCCGTCGCAGGCCCTCCTCGTCCTCGTCGCGATCTCCCTGTGGAGCGGCACCGGCTTCTGCGTCGTGGTCTACCTCGCCGCGCTCCAGGACGTGCCGCAGTCCCTCATCGAGGCCGCCAGACTCGACGGGGCGGGACGCCGCCAACTGCTGCGCCACGTCGTGCTGCCGACGCTCACCCCGGTCAACGTCTTCCTGCTGCTGTGGCAGACCATCAACTCCCTCCAGGTCTTCGACCTCGTCTACGTCACCACCAAGGGCGGACCGCTCGGCTCCACCACCGTGATCGTCTACTTCATCTGGGAGCAGGCGTTCAAGAACTTCACCGCCGGTTACGGGGCAGCCGCCGCCTACGTGCTCGCGCTCGCCCTGCTGGTGATCGCGGTCGGCACGCGGGCCCTGCGCCGCCGCGAGCCCGTACGCCTCGAAGGAGCCCCGCGATGACCGTCACCTCAGCCCTGCCCGACGCGGCGCCGCCCGGCGCCGGGAACGCCGACGCCCCGCGGCCGAGCGCGCCCCGCCCCCGGCGGTCGCGGCTGCCCTTCAGCGGCTGGCACCTGCTGCTCGCCCCGCTCGCCCTGCTCTTCGCGGTCCCGCTGATCTGGCTGCTGGTCAGCTCGGTGATGAGCAACGCCGAGATCAACCGCTTCCCGCCCGCGCTGTGGCCCTCCCACATCGACCTCGGCGGCTACCGCTACGTGCTCGGCAACGCGCTGTTCCCGCGCTGGTTCGCCAACTCGCTGATCGTCTCCGTCGTCGCGGTCGTCTCCAACCTCGTCTTCGGCGCGCTCGGCGGATACGCCTTCGCCCGGATGCGGTTCGCCGGCTCGCGCACCCTGCTGGTGCTGATGCTGGCCACCATGGCGATCCCGTTCCAGCTCACCATGATCCCCACCTTCCTGGTGATGAAGCGGCTCGGCCTGATCGACACCCTCGGCGCGCTCATCGTGCCGTCGCTGGTCACGCCCTTCGCGGTCTTCCTGCTGCGGCAGTTCTTCCTCTCGCTGCCCAGGGAGCTGGAGGAGGCCGCGTGGATCGACGGCTGCTCACGGCTGCGCGTGCTGCTGCTCATCGTGCTGCCGCTGTCGCGGCCCGCGCTGAGCACGGTCGCGGTGCTGACCTTCCTCAGCACCTGGAACGACCTGACCTGGCCGCTGATCGCCATCAACCACGACACGCAGTACACGCTGCAACTCGGCCTGACCACCTTCCAGGGCCTGCACCACACCCGCTGGTCCGCGGTGATGGCGGGCAACGTCCTGACCGTCCTGCCGGTGCTGCTCGCCTTCCTCGCGGCGCAGAAGCAGTTCATCCAGTCGATCACCTCCAGCGGCCTGAAGGGCTGACGGGACACCGCCCCGTCGCCCGAGGACGGACGGACCCGCTCCGTCGCCCGAAGGGACGACGGGACACCGCCCGGACTCCCGCCGCCGGACCTCCGCCCCACCACCACAGAAAGCCAGCTCATGCCGGACACGTTCGACCTGCTCGTCATCGGGGACGCCAATCCCGACATCGTCCTGGGGCCGCTGGACGCCCCGCTCGCCTTCGGCCAGCGCGAACAGCTCGTCCCCACCGGCCTGCTGACCCTCGGCGGCTCCGCCGCGATCATGGCGTGCGGCGCCGCCCGGCTCGGCCTGAAGGTCGCCATCGCCGGCCGGATCGGCGACGACGACACCGGCCGGTACGTCCGTACCGCCCTGGCCGAGCGCGGCGTCGACACCGCGGCGCTGCGGGTGGACCCGGACCTGCCGACGCCGCTGACCACCGTGCTCACCCGCGGCGACGACCGCGCCATCCTCACCGCGCCCGGCACCCTCACGGCCACCGTCGGCGCCGACGTGCCCCAGGCGCTGCTCGCGCACAGCCGCCATGTGCACGCCGCCTCGTACTTCCTGCTGCCGGGACTCGCGACCGCGCTGCCCGACCTCTTCCGCACCGCCCGCGCGCACGGCGCCACCACCTCGCTCGACACCAACGACGACCCGGCGGGCGACTGGGACCCGGCCGGAATCGCCGCGCTGCTCCCCGTCACCGACATCCTGCTGCCGAACGCCAGGGAGGCGTGCGCCCTGGCGGCCGGCGGGGAGACCGCGTCCGGTGACCCCGAGGCGCGCGGGAAGATCCCGGCGGGGGACCCCGAGCCCGCCGACGTCGAGCGGGCCGCGGCCCTGCTCGCCGCGCGCGGTCCGCTGGTGGTGGTGAAGAACGGCGCGGACGGCGCCCTGGCCCACGACGGCCGCGGCCCGCTGCGCGCCCCCGCCGTCCCCGTACGGCCGCTCGACACCGTCGGCGCGGGCGACAGCTTCGACGCCGGCTTCGTCGCCGCCACCCTGGCGGGCCTGCCCCTGGCAGCCGCCCTCGCCCTGGCCGCCGCCTGCGGCGCCCTGTCCACCCGAGCGCACGGCGGCACCACCGCCCAACCCACCTGGGACGAGGCGCTCGGCGCCTCCCGCGCCGCCACCACCCGCAACGGAAAGAACCCGTCATGAGCACAGCCAGCACCACACCCCGCACGACGACCAGCGGCGCCACCCGTACGACCAAGATCGCCTTCATCGGTGCCGGAAGCGTCGTCTTCACCCAGGGCCTGCTCGCCGACCTCTTCGCCTTCCCCGAGCTCAAGGACGTGCACATCGCGCTGCACGACATCGACGCCGAGCGGCTGGCCACCGCCGACGGGGCCGCACGGCACATCGCGGCCGAGCGCGGCGCGGCGCCGCTGATCACCGCGCACGCCGAGCGCCGCGCGGCCCTGGAAGGCGCCGACTTCGTCATCAACATCATCCAGGTCGGCATGGGCGAGGCGACCCGTACCGACTTCGACGTCCCCGCCCGCCACGGCCTGCGCCAGACCATCGGCGACACCCTCGGCGTCGGCGGCATCTTCCGCGCGCTGCGCACCTTCCCCGTCCTGCGGGAACTCGGCCGGGACATCGCGGAGGTCTGCCCCGACGCCTGGCTGCTCAACTACACCAACCCGATGGCGATGAACGTGCAGTACCTCGCCGAGGCCACCGGACTGACCCGGGTCGTCGGCCTGTGCCACTCGGTGTACTGGACGATGCACGACCTGGCGGAACTGCTGCGCATCCCGCTGGAAGAGGTCACCTACCACGCGGCGGGCGTCAACCACCAGGCGTGGGTGCTGCGCTTCGAGTACCAGGGCGAGGACATCTACCCGCGGCTCGACGCGCTCATCGCGCAGGACCCGCAACTGCGCCGCAGGGTCCGCGTCGACATGTACCGGCGGCTCGGCTACTACCCGACCGAGACCAGCGAGCACTCCTCCGAGTACGTGCCCTGGTACCTGCACCACGACAGCGAGATCGAGCGGCTGCGGCTGCCCGTCGGCGCGTACCTCGGCATCGTGGACGAGAACGTCGCCGCGTACGAGAAGACCCGCGCCGCGCTCGCCGCCGGACTCCCGCTGCCGGTCGAGGGCACGATGGAGTACGCGCCGCAGGTGATCCACAGCATCACCACCGGCACCCCGCGCACCATCTACGGCAATGTGCCCAACCACGGCCTCATCGACGACCTCCCGGCCGCCGGTACGGTCGAAGTGCCGTGCCTGGTCGACGCGTTGGGCGTCCAGCCCACCCGGATCGGCGCGCTGCCGCCGCAGTGCGCCGCGCTGAACCGCACCTACCTCAGCACCACCGACCTCGTCGTCCGCGCCGCGATCGAGGGCGACCCCCGCCACATCCGGCACGCCGCCATGACCGACCCGGCGACGGCCGCCTCGCTCCCCGTCGAACGGATCTGGGAGCTGTGCGACGACATGGTGCGCGCCCACGGTGACGCGCTCCAGCCGGAGTTGCGGGCCGTCCTGGGCACGTGAGGCGGCGGGCCGCGCGCCGGGCCGGTGGGCTGAGTCGGCCCGACGCGGCCCGGCTCCACTCGGCCCGGCTCCACTCGGCTCGGCTCGGCACTCGGTTCGGTTCGACAGGGCTCGGCTCAGTGCGCGAGGGCGCTCATCAGGCGGCGCATGGCCCGGATGAGCGCCGGGCGCAGCGCGATGGTGTCGGCGGGGGTCGCCTCGATGGGGGAGCCGTCGGCGTTCAGCGGGCGGGCGGCCACGCCGTTCCACTGCTTGATGCCGTCCACGCTGAGCGAGAAGACGGCGCCGCCGTGCCGGACGGTGACGGCCTGCCGCGCGGTGCCGTAGATCGTGAACGCCTGGTCGCCGAGGCCGCGCAGCGCCCTGGTGACCTCGGGCGAGTCGGTCATGAACAGGAAGTCGCCGGAACCCGCGGTCGTGGGGTCGGGGACGATCACATGCGAGAGGTCCGCGAATTCGGCGTGCACGTCGGACTTCTTGTGCAGGTCGACGGTGACGGTGACCGTGTACGTCGTCTCCCAGTCGCCGCTCCCGGTCACCGACGTGGTCAGGGTGCAGGCGGCGTGGTCGAGGGCGGGACCCTTGGTGATCACGGGGATGCCCTGGAGGAATTCGGTGCCGAAGGCGTCGGACAGCGGCTGGAGATTGTCGCTGGTGCACGGGTTGTCCGCGAGGTGATAGCCGTGCAGGTCCGGCCGCGGGCCGCCGTAACCGGTGAACTGGAGGACCGCGAGCCAGACCGCCGACGCCGTGACGACGCCGCCGAGCGCCCACAGCACGCGGCCCCGGCGTCCCTCGGGCCGTGGCCGCCAGGGCTTGAGGGTCGGCCCCCTGTCCTCGCCGCCGTGACCGCCGCCCGTGTCGCGGACGCGGTACGGGTCCGCGGGGGAGCGCGGCGGCGGGAGGCGGGTGCGCAGCCGGGAGAGCGCGGAGCGCAGCGACGGCGGCGCGTGACCCGCGCCGCTCAGGATGTCGGGGGCGGGGCGGTCGGGCTCCGGCTCCTCGACCATCTCCGGCTCGGTGATCATGCCGAATCCCCTCGTCGCGGTGTGCCGGACACTGTACGGCGGGGCGGACGCCGCATCGGGACCCCTGCTCCCAGGCTGCCCATGGGCGGCGGCGGATAACAGGCGGGTTCGCGCCAGGGGGGATCGGGGCCGGACGGGTGCGGTGCCGGGGAGTGCGGGCCGGGCGTCGGGCCGCGGTCAGCCGCCGGTCTCCGCGCCGCCGCCGTCCCCGTCCTCCGGGAGGTCCGCCTCGACCCCGTTCGCGCGGGCGATCCGGAGCGCGTCGTCCAACTCGTCGCAGGCCACGGCCAACGCGTACGCGTCCCCCGCCCGCCCCGCGGCGGCCACCGCCTCCCGAGCCACGCGCACCCGCTCCAGCACCGCCTCGGCGAAACCGTCCACCCGGACCTCCATCCGACGTCATCGGCCGCCCTCCGCCCTGGCCCCGATCGCACGGAGAGCCAGGGGAGATCGCGGATCTCCGGACATGCTAACGACGCCGCCGCGGCCCGGCGCCACCCGAACCCCCGTATGGCGTAGGGCGGTTCGGCCCGCTTCACCTGCTGTCCAAGGGCCGTCCACCGCCCGTCCGCGCTCAGGTCGGACGGTGGACGGACGACGTGCGAACCGGGGCGGCGGCGGACCTCCGGGCACGGCGGAAATCGGTGTCGCGCGCCGGTCGGTGGACATGATCGGATCAGCAGACAGCATGACAATCGCACCGACGCGCCGGTGCCCACGGGCGTCAACCGACGCCGCGCCGGGGCGAATTGACAGAGTTAGGCATACCTAACTTAGGCTCGTCGCGCCCCTGGTCACCGGTCGTCCCACGACCGTCGGCCCGAACGACTGCGCGCCCGGAAGTGGACCCTCATGCGGCTCTATGTGCTGGCTCTGAACCCGACCGACTCGGTCACCGAGGGATTCCTCCCGGCCGCCCGCCGCCTCGGCCTGGACGTCACGGTCCTCACCGACCAGCCCGCCGCGCACCGGGCCGCGTACGGCGACGATCCGGCGGTCGGCGTCCTGGAGTGCGACGTACGAGACTTCCGCGCCGTCATCACCCGCGTCTCCGCCTATCGGCCGCCGGACGCCGTCTTCACCAACAGCGACCACCTCCAGGTCCAAGCCGCCCTGGCCGCCGACTACTTCGGCCTGCCCGCCAAGAGCTGGCAGGCCGCGCTGCGCACCAAGGACAAGGCCGAGACGCGCCGCGTCCTGGCCGCCTCGGGCGTCGACACGGTGTGGTCGGCGCAGTTGCCCGCGGGCCAGGACCCGGCGGCCTGCCTCGCCGGACTCGACGTGCCGTACCCCTGCGTCGTCAAACCGCGCGAGGGCGTGGCGAGCGAGGACGTCGTACGCGCCGAGGACCCGGCGGACCTGGAGCGCCGCGTCCGGCGGATCCAGGCCGACCGGCCGGGCGCCGCACTGGTCGTGGAGGAGTTCCTGCCCGGCGAACTGCTCACCCTGGAAACCCTCGGCGACGGTACGACCCGCCATGTGCTGGGCGGCTTCCGCACCACGCTGTCCCCGCCGCCGTACTTCATCGAGGAGCGGCTGACCTTCGTCCCCGCGCACCCCGCGCCCGTCGTCGACCAGGTCCTCGCCCAACTCGACGCCCTCGGCGTCGGATTCGGCGCCTGCCACACCGAATTCGTGCTGCACGAAGGGCGCGCGCGCCTGATCGAGGTCAACTACCGCGCCATCGGCGACCAGTGCGACCTGCTGCTGGCCGAACTGCTCGACCTGCCGCTCTTCGAACACATCCTCCGCACCCATCTGGGCGAACCCCTCCCGGCCTACCTGCGTACCGCGACCGGCCGCGCCGCCCGGCTCGACTACCCCTACGCGCGGCAGGCGGGCACCCTCACCGCCGCCCCCGGCCCGGCCGACCTGACGGCCGACGGCGTGCGCCTGACCTACCGGCCGTTGCGGGCGGTCGGCGAACGGCATCCGCTGCACCGCACCAACCGCGACCTGCTGGGCGTCGTCCGGGCCATCGGACCCGACGAGGACGCCGTGGAGCAGGCCGTCACCGGCTTCCTCGCCGAGCACCGCTGGGAGATCACGCCGTGACGGTGACCGGCCGGGCCGCCGGAGACGAAGAACGCGCCCTGCTGATCGACGTGTTGAGCACGCTGCTGCGCGAGGACGTCGTGCGCCTGCGCACCGGCAGCGCCCTCGTACGCCGCCCCGACGGCGACTGGCTGCGACTGCCGGTCCCCGAGGCCGATGCGGACGTGTTGCCGCTGCCGCTGCCGCTGCCCGTGACCGACCCGGCAGGGGAGGAGTCGGCGCTCCTGGTGCCGGTCACGGCGGACGGCTTCCAGAGCGAGTACGCCGCCCGGCTTCCGCTGCTCCTCCAGGAACCCGGCGGGCGGGAGTTGACGACCGGCGAGGACGTCCTGGCGGCGCTGCGCGCTCTCGCGGCGCCCGAGGACCGCGCGGGCTTCACCGCCTTCGCGACCGAGTACCGGGACGCGCTGACCGCCCTGCGGCTGCGGACCGCGACCCGCGCCGACACCGTGGCCCGGCTCACCGCACGCCACGGCGGTGACCCCGCCGGGTGGACCGGACTCACCGGCGCCCTCGCGTACGACACCCTGGCCGCCCGGTACGGCCACCCGGTGCACCCGACCTCCGCCGCCCGCAGCGGACTGACGGAACAGCAACTCATCGCCCACGCGCCCGAATTCGCGCCACGCTTCGCCCTGCGCTGGCTCGCCCTGCCCAGGGAGGCCGTCACCGTGCAGGGCGCGGACGGCGATCGGGCACCCGACGGCCTCGGCCTCGGCGACCTGCGGCCGTCCGCCCTCACCCTCGGCCTGCCGCAGGAGCTGGACGGCACCCATGTCGCCTTCCCCGTCCACCCCCTCACGGCGGACGGCCCGCTACGGGACGCGCTGCGCGCCACCGGCCTCGACGGCAGGTCCGTACTGGCCGACCGTACGTACCTGGAGGTGGCGCCCACACTGTCGACCCGCACCGTCGCGGTCCTCGCCGACCCCGGCACCCACCTCAAACTGCCCCTGGCCACCTCGACGTTGGGGCTGCTCAACCGGCGCACGATCAAACCGGGCAGCCTGATCGACGGCGCGGCCGGGCAGCGGCTGCTGGAGGCGGTGACCGCGCGCGAACCGCGCTTCCGCGACAGCGTGCTGCACGCCGACGAGACCCGGTTCGCGCACGCGGGCCACGAACTCCTCGCCGTGCTTGTCCGCCGCCACCCGCCCGGCCTCGACGGCTGCGCCGTCCTGCCCATGGCCGCGCTGCTCGCCGAGGCTCCCGACGGCCGGCCGGTCATCGACCACCTCGCCGACCGCTACTACGGCGGTGACCCGCTCGCCCTGCTCGACGCGGTCCTCACCCTGCTCCTCGACTGGCAGACCACGCTCTTCGGATACGGCATCGCCCTGGAGTCCCACCAGCAGAACATCTCGCTGCTGCTGGACGACCCCGAAGGCCGCACCCGGCTGCGCCTGCTCCTCAAGGACGACGACGGCCTGCGCGTCAACCGCGTGCGGCTGCGCGCGGCCCTCGGCCCCGACGCGCCGGAGCGCGCCGCCTTCGACGACCCGCGCATCCTGGTGGACGACGACGGCCCGGTGGCCGATCTGTTCACCACCATCACCGTCCATCTGTGCGCGGGCGCCTACGCGTTCGCTCTCGCGCGGCTCGGCCGCGCCCCGCTGGAAGACCTGCTCGGCCGCGTACGCGACCTGCTCGACCGGGCCGCGCGGCGGCTCGGCACCGGGCCGGGCGAAGCGGGCGAGACCCTGCGCGCGCGTGTGCTCGACGCACCGCGCCTGCCCGTCAAAGCGATGGTGAGCGCGGGCACGCTGCTCACCAAGGACCGCTCAGGAGCCACCGACATCAACAAGCACTACACCACCGGACCCAACTACCTTCTGCGGAGCCGTTGATGACGCTGCCCACCATCACCGGACCCGCCGACTGCGCCCGGCACGCGGGACTGCCCGACGCGGACCGGGCCGTGGCCCACACCCTGCTGAACTGCCTGCTCCGCGAGGTGTCGGGGCCCGAGCACCAGACCGCCGTCATCGACGGCCGCCTGCTGGTACGGCTGCCCCGCACCGGAGTACGGTTGCGGGTCGCGCTGCGCCGCACCTCACTGCTCGGCGCGCACCGCTTCGCGGGACCGGTCACGGAACAGACCGGCCACGACGACTGGACCGAGATCGACTGGCGACGGCTGGCCGAACACACCCACGCCGAGCTGACCTCGCTCACCGGCGTGCCCAACGACGAATTCCTCGACCAGGTGGAGTCCAGCCACCACGGAGTCGCCACCGCGCTGTGCGCCCCGCGCCCCGTCGCGGCCGGGCTCCCGCTCGCCGGATACCTCGCCTCGGAACAGTCGCTCGTCTATGGCCACCGCTTCCACCCGGCCCCCAAGTCCCGTGGCGGCGACCCCGGTTCATGGGCCGCCTACGCACCGGAGACCTCGGCGTCCTTCCCGCTGCGGCTGCTCGCCGTGCGCGAGGATCTGACCGTCCAGGAGTGCGCCGAGCCCGGCGCCACCGACCCGCTGGACCGGCTCGCGGCCGTGCCCACGGGTTACCGGCTGCTGCCCGCCCACCCCTGGCAGTACGACCTGCTGCGCCGCCACCCCGCGCTGCGCGCCGCCCTGGACCGCCGCGACGTGCTGGACCTGGGCCCCGGCAGGACCCGCTTCGCCGCCACCGCCTCCGTCCGCACCCTCTACGACGGCGACACCTTCCTCAAATTCAGCCTCAATGTGCGGATCACCAACTGCCTGCGCAAGAACGCCAGTTACGAACTGGCCGGGGCCGTCGCCCTGACCCGGATGCTGCGGCCCGCCTTCGCCGACCTCGCCGCCCGCTTCCCCGGCGCCGACGTCCTGCGCGAGCCCGCCTACCGCAGCCTGGCCCTGCCCGGCCGCGACGGCCGCCCCGACCAGTCGCTGCTCGAAGGCTTCGGCGTGATCGTCAGGGAAGGGCTCGACCGGCGGCTCGGCCCCGGCGGCACCGCGCTGCTGGCCGCCGCCGTCGCCGACGAGTACCCGACAGGACCGGGGCACATCTCCCGGCTGGTCGCGGACGGCGGCCCGGCGGCGGCCCTGCGCTGGTGGCGCGCCTACCTGCGGCTGCTCGTACCCCCGGTGCTTGCCGCCTACTTCGACCACGGCGTGGTGCTCGAACCCCACCTCCAGAACGTGCTGGTCTGCGTCGACACCGACGGAGACCCCGTCCAGGTGCTCTTCCGCGACCTGGAGGGCACCAAACTGGTCCCCGAACTGCTCTCGGGCCCCTGCGCCGACGCCCTCGCCGCGCTGCCGCCCGAGGTCGCGGAGCCCCTGCGCTACGACGCCGACCGGGGCTGGGACCGGGTGGTCTACTGCCTGCTGGTCAACCACGTCGCCGAGATGCTGGCCGCCCTCGCCGACCTCCACCCGGACACCGAACCCGCCCTGTGGGCCGAGGTCCGCCGCGCCATCCGCGACCACGCGGACGAGCACGGCCATCACCCCCGGCTCGACGCCCTGCTCGCCGGAGCACCGCTGCCCGCCAAGGCCAATCTCCTCACCCGCTGGGAACGCGCGGCCGACCGGTTCGCGGGGTACGTACGCCTGCCGTCGCCGCTCGCCGAGGACGTCCTGCCGGCACCGCTCGCCGAGCACGTCCTGCCGGTACCGGACGGCGGACCCGGACACCCCGTGCGCGGCGCCGACCGCGATCCCGACGACGCGAGGACGCAGTCATGACCGCACCCGCACCTGCACCCGCACCTGTCGCTGTCCCCGACTCCGTACGGACCACGGCTCTCGCCCTTCCGACCTCCCAACTGCCCGCCTACCTCTACGACCTGGCGGCGCTGCGCGCGCACGCGGCGGCCGTGCGGGCGGCGCTGCCCGAGCGGGCGGAGCTGTACTACGCGGCGAAGGCCAACCCGGAGCCGGAGATCCTGGCGGCGCTCGGCCCGTACGTGACCGGCTACGAGGTCTCGTCCGGCGGCGAGGCCGCCCATGTGGGGGCGGCGGTGCCCGGCCGCCCGTTGGCCTTCGGCGGACCGGGGAAGACCCCCGCCGAGATCACGGCCGCGCTCGACCTCGGCGTGGACCGCTTCCACGTGGAAAGCGCGTACGAACTGCGCGTGCTCGCGCATCTCGTGGCCGCGCGCGGGACCCGCGTCGGCGTGCTGCTGCGCTTCAACCTCGCTGTCGCACCGGGGGAGTTGGCGACGGGAGTGCTGGCCATGGGCGGCGGACCCTCGCCCTTCGGCCTCGATCCGGCGCAGGCCGACGCGGCCGTCCGCGCGCTCACCGACGGCAGCCATCCGCACCTCGAACTGCGCGGTGTGCACGCCCATTTGGCCAGCGGCCTCCCGGCGCCGCGATTGCTCGCCGTCGCCGAAGCCGTGGTCGCTTGGGCGAGTGACCTCACGGCGCGGCACGGCGTCCCGCTCCGGGAGGTCAACGTCGGCGGCGGCATGGCCGTCGACTACACCCGCCCGGCGGACCGCTTCGACTGGGCCGCGTACGGCGAGGGGCTCGCCCGGCTGCTCGACGCCCACCCCGGACCGCTGCTGCGCATCGAACCGGGCCGCGCCCTGACCGCGTACTGCGGCTGGTACGCCACCGACGTGCTGGACGTGAAGCCCAGCCACGGCGAGGAGTTCGCGGTGCTGCGCGGCGGCACCCACCATCTGCGGACCCCGGCGGCCAAGGGCCACGACCAGCCCTGCGCGCTGCTGCCGGTCGACGACTGGCCGCACCCGTGGCCGCGCTCGGCGGCCGACGGCGAACTGGTCACGCTGGCAGGCCAGTTGTGCACACCCAAGGACGTGCTCGCCCGGCGGGTCCCGGCGGCGGGACTCCGCGCGGGCGACCGGGTGCTGTTCGCGCTCGCCGGGGCCTACGCCTGGAACATCTCGCACCACGACTTCCTGATGCACCCCCGGCCGACCGTCCACTACGTCGGTTCCACGGATGTCCCGGATTCCACGGCTCTCCCGGAATCCACGGCCCGTTCCTGAGACCGGCCGCTCCCGGACCGCTCCTGAGACCGGCCTCTCCCGGACCGGCCGAGGCGCCGGTCCGGGAGAGGGCGTGTGCGGCGGACGGTTCAGGACGCCTTGCCGGTCACCGTGATCGTGTGGCTGCCCGCCGGGATGCCGCGCAGCGTCACCCGGCCGTCCTTGAGCGTGGCCTGGAAGGCGTGCGCCCCCGAGCCGTCCCAGGCGACCCGGCCGTCGACCTTGACGGTGACGCGCGTGCCCGTCGCGGGCAGGTCGGCGACACCGGACGTCCCCTTGGGCGCCGTCAGGTCGAGCGTGAACTGCCGGTCACCGCCGCCGCGCTTCCAGTCGACGGTCAACGGACCGTGCGGCGTGGGAAGTTGACCGCGCGCCCAGGTGACGGAGCCCGGATGCGGTGCGACGCTCCAAGTGGCGAAGCCGGGAGTGACGGGCGTCGCGCCGAGCAGGTCGTTGGTCAGTGCCGGGACCACCCCGGTCGACCAGCCGTGCGCGGCCGAGGTGAAGCCGCCCTCGTACATCGAACCGCCCGGGCCGATGCCCTCCCAGTCGGTGATGCGGGGCCCGTGCCCGGCCATCCAGCCGTACAGCCGCTTGATCTCGTCGATGGCGGAGTCGGCCTTGCCCGCCAGGAAGCGGGCCTGGATCTCGGGGTACGAGGTGAAGGCGTAGACCCGCTGGGAGCCGTCCGGGACCAGGGTGTTGTTGTCCATGAAGGCGTTGCCGTACGGCTGGGCGGTGGTCCGGGACAGGTGGTCGAGCGCCGAGGCGGCGCGCGTCGGGTCGGCGACCCCGGCGACCACGGCCAGGCCGTTGCCGTCCTGCCCGTGCCGTACCGCGCCGGTCGCCGAGTCGAGGTAGGCGCCCGCGGCGCTGTCCCACAGACGGGTGTTGATCGCCGTGCTCACGGTGGCGGCGCGCTTCTGCCAGCGGTCGGCGTCCGCGCCGTGGCCGAGTGACGTCGCCAGCGCCGCAGCGTCCTTGAGCGCCTGGACGTAGAGGGTGTTGTAGTAGGTGACCTCGCCGCTGCGGGGCAGGAAGGCGTAGTCGCCGTAACCGCCGGTGCCGTTCAGGCCCTTGGACAGCAGGCCGTTGGCGTCGGTGACGCTCGGGTACCAACTGTCCAGCGTCTTGACCAGGTTGGCGTAGTAGTCGCGGGCGTAGGCCGTGTCGCCGGTGTACAGCACGTAGTCCCAGCTACTGGTCACCCACCACAGCGGGTAGTCGAACAGCGGGAGCGTGTAGGTGTTGATCGAGGCGGGCGGTATCCAGCCGTCGCCGCGCTGGTGGTCGGCGAGGTCGGCCAGCACGTTCTTGGCGGCGACCGCCGCGTCATGGGTCAGATACGTGGTGCGGCCGGAGACCGCGACATCGCCCACATACGGGTCGCGGTCGCGCTTGGCGCCGTCGTGCAGCACGAGCTTGCCGTCCAGCGTCGGGCTGTCGGCGTTGCGCGGGTCGACGTCGTCCGACCGGAAGGTGTCGGTGACCAGTTCGTTGGTGTACGAGGCGTCGTACCAGTACTGGTTCAGCTCGGCGTCCGAGGACTCGAACCAGCCGGTGTAGGAGTCCGGGGTGCCGAGGAACGGGGTGAAGTCGAGCGAGACACCGTCGATCCGCACGGTGCCCGACGGCTGCGCGAGCGGCGCGTCGGAGGGGAGCGCGTCCAGGCTGATCCTCATGTAGCGGAAGCCGTGCAGACCGTCGGCGCACACCTTCGTACCGCTCAGGCAGCTCTTGTGGTCGGTCCAGATCCCGCCCTGCCGGGGGACCGCGTACTGATCGGTGCCGGGGCCGCCGGAGACGTCGGAGCGCGTGTAGTCGGAGCGGTCGGTGAGGTAGTCGAGCGTCTCGGAGAAGGCCACCCGCACGCCGGGGCTGTTGTCCGAGGCGCCCGCGAAGCTGATCCGGGGGTAGCCGGAGACGACCTTGCCGAAGTCGAGCGTGACGCTGGGCACCGGCTCGGCGGCGACCAGCCCCGGCCACACCTCGTTGATCCTGGTGTACTCGCCCTTGCCCGAGGACTGGTCCTTGGTCACGGTGATCCGCACCCGCGCGGTGGTCACGGACGAGGAGAAGGCGACCGCGCGCCGCACGTCGGAGTTGCCGGTGACGGTGGCGCGGGTGGTCCAGGCAGAGCCGTCCCAGGTCTCGACGGTGAAGTCCTGCGGGACGCCGTCGCTGTTGGACAGCACCGTGATGCCGGGGAGCGTGACCGGGGTCGGGCTGGTGATCTCCAGCCAGGCGGGATACGTGGCCGCGTTCGCGTCGTTCCAGAACGTGTCGGTGTCGCCGTCGACCGCGTTGCCCGGCACGTAGGTACGGGGCTTGCCGTCGTTGCCGTTGTTGCCGTCGTGGTACGAGGAGGCGGTGGCCGTGGTGTCGGCCGGCCACGTCGGCTCGGGCTTGGGGGCGGGCCTGTTGAGGGTGGCGGTGCCCTTGCCGAGGACGCCCTGAGGGTGGGCGACGTCGCCGGTGGTGGCCGTCACGGCGACCGGCCGCACCTCGCGGCTCGACGGTGCCCGTACGTACTTCCGCCAGGAGGCGGAGTGGGGGGAGTTGGCGGAGGCCGGCCCCGACAGGGCCATGGTCGCGGTGAGCGCGCCGACGACGGCGACGGCCTGCGCGATGCGGACCGACCGTCGGGAGAGCGTGCCACGGAGGGGATGCGCAGAGGACAAGAGGGCTCCAGGTGTTCCACGAGCCGCGTCCCGCAGCCCGCACCACTAAGAACGATTCAATTCGGCGCCGCTGAACCTATGGCGCGATTGAGCTGGGGGTCAATACATCCTTCGGCCAAGGCTTCGCATTGTCGCGGCGCGGAATTGAAACGTCATTGAAACGGTAAGGCAGGGCCGCCCCCGCGTCCGGCCCGCCGTCGGCCCCGCTCGCCGGTCTCGTCCCGTGTTCCGACATCTTTCTCGAAACTGTCGAAGCCGACACCGCGTCAGTTCGGTGGCCCGATCGGGTGTTGGGTCACGCTTTGGTAACCCGTGACGCGAGCCTTGACCCCCTCTCCGGGCGCACTTTACCGTCACAGCGCGCAGCAAATTTCGGCGATGATGCCGAATCTTTCGAAAGGCTGGACCGATGAAGAAGCGCGCATTGCTCTCCCGCGCCGCGACCGCCAGAGCCCTGGCCGGCGGCGTGGCGCTCGTGCTCGGAATGTCCCTGGCCGCCTGTGGCGGCAGCAGCGGCGGCGACTCGGGCGGCGCCGGCTCGTTCCACGTGCTGGTCTACGGGGACGCGACCAACAAGGTCGAGAAGCAGATCGTCGCGACGTTCAACAAGACGTCCAAGGTCAAGGCGGTCCTCGACACCATCCCCGGCGCGGACTACCAGCAGAAGCTGCAGACGCTCATCAGCACCAAGCAGGCGCCCGACGTCTTCTTCAACTGGGGTGGCGGCAGCATCGCCCCCTTCGTCAAGAAGGGGCTTCTGCTGCCGCTGGACGAGATGATCGCCAAGGACCCGGGGCTCAAGAACAACTTCCTGACGTCGGTGTTCGACAGCGCCAAGGTGGACGGCAAGCCCTACGGCATCCCGATGCGCGGCACCCAGCCCGTCCTGCTCTTCAACAACAAGAAGGTGCTGGCCGACGCGGGCCTGACCGAGCCCAAGACGTGGGACGACCTGCTCAACGCGGTCAAGGTCCTGAAGTCCAAGCACATCACCCCGATCGCGCTCGGCGGCGGCGACCAGTGGCCGACCCTGATGTGGTACGAGTACGTCTACGACCGCGTCGCGGGCCCCGGCCTGTTCGAGAAGGCGCTCGCGGGCGACAAGAGCGCCTGGGCCAGCGCCGACAGCAAGAAGGCGCTGTCGATGCTCAAGGAGCTGGTCGACGCCGGTGCCTTCGGCACCAACTACGACTCGGTGAAGTTCACCGACAACGGCTCCGCGGCCCTGGTCGCCACCGGCAAGGCCGGGTTCGAGCTGATGGGCTCCTGGTACTACTCCACCCAGCAGGACGCCAACGCCGACTTCGCCAAGAACGACCTCGGCTTCAGCACCTTCCCGACCGTGACCGGCGGCGTCGGCGACCCGACCGACGTGGTGGGCAACACCAACAACTTCTACTCGGTGCTGAAGAAGACCAAGTACCCGGACGCGATAGCCGAATTCCTCAAGCTCCAGTACAGCGACGAATTCGTGCAGGCACAGCTCGGCATCGGCAATCTGCCGACGACGAGGAACACCGAGAAGTTCCTCGACACCTCGGCCGATCCCGCCTACTCCAAGTACCAGTACAACCTGGTCAAGGACGCGAAGTCCTTCCAGCTCTCCTGGGACCAGGCGTACCCGCAGTCGGCGAGCACCGCGATGCACACGGCGGTCCAGCAGTTCTTCGACGGCAAGCTCGACGCCGACGGGTTCATCAAGGCCATGCAGGCCCTGCCGTCGTCCTGACCAGGGAACCCTCCACATGATCACCACATCGCCCCCTGCGGCACGGAGCGGCACGGCCCACCGGGCCGGGATGGGCCGCCGCTCCGGCTCCGCGGTGACCCGCCCAGGTCTGGCCTGGGCGGTTCCCGCCACCTTGTTCTTCGTCTGCTTCGCCGTCGTTCCGCTGCTGCTGGTCGCCGTGCTGTCCTTCACGAGCTGGGACGGCCTCGGCTCACCCCGGTGGGCGGGCGTGGCCAACTGGAAGGCGCTGATCCACGACCACACCATGATCCAGAGCCTGTGGCTCAGCGCGCTGATCACGGTGCTCGGCGTCGTGATCCAGACACCGCTGAGCCTGCTGCTCGGCGTCTGGGCCGCGGGCCACCAGCGCAACCGCGCGATCCTCTCGGCGGTCTACTTCATCCCGCTGCTGCTGTCGGCCACCGCGATCTCGGTCCTGTGGCGGGCGATGCTCGACCCCAACTTCGGTGTGCCCGCACAGGCCAGATGGCTCTTCGGGGACGGAAATCTGCTCGGCATGCGGTCCGGCGCCATCGGCGTGCTCGTCTTCGTCGGCGCCTGGCAGTACACCCCGTTCCACACCCTGATCTACCAGGGCGCCGCGCGCGCCGTCCCGCCCGTGCTCTACCAGGCGGCGGCCATCGACGGCGCGGGAACCATCCGGCAGTTCTGGCACATCACCCTGCCGCAACTGCGCAACACCATGATCACCTCGATGATCCTGATGGTCGTCGGCGGCCTCACCACCTTCGACACCGTGCTGATCCTCACCCAGGGCGGCCCCGGCACCGACACCACCATCAGCGCCTACTACATGTACCAAAAGGCGTTCAAGAGCTTCGACTTCGGCGGCGGTTCCGCCATCGCCCTGGTCCTCGTCGTGATCGCCACGATCGTCTCGCTGATCGTCGTCAAGGTCTCCGGATACGACAAGATGCGCAGCTCGGCGGAGGGCCTGTGATGACACGCCGAACCAACCGCCACCGCCCCAACTACCTGGCCGGGCTCGGCTCCCTGGTCTGGCTCTTCCTCGTGGGCCTGCCGCTGTACGTGATGCTCGCCGCGACCCTCCAGAGCCGCAGCGACTACTTCAAGAGCGGCCCGCTGGGCTTCCCCCGGCACTTCACGCTGAAGAACTACACGCAGGACTTCCACAACGGCTTCGGCCAGTACTTCCTCAACACGGTGCTGGTCACCCTCGCCGTCGTCGCCATCGTGCTGCTGCTCGTGCCGCCGCTGGCGTACGCGATCGTCCGCGGCCGTGGGCGCCTCACCACCGGCGTCTTCCGGGTCTTCCTGCTGGGCCTGGCCATCCCCGCGCAGGCCGTGATCGTGCCGATGTTCTACGTCATCACCAAGGCCGGTCTCTACGACAACCTCATCGGCGTCATCCTGCCGACCGCCGCGTTCTCCATGCCGGTGTGCGCGCTGATCCTGTCCGGCGTCATGCGCGACATCACCCCCGACCTCTACGAGGCCATGGCGATGGACGGCGCCGCGCCCTGGCGGGTCTTCTTCCAGCTCGTGCTGCCGCTGTCCAAGGGCGGCCTGTCCACCATCGTGGTCTTCTCCGCGCTCCAGTCCTGGAACGGCTTCCTGTTCCCGCTGGTCCTGACGCAGTCCGACTCGTCCAAGGTCATCACCCTCGGCCTCTACAACTTCCAGACAGAGCACGGCATCGACGTCCCCGGCCTGCTGGCCGCGGTGGTGCTGTCGATGCTGCCCATCTTCATCGTCTACCTGTTCGCCCGGCGCGCCCTGGTCCAGGGCCTCATGGGCGTCGGAGGAAAGTGACCGACACCGTGGTCGAAGAGACAGAACCCGTCACCGAACCCTGGCGCGACCCCGACCTGGCCCCCGAACTGCGGGCCGACGCGCTGATCTCCGCGATGACCTTGCGGGAGAAGGCCGCGCAACTCGTCGGCGTCTGGGTCGGAGCGTCCGACGACGGCGGCGAAGTCGCCCCGTTCCAGCACGAGATGGAAGCACCGGTCGACCTGGAGGCGCTGCTGCCGCAAGGACTCGGGCAGCTCACCCGGTCGTTCGGGACCGCGCCGGTCGACCCCGCGCTCGGCGCGCTGTCGCTGCTGCGCACCCAGCGCGCCATCGCCGGGGCCAACCGCTTCGGCATCCCCGCGCTCGCCCACGAGGAGTGCCTGGCCGGTTTCGCCGCCTGGGGCGCCACCGCCTACCCCGTACCGCTGGCCTGGGGCGCCACCTTCGACCGCGCGCTGATCCGCCGCATGGCCCGCGCCATCGGCGACGACATGCGCTCGGTCGGCGTGCACCAGGGCCTGGCCCCGGTCCTCGACGTGGTGCGCGACGCCCGCTGGGGCCGCGTCGAGGAGACGATCGGAGAGGACCCGTACCTCGTCGGGACCCTCGGCACCGCCTACGTCCAGGGCCTGGAGTCCGCCGGAGTCGTCGCCACCCTCAAACACTTCGCTGGCTACTCCGCCTCCACCGCGGGCCGCAATCTCGCCCCGGTCGGCATGGGCGTACGGGAGCGCGCCGACGTGATCCTGCCGCCGTTCGAGATGGCGATCCGGGAGAGCGGGGTGCGCTCGGTCATGCACGCCTACACCGACACCGACGGCGTCCCCTCCGCCGCCGACGAACACCTGCTGACCGGACTCCTGCGGGACACCTGGGGGTTCACCGGCACCGTGGTCGCCGACTACTTCGGCATCGCCTTCCTCCAGACGCTGCACGGCGTGGCGGGCACCCTCGGCGAAGCGGCGGCCGCCGCCCTCGCGGCTGGCGTGGACGTCGAACTGCCCACCGTGAAGGCGTACGGCGAACCCCTGCTCAAGGCCGTCGCCGACGGGAAGGTGCCCGAAGCCCTCGTCGACCGCGCGGTACGCCGGGTGCTGATCCAGAAGGCACAGCTCGGACTCCTCGACGCCGACTGGGACCCGACTCCCGCCGCCCTCAAGGGCCTTGGCACGGCCTCCGCCGACGGTACGGCCCCCGCAGACGGCACGGCCGACCTCACCGACGCCGGGATCGACACCGAGGCGCTGCGCGGCCGGGTCGACCTCGACCCGCCCGCCAACCGCGCCATCGCCCGGCAGGTCGCCGAGCAGAGCGTCGTCCTGCTGCGCAACGACGGCGACACCCTGCCGCTGGACCGCCCCGCGACCATCGCCGTCATCGGCCCCAACGCCCACACCCCCACCGCCGTGCTGGGCTGCTACGCCTTCCCCGTACACGTCGGCGGACAGCACCCCGACACCCCGCTCGGCATCGAACTGCCCACCCTGCGCGAGGCGTTGGTCGCCGAATTCCCCGGCGCGCGGATCGTCTCGGCGCTCGGCGCGAGCATCGACGGCGCCGACACCGACGGCTTCGCCGAGGCGGTCCGGGTGGCACGCGGCGCGGACGCCGTCGTCCTCGCCCTCGGCGACCGGGCGGGCCTGTTCGGACGCGGCACCAGCGGAGAGGGCTGCGACGCGGAGTCGCTGACGCTGCCCGGCGTGCAGCAGCAGCTCCTCGACACCCTGCTGGACACGCTCGCGGGCACCGGCACCCCGCTGATCGTCACCCTGCTGGCCGGGCGGCCCTACGCGCTCGGCCGCGCCGCCACCGAGGCCGCCGCCGTCGTGCAGTCCTTCTTCCCCGGCGAGGAGGGCACCGCCGCCGTCGCCGGAATCCTCAGCGGCCGGGTCGAGCCCTCCGGCCGACTGCCCGTCAGCGTTCCGCGCCGCCCCGGCGTCCAGCCGTCCACGTATCTGGCGGCGCGCCTCGGCAAGGCCAGCGAGGTCTCCAGCATCGACCCTACGGCGGCCTTCGCCTTCGGTCACGGGCTGACGTACACCCGATTCCAGTGGACGGACCTGGACGTGCCGCGCCTGCACACCGGGACGGACGGGGAGATCGCGCTCGCCTTCACCGTGCGCAACACCGGTCGTCGGGACGGCACCGAGGTCGTCCAGCTCTACCTCCACGACCCGGTCGCCTCGGTCGTGCAGCCCGTGCAGCGGCTGGTCGGCTACCACCGGGTCGCCCTCGCGCCCGGCGAGTCGGCTCGCGTCGAGGTCACCGTGCCCGCCGACCTGGCCGCGTTCACCGGCCGCGACGGCCGACGCGTCGTGGAACCGGGGGAGTTGGAGCTGCGGCTTGGCGCCTCCTCCACCGATCTGCGGCTCACCGTCGTCTGCGCCCTGACCGGCCCGGCCCGCACGGTGGACCACTCTCGCAGGCTGCACGCCGACTTCAGGACGGATCGCGAACGGGGCTCCGTGTCCTGAACATTCTGAACGCCACTTCTGTAGCGGTGACCTGACGGGCCGACAGCCGTGCCCCGCCCTGTGCGGAGGCGCGGCTGTCGGCGTTACGGAACCGGCGCCGACGGGGGAGCGGCGGGTCCCTCCCGTAGCGCCCGCGCCTCCAGGTGCCGCCACATCGCCGACGCGTTGAACCCCGCTCCCCGGCCTGCGGCTGGACGCCCTGCACGCGCTGAGCGACGTGCTGGACCTTGGCCACGCCCTCTTCGCCCCCGCCGGGCTGCCGCGGGACCGCCTCGCGGCCCTGCGCGACGCCTTCCGCGCCTCGACGCCCGCCGCCTTGGTGAGCGTGACGCCGAGGTCGTCGGAGGAGAAGACGCCGCCGTAGCCGCCGCGCCGGATCCGGCCGCGCCGGTTCGGATCGGCCACGACGGCGCGGTAGACGTCGTCCTTGCGCAGCCCCTTCCAGTGCCCGCCGCCGTCGGTGGTGGTCCAGCCGCCGACGGAGTCCAGCCGCTGGCAGCTGATCACTGGCAGCTGTGCTGGCAGCAGGCCGCCCCGCTGAACGCCCCGGCCGAGGACCCGCCGGCCGGGGAGGACCGGCTGATGCTGTCGCTGCTGGTCGGCGGCCTGAAGGACGAGGCCATCGCTCGTCAGCTCGGCTGGTCCATCCGTACGATGCGCCGCCGGATGAGCGGCCTCCACGGGTGTCTCGGGGTCACCAACCGCCTCCAGGCCGGGGTGGTCGCGACCCGGCGCGGCTGGATCTGACCGGCGGTCGCATGCGCCGGGAGCGGAGGCGGGGCTCGCGGCCGGGAGCGGACGCCGGGCTCACGGTCGGGTACGGGGTCGGATGCCGCCTGGATACGGGGCCGGACGCGTGCCCGCGCGGACTCACCCATTCGGCGATCCGAGTGACGGAGCGTCGGGCGGAGCCGCGATACCACGCTGACCTGTGGAATTGCCGCATGTCGAGCGCGACACGCTGCCGGATGCCGCCAGAAGTGACGGGTTGTCAGCAGGCGCGGTGCCCGGCCGCCGGGTTGCCTCGGAAGCGCGAGCACGGATTTCCCCCGTCGCGGTGCACCGGCATCCGCGTCCGGACTCGCTGGAGGATCACTCATGCGTTCGATCAACACGCTTCTGGGCACCGCCGTTCTCGGTGCGAGCATCGCGCTGGCCGCTCCGGCCGCTCACGCCGCCGCCGCGCTGCCGCAGACCACGGCCGAGTGCACCAAGGCGGTGGCCGCCGCCGACAAGGCGCAGGCCGACTACGACGCCGCGCTGGCGGACTACAAGAAGCAGGTCGCGGCGGGCGGCCACCCCGGCACCGCCGAGCAGGACAACCTCTCCGCGCTGGAGAACCAGGTCAACGTCACGGCCTCCGACGCCTCGCGCGTCTGCCCGGACGCCAAGGTCCCGTCCGGCACCGTGCACACCGGCATCGGCAGCACGAGCGAGGGCGGCAACACCACCGAGATCGCGCTCGGCGCCGGTCTGCTCGGTGTCGTCGGCGCGGGCACCCTCGTACTGCGCCGCCGCCGCGCCGGTGGCCAGGTCTGACGAAGGTCCGACGCGAGGTCGCCGACGCGGGGCGCGCAGCCCTGACGCGGTCCTGGTCACCGGCCGTCACGGCCTCACCGCCCCGCCGCGGTCGCACCCGTGCCCCGTACCCCGTGGTCGTACCGCGCGGTGCGGGGCCGCGCCCCGGCGCCTTCTCGCCGCGTCATCCGATTGGCCGTGTCCCCCGGGAGGCCGCGTCTTTCGGCAGCCCGAGCCGCCTCCCCCCTACGTGACGTCAGACAGGCAGACCCCGTGGACCACAACGCCCCCGCAGGCAGCGGCCTGCTCCGCCGTATCGCGCTGACCGTGCTGACGACGGTCGCGGTGTCCGTCGGGATCACCCTGATCAGCAACGGTGCCCAGTCGCAGACGCCCCCGCCGCAGCCGGGCGCCGCCCAGGCGTTCGCGGCGCAGGACGACACGCCGAACCCCACGCCGACGCGGCCCGGCGTCCCGGCGATCACGGTGCTGCCGCCCTCGGTGCCGACCGAGGTCCGGATTCCCTCCATCCGCCTCGACGCCCCGGTGACCGGCCTCGACCTGCGACAGGACGGCCACCTCGACGCGCCGCCGGACGACGAGCGGAATCTGGCGGGCTGGTACCGGGGCGGTACGGCGCCCGGAGCCGTCGGCACCGCGATCCTCGCCGGTCACGTCGACACCCGGCAGGGCTCCGCCGTCTTCTACAACCTCGGCGCGCTCAAGAAGGGCGCCGCCGTCGAGGTGGACCGCCAGGACGGCCGTACCGCCCTGTTCACGATCGACGCCATCGAGGTCTACGCGGCCAAGGACTTCCCGAACAACAAGGTCTACGGCCCCGCCTCCCGGCCGGAGCTGCGCCTGATCACCTGCGGCGGCGGATTCGACAAGAAGCGGCAGCAGTACCTGGGCAATGTCGTCGTCTACGCCCACCTGACCGGGGCCCGCCTCTGAGGCCGTGACGTGCCCGGCGTACCTGCTCCGACGTACCGGCCGACACCGACGTACCTGCTCCGACGTACCTGCGCGACGCACTGACCGACACCGACGCACCTGCTCCGACGTACCTGCGCGACGCACCGACCGACACCGACGCACCGAACGTTCCGACGTACCGAACGACACCGATCGAGGAGTGGCTGTGGCCAAGGCATATCTGGTGGGAAGCGGAATCGCGTCGCTCTCGGCGGCGGCGTTCCTGATCCGCGAGGGCGGATTCACGGGCTCCGACATCGTGATCCTGGAGGAGCAGGACCGCGAGGGCGGCAGCCTGGACGCGGCGGGCACGCCCGAGAGCGGCTACACCATGCGCGGCGGCCGGATGTTCGAGGTGCACTTCGACTGCACCTACGACCTGCTGTCCTCCGTCCCCTCCCTCGACGACCCCACCAAGTCCGTCACCGAGGACACCTTCGCCTTCCACGAGGACTTCGCCTGGAACGACCACGCCCGGCTGGTGGACGCGGAAGGGAAGGTGATCGACGCGCACTCGATGACCTTCTCCGAGCGCGATCGTCTGGAGTTGGTGGCGTGCGTGGCGACCCCGGAGAAGCTGCTGGACGGCAAGCGCATCGCGGACTGCTTCCACGAGGAGTTCTTCCACACCAACTTCTGGGCGATGTGGTGCACCACCTTCGCCTTCGAGCCCTGGCACAGCGCGATCGAGTTCCGCCGCTATCTGAACCGCTTCGTGCATCTGTTCAAGACCTTCGACAGCATGTCGGGGATCTACCGCACGCGGTTCAACCAGTTCGACTCGATCGTGCGTCCGTTGATGAAGTGGCTCGCCGACCAGGGCGTCGTCGTGCAGTTGGGCACCCGCGTCACCGATTTGCGGCTCGCGCCGGGCGACGAGCTCACCGTGGAGGCCATCACCTGGGTGCGCGGCGGCGCGACCGAGGAGACGGCGGTCGGCCCCGACGACCTGGTGATGGTCACCAACGGTTCGATGACCGCGAACTCCACCCTCGGCGGCACCGACACCGTGCCCGTCCTGGACACCACGAGCACCGCCGGGTCCTGGGCGCTGTGGGAGACGCTGGCCGCCAAGCGCCGCGGGCTCGGCGACCCGAAGGTGTTCGACTCCTCCGTCAAGGACTCCACCTGGGAGTCGTTCACGGTCACGACCAAGGACCCGCTCTTCTTCAAGCTGATGGAGGAGTTCAGCGGCAGCGAGGCGGGCAAGGGCGGCCTGATCACGTTCAAGGACTCCAAGTGGCTGCTGACCATCGTCCTCAACCACCAGCCGCACTTCCGTGAGCAGCCCGAGGATACGTACGTCTGGTGGGGTTACGCGCTCTTCCCCGACCGGGAGGGCGACTTCGTCGGCAAGCCGATGGCGCGGTGCACCGGCCGCGAGATCCTGGACGAGGTCCTTCAGCACCTGCGGTTCGCCGAGCGCCCGCGCATCCTGGACGACTCGATCGTGATCCCGGCGATGATGCCGTACATCACCAGCCAGTTCCTGGTCCGCTCCGCGGGCGACCGCCCCCAGGTGGTCCCCGAGGGTTCCACCAACCTGGCCTTCATCGGGCAGTACGCGGAAGTGCCCGACGACGTCGTCTTCACCGTGGAGTACTCGGTGCGCACCGCGTGGACCGCCGTGGCGGGACTGCTCGGTCTCGAGCGGCAGCCCCCGCCCGTCCACAAGGGCGGCCACGACCCGAAGGTGCTGATGGAGGCGGTGCAGACGCTCCACCGCCGCTGACGCCGCTGACGCCGCTGACGCCGCTGACGCCGCTGACGCCGGTCAGGCGGGGCCGGGCTCGCGCTGCGCGTCGTCCAGGGCGCGGAGGCGTTCGAGCGCGGGGACGGCGGCGGCCAGCGCCGCCGCCTCGTCGGGGGGCAGCCGGTCGATGAGCCGGGCGAAGACTTCGACACTCGACCGGCGGCGCTCGGCCAGAACCGGCGCGCTGTACCGAGAACGAGCGCTCAGTAGACCGCGGCGACCAGTACGAGAGCGACCCCGGTCACCGACGCGCCTATGCGTACGAGGTGGAAGCGGCCCCAGCGGTCCCGGAGCTCCTGCCAGTCGTCGGGAAGGGTGTCGACCGTCCAGCTCCCGATGCGCGTGACGATCGGGACCTCGACGGCTGCCGTCACCACCAGGGCGACGACGAACAGCGCGAGTGCCGCCGATGTGAGGAAGAACGTGCGGCGGTGCCCGTCGTAGGACAGCACCAGGACGGGAACCGCGGACAGCAGCGCCGCGGGCATGAGCACGGTCATCACCTGGGCCATGTTCCGGCTCAGCCTCCGCACGAGCGGCAGCATGAAGTCCGGCTCGAAGCGCGGCATGGACCGGGTGAGGGCGAGCCAGGGACCCCAGAACATCCCCGAGACCGCGGCCGACAGAAGGATGTTGACCAGTTGCCAGGTCTTCATGGTGATGCGCCTCCCTTAGTTACCGTCACTGTAAATTTACAGTAGCAGAATAAATTATGCTCCCGCACTATGCTGTGCACATGAGCAGGGGCACGGTGAACTGGACGGTGCTGCGCGCGCCCGCCGCGGGGGAGCCCGAGGGTGAGGGGCTGCGCGAGCGCAAGAAGCGCCTGATGCGGCAGCAGCTTTCCGACGCGGCGACGCGGATGTTCGTGGAGCGCGGCTTCGACGCCGTACGGGTCGCCGAAATCGCCGAGGCGTGCGGGGTGTCGGAGAAGACGGTCTTCAACTACTTCCCGACCAAGGAATCGCTGATCCTGGACCTGCCGCAGGCGACCGCGGCCTCGCTGGAAGTGGCGCTCTCCGACCCCGCGCCCGGCTTCTCACCGGTCGCGGCGGCGCTGCGGGTCCTGGCCGACGAGTTGGCGAGCGTCACCTCCTGGCTCGCCGCCCAGGACGACCGGGCCGGCGCCGCCGCGGACTTCCGTCGCTTCGGCGCGCTCATCCACTCGACCCCCTCGCTGCGCGCCCAGCAACGGGAGATCCGCGACGAACTCGTCGCCGTCACCGCAGGACTGCTCGCCCGCAGGACCGGCGCGGAGCCCGGCGACCCGGAGCCGCAGATCACGGCCACCGCACTGCTCGGGCTGTGGCCCGTGCAGTTCCGCAGCCTCGGCCGCCACCTCGACGGGACCCGCACGCCCGGCCAGGTGCGGGACGCGGTCACCGTCGACGTGCACCGTGCCGCGAACCTCATCGACGCCGGACTGCGGACGTTCGGGGCGCCGGACGCCGGATAACGCCGGGTCGGCCGTACGGGACGGCGCTTCATGCGTGTCCCGCGTGCGATCTCCGTCACTCGCGCGGGCATTGTCCCCACGGCACGGGCCGGTTACCGTGATTGCTGTTTTCCGGCAGGACCGACGCGAGTGAGGGGACGGGCATGCGCGGCGCACACGACAGCGGCGGCACACCCCGCCCCGGCGGGTCCTTCCAGCTCCACGTCGCCAGGCGCCACGTCGACCTGCTGCGCGTGAGCAGCGCCCTGTGTCCGGAAACCCTCCCGGCCCGCTGACCGTCCAGGAGCCCGCAGGTCCGCACGTCCCGTCGGGACGTCGACCCCGCTTCCCGCACGGCGGCGCGTAGCCGTTCGCCGACGCGCGCCCGCACACCCCCCCCGCACACCCCCGCGCGCTCGCCCCCCCCGCCGCCGTTTCCCGACGTCAACCCGCCCGCCGCACGCGGCCGTTGACGCCGTACGCGCGCTGCCGCGACCGCACATCCAGACGGGAAGCACCGATCATGGAGCACCAGGACACCTTCCAGCGCCTACGCGCTGTGCCCGAAGATCCTCCACCACCGGCCGAACCGGGGAAGACCCGCGCGCCGCGCGCCCTCGACCGCCGCCCCACGGACGACGAATTGCTCGCCGCCAGGCTCGTACCACTGCGCAGGCCGGGCCAATGGGTCTCCGCGCTGGTCCTGTTGGTGCTGTTCGCCATGCTGGTGCACACCCTGCTGACCAACAAGCGGTTCCAATGGGGCACCGTCGGCGACTACTTCCTGCGCGGATCGATCCTGCACGGCCTGGAACTCACGCTGTGGCTCACGGGCGCCGTCATGGCCAGCGGCTACCTCCTCGGCATCGGCATCGCCGCGATGCGCCTGTCCCGCAACCCCGTCCTGCGCGCCCTGAGCTTCGGCTACGTCTGGCTGCTGCGCTCCGTGCCGCCGCTGGTACAACTCCTCTTCTGGTACGAACTCGCCTCGCTGTACCCGCGGATATCGCTCGGCATCCCCTTCGGCCACGAATTCGTCACCGTCAAGACCGCCCACCTGTTCAGCGGCATCCTCGCCGCCTACGTCGGCCTCACCCTCGACGTGGCCGCCTTCTCCTCCGAGATCGTCAGGGGCGGCATCCTGTCCGTCGACCCGGGACAGAGCGAGGCCGCGCAGGCGCTCGGCCTCGGCAACGGCCGGATCTTCCGCAAGATCGTGCTCCCGCAGGCCATGCCCGCGATCATCCCCGCCTCCGGCAACCTGCTGATCGGCATGCTCAAGGCGACCTCCATCGTGAGCGTCATCGCCGTCCAGGACCTGCTGTATTCGGCCCAGTTGATCTACAACCAGAACTTCCTCATCATGCCGCTGCTGCTGGTGGCCACCGTCTGGTACGTCATCCTCACCACGCTGCTGTCGATCGGCCAGTTCTACGTCGAGCGGTACTACGCGCGCGGCAGCGGTCGCGGTGGCGGCGGTGGTCCCAAGCGCGGCTTCTGGGAGGTCACCCGCGCCAACATCCCGGTGTTCGGCCGGACCAGGACCGACCTGGCGGGTCTGTCATGACCGGCGATGGACGCCCGCTGGTCAGGATCCGCGGCCTGCGCAAGAGCTTCGGCACGCAACTCGTCCTCGACAGCGTCGACATGGATGTCCATGAGGGCGAGGTGACCGTGCTGCTCGGCCCCTCCGGCTCCGGGAAATCCACGCTGCTGCGCTGCGTCAACCACCTGGAGCGGCCCGACGCGGGCTTCGTCGAGGTCGGCGGCGACATCGTCGGCTACCGGCCGGGCCGCGGCCGACTGCACGAACTGCGCGCCCGCTCGATCACCCGGCAGCGCGCCCATGTCGGCATGGTCTTCCAGCAGTTCAACCTCTTTCCGCACATGACGGTGCTGGAGAACATCACCGAGGCGCCGGTCGCGGTGCGCGGCGTGCCGCGCAAACAGGCGGCGGTCCGGGCGCGCGCCCTGCTGGAACAGGTGGGGCTCGGCGGACGCGAGGACTCCTACCCCCGGCAGATGTCCGGCGGTCAGCAGCAACGCGTCGCCATCGCCCGGGCGCTCGCGATGGAGCCGAGACTGCTGCTCTTCGACGAGCCCACCAGCGCCCTCGACCCCGAACTCGTCGGCGACGTCCTGGCCGTGATGAAGGACCTCGCGGTGAGCGGGATGACGATGATCGTCGTCACCCACGAAATCGGCTTCGCCCGCGAGGTCGCCGACACCGTCGCCTTCCTCGACGGCGGCCGGATCATCGAGTCGGGGCCGCCCGCCGACGTCCTCGCCGACCCCCGCCACCCCAGGGCGCGGTCCTTCCTCGCGGCCGTCCTGTAGCGCCGGTCCCGCATCGCCCCCGCACTCCTCCAATTGACGCTCGCCGTCGAGCGGTTCACGCCAGGCCGCGCACACACCTGCCCGCACTCGTCTCGACCCCGCTGCGAAAGGCACCCCCGTGACCACCGAAAGACGCCCCGCCCGCCGTCTCCCGCGGCCGGCCGCCGCCACGCTCACCGCCGTCATCGGCCTCGCCCTGCTGACCGCCTGCGGTGACTCGTCCGACGACTCGGGCACGCCGAAGTCCCGGGCAGCCGGCGCCACCTCGTCGTCGTCCGCGTCGGCCGGATCGACCGCCATCCCGACCGAGGACGTCGTCTCGGGCATCGCGGCCGACCCCGCGCTGACGGCGGAGCTGCCCGCCGCGGCGAAGAGCAGCGGCACGCTCACCCTGGGCACCACCCGCGCGCCGGGCGTCACCGGCCTCCCGCACGGCGGCGAGAGCGAGGACGGCACGCCCATCGGCCTCGACGTCGACCTGCGCAACGCCGTCGGCAAGGTGCTCGGCATCACGTGGAAGGTGCAGTACGGCACCTTTCCGACCGTCATCCCCGGTGTGCAGAACGGCCGGTACGACGTCGGCCAGGACAACTTCGGTGTCACCAAGGCCCGCGTGGAGGTCGTGGACTTCGCGACCTACCTCAACGACGGCCAGTCCTTCCTCGGCGCCGAGGACGTGCCCGTCGACTCGGTCACCCAGCTCACCGACCTCTGCGGGCTGACCGTGGCGACCAGCCCCGGCTCCACCTTCCAGCAGATCCTCACCGACGGCGCCTCGAAGTGCTCGGGCGCCGGGAAGAAGCCGTACAAGGTGCAGTACTTCACCGACTCCGCCCCCATCTTCCTGGGGCTGGCGAACGGCAAGGTGGACATCTACTTCGGCCCGACGCTGGCGCTGAAGTACGACGCCACGCATGTGCCCCACACGAAGTACCTCGGCCAGATCAGCACCACGCCGGTCGGATTCGTGACGGCGAAGGGCTCACCGATCGGCAAGGCGCTCAGCGACGCCGTGAACAAGCTGATCGCCGACGGCACCTACGCGAAGATCTTCGCGAAGTGGGACGTGCCCGGCACGGGCATCACCAAGTCCGAGGTCAACCCGGCGGCCACTTTCTGAGACCCGCCGCCCTCCGACCGCGCCCGCCTCCGGCGGCGCCCGGACCCCGTGCCGCTCGGGCACGCGGTCCGGGCCGCGCGGCCCCGCACGACGATCACACCGGCCGACCTCCGCGTGCTACGGTCCCGCGAAGTCCCTTCGCCCCATGAGGATTTCCATGCCGTATCAGCCGCCTGTGTGGCCGGTGTCCGTCAAGGCCGTGGTGCTCGACGCGCGTGGCCGTGTCCTGCTGTCGAGGAACGACCGCGAGGAGTGGGAACTCCCCGGCGGGCAACTGGAGTCGGGCGCCGAGCAGACCGGACGACGGCCCGACGACAGCCCCGAATCCGCCGTCGAACGCCAGGTGCTGGAGAGGACCGGCTGGTTGGTCGAGGCCGACGGCCTCATCGACGACGGGGTGTGGATCCACGAGACCGCGCCCGGCCGTCGCGTCCTGGTCGTCACGTACGGCTGTTCGCTGCTGCCGCCCGACCAGCCGCCGCCGACGGCAGAGGAGCACAAGGAATCCGCGCTCTTCCCGCTCGACAGCATCCCCGAGCTGAACATGCCCAGCTCCTACAAGCGCGCCATCTACGCCTGGACACACCGAAGTTGAGCTGAGGCGCGAGGGAGGGACAGCTACCAGCTCGATTTGCGCACGCCCGGCAGGAACCCCGCGTGCGCCTGCTCGCGCAGCCGGACCCGTGAGATGCCGAAGGTGCGGAAGTAGCCGCGCGGGCGGCCGTCCACCGCGTCCCGGTTGCGGACCCGGGTGGCGCTGGCGTCGCGCGGCTGTCGGCCCAACTCGGCCCGTGCGGAGGCCCGTTCGCCGGGCGTGGTGGCGGGGGAGGCGATGATCCGCTTCAACTCGGCCCGGCGTGCCGCGTATCGGGCGACGACCGCCTGACGCTGCTCGTTCTTCGCGATCTTGCTCTTCTTGGCCATCAGACCTTCTCCCCGCGGGCGCGCAGCCGGGCGACGGCCGCCTCGACGCCGATCCGGTCGACGGTCTTGATGCCCTTCGCGCTGAGCGTCAGCCGGACGAAGCGGCCCTTGGAGGCCAGCCAGTAGCGCTTGCGCTGGATATTGGGGTCGAAGCGGCGCGGTGTGCGCCGATGGGAGTGGGAGATGGCGTTGCCGAAACCGGGCTTGCGCCCGGTGAGCTGGCAGTGGGCGGACACGGTGCCTCCAGGGCGGTTGCGGACTCGCGAGGGCCCGCGACGGCCCGGACGACCGCCGCCGATGCCCCGGCGACCGGCCCCACCGTACCTTAATGGAAACGAATGTCATTACGCCGGGCTACCGGCTACCGGCTACCGGCGGCCGGACTGCCGCACTCCCGGACTGCGGCACTACCCCTGTCCGGGACGCGGCAGCGCCCCCCTGAAACGCGTCGCGGCCCGGCCTCCGGCGTCACCGGAGACCAGGCCACAGGGGAACGGGAGACGATCAGGGCTTACGGGCGACCGCTCCGTACATCGCGATCTGCTCGTCCCGCACCGCGGGGTCGACGGAGTCGTCCGGCCGCCAGCGGTGCACCTGCGTGATGCCCGGCTCCACCAGCTCCAGGCCCTCGAAGTACGCCTGCGCCTCGCTGAGATTCCGCAGCCGCATCGGCATGCCGCGCGCGGTGTACTCGGCGTTCACGCGCCCGACCTCCTCCGGCGCGAAGTCGTCCGTGCCGATCGACATCGCGAGGTAGCTGCCGGACGGCAGCGGGTCCAGCAGGCGGTGGACGATGCCGAGCGGGTCGTCCTCGTCCATGATCAGGTGGACGATCGCGATGAACGTCAGGCCCACCGGCTTGCCGAGGTCGATGGTCTCGCGGAACTGCGGCGAGCCGAGGATCGCGGCGGGGTCCCGCATGTCCGCCTCGATGTACTCGGTCCGCCCCTCGGGAGTGCTGGAGGACAGGCCCGCCGAGAGCGTGAGCACGATCGGGTCGTTGTCCACGTACACCACCCGCGACTCGGGGGCGATGGACTGCGCGACCTCGTGCACGTTCGGCCGGGTCGGTATGCCGGTGCCGATGTCGACGAACTGCCGGATGCCCGTCTCCTGCGCCAGGTAGCGCGTGGCGCGGTGCATGAACTTCCGGTTCTCCAGCATGTGCGGCACGATCGACGGCCACACCTCCACCATGGCGTCGCCCGCCTCGCGGTCGGGAGGATAGTAGTCCTTGCCGCCGAGGATGTAGTCGTACACCCGTGCCGGGTGCGGGTTCTTGGTGTCGATACGGTCGGCCGGCCAGCCGTTCTCGGGCACGCGGTCCTCCGGATTTCCTTGTCGATGTGCGATGGTGCCGCTCGCGCGGCCTGGCGTCACTGCTGGAGCAGGAAGTCGGCGTCGCCCGCCTTGGTGCCCCGGATGAAACTCTCGATCTCCCGGCGGTTGTAGATCAGCGCGGGGCCGCCCGGATCGGTGGACTGGCGCAGCGCCACCCGGCCGTCGGGCAGCTTCATCGCCTCGACGCACGCTCCGCCGGCATCGTCGCTCCACGGCTTGTGCCAGCCGTGGGGCCCGAGGTCGGCGGCACTCATGCCGTTGCGAATGTGATCCACGTCAGAGCTCCTTGCGTAGGGCACCCAGCAGTGCCTTGGTCTTCTTCTCCTGCGGCGCCTGGGCGGCGAGCCGGTCCATGGCCTCGCGGTACGCGGCGACCTCGTCCTGCTTGTCGAGGTAGGTCGACCCGATCAGGCCGCCGAGATAGACGACATCGGGCAGTTCCGCGGCCTCGAACCGGAAGAGCTGGAAGGCCCCCGCGCGGGTCGCCGGGTGCGGCCCGTTGGTGAAGGGCATCATCTGAAGGCGTACGTGCGGCAGTTCGCCGATCTCCAGCAGATGGTCGATCTGAGCGCGCATCACCTTCGGTCCGCCGACCGGCCAGTGCAGCACCGTCTCGTCCATCACCGCCCATAGCAGCGGGGGTTGGGCACGGGTCAGGATCTGCTGCCGGGTCAGCCGCAGGGCGACCCTGCGGTCGATGTCCTCGGCCGACGCCTGCGGGTCGCCCGCGGTGAGCAGCGCGTGCGCGTACTCCTCGGTCTGGAGCAGGCCGGGGATGAACTGCGCCTCGTACGCGCGGATGTGGACCGCCGCCTGCTCCAGGCTGAGATAGGCGCCGAACCAGTCGGGCATCACGTCGCGGTAGGTGTGCCACCAGCCGTGCTTGTTGGCCTCGCGGGCGAGTTCGAGGAAGGTCTCGATTTCGGCCGTTTCCGTGATGCCGTAGGTGCGCAGCAGCTTCTCGACGTCGGACAGCCGCAGCCGTGCCACCTTGGCCTGTTCCATCCGGCGGATCGTCGAATGGCTCACCCCGATGACCTCGCCGGCCTGCTCGAATGAGACGCCGGCGCGGGATCTGAGCTCCTCCAACTGGCGTCCCAGTATCATCCGCAGCACCGTAGGAGGGCCGCCGCCCCACCCATTGTCGGTGGCCGCCATTGCTACCTCCCCGTGCGAATGTTCAGTGCTCGCCGCAGTGTGCCATGTTGCCCCGCAGTCTCCCGCCGCCCTGGCTCATTCTGCGAATTGCACTTTGTGGCTTGCGAGTTGAGGGTAGCAGCACCATAGTTGGAGTCGACGGCGTAGCCGATCACCATGATGACTACGTTGTCAGGAACCGCCACGCGCCCGGTCGTCCTCAGCCGTCGTCATCGCGGAAGCACCGACACAGGCAGTGACGCCGATGGTCGAGCCCGGCAGTGATGCCGCCGAGCGCGCAACCGCGACCCCACATACGCGGCCCCCACGAGAGGTGACGGCCATGGCAGCATTAACGGGTCTCCGAACCCCACCGATCACGTCATCGCGCCCGAGCGGCGATGTGTACGCCGTCTTCCGTCTCGCCGCCCGCCGGACCTCCGTGAGCGTCGCCCGCCACGAGGCCCGCGCGGAACTCGACCGCTGGGGCCTGCCCGAGGGCGTCCGCGACGACATCGTGCTGGTCGTCTCCGAGCTGGTCACCAACGCGATCGTGCACAGCCTCAGCGACAGCGTGACCTGCCATCTGCGCGGCGGCGGTCCCGAGGTCTACGTCGAGGTCGGCTCCGAGGGGCGCAGCGCGTCGCGGCACGACGCCCGGCTGCCGGACGAGGGGGGCCGCGGGCTGGTCGTCGTGGAGGCCCTGAGTACGACCTGGGGGATCAACGTCTCCTCGCCCGGAGCCGGTTGGACGGCCTGGGCCACCTTCACCGTGCCCGCCGCCCCGGCCGACGACGCGTCGGCCACGTACTCGGAGGACCCCCGATGAAGCGTGTCCCCCCGGCCGGCCGTCGCTCCGCCCTGCCGCCCCGGGGCACCCGCCTCGACTGGCTCGCCCCCCGCGTGGACGGGCCTTCGGCCGCCAGGGAACGGATCCATGTCCCGACCACCGCAGACTTCCCGCCGGGACTGGCCTGCGACGTGGTCGAGACGTCCGCGGAGCACGGCATGCGGATCCTCGGCTGCCTGCCCAGCTCCGGCTGCGTCCTCACCAACGGACGGCAGTGGTCGTGGATCGTGCCGACCGGCTCCGACATCGACGTGGAGTGGCCGTCCTCCACCCGCTACCTGGTCGACGCGGCCGTGCTGGTGCCCGCGTACGAGACGCTGCCCGACGTGTCCGGCGGCCACGACGTCATCCACCCGCCGGACCAGGCCGTGCCGTACACGCACCCGATCCTGCTGTACTTCGCGGCCTGCTGCATCGCCGGGGTGCAGCCCGCCATGACCGTCGAGTAGCGGCCCCGACTGGCGGCCCGGAACGGCACGGGGCCTGCCCGGAGCCGCCGCGCGGGCGGTCCGGGCAGGCCGTGGGTGACAACTCAGCGGACCGTGAAGGGGAGTTGGACGGTCTTGCCGTTCACCAGCACTTCGGCGGCCATGATGCCGACGGTCTTCGGGTCGCGCACGGTGAAGTCGAGCGCGAAGGTACCGTCGAGACCGATGACGCGCAGCACCGAGGAGTCGGAGCTCTGGGCGCCGTTGGCGCGGCGCCCGGACACGACGACCGTGGCGACGGGCGCGAAGTTCCGCCCGCTGACCAGTACGGAGGTGCCGACCGGTCCCGCGGCCGGACTGAGCGAGTAGGCGGGAGCGGGCGGGGCCGTGCTGCCGTTGACGGCGAAGGCGGCGGTCGCGGTGTGCCCGTTGATCAGCCACTCGTGCGCGTAGAGCGCCACCGTGGCCGGGTCGTTGACCGTGAAGGTCTGCGACCAGGTGCCGTCCAGGCCGATGATCTTGGTGGCGTAGCTGTCGGAGGTACGGGAACCGTCCGCCTTCAGCCCGTCGATCTCCACCGTGGCGACCGGCGCCCAGCCCTGGCCGACGACCGTGACCTTGGTGTGCGCGGGACCGGAGGCGGGGCTGAGCGTGATGAACGTCGTGGCGACGGACAGCGGCGCGAGGACGTGGATCGAGCCCGCGGTGACCTGCACCTGGTAGGAGCCCTTGGCGACGGATTTCGCCACGGTGACCGAGCCGGAGAGCTTTCCGTCGGAGGCGATGCTCAGGCTGCTCGACGAGACGGACGCGGTCGAGCACGCGGTGCCGTCCGCGGCGCAGAGCGCGGCGGTCGGGGTGGTGCCCGCGGGCCAGCCCGATCCGGTGAGCGTCGCCGCGTGGCCGGGAAGGACGGTCGGGGTGGTGGCGCTGAGCGTCACGGCGGTGGTGGTGACGGTGAACGGTACGGTGACGCTGGTCCCGGCCGTGCCGCTCTCGTCGGCGTAGACGGCCACCAGGTCGGCGCTGTCGATGGTGAAGTCGGTGCTGAACGTGCCGTCGGGCAGGCTCTGTACGTAGACCGCGTCGTCGAGGGCGTTCCCGGCGGCGTCGAGTCCCCAAATGTTGATCCACTGGTCCTGGCGGAAGTTGTGACCCACGACGGTGATCACCGTGCCGACCACGCCGTTGTTCTGGGACAGCGTCATCGTTCTCGGACCGGTGGGCGCGAACGCCTTGACCGTCAGTGGCGCGTTCGCGTGGGTCGTGCCGTCGTCGACCTGGATCTGATACGAGCCGTCGGCCACGGTGTTGGCGTCGGCGAGCGTCGCGGTGCCGGTGAGGATGCCCGAACTGTCGATGGCGAGGGTGTCGGACGTGAAGTCGGCCGGGTTGCAGCCCGCGCCGTTGGCGTCGCACAGCGACACCGTCGGAGTGCCGCCGGCCGTCCAGCCGCCGCCCGCGAGGTCGATCGCGGTGTGCGGCCGGACCACTCCGGTGGGCCCGGATAGCGAGGCGCCGCTGCCCGCTCCCTGCGCGGTGACCGTGCCGACCGGTCCGCCGCCCGCGGTGACCACGCAGGGCGTCTGGTACGTACCCCCGAGGACCACGGTGCTGGTGAGGGTACGGGTCGGCGTGAAGGTGATGGCCCCCGAGGCGTTGGCGGGCAGATAGATGTCACCCTCGTACGGGGGAACGACGACGGGCTGCCCCGAGGGGTAGTTCATGTTCACCGTGGGGCCGGTGACCGTCACGGTGCCGGTGGCGCCGCCGGACATCGCCAGGTCCATGGAGGGCGTGGTGGGCACATTGGACAGCGAGGTGCCGGGGATGGCGGGGCTGGCGCCGAGGGTGACGGTGACGTGCACCTTGCCGCCGGGGGTGACGACGGCCGGGGTGAGGGTCACCGTCATCGACTGCGGCCCGGTGGCGTCGCCCTGACCCGCCGGGAGCGTGCAGTGCACGGTCGGGTTGATGGTCGCGGCCTGGGCCGTCGTCGCGGAGGTCAGACCCGCGCCGATGAGGGCGAGCACCGCGACGGCGCCCGTGGCGATTCTCGCCCGCCAGCCCCGTCCGGGCCTGCGGTGGAAGGGTGGGAACATCTGCTGCGCCGCCTTTCGGGCATGGCAGACCCCTCCCTGAGCCTGGGCACGGGAGGGGTCCGGGAAGAGGGAGAAGGTCCGCGGGGTGGGGTCCCGGGGAATGAGTCCGCGGGGGATGAGCCCCGGGGGAGAAGGAGCGGGGGTCGGGTCCGGGCCGTTCCGCCCCCGGGAGATGGGCCCGGGGGAGGAACGGATCAGGAGGAGGGACGTCGGAGTCGGTTGGTGCGGAACGGGGACGTGGCGCTCAGGTGAGGGTGAGTGTGAGGATCGCGCTGTAGTCGCCGGGCGCCGTCACCGCGGGGAGCCGCAGGTCCATGTCGGCGTTGACCTTCACGGTGCCGCCGACGACCTTCTCGCCGCCGGCCGCGGTGAGTTGGCACAGTGTCGCCGCGGTGCTGCCCAGCGGGCCCGGCGTGCCCGGCGCGGGCGTGCCGACGCTCTGCGAGCTTCGGACGCAGTCGGGTGTCCAACGGACGGCCGAGGCGGGGATGGTGTTCTGACCCGAGGTCAGGTCGGTGAGCGTGCCGGTCAGGGACCAGCCGAGGTCGACGCCGCGGGAGTCCACGACGGTGACGGTGTTGAGCGCGCTGGTGGCGGTCTGGGACCGTCCGGTCAGGGGGATGGTGCCGAAGTCGACGGTGTCCCCGGACTGGGTCATCTGGAGATTGCCCGCGGTGACGGTGGCGCTGATCTTCTGGGTGGCCGTCGCGCCGCCGCTGTCGCCCACGGTGAACTTCGCGTTCACGTCGGAGCCTTCCGCACCGCTCTCGTCGGTGTGGATCGCGGTGGTGGCGGGGTCGTTGACGGTGAACTCGGCGGTGAAGGTGCCGTCGGGTGTGCTGACCGGGTACACGGCGTCGTCGGCGGTCTGGTTGCCGTCGGCGTCCACCCCCCAGACGTTGATGTACTGGTCCTGGTGGAAGTTGCGGCCGCTGACGGTCACCACGGTGCCGAGCGGGCCGTGGTCGGGCGAGAGCGTGACGCTGCGGGCGCCCGTGGGCACGAACGCCTTGACGGTGAGGTCGGCGGTGGCGTGCTTGGCGCCGTCGCTGACCTGGACCTGGTAGGTGCCGTCGGCGATCACGGACGACGCGGCCAGCGTCGCGCTCCCCGAGAGGGCGCCGGACGAGTCGATCGCGAGGGTGTCGGCGGTGAAGCGGGACGGGTCGCAGCCCAGTCCCTGCGCGTCGCACAGCGAGACCACGGGGGTGCCCCCCGCGGTGAATCCGCTGCCGCTCAGCGCGACCGAGGTGCTGGGACGTACGGCCGAGGCCGGGGCGGTGAGCGTGGTGGCCCCACCGCCGCCGCCCTGCACGGTGACCGTGCCGATGCCGCCGCTGCCCGAGACGATGTCACAGGGCGTCTGGAAGGTGCTGCCGAGCACCACCGTCTGCGTGTTCATCTTCAACGGCGTGAACGTCACCGGTCCCGACGCGTCCGAGGGGACGAAGAAGTCCCCTCCGTAGGGCGGGATGACGATCGGCGCGGGCGCCGCCGGGATGTCCACGGGAACGGTCGGGCCGGTCACCGAGACCGTCCCGGTCGCCCCGCCCGACATGGTGAAGTAGATGCTCGGCGTGGTCGGTACGGCGGACAGTGCGAGCGGGCTGGTCGCGGGCGAGGGTCCGAGGGTGACCTCGGCGTGCACTTTGCCGCCCGGCGCGACCGTGGCCGGGGTGAGGGTCACCGAGACGGACTGCGGCCCGGTGTTCTCACCCTGTCCGGCGGGCAGCACGCAGTGCACGGTCGGGGTGACCGTGTCCGCGTGCGCCGCGGGGGCGGCCAGCGTGCAGGCCGCGGCCAGGGCCAGAGCCGGCACCGCCGCCCGCGCGAGGCGCCGTAGAGAGAACTGCCCTGCATGATGCAACGCGTGCCTCCTGACTCCGGGACGCATACGTGTATATGACGGTGCGTCAGGTGCTGGTTCCAGGGCATTGCGACAGCGCGGGACGCAGAAGTCAATGCGAACCCGCCGGTAACCTCGCGGTGTGGGGCCGCCGTTCGCACCGGGCGACGCCGGCCGCGGGTCAAGCCGCGGGTCACGTCGTCCCGTGGCGCTTGACTCTTCAAGGTCATGGGGCTTCACTCCCGACCAGCGCGCCGGGCCGGACAGCGGGTAGTCACTCGACAACGGGATGTCAAGGGTGCCTGTGCGAGGTCGTCCCCCGGCGCACCCTCACCCTGCTTGATTGGAGTGCTTTGCCATGTCCAGATCCAAGCGCATGGGGACGATCGCCGTCCTCAGCGGCGGCGCACTGTTCGCCGGTCTGACCCTCGCCCCGCACGCGGTCGCCGTCACCCCGGCCACCGCCACCGCCAGCTACAACTGCGGCACCTGGGGCAGCGGGACGGCCACGCTGACCGCCACCGACTCCGGCGGCGTCAAGAAACTGAAACTGAGCTCCTCCACGATCACGGTCCCGGCCGGCACCACGGTGCCGCCGAACAGCATCACCACGACCATCAAGGTCAAGAAGAACGGCTCGACCGAGGTCGACTTCTCCGGCACCGTGAACCCCGCGATGACCGGCGCCGTCACCCTCGGCCCGCTCCCGCAGTCCACCGGCACGCTCGCCGCCGGTGACAAGACCGACTCCTGGGTGCTGTCCGGCACGCCGAGCGCCACCAACTGGTCGGTCAAGATCGTCACCACGTCGCCCTCGGTGACCACCGTCTACTGCATCGCCACCAGCGCCCAGTCCACCGCGTTCACCTGGTAGCGGTTCACCTCGTCGTACGGGATTCGCCCGGCGCGACCCGGTACGCGGCACGCACGGCGGGACCCCGCCCCCCAGGGAGCGGGGTCCTCGCGGCGGCCTGACCCGCTAGTGGCCGGTCTCCTCGGGGGCGCGCTTGGGCATCAGCGCGACCGCGGGCAGGCACAGCAGGCTGAGCCCCAGGACGACGGCGAGGCTGATCTTCATGGCGTGGCCGAGGCCGCCGCCCGCGGTCTGGAAGAAGACCGAGGTCACCGCGGCCGAACCGATACCGGCGGCGAGCTGCTGGATCGCCGAGAGCGAGCCGCTGGCGCTGCCCGCCTCGTCGGGGCTGATGTCGCCGAGCGCGATGTCGAAGATCGTGCCGTAACAGGCGCCCATGCCGAGCCCGGTGACGAAGATCGGCGCGGCCAGCGTCCACAGGCCCACGCCGGTGCCCGAGTGGGCGACCAGCGCGAGCAGCCAGCCGCCGCCCGCCAGCAGGATCGCGATGCCGACGAAGATCAGCGTGCGGCCGAGCTTCTTGATCAGCGCCATGCACGCGCCCGCGGCCACGATGATGCCGAGCGTCATCGGCAGCAGGGCGAGTGAAGCGGTGCGCGGCGAGGCGTGCAGGCCCTCCTGGATGAACAGGGACAGTACGTAGATCAGCCCGCTGGTGGTCGCGAAGACCACGAGCCCGACGACCAGTCCCGAGCTGAAGCCGCGGTTGCGCAGCAACGACGCCTTCAGCAGCGGGTCGGCCGCCGTGCTCTGGCGGCGGGCGAAGGCCGCGAAGGCCGCCACGCCCACGACGAGGGAGAGGACGGGAGTGGCCGTCCAGCCGTTGGTCGAGCCCTCGACCAGGCCGAAGAGCAGGCCGAACATGGTGACGGCGAGCAGACCCGAGCCGATCCCGTCCACGACGACCGCACGGTCCCCGTCGTCGTGCGGGAGCAGCCGGACCGCCAGGACCAGGCCGACCGCGCCGAGGACGAGGTTGATCAGGAAGATCGGCCGCCAGGACAGGCCGAAGAGGTCGGCGTCGATGATGAATCCGGCCAGGATCGGACCGCCGACCGAGGCCAGGCCGAGCAGCGGCCCGAAGAACGCGAACGCCTTGCCGAGCATGTCGCGCGAGAAGGTCTTGGTCATGATCGCCATGCCCTGCGGGATCATCAGGGCGCCGAAGGCCCCCTGCACCACACGGGCGGCGATCAGCAGTCCGGGATCGGGGGAGAGCCCGGCCACGGCGGAGGCGACGGTGAAGCCGCCCATGCCGATCAGGAACATCCGGCGCTGGCCGAATTTGTCGCCGAGCCGCCCGCCGATGACGAGCAGGACGCCCATGGCCAGCATGTAGGAGGAGCCCAGCCACTTGATCAGGCCCTGGCCGCCGTGCAGCTCGGCGCTGATGGTGGGCGCGGCGATGTTGGTGACGGTCGAGTCGATCATGTCCAGGGCGTCGGCGAGCAGCACCAGCCCCAGGATCGCCCACATCAGCCGGGCCGATGTGCTGGTGCCCGCGGGACGGGGCGCGGTCGAAGTCGTGGTCGCGGTGGTCATGGCGGGACCTCCTTCCCGGGTGACGTCGGGTGACGTCCGCTGTGACATTGCGTGATCGGACCGGTCTGTCCGACCACATCCACCACCGTACACGAACATGTTCGTTGCGAACGCGTTCAGGGCGAACATGTTCGTTCCAGGAGGCGTGATCACGCCATGGCCGGGCGAACGTGTTCGTTATGCTGAGGCGATGACGCCTGGGAAAGCCGCCCCCATCAGCCGCCGCGACCGGCCCGCCAAACCCGCGCTCTCCCGCGAGGGGATCGTCGGCACGGCGCTGGAGATCATGCGCGCCGAAGGGCTCGACCGCGTCACGATGCGCCGCCTCGCCCAGGAGCTGGACACCGGCCCGGCCTCGCTCTACGTCTACGTGAGCAACACCGCCGAGCTGCGCGCGTACATGCTCGACGACCTGCTCGCCGGACTCGACCTCGGCCCGGTGACCGCGCCCGGGGACTGGCGCGAGCGGCTGTTCACGCTCCTGTGGTCGTACGGCAGGGCCCTGATGGAGTACCCGGGGCTCGCCCAGTCCGCGCTGGTGACCAGGCCCGCGGGCCCCGGTTACCTACGGCTGGTCGACGGCCTGCTCGCGCTGCTGGCCGAAGGCGTCCCCGCGGAGCGGACCGCGTGGGCGGTGGACCTGCTGCTGCACTTCGCGACCTCCACCGCCACCGAACAGGGCACCCGCAGCGTGGCCGACGGCGCGGAGCAGGAGGAGAGCGACGCCGCGAACGCGATCCTCTCCGCCACGCCCGACACCTACCCCCACATCGCCGCCCTCGGCATGGACCTGCTGAGCGGCACCGGCACCGGCCGTCTGACCTGGGGATTCGACGTGCTGCTCAACGGCATCATCCACACGCCCCGGCCGTCGGCGTAGCAGGCGGCCTCACCCGCCCGGTCACGGCTCCGGCAGCCGATGGTCGCCGACCGCGTCGTACGTCTCCTTGAGCGCCTTGCGGGCGCTGTCCAGATGGTGCTGGGCGACGCCGATGAACAGGCAGTCGATCACGGTGAGCTGGGCGATACGGCTGGCGGTCGCGCCCGAGCGGAAGGTGGTCTCGGGGGCCACGGTCGTCAGGAGGTGATCGCTCACCGCGTGGATCGGCGAGCGCGGGAAGCTGGTCAGGGCGACGGTCGTCGCGCCGTGCTCGCGCGCCACCCGCAGCGCCTCGACGGTGTCGGCGGTCGCCCCGGTGTGGGAGAGGCCGATGGCCACGTCACCGGGGCTGAGCACCGCCGCCGAGGTGAGCATGATGTGGGTGTCGCTCCACGCGAAGCTCACCCGCCCGATCCGGTGCAGCTTCTGCTGGAGGTCGGCGGCGACCAGGGCGTTGGCGCCGACGCCGTAGATGTCGACGCGGCCCGCCGCCGCGACCGCCGCCACGACGCGGCGCAGCGTGTCGACGTCGAGCTGCCGCGCGGTCTCCTCGACGGCGCGCGCGTCGGCGAAGGCGACCTTGCCGACGACTTCCGACAGGTCGTCGGTCGGCGTGATGTCGCTGCCGAGGTGCCGGTCGTCGCGGGTCTCGGCGCGCGCGGCGTCCGCGGCCAGCGCGATCCGCAACTCCGGGTAGCCGCGCAGGCCCACGGAACGGCAGAAGCGGATGACCGTGGTCTCGCTCGTCGTCGCCGCCTCGGCCAGTTCGGTGATGCTGCTGCGCGCGGCGAGCGCCGGATTGGCCAGCACGGCCGCCGCCACGCGCCGCTCGGCCGGAGCGAGGTCCGGCAGCAGCGACCGGACGCGCGCCAAGGGACTCGCCTCGGGGGATTCGTTGTCGGAACCGGCTGACACGGGGGAAACGTATCCACCGTGATCGTCGGGGTCAACGTGGCCTCGGGCGAGCCCCGGCGCGGGTGAGCGCTCCGCGGCCGGCGGACGGATCAGTGCACGGTCCGCCAGGCGCCGGCCGGGGTGAGTCCCGCGGCCCGCAGGAGGTCGTGGTGGCCCGAGGTGACCGACAGCCCCGCGAGGTCGACGCCGCGGCCCTCGTAGACCGGGTCGGTGGCGTACGTCCAGCGGATCAGCGCACCGGCCGCGCCCCGGGGAAGCTCGGCGCGCACCCGCCACCAGGCGCGGACGTCCTGCCCCGACAGCGAGGTCGGGGCGCCGGACGGCGCGCCCTTGCCGGTCACCCGCAGCGGCAGCGGCTGCCAGGTCGTGCCGCCGTCCGTGGAGGACTCGACGGTGAGCAGGTCGGTGGACTCGGTGTTGACGAACGCCGAGAAGTCGATGTCGACCGGTGCCTTCGCGGTGATCGGTCCCGTGGTGAGGGTGCTGGTGGTGCCGCCGCCCTGCCCCGAGTACCACAACGGGCCGCCGCCGGGGGCCCGGACCGCGATCGCCTGCGCGAGCGCGGTGGCGATGGCCCGGCGCGGCGGATTGGTCGAGGGCGTGTTCCGCGTCGGGTGCACCCGGTTGCTGAGCAGGACGGCGAACGAACGCGACTGCGGGTCGATCACCAGCGAGGTGCCGGTGAAACCGGTGTGCCCGAGGGTGCGCGGACCCGACAGGCCGCCCATGTACCAGATCTGGTCCAGCTCGAAGCCCAGGCCGTGCGAGTCACCGGGGAACGCCTGGTTGAAGTTCTGCTCCATCAGCGTGACGCTGTTCCGGCTGAGGATCCGACGGCCCTTGTACGTACCGCCGTTGAGGATCGTCTGCGCCAGGACGGCCAGATCGTCCACGGTGGAGAAGACGCCCGCGTGGCCCGCGACGCCGCCCATGGCCCACGCGTTCTCGTCGTGCACCTGGCCGCGCACCATGCCGCGCGCGGGGCTGGTCTCGTACTCGGTCGCCGCGATCCTCGGCAGCTTCGCGGCCGACGGGTTGTAGCCGGTGTCGGTCAGCCGCAGCGGTTCCGTGATGCCGTCGCGCACCAGCGTGTCGAGCGGCTTGCCCGTCACCTTCTGCAACACCAGTTGCAGGCTCAGCATGTTCAGATCCGAGTACAGATACGTCGTCCCCGGCGCGTTGATCGGCTTCGCGTCGAGAATCGCCTTCTCGCGGGACGGCAGATCCGGGTAGCCCTGCCACAGGGAGGGGACCGGATCGGCGTCGAACCCCGAGGTGTGGGTGAGCAGTTGCTCGACGGTGACGGCGCCCTTGCCGTTGGTGGCGAACTCCGGCAGGTAGTGCGCCACCGGTGTGTCGAGGTCGATCCGGCCCGCTTCGAGCTGCTGCATGGCCACGATCGAGGTGAACAGCTTCGACAGCGAGGCCAGGTCGTAGATGGTGTCGGTACGCGCCGGGACCCGCTGGTCGGCCGGCAACTCGTGGGTGGCGTCGGCGTATTCGACCGCGTAACCGCCCGCGTCACGCTCCACCACCACGCCGTCGTGGGCCATCAGCGTGGTCGCGCCGGGGAAGAGGTGATTCGCACCCGAGGCGGGGTCCTCCCAGCCCGCCATCTGCCGCTCGAAGGCGTCGATCGGCGCCGCGTCCAGCCCGGCCGACCGCGGGGTGCCCCGGTGCAGGACGGTGTCCGCCGGGGCGAATCCGGAGTACGGCCGGTCGAATTGGCCGCTCCCGCCGTGCTGCGGGGCCGGGGTCGCGTCGGCGCTCCCGGCGAGTACGAGGGAGAGGGAGGCGAGCAGCGCCGCGGCTGCCGTCAGTGCAGGGGTCCGCATGGAAACCTCGTCTGTAGAGGCCGGCTGGATCGGGAGCAGTGGTCGGGAGCGGCAGGGAAGGGACGCCGGGGGAGTGGAAGGATTCCTACCGCATGGCAGCTGGCGTCGGTAAGTTACTCACGCCGCACGCGCGGGTCAACCATTCGACCGGTCAAGGCTGTCGGGCGCGACGAACCCCGCGCCGCCGTCCGGTACCCTCCCACGCATGCCATCAGCACTGGACAGCCAGGAGATCGGCAATATCGCGCAAGAGTTCGACAACGACCTGGTGCTGCTGCGCCGCGACATCCACCGCCACCCCGAGCCCGCGGGCGCCGAGGAACGTACGGCGGCGCTGGTCGCCGAACGGCTGCGGGCCGCGGGCCTCACGGTGACCACCGGCGTCGGCGGCCACGGCGTGGTCGCGGTGCTCGACGGCGCGGGACCGGGACCCACCCTCGCCTACCGCGCCGACATGGACGCGGTGGACGACGACGAGCTGGACGAGCTGTTCGAGAGCGACTTCGCCTCCCTCGTCCCCGGCACCGCGCACCTGTGCGGCCACGATCTGCACACGGCCGTCGGGGTCGGCGTCGCCCAGGTACTCGCCCGGCTGCGCGAGCGCTGGCACGGCCGGATCGTCTTCCTCTTCCAGCCTGCCGAGGAGACGCTGGCCGGAGCGCGGGCCATGATCGAGGACGGCGCCCTGGAACACACACCCCCGCGCGAGGTCTACGCGCTGCACTGCGGGCCGTTCCCGGTCGGCACCTTCGCGGTCATGCCCGGTCACGGACTGCCGGGACAGGACCATTTCCAGGTCGAGTTGACCGGCCCGGACGCCGCGTCCGACGCGCGCCGGATTCTCGACCTGGTGGACGGCCTGTCCACCGTCCGCCTCCCGCGCAACCCCGTGGAGTACGACCGCCTGCTGGCCGACCTCCGCGACCCCGACGGGCCGCTGGCGCGATTCGTCGTCACCTGGCCCGAGTTGACCGCGCTCGACGACGGCAGCCCGCTCGTCCGCGTCTCGCTGCGCGCCTGGCCCGACGGCCGCTACGCCGAGATCCGCGACACCGTACGCGCCGCGGTGGAACCGCTGCCGGGCGCCACGGCCGTCTTCGCGGACGAGCCGTTCCCCGCGATGGTCTGCTCGCCGGAACTGAGCGAGGCCGCGGCGCGGTACCTGCGCGGCGCGCTCGGTCCGGACGCGGTGGAGGTGCTGCACGCCTCCTTCCCCTTCAACGGCGAGGACTTCGCGCTCTTCCTGAACGGTGTGCCGGGCGCGATGTTCTACCTCGGCGTCGCCAATCCGGAGGCCGGGATGAACGGCGCCCCGCACGCACCGGACTTCGCGGCCGACGAGCGGGCGCTGGGGTTCGGCGTCCGCGGCATGGCCGGGTTCCTGCTCAGCCGCCTCGCGGCCGACGTGGCCTGAAGGCCCGCCCTACCCTCGGCGGGAGCGGGCCTCCTCATCGGCCGGACGCGGACGGCGTCCTGCCGGTGGCCGTCGCCGCGGGGCCGACACCGGTCCCGGTGACGGCCGCGACGCTCACGGTGCACGAGGTGCCCGGTGTGAGGGCGCCGACGACCACGGCTCCCGCCTGCTGCGCGTCGTCGTGCACTGAGCCTGACCTGATGTGACGTCAGCGGCCCCCGCGGCACTGCCGGTTCGGGGTGGCAGACCGGCCTGACCCGGTCTGCCGCCCCGAACCGGGGCTCTTGTCCGGCCGTGGTCAGGCCGGGACGACCTCCAGGCTCACCAGCCGCGCGTCCGTGTCGCGACCGCCGGACACGGCGAGCGCCACATAGCGTGCCGTCGTACGCGCCGCGAGCGTCGCCGCACGGCCGCGCCGCCGCAGCTCGCCCGCCGAGGTGTACGTCAGCCCGTCCGCGCTGAACTCGATGGCGGCGGACGGCACATGGCCGCCGGTCCAGGCGGTACGGATCTCCCGCACATCGACCGCCGCGCCGAGATCGACCACCATGCGGCCGCGCGCGGAGCCGGGCCGCCAGGACGTCGCCGGGTCGCCGTCCACGGCCGCGGCCGGATCCGACATGCCCGCGGGCAGCGGACCGGTCGGGAAGGTGTCGCAGCCGACCGCCACGTCCTCCAGGGGGTACGGCTTCGCGCCGCGCACGGTGACCTGCGCGGTCCTGCCCGGCTGGACATCGACCTGGGCGCGGGCGCCCGACGGCGCCGTGACCAGCAGACGGGCGCGCGGACCGCTCACCCGTACGGTCGCGGCGTCCACGACCTCCACCCGCAGACCGGTGGGCACCGAACCGCCCGCACGCGACGTCAGGGTGAAGCGGGCCGGGACGACCGCCGCGCTCGCGGCCGTCAACTCGGCGGCGACATCGGTGCCGTCCGCGGTGACGTGCTGCGTTCCCGCGTAGAGCGTGAGACGGGACCGGCTCTGCGGCACCGACACCGTGGTGGCGACGGAGCCGGCGGAGAGGTTGAACAGGCTCAAGTGCCCGCCCGCCGTACTGGCCTTGACCGCCGCGTCGCGCGCCCGGGGCGCGGGCCGCGCGGCGGCGGCCTTCACCGCGCGCGGGTCGCCCGACGGCAGCCCCTCCACCAGCAACGGCTCGGCGGGACCGTCGGAGAGCACCACCAGATCGCCGTACACCGACAGCGGGTTGGCGGCGCCGCGCACCACCAGCCCCGCCCGGCCGTCCACCGACAGCCAGCCGCCGCGGCTGGACAGGTCCGCGCTCGGGAAGCGGAGCAGATCGGTCCAGGTCTTCCCGTCCGCCGAGCCCTGCACGCGGTACGCGCGCGCCGCCGCCGTCTCCCAGCGCAGCGTCACACGGTCGAAGGCACTGGCGGCGCCGAGGTCCACGGTCAGCCAACTGTCCGCGCGCCCGCGGTCCGAGACCGCGACCGCCCACCGGGTCGTCGCATTGCCGTCCACGGCCAGCGCCGCACCCTTGCCGGAGTCGGCGGACGACGCGGTGGCCGTCCTGCCCTGGGCCAGATCCGGACCGCTCGCGCCGTCACGGACCTCGAAGGCGTACAGCGAGTAGCCGTACGTGGTGTGGCCCGCGACGCCCTGCATGCGCACGTACCGCCACGAACCGCTGGGCACGGTCAGCTCGTCCACCCGCGGCCCGGGACCGACACCGGCGTTGCCGCTGTCCTGCGAGGCGACCTTCGCGCTGCCCTCGGCCGCGGTGTACGTACGGCTGCCGACGAGCCCCGCGACACCCGGCATCGTCAGATTCTGCACCCGCAGCGAGCCCTCGCCCGACGCCGTACCGCTGGTCGCGTAGACCACCGCGCCGGACGGCAGAGTGGTGAAGCCCGCGGTGCCCGAGTCCAGGGTCAGCACGGTCGCGGTCGCGTCGAAGCCGTCGCGCACCTCCCGGTACGTCGTCACCGACCGCTTGAGCACCTTCGCCGCCGTCGCGGGCAGGAACATCGGCGTCGTGCCGCTGAGCGCGAACAGCCAGTCGTCGTGGGCGGGTTGCCAGCCGAACTTCACAAAGCCCGGCTTGCTGACCGCCGCCGCCCAGGCCGCCGGGGTCTGCTGCGCGACCAGGCCGGGGCCGGTGCCGAAGTCCTTGACGCCGGAGGCGCGCGCGAACATCTCCGCGTCCGACAGCGGCTTGACGATCCCGCCGTGCGCCGCCCGCCACTCGTGCAGCAGATAGCTGATCGCCACCTCGGCGCGCGCCTCGGGCTCGTACTTCGGCTCACCGGAGAACTTCGCCAGCCGGTACAGCGGCGCGTACGCCTGGTACGGCGCCAGCCGCGCCGCCATCGCGGCCTCGCCCCACGCCGCCGTACGGTCCCCGGCGACCTGCGCGAGGAACGCCAGCGGGATCACGTCACGGCCGTAGAGGTGCTCGCGGTCGGCGACCATCGGCATCAGCGGCTCGCCCGCGTCGCTCATCACCATCAGCAGCGTGCGCCACAACTGCTTGGCGTTCGGCTGCTCGGTGAGCACCTGCGGCAGCGGACGGCCCGCGGTGATGAAGTGCACGGCGTTACGGCCCGAGGTGCGCCACAACTCCTGCTGGTAGTGCGGTCCGAAGGAGCCGTGGTTCTCCACGATGAAGGAGTCGTACAGATTCGTCGCGGTGTTCGCGCTGACCGCGACGCCGTCCACCACGGTCGGGTTGGCCAGGTCGGCGGCCGGGAGCCCCGTCTCGTTCCGGCTCCAACGGCCGTACGCGGCGCTCCAGTCGGCATACCTCGGATCGTCGCTGGCCCAGGCCAGACCCGGCGCCAGGGACTGGGCGTAGACGCCCATCTCCTCCAGCTTGGTGTCCCCGACGAAGCCGCCCTTGAGCCCGTTCGGCGTCCAACTGCCGGACGCTGGGTCGTTGGCGGTGCCCAACGCCGTGGTGTACGCGGCCTGTTCGCGCACGATCGTGTCGACGTGACCTCGCGTCACCGCGTCCAACTGGTCCCAGAGCAGGTGCGCCGCGAGCACGAAGTAGAGCTGGAAGGTCGTGTCGAAGAAGAGGGTGCGGCCCCACTCGGTGCCGCCCGTCAGGCGGTTGGACGCGGCGAAGTGCTTGACGGTGGCCAGTGTGTGCGCCCGCAGCGTCTCCTTGTCGATGCCCGCGCTCGTGGCGTCGTACGTACCGCGGGTCAGCAGCACCGCGTTGCCGAGGACGACCACGAAGTTGTAGTCGGTCCCCGTGTAGTAGCCCTTCGAAGCGTCCCACTGGGTCTCGGCCCAGCGGGTGTGGGTCAGCAGCGCCTGGTAGTAGGCGGCGGCGACATCGTCGTCGGGAGCGTGGCCAGGACCGTGCCCTGCGCCGCCGGGCCGGCCCGCGGGCGCGGCGTCCGCGGAGGCGGCGCCGATCGACAGCGGCGTGGCGACGGCCAGGGAGGTGAGCGCGGCGAGCTGGGCGAAGCGCCGTCTGCCCAGTCCGGCGGGGTCGTGGGTCACGGCAGATCTCCTCTTGCGTTTAGACAACGTTGTCATAGGCTGCCGGGCCATTCTTTGCGGTCGTGGACGCGGCCGTCAAGGTCTGGGGAGACGGCAAAGCGGACGGACCGCGGCCGGTGACCGGGCGGACTGTGGCCGGTGGGAGGCGCGGTGCGCGCGGGCTGCGGGATGCGAGGGACGGGCGGCCGGGGGAGGCGCGGGGCACGTCCGGAACCCGGCCCAGCCGTCGGTCGCGGGGGTACCGGGGTTCGGCACGCGGCCATCGGGCCGACGAGCCCGCCAGGTCACCGCGTCACGGGCGCACGGTGCGCAGCCACGCCTCGGCCCGACGCGGCGAGGGGAAACGGAACACCTGGAGGTGCGCGAAGCGGGGGTCCTGGCCGCGCCCGCCGATGTCCGCGCGCCGGGCGGCGTGCTGGGACCAGGCCCACCACGCCGGGTGTTCGCCGCTGAACCAGCCCGACACGGTCTCCACATTGCCGCCGAAGACCCGCTCCCGGCGCAGCGTCCTGCTCAGCGACCGGCGCAGGACGCGCGGCATGATCACCGCTCGCGGGTAGTCGAGCCAGACCACCGTGTCCGCGCGCGTCCACAGCAGGTCCCGTACCTCCGGGTAGCCGAAGGAGTCGACGATCCACTCGGGGCCGGCCGCGAGGTCGGCGACCTTCCGCTCGAACTCCGGGTCGGTGGCCCAGTCGGGGCCCGAGAACCGCAGGGCGTCCATCTCGTGGAAGGGCAGGCGGAGCCGCTCGGCGAGGGCCCGCGCCATGGTGGTCTTGCCCGCTCCGGTGATGCCTGCGACGAGGATGCGTTTCACCGCCCGAGGCTAACGGCTGCTCGGGCGGTGGGGTCCCGGTCCGGGTCCGATCGAAAGTGAGGTCCGGGGCCGGGGGACGGGTGCGGTCGGGTCGGGACCCGCCCCCCGGCGGCTGTGTCCGTCAGGCGTTCATGAACTCGCGCGGGGCCAGCGCCCGTTCGGCGATCCGGACGTCACCGATCCAGCCGCGCATGACCTGGTCCGGCTTGCCGCCGTCCGCGTGACCGCCGATCATCCACGGCAGATTGAGCGAGGTCAGGCCGTTGTTGCGGGTGGACGGATTGCGGACGACCGGGCAGCCGTCGACGTACATCGTGGTCTGTCGGCCGTTGTTGACGACGGCGACGTGCCACCACACGTTGATCGGCAGGTAGTGGCCCCAGTTGGTGGTCGACGTCGTGAGGTTCAACGGGTAGACGTTCCACTGGAGTTCGGCGCCGCCGGACAGGCTGAGGGTGACGATCGGCTCGGTCTCGGAGTAACCCGTCTTGCCCGCCTGGCCGCTGGTGCCCCAGCGGCTCAGCAGCGCCGACCAGCCGTTGCGGTTGCCGTCCCAGTCGGCGGGCAGCTTGAAGAACGCCTCGAAGGTGTACGCCGAGCGGAAGGTGGCCGCGTTCAGCGGCGCCCTGTCCACGGTCTGGAGGTAGGCGCCGTGCGGCCCGCCGCTGTCCCTGTCGCCGCCGAAGTAGAGGCTGGCGTGGCCGGGCTGGTCCGGGTGGTGGTCGGCCGACCAGGTCAGCGCCGCGTCCGTGGCGCCGGGCAGCGCGACCTTGGTGAGGTCGTTGCCGCGCCCCGACAGGTCGACGATCCGGTCGGTGCCGTGCGAGCCGTCGAACCGCCAGTACGCCAGGGTGCCGGGGACGAGCATCCGGTTGACGGGCCGTGCGGGCCGCGGGGTGGCCGGGGCGAAGCCCGAGAAGCGCTGCTCGAAGTCGATGTCGAGCGAGAACCGGTCCTGCGGTCCCGTCAGTTCGATCTCCTGCCGCTCCAGCTCGTTGAGGCTGTCGGCGGCCTTGCCGAGGATCCACGGGGAGATCGTCTCGACGTCGATGGTGTCGCGCGCCAGGTCGAAGCGGTAGAGCCGGATCATCGCGGCGCCGCCGTAGTACCGGTCCTGGTAGTTGGTGATGTGCAGATGCGTGTCGTGCCCGGCGGCGTTCTTCTTCACCGTGCGGGCGGGCGGCCAGAAGTGACCGTTGAGCGTGAGGAAGATCTGGTCGTTGCCGTCGATCAGGTCGGCCCACAACTGCTGCCCGAAGTCGGACAGTTCGGCCTCGTCGCCGTACGTGTCGGCGCCGACGATCTCGTGCGTGGTGAGGATGACCGGGGACTTCGGGTGCGCGGCGATGACCTTCTTCGCCCACGCGACGCCCGCGGCCGACGGCCGCCAGTCGAGGGCCAGCACCAGCCACTCCCGGCCCGCGGCCCGGAAGGTGTGGAAGGTGTTGTAGCCGTCGGGGCTCGCGCCGCCGAAGGAGCGCGCCTTGCGGAACCGCCGCGGTCCGAAGTGGTCGAGGTACGGCGTGTTCCCGCGCTGGTCGTCCTTGCCGGGGATGTCGTGGTTGCCCGCCAGCACGCTGTACGGCACCTGGTGGTCGTCCAGGATCTTGAACGCCTTGCTGATGGAGGCGAATTCGCCCGCCTTGCCGTTCTGGGTGAGGTCGCCCAGGTGGGCCATGAAGACGATGTTCTCGTCCTTGCCGTTCGCCAGCAGATAGCGGAAGGCCGCCTCGACCGGCGCCGGGTACAGGGCGTCACCGTCGAACATGTACTGCGTGTCCGGCATCACCACGACGGTGAAGCGCTGGTCGTCGGTGTCGGGCCGCCACGGCCCGCCGAACCCCGGAAGCCCGGCGGTTCCGGCCGTCCCCGGCGTACTGGCCGACGCGGGTCCCGCGGCCGACAGACCGGCCACCGCGGCTCCGGCGAGTCCGGCTCCGACGAGCAACGATCGGCGGCTCGCGCCGGGCAGGGGTCCCTCGGGCTGGTGCTGCGGACTGCACATGGGCGTCTCTCATTCGTCTGCGCTGTTGTTCGGTTCATCGGTCGTCGCCGTGGGGCAGCACGGAACCTGTGAGGGGTCCCCGAGAGGTCGACGGGGCAGGTCCGGCCGGCAGAAGCCGACGCTACGGACCGAGATGACAGCCCCAGCCAACGCGCGACGAAGCGCACATGAACGCCTTGCCGGAATCACCCACTCCGGGCGCGCCCCCGGCCCGTGCACCGCCGCCGCGCAGGCCGCGGGACCGTAACGTCCGAGGTCCGGCCACCCGCGAGGCGCCCGAGGAGCACGGCGTAGGGTGCGGTGGTGACCTCAACCCACCGCCCCCCGACCGCCGCCGCGCCGGTCACGCTGGCCGACGTCCGCGACGCCGCCGCCCGCATCGACGGCGTCGCGCACCGTACGCCCGTCCTGCGCTCGCGCACCCTGGACGACCTCGTCGGCGCCGAGGTCCATCTCAAGTGCGAGAACTTCCAGCGCGTCGGCGCGTTCAAATTCCGCGGCGCGTACAACGCCGCGTCCCGGCTCACGCCCGAGCAGTTGGCCAAGGGCATCGCCGCGTACTCCTCCGGCAACCACGCGCAGGCCGTCGCGCTCTCCGCGCGGGAGCTGGGCAGCACCGCGGTGATCGTGATGCCCGAGGACACCCCGCGCTCCAAGCGGGAGGCCACCGAGGGCTACGGCGCGGAGGTCGTCACCTACGACCGGTATACGGGCGACCGGGTCGCCATCGGCGAGGCGCTGGCCGCCGACCGCGGCCTCACCCTGATCCCGCCGTACGACCACCCGCACGTCATCGCGGGGCAGGGCACCGCCGCCCTGGAACTCCTCGACGAGGCAGGGCCGTTGGACGCCCTCGTGGTGCCGGTCGGCGGCGGGGGACTCCTCGCGGGAAGCGCGACCGCCGTCAAGGGGCTGGACAGCGCCATCCGGATGATCGGCGTCGAACCGGCGGCGGGCGACGACACCAAGCGCTCGCTGGAGGCGGGCGAGCGTGTCGCCATCCCCGTCCCGCGCACGATCGCCGACGGGCAAGCGGCCTCCGTCCCCGGCGAGTTGACCTTCTCCATCAACCGGCGGCTGGTGGACGACATCGTCCTGGTCACCGAGGACGCCATCCGCGAGGCGATGCGCTTCGCCTTCGAACGCCTGAAGATCGTCCTCGAACCCAGCGGCGCCACGCCCCTGGCCGCCCTGCTCTCCGCCCGCGTCACCCCCCTTCCGCCCCGCGTCGGCCTGATCCTGTCCGGCGGCAACATCGACACCGCGCGCTTCGCGGAGCTGTGCGGTGGCGCGGGCTAGCGGCGTCATGGGTACGGGCCCGCGCGGGGGTACGCGCGGGCCCGTACGGGGCCGGTCGGTCAGCGGTAGCTGAGGGTGACCGGTGCGTGCACGCTGCGCGCGGGCAGCGTGACGGTGAGGGAGCGGGTCGCGCCGTCGTAGTGGTACGCGTCCGGCGACAATCCCTTGCCGGTCGCCGTGACGTGGCTCGGCGCGGCGACGCCGAGCAGCGTCACCGTCCACTGCCGGGTCCTGACCTGGCCGGGGAAGGACCCGGCGGCCGGGCTGACGGTGACGGTGTGGCGACCGCCGTTCTCGCGGTACCGGACCGTCGTGGTGGCGCTGCGACCGGGACCCCCGGTGGTGCCGTTGTCCTCGTAGAGCGAGGTCGAACCGGAGGCGCCCGCGGCCACGGTCAGCGTGACCTTGGTCAGCGGCGCCTTGTCGTTGGCGGTGACATCGTCCGTACGGGTCGGGATGACGCCGCCCGCCTTCACGAACACCGGCATCCGGTCGAGCCCCGTGGTGATGTTCCGCGTGGTGCCGCCGGTGTAGGTCTGCCCGGTGAAGTAGTCCGTCCACTGGCCGGGCGGGAACCACACCGACGTCGTGGCCGTCGTCCCCGGGGTGGTGACGGGAGCGACCAGCATGTCGGAGCCGTAGAAGTACTCACTGCCCGCGGTGGCGTACGCCTGCGGCTCGTCCGGGTATTCGAGATACGTGGCGCGGACCACGGGGACGCCCGTGGTGGCCGCCTGCTGCGCGAGGCTGTACGTGTAAGGCACCAGGTTCTCGCGGAGGTTGAGGAATGTGTCCGCCGACTGCCGGGCCGCGGTGCCGTACTGCCACGGCAGCCGGTCGCTGTGGTTGCTGTGCAGCCGGTCGACGGGCTGGAAGGTGCCGAGCTGCACCCACCGGGCGTACAGGTCGTCCGGCAGCTTGTGCGTGGTGTGGGTGCCGCCGCCGTCGGTGTACGTCTCCGAGCCGGTCAGTCCGGTCGTGTCGTTGTGACCGCCGATGTCGTGGCTGACCGCGGACATGCCGGTCGCGACCGACTCGCCCGGTGTGTAACCGACTTCGGACCGCAGCGTGCCCCAGGTCGAGGACGTGTCACCGGTGAAGTGCACGGTGGTGCGCTTGTCGGCCCACGGTCCGGTGGGCAGCCCCTGCTGGCCGCTGTACCCGCCGGCCTGGAGCGAGCCGTAGGCGCGGGAGATGACGAAGCCGCGGCCGATCGCCGGAGCGGATTCCGCCGCGTACGCCTGGTTGATCCACGCGTCGGGCGTCACTCCGGCGAGCGAGGACTGGGAGTTGTCGCAGCACCAGTCGAACCACCAGAAGTCGTTGCCCTGCTGGTCCATCGTCTTGTGCAGGTCCATGTACGCCTTGAGCTGGTCGGGGTCGCCGAAGTCGAAGACGTAGCAGTCGCCTCCCGCGCTCGCCCCCGCCGCGCAACCGCCCTTGACCAGCTTGCCCTTGGCGGTCGCCTGGGCCTGTGCGAACTGCGGGTCCGAGGCCAGGATGCTCGGGTGGGTGTTGAGCGTGTTGTGCAGCCCCTGCGCCGCCGACCAGTCGAAGAAGCCCTTCGGGTCGGGGAATTTGGCGGTGTTCATCTCCCAACCGCTCCACGGGTTGGGCGACTTGAAGTCCGTGTCGGTCACCAGGACGTCCAGCGGGACGCCTTCGGACCGGAAGGCGGGCAGGATCGTGTTCTCGTAGTCGGCGGCGGTCCTGTCGATGTACTCCGAGTACCAGACGCCGTACGCCCACTGCGGCAGCAGCTGCGCCGGGCCGGTCAGCGTCGCCAGATCCGACAGCGCCTGCTTGTAGGCGTGGCCGTATCCGAAGAGATAACCGTCCTGGTACGGCGTCCCGTTGTGCGAGGGGCGCTGCGTGACCTTCTTGGCGGCGGTGTCGTACAGCGCGGATGTCGTGTCGTCCAGCAGATACCAGCCGTCCTTGTACATCAGGCCGGGCGTGGTCGTCGGATTGCCGTTGTCGCCGTTGAGCCCGTCCAGGCTGCGCCGGTATCCGCCGAGCGCGAGGTGCGGCTGCGGGGCCGCCGCGCCGGACGCGGTCACCGACAGCGTGTCGAGGTTGATGTGGCAACTCGCCGCGTTCGGGCAGCCGACGGTGATGTCGTCGGCGCCCGCCTTGAGCGCCACGGGCACCGAGGCGGTCTGCCAGGTGTCCCAGTTGCCGGTCACCGGCAGCGAGAGCGTCTGACTCGTACCGCCGGACGACACCGTGGCCGTACGGGTCTGGTTCAGGCCGTCGCCGCCCGTGGAGTTGGCATAGCGCACCTGGACCGCGTACGTCCCGTCCGACGGCACCCCGACGACATGGGTCGTCACGCTCGACCCCTGGTTCAGCTCCCCGAGGAAGCCGCTGCCCGAGTACCCGCCGTGGTCGGTGGCCACCTTCGCGGAACCCGCGATCCGGTCCGCCTCGGCCTCGCAACTCGCGCCGAAGGCACAGTCCGCGATCGCCGTCGCCGAGGCCGGGGGGAACGCGCTCCCCGAGTTCACCAGCGCGACGCTGTCGATGTTCACATTGCCGGAGTTCCCGGCGGCCCTGGACAGCGTGACGGTGTGACGGCCCGCGCCGAGCTGCACCGCGGCGGTCGCCAGACTCCAGGTGTCCCAACTGCCGGTCACCGGAAGGCTCAGGGTCCGCGCCGCGCCGCCGTCGACCGTCAAGGTGAGCGTGCGTGTGGTGTTCTGGCCGTCGCCCGCCGCGGAGTTGGCGTACCGCGCGTCGAATTGGTACGTGCCCGCCGTCGCGACCTCGACGTCGGCCGACAGCGAACTGCCCGTCCCCTGGAAGCCGGCCAGGAAGCCGGAGCCGGTGTACCCGGTGTGGTCCGTGGCGACGCCGACCCCGCTGTACGGCAGGCTCTCCGCCTCGCACAGCGCGCCGACCGCGCACGTCATCTGCTGCCACGGCGCCGCGGTGACCGCCGAGGATCCGGCTGTCAGTCTCACCGACAGATTCCGCGCGCTGAAGGGCCCGGACCCCACCTGGTACCGCAGCGTCATCGCACTCGTCGCGACCGTCAGCCAGCCGTTGGACGTGCTCGTCGTGTACGCGGCCGGCGCGAAGTCGCCGCGGCCGATCGCGTTGTACGTCGCGGCGTCGGTGAACTTCCCGTCCTGCGCGTACTCGGTACGGATCAACGTCGGCGACAGCACCTGGAAGCGGGCGCCGCCTGAGGTCACCGAGGGGACGGCGTGGTGGCCCGCCCCGTGTCCCGGTCCCGCGGACGCCTGGCCCGCCCCGGCCACCGTCATCCCCGCCACGCAGGCGGTCACGGCGACCACCGCTGCCCGCCGCCGCATGTACCGCATCGTGCGCCACGCTCGTCTTCTTCTCACGCACAACTCCGTCCTGAAGCGGGCCCGTTGTCGACCCGTCGTGAGGCTCCGTCGGCCGCTGACAGCGTTGTCGGAGCCCCCCTCCCCGTACGACGTGGGCTCCTGAGGTCCGACCTGGCGGAATGCTGGACAAAGGCGGCGCCCGCGTCCCACGGGCACCTCCCCGCACTTCTTCCATCGTTGCAAACGATGTCGGTGGCATGACAGCACAGTGCCTGGCGGGTGTCCATACGGGCGGCGGTCAACGTTGGAAAAAGAGGGGTCGCCCGCGCGGCGCCGAGACGGCGGTGGCGCGCGCCGTTCCCGACCGCCGGGCATCCTCAGGGCGGTGCGGGTGATGCCCCGTCAGGGGCGGTTAGCCGCTCCCCGGATAGACGCAGACCGCCCCCACGGGGCACCGCTGGAAGCGCGGCGCGGCGCCGCGCCCATGACGTAGGACAGGGCGGCGCGCGGCGCGGACGTCGCCCTTCCGGGGCCCGGCGGCTCCCCGTGCCGCGCCGGTCAGAACGCGGCCGGTCGGCTCGCGCGTAAGCCCGTACGCCCCCTGGCCGGGGAAAACGCGTGGCCCGACGGGGTCGGCCTCTGGGAGGCTCCCGGCGTGACGACGTATGAGGTGCTGCTCATCGGGGGGCGTTCGGGCGTGGGCAAGTCCACGGTGGCCTGGGAGGTTTCGGAGCTGCTGCGGGAGGCGGAGGTCGCGCACTGCGTGATCGAGGGCGACCTCATGGGGCAGGTGCACCCGGCGCCGCCGGACGATCCGCGCCGCTCCGCGATCACCGAGCGGAATCTGGCCGCGGTGTGGGCGAATTTCGCGGCGCTGGGGCACCGCAGGCTGATCTACACCAACACGGTGAGCGTGCTGGAGCACGACATGTTCGTCCGGGCCCTGGGCGGCGGGCCGCCGCGCGTCGTCCGGGTGCTGCTCACCGCCGACGACGCGACGGCCCGCACCCGGCTCGCCCGGCGCGAGACCGGCTCCCAACTCGCCCCGCACATCAGCCGGAGCGACGTCATGGCGCGGCACCTGGCGGAACACGCGCCTCAGGACACGGTACGGATCGCCACGGACGGCAGGAGCGTCGTGGACATCGCCCGCGAGGTGGTCGCCGCGACGGGCTGGTGAACACCGCGCCCGGAAGGCGCCGCGCCCACCGCTCCGGAGCGGCGACGGGCCCGTGTCAGAGCAGGAAGACGCCGGGGCCGATCTCGCGGCAGGTCGCGCGCGCCTTCTTGGCGGCGGCCGGGGACCAGACCGTACTCGGGGACCAGAGGGCGCGCAGCCCGGAGACGGCGTGCGCGTTCAGGCCGGACAGGTCCGCGGCGGTGAGGTCGAGGACCACCGTGTCGAGCAGGGTGCCGAGCGAAGCGCCGTACGCGCTCATCCGGGACCTGGTGCTCGACATCTCGCGGTCCCGGACCCGGACGTAGAACGGCTCGCGGCTGCGCAACGTCGCCAGGGCGCGGGTCAGTTCGAGGACGCCCCGGCGGACGGCGAGGACACCGCCGTCGTCGAGCACGTCGCGTTCGTGGACGCTGACGTACCGCCCCAGCCGGGGGTGCGCCCGCAGGCGCGCGCAGCCGCCCTGGCGGAGGCGGGCGCTGATCCGGCGGAGGCTGCGGGCGAGCGCCTTGCCCTGGTGGCGGACGACGGTGGCGCGCTTGGGGTAGAGGTAGGTGCGGCTGTCGTCCAGCGCGAGGGTGAACTCGGTCATGTCCCGGCGGGCCGCCGCCAGTTCCACCGCGAGTCCGGCGGGGTCGCGGCGCGCCAGGACGCAGTTCACCGACGTGGGCAGGGACCAGTGCTGCCGAGCGGTCACGCGGATACTCCTCGGTTCGTCCATCGTCCGCGGAGATTACGGGCGCTGCCTCGGGACCGGTCCCGAGCCCGTGGACGACGGGCCGCCGCGCGGTCCTGTCCGGGGCCGGACGCGTCCTCGCCCGTACCGCCGACGACGCCCGCATGCGAGGGGTCCTCGCGACGCGACGCGCACGCCGTGGGCCTTTGCTTACGCTTTACTTCGCCTTTGCCACCCCACGGTGCCTCCCGCCGTTCACCCGCGCTGCCCAGACTCGCCGCGTCCTACGCGTACATCCTGTCGTCAGCGGGAGCTGAATATGAGCCACGGCCACAGCCACGGTCACCAGCACGGGCCCCACGATCACGCGCACGGCGGTCACACCGACGGCGGTTCGCTGCCTCCCGCCCTCGACACCTCGGTACCGGACGAGGAGCTGACGCCCGGTCAGCTCTCGCGGCGCTCCATGCTGCGCCGAACGGGCCTGCTGGGCGCGGGACTCGCGGCCGGGAGCGTCCTGGCCGGAGCGGGCCAGGCGGCGGCGCACTCCTCCGGCGGTCATGCGGGCCACGGCGGTTCGCACCCCGGCGGCCTGCTGTGGCTGGCGGGTGACCACCACATCCACACCCAGTACAGCAGCGACGCCAAGTACCGCGTGATCGACCACGTGCGGCAGGCCAACGCGCACGGCCTCGACTGGATGGTCATCACCGACCACGGCAGCGAGCAGCACGCCAAGATCGGTGTGGAGAAGGTCAATCCGGACATCGTCGCGGCCCGCGCGAAGGTCTCCGACACCCTGGTCTTCCAGGGTCTTGAGTGGAACATCCCGGCCGCCGAGCACGGCACCGTCTTCGTCCACCCCGGCCGCAACGAGGTCGCGGTCCTCAAGGAGTTCGAGAACTCCTTCGACGGTTCGGTGAAGGGCGCGAGCGCCAGCACGCCCGCCAACGAGGCGCTGGCCATCTCCGGCCTGAACTTCCTCGCCGACCAGGTCAGGCGGCGCAAGGTCCAGGACGTGCTGTTCCTGGCCAACCACCCGGCGCGCAAGGGCATCGACTCCCCGCACGAGATCCGCGCCTGGCGCGACGCCCAGCCGGGGATCGCCGTCGGCATGGAGGGCGCCCCCGGCCACCAGGCGGGCGGCCTGCCCGCCCCACAGGGCGCGGGGTCCGGGCGCGGCATCTACGACAACAGCCCCAGCGCCGACTCCTTCCCGGGCTACCCGCTGGAGAGCTACCGCACCTGGGGCGGCTTCGACTGGATGACCTCCACCGTCGGCGGCCTGTGGGACAGCCTCCTCGCCGAGGGCAAGCCCTGGTGGATCACCGCCAACTCCGACTCGCACAACGTCTACGCCGACAATTCGGTGCGCGGCCCGAACGGCGACTTCAACGCCAACGGCAAGTACGCCGACCCGGTCTACGGCGGCGCGCTCAACCTCACCGACACCGACTTCTGGCCCGGCCAGTACAGCCGCACCCACGTCGGCTCCGCCGGCTTCTCCTACGCGGCCGTCATGGACGGCATCCGCGCCGGACGCGTCTGGGTCGACCACGGCGGCCTGATCAGCGGCCTCGACGCGCGGCTCGGCGACGGCAGCCGGTCGGTCACCCTCGGCGGCGTCCTGCACGTGCGCCGCGGCAGCAAGGTCGACCTGGTCGTCACCGTCGCCCTGGCGGGCGGCCCGAACTGGTCCCAGTTCGTCCCCAAGCTCGCCCGCGTCGACGTCATCCAGGGCCAGGTGACCGGCACCGCGCGGGACAAGGACACCCTCGCCGCGCCGAACACCAAGGTCGTGAAGTCCTTCGAGGTCGACAAGTCGACCGGCACGGTCCGGCTGACCTACTCCCTGGGCCGGGTCGACAAGCCGGTGTACGTCCGCCTGCGCGGCACCGACGGCAACCGTACCGCCGTCGGCGTCAACGGCGCCTCCGTCGACCCGGTCGGCCCCGCCATGGACGTGATCGGCGACGCCGACCCCTGGAAGGACCTGTGGTTCTACTCCAACCCGATGTGGGTCCTGCCCGCATGACGACCCCGCACGAAGGACCCGGCGGCCACACCGTCATCGGTGTGGCCGCCGGGTCGGTGAATCTGCGCGAGGCCGACCACCTCATCCGGCACCTCGCCGACGTGCTCGACCTCCCGGCCGCCACCGTCGCCTGCACCCACCTCGTACGCGCCACCGCCCGCCCGCGTACGGCCGTCTCCTTCGCGCTGCCCGACGCCGAGGCCGCGACGGCGGCATGGGACCGGCTGCTGGCCCGGCTCTCGCCCGAGGACACGGCGGGACCGGGCGGGGCGGGGCTCGACGGTGCGGGACTCGCCAGCGCTGGGCTCGACGGTGCGGGCGCCGCGCTCGGCCCTGCTACGCACGGCCCGGCCGAGGAGGCGCGCTCCGCGACCGCGGCGGCGGCGGAACACGCCCGCGGGAGCGGCGGCCGGGCGGTGCTCTATCCGGGCGCCGACGTCCTGACCGGCACCGTCACGCTCGCGGACCTGCTCGCACGTACCGCGATCGACCAGGTCGTCCTGGTCGGCGCGCCGCCCGCGACGGACGGCGACGGGCCCGATCCGCACATCCCCGTGCGGACCCGCGACCACGTACGCCCGCGGTGGCGCGACGGACGGCTCGTGCTGGACCTGACCCCCGCCCCCGGTGGCACGCTGGCCCCCTTCGAGGTGCCGAACCCGACTCCCTGCTGCGCCGACCACCCGTAGACCCGCCGTGGCGCGCGGATCGCTCGGGAGCTGCGGATGAGGCGTGCCCGCGCCTCACTCCTCGTCCGCGTCCACGGCCGGTTCCCCGGCGGGGGCGGGCTCCGACGGGGTCGCCTCGGTGACGTGGGCATCGGCGTGGGCCGGACGGATGACCACCGAGCCGGAATCGAGGTCTATCGCCCCGCGCGCCGGATCGCTGCTGCCCTCGTCGTCGCGGGACAGCTCCAGGCGGTTGCGCTCGTCCTCGGTGTGCTTGCGGCCGGGCGCGAAGAGCTCATCCATGAAGTTGAACATCGCGGCTCCTTCTCGGCTCGGCTCGGCATGGCACCACTTCAGGCTACGCCGAGCGTCCCCCGAACGAGTGAGAGCCACCTTTGACAACGAGGGGTTGACATGACAACCCGTCGTTGTCACTGTGGAGGGCATGGCAGACAGGAAAGATCTCTCGATGCACGAGCCGACCTTCGCCCGCATCAAGGAAGTGCGCGCCCAGGCCATCCACCACACCCGCCTGGCCCGGCAGTTCGCCGTCGAGCGGCGCGACCTGATGCAGGAGCTCATCGGACAGGGCGTTTCGCAGTCCGACATCGCCCGCGAGCTGGGCGTGAGCCGCCAGGCCATCCAGAAGATGCTGGCCTGCTAGACGGCGTCCCCGGTCCGATTCCCGGCCTGATCCCAGGCCGGCCGCCCGGCCCGGCCCCGGGCCTGCTCCCCGCCCGCTTCCCCGGCGCCGAACCAGTGCCGCGCGGCCGACCGGAGCGCGTCCAGGGCCGCCGCGCCGGGACGCGGGTCGGACGACGCCCAGGCCACGTAGGAGTCGGGACGGATCAGCAGGGCGGTCGGGGCGGCAGCGTCGTCCGGCCGCGACGGCGGCTGCGGTGACCGGGACGGCGCGTGCGCTGTGACGACGCTGACGCGGTCGCTCCACGGGCCGAGCGCCGCCGCGGCCGACGCGTCGTCGGTCAGGTCGAGCAGCAACGGCCGCGCCGATCTGGCCAGTTCGGCCACCGAGACCGTGCCGTCCGGGGTGTGGAGGTCCAGATCCGGCGCGAACCGCCCCACCAGCGCGTGCGGTTCGGGACCGCCCATGTCGTAGCGGACATCGGTGCCCGCCGTGAGGTCGGCGAGGTGCTGGACGGTCGCGGGCTGCGCGAGCAGTTCGGTGAAGAGCTGACGCAGCGCCGTGACGTCGTCGCCGGGAGCGGTCAACGCGGCCTGGGCCTGGGCGTAGACGACCATACGGTCGGCGGCCCCGCGCCGCTCGGCGTCGTAACTGTCGAGGAGGTGGGCCGGTGCGGTGCCGTGGATCGCGGCGGCCAGTTTCCAGCCGAGGTTGACCGCGTCCTGGAGGCCGAGGTTCAGGCCGGGGCCGCCGCCCGCCGTGTAGATGTGGGCGGCGTCGCCGACGAGGAACACCCGCCGGTCCCGGAAGCGCTCGGCCACCCGCGTGTTGCCGCCGGTCAACCGCCGCAGGACGTACGGCCCTTCGCCGGTCGGCGGGCTCAGCGGCAGATCGGCGCCCAGCACACGCCGGACGCTCGCGCCCAGTTCTTCGAGGCTCATCGGCGTCCCGGTCTCCGGCTGGTCCCACTCCGTGGTGCTGATCAGCGCCGGGCGGCCGGGGAAGGGTGCGTACGAGAATCCGCCGTGCTCGGTACGGAGCGGCAGGAACGGCCGGACGGTGCCGTAACCGGGCACATTCAGGGCACCGGTCGCGGGGTGGACCCAATCAGCGGGGACGGTCGCGTGCGCCGACCGGTTGGTCCTGCGGTCGTCACTCACGCCGGGGAAGCCGATGCCCGACAGCTTGCGGGTGACGCTGTGCGCGCCGTCCGCGCCGACGACGTAACGGGCGCGCAGCCGGTACGCGCCGTCCGGTCCCGTGACGTCCACGGTGACGGCGTCGCCCGGTGCGCCAGCGTCAGGGTCCGACGCCTCGTGCGGGGCGGGCGGGTCCTGTGATTCCTGCGCCAGGGCGGTCAGCCGGTGGCCGCGCCGGATCTCCACGCCGAGTTCACCGGCCCGCTTCTCCAGGATCTCGACGATGTGCCGCTGCGGCGCCGCGATGCCGTACACCGGGCTGTCCGGGAGCAGGCTCAGGTCCAGCGGCAGGGCGGCGAACATGAAGGAGGCGGAGTTCGGACGCGGCGGCCCCGGCGTCCCGCTCAGGTCCTCGTACAGCCCCCGCCGGTCGACCAGCCGTACGACCTGGCCGACCAGTCCGTTCGCCTTGGGCTCCTCGCTCGGCGCCGACAGGCTCTCCAGCACGGTCGGCCGTACCCCGGCCAGGGCCAACTCGCATGCCAGCATCAGCCCGTTCGGGCCGCCTCCGACGATGACGACATCCGTGGTGACCAACTGGTCCTCCTCAGTGACTCGTTGCGTGAACGGAAGAAGGGAAAGGGGGAGCGCCGTACGAGGGCAGGCCGGAGCGACCCGGCGGCCGACCGGGTCAACTCACGTACGGCGCGGGCGGATCAGGGAGCGGGCAGGCCCGCGACGATCCCGTCGAACGTCTCGCGCAGGACCGCGGCGAGCGACACGGGCGGATCCGCGGTCAGGGAGTGCTCGACGGCCACGGCGCTGCCCGCGCCGACCACCGCGGCGACCAGCTTGGGATACACATCGCGGGCGACGTCGGTGCCGGTTCGCTCGGCGACGGCCCTGGCTAGCTCCTCCTGCGCGGCGGCGTTCGCCTTGACGATCTCGCCGTGCAGGGCCGGTTCCGCGAGCATCAGCCGCACGCCGTCCGTCCAGCGCCGCCGGTCCTCGGACGAGCCCTGCTCAGGACCGCCCTTCGGCGCGAACTGGCCCTCCACGGCATGTGCCACCGACTCCCACAGCGGCTCGTCGGCCGGTCGCGCGCGCAGTTCGTCGGCGACGCGTCGCATCCGCTCCAGGTGGCTGGCGGCGATGGCCTCGGCCTTGCCGGAGAAGTAGTTGCGGAAGGTGCGCACGGACACGTTCGCCGCGGCGGCGATGTCCTCCACGGTGACGTCGTCCCAGCCGCGCTGGACGCACAGCCGGATCGTGGCCTGGCTCAGCGCGACACGCGTCTCCCGCTTCTTGCGCTCCCGCAGGCCGAGGCGGGCGGCGTCTTCGTCCTGTGTCATGGCTACGACGGTAGATAAATATTGCCGTGATGGCAAGATTGCCGGATCGGCAAGTTTATTGAAAGATGGTCGGCGACGGTTCCGGGGGCGGCTCGCGTCGGTGCCTCCCGCTCTCGGGGGCGCACCTGAGGGTCACCTCCCTGACACCACGTCAGGGGCCCTTCGGGGTACGGCAAGGGGCATCCCCAAGGCCGCACCGCCGTGCGCGACGGCAGGCTGACAGCCATGCGATCCACCACCGACACGCGCCGCTCGACCGTCCGCCGCGGAGCCGCGGGCCTGGCCCTCGCCGCCGCCCTGGCCGCCACGGTCACGGGCACCGCGAGCGCCGACCCCGCAGCCGACCCCGCAACCCTGTCCGCAGCCTCGTCCGCGGCCACCGACGCGCCCGCCCCGCCCCCGTACTCGTCCGACTTCAGCGACTGCCCGGCCCTCCCCGCCGGGGTCGACGCCACGCTCTGGAAGTGCGAAGTCCTCACCGCCACCGGGTCGTTGACGCTCGGCAGCCGGACGATCCCCGAGCTGGCGCCGATGACGCTCACACACGCCGAGGGCCCGCTGCCCGACGGCGCCGACGGCCAGGTCTGGGGCGCCCTGCGCAGCGCCCCCGACCGCGTCCCCGGCGGCCTCACCGGCATCCCCGGCGCCGACCGCGACCCGCTGCTCCGGCTGTCCCTGCGACCGGAGTACGGCGGCCGGTCCGACTTCTTCTCCGTCGGCGACCGTCTGGGCCTGTTCACCCTGCGCTTCCGCGCCCTCAGCCCCCTGCTGCCGCACGACTGCGTCATCGGCGGCGGCGACACCCCGGTCGAGCTGCGGCTGGTGCGCTCTGGCGGCTCCCGCGTCGTCTCGCAGGACCCGCCGGTCATCGCATTCGACGCCTACGACACCGCCTTCACGGTCCCCGGCGCCACCGGCTGCGGCCCCCTCGACCGCCTCGTCGACAGCCGCCTCGGACTTCCCGCCGCCACCGGCAACGCGATGCGGCTGAGCGCGTACTACACGTTCAGGACCTACGATCAACTCCCGCCGCGCTGACGGGGATCACGCGTCCCGGACCCGTCCGGGGCCATGATGGAGCCCATGACTTTGGCGACGGCGTTCACGGAGATGTTCGGTGTGCGGCACCCGATCGCGCTGGCACCGATGGGCGGTTCCGCCGGTGGCGCGCTGGCGGCGGCCGTGTCGCGCGGCGGCGGCCTCGGACTGCTCGGCGGCGGCAGCGGCGACCGGGAGTGGCTGGCCCGCGAGCTGCCCGTGGCGGCCGAGTGCGGCAGGCCGTGGGGAGTCGGGTTCCTGAGCTGGGCGGCCGAGGCCGGCGCCGTCGAGCAGGCACTGGAGTACGGTCCCGCCGCGGTGATGCTGTCCTTCGGGGACCCGGCGCCCTTGGCGGCACGCGTCCGTGCGGCGGGCGTGCCGCTGATCGTCCAGGTCACCGACCTGGAGGAGGCTCGGCGGGCGCTGGACGTCGGGGCCGACGTCATCGTGGCGCAGGGCACCGAGAGCGGCGGACACGGCGCGCGCCACGGCCGGTCCACGCTGCCCTTCGTGCCGGTCGTGGTCGACCTCGCGGCTCCGGTGCCGGTGCTCGCGGCCGGTGGGATCGGCGACGGCCGCGGTGTGGCCGCCGCGCTGGCGCTGGGCGCGGCCGGTGCGCTCATCGGCACCCGCTTCCAGGCGACGGCCGAGGCCGGGGCCGAGCCCTCGGCCGTCGAGGCGATCGTCGGCGGGAGCGGGGAGGACACCGAGCGCAACAGCGTCCTGGACATCGCCCGCGGCTCCCGGTGGCCGACGGCGTACACCGCTCGTACGCTCGGCCACCCCTACCTGGACCGCTGGCGCGGCCGGGAGGCGGAGCTGGCCGCCGACCCGCAGGCGCGGCAGGAGTACCAGGCCGATGTGGCGCGCGGCGCGGTGCCCTCGCTCCCGGTGTGGGCGGGGGAGGCCGTCGACCTCGTCCACAACGTCCCGCAGGCCGCCGACCTGGTCGCTGTACTGGCCGTTCAGGCGGAGGAGGCGCTGGCGCGGGCCGTACGGCGCTGACCTCGCCGTCACGCGGGCCGACGTCCGCCCGTGCGGGAGCGGGCGAGGACAGGTGTACGCCGCCCGTACGGGAGCGGGCGGCGACAGGCGCACGCCGCCGGGTGGCAGGATGCTTGCGGAAGGTGCCATCGCGGCCACCGACGCCCCGGTGGGTACCCGTGTCCGGCCGCGAGGCGCGCGGAGTCACCGCAGCAGTCACGCAGTCACCGCAGTCACCGCAGTCACCGAAGCGACCGGAGGAGAGCTGATGAGCCGGAAGCGGCACCGCGTCGCCGTGCTCGTACTGGAGGGTGCGAAGCCGCTCGATGTCGGCATCCCCGCGCAGGTGTTCTCGAACCGGCCGAGCATGCCGTACGAGGTGCGGGTGTGCGGGGCCGCGCCAGGACTCGTGACCGGCGGTGACGGCCTCTCGTACCACGTGGCCGAGGGGCTCGACGCGGTCGAGCACGCCGACACCATCTTCATCCCCGGCTACCGCGAGCCCGCGACCACGGAGCCTCCGGCGGCGGTCGTCAGCGCGCTCACGGCGGCCCACGGGCGGGGTACGCGCCTCGCCGCGATCTCGACGGGGGCCTTCGCGCTGGCGGCGACCGGCCTGCTCGACGGGAAGCGGGCGACGACGCACTGGCACTACACGAAGGCACTGGCCACCCGGCATCCGCTCGTGCGGGTGGACGAGAACGTGCTGTTCGTGGACGAGGGCGACGTGCTCACCTCGGCGGGCGCGGCCTCCGGTATCGACATGTGCCTGCACCTGGTGCGGCGTGACCACGGAGTGGGACTCTCCAACCACGTGGCGAGACGGCTGGTCGCGGCGCCGTACCGCAGCGGGGGACAGGCGCAGTACGTGCCCCGGAGCGTGCCGGAACCGCTCGGCGACGTCTTCGCGAGCACGCGGGAGTGGGTGCTGGCGCACCTCGCGGAGCCGCTGACGCTGGAGGAGCTGGCCCGCCACGCGCGGGTCTCGGCGCGGACCTTCTCGCGGCGGTTCGTGCAGGACACCGGGTACACGCCGATGCAGTGGGTGCTGCGGGCGCGCGTGGACCTGGCCCGCGAGTTGCTGGAACGCACCGACCTGGGCGTGGAGCAGATCGCCGACCGGGTCGGGCTCGGCACGGGCGCCAATCTGCGCCTGCACTTCCAGCGGATTCTCGGCACGTCGCCGACGGAGTACCGGCACACGTTCTCGGCCTGAGGGGTCTCGGTCCTAGCCTTTCCGGATGGGAGCTTTCCGGGCTGGTGCTTCCCGGCCTGAGTCTTTCCTGGCTGGAGCCGTGAGGGCTGAAGCGGTACGGAGCCGCTGGACCCGAGGCGAGTCGATGGCGAGTCGATGGCGGGCCGCTCGCGGTGTCACGACCGGGCTGGCGAGATCCTTGCGGGCGCTGTCATTCGGGCCACTGTCGGCTCGGCGCGCGGTTGCCGACCATGGAAGACGTAACGAAAGGAGCCCTTCTCATGACCCGCATCGCCGTCAACGGATTCGGCCGTATCGGTCGCAACACCCTCCGCGCCCTGCTCGCCCGCGACACCGACCTCGAAGTGGTCGCCGTCAACGACCTGACCGCGCCCGAGGCGCTGGCCCACCTGCTCGAGTTCGACAGCACGCTCGGCCGCCTCGACGCCTCCGTCGAGGTCGACGGGACCGACCTGGTGGTCGACGGCCGCCGCATCAAGGTGCTCGCCGAGCGCGAGCCCGAGAAGCTGCCGTGGGCCGAGCTGGGCGTCGAGATCGTGCTGGAGTCCACCGGCCGGTTCACCTCGGCGGACGCCGCCCGCGCCCACATCCGCGCCGGTGCCAAGCGCGTCCTGGTCAGCGCCCCCTCGGACGGCGCCGACGTGACGCTCGCGTACGGCGTCAACACCGAGGACTACGACCCCGCCGCGCACGTGATCGTCTCGAACGCCTCGTGCACCACCAACGCGCTGGCCCCGCTCGCCGCCGTCCTGGACGACCTGGCCGGTATCGAGCACGGCTTCATGACCACCGTGCACGCCTACACCCAGGAGCAGAACCTCCAGGACGGCCCGCACCGCGACCTGCGCCGCGCCCGCGCCGCCGGGGTCAACATCGTCCCCACCACGACCGGCGCCGCCAAGGCCATCGGCCGCGTACTGCCCAACCTCGACGGGAAGCTGTCCGGCGACTCCATCCGTGTCCCGGTCCCGGTCGGCTCGATCGTGGAGCTGAACACCACCGTCGCGCGCGAGGTCACCCGCGACGAAGTGCTCGCCGCCTACCGCGCCGCCGCCGACGGCCCCCTCAAGGGCGTCCTCGAATACACCGACAAGCCCCTGGTCTCCAGTGACATCACCGGCCGCCCCGCCTCGTCGATCTTCGACTCCGCCCTCACCCGCGTCGACGGCAAGCACGTCAAGGTCGTCGCCTGGTACGACAACGAATGGGGCTTCTCCAACCGCGTCATCGACACCCTCGAACTCCTCGCCCGCTCCTGACCGACACCCAGCCGCAGGCCGCCGCCGCTCGGCGTAAGTCGCTTACCGCACCGGTGAGTTGACTGATCGTCAGTCCTCGCGGTGGCCACGCGGCGCGATCCTGCTTCAGGTCGCCGAGGTGATCGAGGCCCACGGCCGACGAACCGGCCGTGGGCCGACTCGTTCTCCATGGGGGAGTGTTCTCGACGCCTGCACCGAGACCAAGACGGTCATGCTCCACCTCTGAGGCACCGGATCAGCCGTCGGTCAGACGGTCCCGCCCGACCACCGGAGCCCACTCGTGGACGGCGGTCACGGTGACTCCGGGCGTCCGGTAGTACGCGTCCGCGGCCATGATCCGGTCCAGTTCGTCGCGGTCGGCGGAGAAGACGAGAAGCGCGCCCGTGTCGTCCGCCCAGGGTCCCGCGGCGACGAGGCGGCCCTCGTCATGGAGGCGCTGGAGGATCGCGCGGTGCGCGGGGCGGGCCGCGAGGCGTTCGGAGGTGGCGGTGAAGGCGAGTTCGACAGTCAGCATGCCTCCGAGGGTAGGTTTCGGGAGTGGCCGGATCCGGATCACGTGATGCCGCGGGCGTGGCGAGCCCGCCTGCCGGGACCGGCGGCGCAGTGGGCGCGGCACGCGCGCACCGGAACGCAGGCCCCGGCCGTGACCTGCGAGAACGCCACTCGCTAGCATGGCCGTCGGCAACCGTACCGGGCCTCACCGGCGGGCCGGGACGGTGAACGGCGGCTGCTGCCCGGATTCGACCCGGACGCGGCGCGATCGAGAGGATCGAGAAGCGGCCACGGCTCGTCCGGCCGCCGACATCGCATTCGCCGCCCCCGCCGGGCCTTCCGGCGCCGGGCGGAACGACCGACGAGAGGAATCCGCACCCGTGACGGCCGAGGCCATCGAGACCCACGACTTCCCGTTCGACCCGACGTACGGATACGACCTGGACCGGCTGCTCCAGGTCGGCACCCCGGAGGAGCCCGCCGACTTCGGCGACTTCTGGCAGGGCGCGTACGCCAAGGCGCTGGCGGTGGACACCGCGCCGCGGGTGGGAGCGCTGGAGGAGGAGCGGGACGGCGTACGCGTCCACGCGGTGTCGTACACCTCGGTCGGGGGTTTCCGCGTGGGCGGCTGGCTGACGCTGCCCGCCGACGGACACGTCACGCACGGCATGGTCGTCCTGCACGGCTACGGCGGCAGGGACGCCGTCGATGTGACGCTGCCCCCGCCCGGCACCGCCGCGATCTGGCCGTGCGCCCGCGGAATGGCCACGCGCAGCCTCGACCCGGAGATTCCGGCGACCGCGGCCGAACACGTCGTGCACGGCATCGCCTCGCGCGAGACCTACGTGCACGGCGGATGCGTCGCCGACACCTGGTGCGCGGCCTCCGCGCTGCTCGCCCTGGTACCGGGAGCGGCGCGCCAACTCGCCCTGGTGGGAGGCAGTTTCGGCGGCGGGATCGGCGCCCTGGCGCTGCCCTGGGACGACCGGTTCCACCACGGGCTGCTGACCGTGCCCAGCTTCGGCAACCATCCGCTGCGGCTGACCCTGCCCTGCACGGGCAGCGGCGAGGCGGTCCGCGCCCACTACGCCCGGCACCCCGAAGTCACCGAAGTGCTCGGCTACTTCGACGCGGCCGTCGCCGCCACCCGCGTCCGCGTCCCCGTCCACGTCGGCGCGGCCCTGTTCGACCCCGCGGTGCCGCCGCCCGGACAATTCGCCGTGCACAACGCCCTGGGCGGCCCGAAGGAGCTGTTCGTCCTGACGGCGGGCCATGTCGAGTACCCGGCCGCCGCCGAGGAGGACGCCCGACTGCGGGCGGCACAGCGGGAGTTCCTGGCGGAGGCCGACCCGCGATAACGGCCGGCGGTCGCAGGGACGCCTACGGACCATGTGCTCGCGGAAACGTCCCGCACGCGGTGCTGACGCGCTCTCCGTACCAAGACCGGCCGGGACACCGGATGGCCGCCGGGCCGTGACGCTCGACGGACAGCCGAGCAGCGAGGCCGACGTGTCGAGCCCGCTTCCGGCGGACCGCCCGCGGCGGGATCCCGCCGATGCGCGGCACCGGACGGGCGGCCCGCGCCTACCATGCTGACGTGCAGCTCATCTTCCCGGACCCGCTCGGCTCGCTGAAGCCGCTGTGCCGCGCCCGCCGCGCCTGCCGCGCCTGCCGCCCCCGTCGTGCCCGCCGTGCCTTCCGCCCCCGTCGCCCCCTGGAACGCCATGCCGCGCCCGCGCGAACCGGCTCCGGACCGGGCCGGGCGGGCGGACCCGCCGGGACGGCGCACGCGGCAACCGAGCACCGCCGCCAGGAGACCGGCCCGGCCCGGCGCGAGCCGGTGACGCACAAGGACAGCCCCCTGCGACAGGAGAGCACACCGTGACCGCCCGCCGCCGCGACCGCGCCCCCAACCAGGCCGACGTGGCCCGTCTCGCCGGGGTGTCCCAGTCGGCGGTCTCCCGAGTGATCAGCGGCGACGCCGTCCGCGCCCGGATCCCCGAGGAGACCCGCAAGCGGGTCTTCGACGCGGTCAGGGAACTCGGGTACGTCGCCAACCCGGCCGCCCGCGCGATGCGCAACAAGCGCACCAACCTCCTCGGGGTGCACACCTTCGAGGCCGTCTTCCCGCACGCCCGCGAGGACTTCTACTTCGAATTCCTCCAGGGCATCGAGGAGCGGGCGGAGGAGACCGGCTACGACCTGGTGCTGTTCACCTCCACCGGCAGCGGCGACGGGGGCCGTCGCAACATCTACCGGGACGGCACCAACCGGCTGGGCCTGGCCGACGGCAGCGTGCTCCTCGGCGTGTCCACCGACCGCGGCGAACTGGCCAGGCTCTGGTACGAGGGCTACCCGTTCGTCCACATCGGCCGCCGCGAGGTGCCCGGCGCCGAGATCCCGTGCGTCATCCCCGACTACGAGACCGCGGCGGCGGGCATCGTGGAGAAGCTCGCCGCGCTCGGGCACCGCAGCATCGGCTATCTGCGCGAGCCCCTGGAGATGGAGCCGTACACCGACCGCCGGGAGGGCTACGCGCGGGCCGTCCGCGAACTCGGCCTCACCGACGGGTCACCCGGCTTCCGCGGCGAGACCGGCCTGTCCGACGCGTGGCTCGACCACCTGGTCACGGGAGCCGAGACGGCCGTCGTCGCCGAGAGCGTACGGCTCGCCGAGACGCTGCGGACGAAGCTGGCCGAGCGCGGCCTGCGGGTGCCGGACGACCTGTCCGTCGCCGTGCTCGAAGGCGCGCCCGAGCAGCCGGAAGGCCGGTGGGTGTCGCTGGAGATCCCGCGCGTCGAGATCGGCCGGACCGCCGTGGACCAGCTCATCGCGATGCTCGACGACCCCGGCCGCCGCGCCGACAGCCTCCTCGTCCCCTGCTCGATCGCCGCCGGCACCACCCTCGCTCCTCCCCGTCACTGACCGTCACCGACGCCCGTCCGAACACCCGCCTGTCGGAACGTCCGACCGCCCGCACGTCCGCCGCCCGCCGTCTGTCCGGGCCGCGTCGCGGCGCTCACCGACGGTGCCGATAACGCCGAGACGGCGCATAGGGCCGTTGTGCGAGCAGGGCCGGACAAAGCCGGGCAGCGGCTCTCACCAGCGGCTAAGCGGAATTCACACAGACGCGGGCATCCGTCCGCTACCTGCGCCTACGCGAAATATTCGACGGACATTGACGGAACGTCACGAAACGCTGGGGGCGGGCGAATATTCAAGAGAAGTGTGTTGCTGTCGTGAAGGTGTTGATCTACGGTTCTCGATTGTTCGCGCACTGTTAACAGACGCCTACAAGGCGGCGCGTCTCATGGGGGGATTATGGATTTGGGTGGGGTCAGACGTGTGCGTGCGTCTCGTGGGCTGATAGTGACGCTCGCGTCCGCTCTGGTTGTCGCGGTGGGTCCCGCGGCGGCGATCGCGGTCGCCGCGGCACCGACTCCGGGCGCGGAGCCGACGTCGACATCGATGTCGAAGGCGGCACAGTCCTCGAAGCCGGCACTGTCCTCGAAGGCGGCACGGTCCTCGAAGCCGGTGAAGGCCGACACCGGTGCGTCGCACCGCACGGCGCTCACGCGGGACGCGGCGGTCGCCGAGGCGGCCGAGGCCGGGCAGAGCGTGGAGATCACGTCGCTGCGGACGGAGTCCAACGAGACGTACGCGCTGCCGGACGGCAGCCTGGAGACGGACCAGCACCTGCGTCCGGTCCGGGCCCGCGTCGGCGGCGAGTGGAAGACGATCGACAACACTCTGGTGCGGCGGCCCGACGGCGGCGTCGCACCCGCGGTCGCGTCGGTCGGCATGGAGCTGTCGGGCGGCGGCTCCGCGCCGCTGGTGACCCTGGACAGGGCCGGGCGGAAACTGTCGTACACCTGGCCGTCGGCGCTGCCCGCGCCGACGCTCGACGGCGACACCGCCACGTACAAGAACGTCCTGCCGGACGTCGACCTCCGGGTGCGCGCGGACACCGACGGTTTCCACGAGCTGCTGGTGGTCAACACCGCCGCGGCGGCGCGGAATCCGGCGCTCACGCAGCTCACCTTCGGGGTGGTGACCGACGGCCTCGACGTGGCGCGCACCGCCGACGGCGGTCTGACCGCCACCGACACCACGACCGGCGGCGAGGTCTTCGCGGCGCCGCAGCCGATCATGTGGGACTCGGGCACGCAGGGGACGAACACCCCGGCGGCCGGAACCAAGAGCGCCAGGACCACCAGCGCCGCCAAGGGCGCGAAGGCCGCGACCGCCGAGGACGGCAGCCCGGAGGACCCGGCGCAGGGCCCGACCGATACCTCCCAGATGGCGCCGATCGCCGTCGCCGTCGACACCTCCGACGCGTCCGGCTCGCTGACGCTGACGCCCGACCACGCGCTGCTGACCGGCGCGGACACCTCGTTCCCGCTGTACATCGACCCGCAGACGTACACCCCCAGGGCGGGGGACTGGACGATGGTCTCGCGCTACTGGGCCTCCAGCCCGCAGTACCGCTTCAACGGCGACGACGACGCGGGTGTGGGCGACTGCGACTGGACCTACTGCGCGCCCAGGGACGTCAAGCGGCTCTTCTACTCCTTCCCGACGTCGAAGTTCGCGGGCAAGACGATCCTGGACGCCACCTTCGTCGCGCACGAGACGTGGTCCGCGTCGTGCACCGCCAAGCCGATCGAGCTGTGGCGCACGAGCGGTTTCACCAAGGGCACGACCTGGAACTCCTCGGCCGACCACTGGCTCGACCACATCGACACCCAGACCGAGGCGCACGGCAGCTCCGGCTGTGCGGCCTCCGACGTCGAGTTCAACGCCACCACCGGCGTGAAGTACGCGGCGGCCCACAACTCCGGGACCACCACCTTCGGTCTGAAGGCCAACGAGTCCGACCCGTACGGCTGGAAGCGCTTCACCAACAAGGCGTATCTGCGGGTCCACTACAACCAGCCGCCCAAGCAGATCCCGATGTCCCACCTGTCGATGAGCCCCGGCGCCTCCTGCCACAGCCCGTCCACGTCGGTACGGATCCGCACCCTGCCGACGATCAGCGCGAGCGATGTCACCGACCCCGACGGCGACCAGGTGAGCGTGCAGTTCTCCGTCGCGTGGGACGCCGGTGACGGCAAGGGCCTGGTCACGCAGTGGACTTCGGCGAAGATCGGCCCGAAGAAGTCCGGCTCGACCTTCTCCACGAAGCTCACCGCGACGCTCGGCGGCAAGACCGTCCCGAAGAACAAGACGATCGCCTGGCAGGCCCGCGCGGTCGACTACGACCAGGGCAAGTACTACAGCTACTCCCCATGGTCGTCCGCGGGTTCCGCGACCAACTGCTACTGGGTGTACGACACCACCGTGCCGGCGGGCCCCGTGATCACCTCGGGCGACTACCCGGCCGTCGACGACAACAACCCCAACGACCCGACGTACGACGGTGTCGGCAGGGACGGCGACTTCACCTTCCGCTCGGCCTCCACCGACGTCGTGAAGTACTGCTACGGCGTCAACGCCGACGCGGTGTGCGACACGGCCCACACCGTGGCCACCTCGGGCGGCGCGGCGAAGTCGGTGACCTTCCGGCCGACCCGCGCGGGCACCAACTTCCTGAACGTGCAGGCATTCGACAGCGCGGGCAACGGCAGTGAGCCGGAGGTGTACGAGTTCCGGGTCAAGGAGGGCCAGCCCGCCCGCGCCCAGTGGCAACTCGACGACGATGCGGGTGCCACTCAGGCGGCCGGTTCCGCCGGTGACCGCACCCTGAACGTGGTCGGCTCGCCGACCCTCGGCGCGCCCGGCAAGTCCGGCACCGCCGTCGACTTCAACGGCACCGACTCCTACCTCCAGTCCGACATCCCGGCCGTCCACACCGACCAGGGCATGACGGTCGCCGCCTGGGTGAAGCTCGACCGGATGCCGACCGCGGCGGCGGTCGTCGCCGCGCAGCCGGGCAACAACGCGCCGGGCTTCGAGCTGTACTACTCACAGGGCTACGACCGGTGGGTGTTCAACCAGTACAGCTCCGACTCGGCCACCGCCACCCCGGTCCGCGCGATGTCCGCCACGGCGGGCGGCGTCACGGCCGGACAGTGGTACCACCTGCTCGGCACGTACGACGGGACGGCCCACACCCTGTCGCTGTACGTCAACGGGACCCTGATGGGGACCACGAGCTACACCACCGCGTGGGACGCGCGGCGCGGTCTCCAGATCGGCGCGGGGAGCTACTCCGGCTCCCCGGGGAGCTTCTTCCCCGGCACGGTCGACGACGTCCGGATCTACGACAAGCCCCTGGTGGCCGCCGACGTGGCGCACCTGTACAAGGGGGAGCAGCTCGGGGCCGGCCGCCCGGCCAGCGCGGTCTTCCCGCTGGACGAACCGGCCGCGCAGGACGACGGCAACCCCACCACGGTGGTGCACGGCCAGGCCGATGTGGACCCCGCGGTCCTGCACGGCGGGGTCACCGCGGGAAGCGCGGGCGCGCAGGACAAGTCGCTGACCCTCAACGGCACCAGCGGCTACGCGTCCACCCGCTCCCCGCAGGTCAACAACCAGCGCAGCTTCTCCGTGGTCGGCTGGGCGAAACTGTCCGCCAAACCCGACCACGCGGCGATCATCGCCACCCAGACCAGCACCTACCGGCCGGGCTTCGAGCTGTACTACTCCGCGACCTACGGGTGGTCCTTCGACGCCTACACCGCCGACTCCGACAGCGCCACGATCGTGCGGGCCTCCCAGGGTGACACCACCCATTCACCGGCCGGTGTCTGGACCCACCTCCTCGGCTCGTACGACGCGAACACCGACGACATGCGGCTGTACGTCAACGGCCTCTGGGTGGCCACGACGAAATTCGCCGCGCCCTTCTACGGCAAGGGACCCGTCCAGATCGGCGCCGGGTCGTACGACGGCGCACCGAGCAGCTTCTTCCCCGGTCAGATCGACGACGTGCGGTTCTACGACCGGGCCCTGTCGGCGCCGGAAGCCGAGTCGATGTACCACAACCAGCTCGTGGTCGAAGGGCGTTGGAAGCTGGACAGCGCGTCCGGCACTCCCCAGGTCTCGCCCGACTCGCTGACCACCGCGGCCGACCAGCACCCGCTGACCCTCGGCGGCGGCGCGCAGATCGACGCCACAGGCGCCAACAGCATGGTCGGCACCGGGTCGTTGGTGCTCAACGGCACGTCCACCGGCTACGCGTCGACCACCACGTCACCGATCCACACCAACAGCAGCTTCACGGTGGGCGCGTGGGTCTCCACCGCCGCGCGGCCGACGAAACCGGTGACGGTGCTGAGCATGGCCGGTACGAACACCAGCGGTTTCGCGGTGCGTTACGTACCCGACTCCGCCGACCCGGCCCACGCGGGCGCCTGGCAGTTGCAGACGTCCAACGCGGACGGCACCGGCGCCGTCGTCTCGACCGCCTCCGACACCAGCTTCCAGGACAACGGCGCGTGGGATCACATCGCCGTGGTCTACGACCTGATGGCCGGTCAGATGCGGTTGTACATCAACGGCCAGATGCAGCAGTCGCTCTGCTCCGACGGTGACGACGACGGCAACCCCGACGACCCGGCGTGCAAGGAGTCGGTGTCGTGGAACTCCTCGGTGCTGCCGTTCGACGCGACCAAGGGCCTGCAACTGGGCCGCCTCAAGACCGGCACGTCCACCTGGGGCGAGTACTGGCCCGGTGTGATCGACGACGTGTGGGTCTTCGGCGGAGTCGCGACCGACACCCAGATCGCGGCGCTCGCCAGCGGAGTGGATCTCGACACCACCGCCGGGCCCTGACCCGGTAGCACCACCGGGGCGGCGCGCGGGTCATCGCGCGCCGCCCCGGACGCGTGGCATTCGACGAAGTGACAGATCAGACACGTGCGCACGGGCGGAGCCCGGCGGCGGTTCGTGCTGCCGACGTCGGAAGACGGGGGCGCACACGGTGAGGGATGGGGACGGGACAAGCGTGAGCGACAGACGGACATCAACGGGCGGCGCGCGCGGCAAGGCCGCGCTGCTCGCCTGCGGAGCACTGGTGGCGGGCCTGCTGCAAGTGGCCGCGCTACCGGCGGCCCAGGCCGACGACATGCCGAGAACACCGTCCCCGGGCGTGCCCGTGGCCGGACACTCCAGCACCACGACGGCGCCCCGCGCCGAGGACGGCCTGCCGCACCGGGCCGACGACCGGGCCGCGGAGAAGTCCTGGGCCGCGCCCGGAACCGCCACGGTGACGCTGCCCGCCGCGCACGCCGAGCCCACGGCGGTGCGCGCCGGAAAGCTCCCGGTGACCCTCACCGTGCCGGCGGCGGCGCCATCCGCCACGGCCCGCGGCGCGGCCAAGGCGACGGCCCCGCCGTTGACCGGCGCCGCGACCGTACGCGTCCTGGACCGGAAGACCACGCGGGCCGCGGGCGTGGACGGCCTCCTGTTCACCGTCGCACCGCGGGCGGACGCCGAGGGCGGAACGGTCGGCGTCCGCGTGGACGACAGCGCGTACGCCCAGGCGTACGGCGGTGCCTACGCGGCCCGGCTGCGCCTGGTCACACTGCCCGCGTGTGCGCTGACCACCCCCGACAAGCCCGCCTGCACCACGCGGACCCCGGTCCGCGCCACGAACGACGCGGCCGCGCACACGCTGACCGCCGACGCGCTGACCCTGGCGTCCTCGGGCGCGCCCGGCACCGCGACGGTCCTCGCGGCCACCGCGGGCACGTCGAGCGACCACGGCGACTACACCGCCACCTCGCTGTCCCCGTCCTCGAACTGGAACGTCGGGCCCAACACCGGCTCCTTCACCTGGTCCTACGACATGCCCGCCCCCGACGTGCCGGGCAGCTTCACCCCGAAGGTCGGCCTGTCCTACGACTCCGGCAGCGTCGACGGCCGCACCAGCAGCACGAACAACCAGGCGTCCTGGGCCGGTGACGGCTTCGACCTGTCGCCCGGCTACATCGAGCGCAGCTACAAGTCCTGCGGCGACGAAGGCGCCAAGGACTCCTCGGGCAAGAAGTACGAGGACCTGTGCTGGGCGTACGACAACGCGTCGATCTCCTTCGACGGCCACTCCGGCCAGTTAGTCGCCACCGGCACCAACTCCTTCCGGATCAAGGGCGACGACGGCACGAAGGTCGACCGGGTCTACGGCACCTCCACCGACGTACGCTCCAACGGCGCGCGCAACGACGAGTACTGGCGGCTGACGCTCACCGACGGCAGCCAGTACTACTTCGGCTACAACCGGCTGCCCGGCTGGGCGAGCGGCAAGGCGACCACCGACTCCACGTGGACCGTGCCGGTCTTCGGCAACAACACCGACGAGCCGTGCCACGCCTCCACCTTCGCCAACTCCTGGTGCCAGCAGGGCTGGCGGTGGAATCTCGACTACTCCGTCGACCCGCACGGCAACGCCATCGCGTACTACTACACCAAGGAGACCAACTACTACGGCCGCGCCAGGACCGCCGCCAGCCCGACGACCTACGTCCGCGGCGGCTACCTGGACCACATCGACTACGGCTTGAAGTCCACCGCGATGTACTCGGCCAAGGCCCTCGCGCAGGTCGCCTTCACCAGCGGGGAGAGGTGCCTGTCCGCCACGGCTGGCGCCTGCGACGCCTCGAAGATCGACAACGCCGCCTCCCCCTGGTACGACACGCCGTGGGACCTCAACTGCAAGTCGACCGGCGACTGCCACTCCTTCGGCCCGTCCTTCTGGACCCGCGAGCGCCTGACCGCGGTCACCTCGCAGGTGCTCACCTCGGCCGGGAAGTACACCCCGGTCGACACGTGGAAGCTGGGCCACCAGTGGGGCATGGCCGACATCGACTACCAGTTGGAGCTGGCGTCGATCGAGCACACGGGCAACGCCGACACCCCCGAGGGCGCGCCCGACCTGACCATGCCGAAGATCACCTTCGGGTACGACCAGCGCACCAACCGGCTGGACATCCCCGGTGACAACACCTCGCCGTTCATCAAGGAACGCGTCTCGACCATCGACGACGAGACCGGCGGACAGACCGACATCACCTACTCCACCGCGGCCTGCGACGCCGCGCACCTGCCCACCCCCGACACCAACACCACGCTCTGCTTCCCGCAGTCCTTCACCAAGGAGGGCGACGAGGACCCGTCGCGCCAGTGGTTCAACAAGTACGTGGTGAAGCAGGTCATCCAGTCCGACCGCACCGCCTCCTCGCCCGACGAGGTCACCAGGTACGACTACCTCGGCGGGGCCGCCTGGCACTACGACTCCGACGACGGCATCACCAAGGAGAAGTACAAGTCCTGGTCCACCTGGCGCGGTTACGCCCACGTCCAGGTCGAGACCGGCGGCCAGGACCCGGCCGGCATGAGCTCGCGGACCGACCACTACTACCTGCGCGGCATGGACGCCGACAAGACGACCGGCGGCAAGCGCACCGTGACCGTCTCCGACGACAACGGCGGCACCATCACCGACCACGACTCGCTGGCGGGCGTCGAGTACAAGACCGAGCACTACTCCGGGCCCGACGGCAAGGTGCTGGACAAGACCGTCAGCACCCCCTGGCACCACGAAACGGCCTCGGTCACCCGCAGTTGGGGCACCATCGCCGCGAATCTGACCGGCACCGCGGAGACCCGCGCCTGGACCTCCCTGGACAACGGCGCCGGTTCGTCGTGGCGGATCACCGACGTCACCCGCACCTTCGACAACACCGCGGGCCGCGTCCTGACCACCGACGACCACGGCGACATCTCCACCGCCGCCGACGACCGGTGCGCCACCACCACCTACGTCGACAACGGCACCGACTGGATCCTGGACAACCCCTCGCGGATTCTCACGGTCGCGGTGCCCTGCTCGGCGACCCCCGATTACACCAAGGACGTCCTGTCGGACATCCGCACCGCCTACGACGGCCACGCCTACGGAGCCGCGCCGACCGCGGGTGACGCCACGCACGTGGCGAGCCTGAAGTCCCACAACGGCACCACCGCCACCTACCTGGAGTCCGCCGCGGCCTACGACTCCTACGGCCGCGCCGTCTCGGCCACCGATCTGAGCGGCAACGTCACCGCGACCGTGACCGGCGCGCCCCAGCGCACCGACCGCACCGACGGCCGCGTCACCACCACGGTCTACGCCCCGGCGACCGGCTTCCCGACCACGACGACGGTCACCACACCGCCGGCCACCGCGGGAGACGCGAGCACCGCGCAGACCACCACCACGACCCTGGACCCCGTACGCGGGCTGCCCGTCACGGTCGTCGACACCAACGGCAAGCGCACCGACACCACATACGACGCGCTGGGCCGCAAGCTGCGGATCTGGCTGCCCGACCGCTCCAAGGCCAACAACCAGACGCCCAACTCCGCCTTCACGTACACACTGGCCGACGGCAAGCCCCCGGTGGTGGCCACCACGAGCCTCGCGGGCACCGGCACGCAGACCGCGTACGCGCTGTACGACGGCTTCCTGAGGGTCCGTCAGGCCCAGACGCCAGGGCCCAAGGGCGGCATGCTGGTCTCCGACACCTTCTACGACGAACGCGGCCTGCCCGCGAAGACCTTCGCCTCGTACTACGCGGCGAAGGCGCCCTCCACCGTGCTGTACAAGGTGGACGACGCGCTGTCGGTCGAGACGCAGACGTGGAACACCTACGACGGTCTCGGCCGGGTCGTGCGCAGCCAGCAGGTCGCGGGCAACGGCGACGGCGGCCAGGTCCTCGCGACCACCACCACGGCCTACGGCGGCGACCGCACCACGGTCACCCCGCCGAAGGGCGGCACACCGACCACCACGGTCGTGGACGCGGGCGGCAACGTCCGTGAGCTGGACCAGTACCAGGCCGCGACACCCACGGGCCCGTACGACAAGACGCTCTACGACTACACCCCGGCGGGCAAGCTCTCCAAGGTCACCGACGCGTCGGGCACCGTCTGGGAGTACCGCTACGACCAGCGCGGCAACCAGACCAAGGCGATCGACCCCGACAAGGGCACGACCGACTCCGGCTACGACGACCGCGGCCAACTGGTCTCCAGCACCGACCAGCGCGGCAAGAGCGTCACCCACCTCTACGACGGTCTCGGCCGGGAGACCGAGACCCACGACGGCGACGCGACCGGCCCGCTGCTGACCAAGCACGTGTGGGACCCGGCCGGTTTCAAGGGCCAGATCGCCTCGGCCGCCCGCTACGTCGGCGGCGCCACGGGCTCCGCGTACACCGTGGCCTACTCGCTGTACGACAACCTGTACCGCGCCCACCGCACGACGACCACGATCCCGGCGGCCGAAGGCGCGCTCGCCGGTTCCTACCAGGGCAACGTGCAGTACAACGCGGACGGCACCACGCAGTCCGTCGGCTACCCCGCGGCGGGCAGCCTGCCCGCGGAAGCGGTCACCCCGACCTACGACGAGGTGCTGCGGCCCAGCACGGTGTCCGGCTCCGGCGGCGCCACGTACACGACCAACACCACGTACAGCTACACCGGCCAGGCGCTCCAGTACACCTTCCAGGCGGCCGGGCAGAAGATGACCCAGGTCACCAACACCTACCAGTGGGGCACCCAGCGGCTGTCCAACTCCCGCGTCGACCGGCAGGACGTGCCGGGCACCGACAAGTCCGCCACGTACGGCTACGACCCGGCCGGTGACATCACCTCGCTCACCGACGTCTCCCGCGACGGCACCGACGCCCAGTGCTTCCAGTACGACTACCTGGGCCGGCTGACCGAGGCGTGGGCGCAGGGCTCGGCGGGCTGCGCGGCCACCCCGAGCGCCGCGGCACTCGGCGGCCCGGCCGCGTACTGGCAGTCCTTCGGCTACGACAAGGCGGGCGACCGCACCAAGGAGACGGACCACTCCGCCACCGGCGCCACCGCACAGGACACCGTCCGCGACTACTCCTACCCCGCCCCGACCGGCCCCCAGCCGCACACGCTCAGCCAGATGCGGACCACGGGCCCCGGCGGCAGCACGCTGAAGTCCTACACGTACGACGCGATCGGCGGCACCCAGACCAGCACGGTCGGCGCCGCCAAGCAGACCCAGGTGTGGGACACCGAGGGCCACCTGACCCAGGTGACCGCGGTCGACGGCAACGGCGGTACGAAGACCACCTCGTACGTCTACGACGCCAACGGCAACCGGCTGGTGGTCCGTACCGACAGCGGCAGCACGCTCTACCTCGGCGGCACCGAGGTCGCCCTCGCCAAGGGGTCGACCACACCGCGCGCCACCCGCTACTACGACCTCGGCGACGGCAACCAGGCGATGCGCACCGACGACAACAAGGTGTCGTTCCTGATCGCCGACAGCCAGGGCACCAGCCAACTCCAGGTCAACGGCGCCGACCTGACCATGCAGCAGCGCCGTACCACCCCCTTCGGGGAACCGCGCGGCACGGCGCCGACCGCCTGGTCGGGGGACAAGGGCTTCGTCGGCGGCGTCAACGACCCGGGCACCGGCCTGACCCACCTCGGCGCCCGCGACTACGACCCGTCGACCGGCCGCTTCACCTCGGTCGACGCCGACCTCGACACCAGCGACCCGCAGTCGCTCAACGGCTACGCGTACGCGGGCAACGACCCCGTCTCCCAGAGCGACCCGACGGGCCTGTACACCTGCCGCAACGGTCACGAGGGCTGTGACGAGCACGGCAACGCCTGCGGCAAGGACTGCAGCGCGTGGGCGACCCAGACCGGTGACTGCGTGCACACCGAGTGCAGCAGCAGCAAGGTCAACCAGAACCCGTACGTCAGCCTCAAGACGCAGCGCAAGGTCTCCTACGCGCGACGCCACTGCGACGACCTGTGCGGCACCCTCGGCATCTCCTCGCCGAGGGAGCACCGGTGGCAGGACCTGATCAAGGACCTGTACGGCGGCAACGCGCCGGAGCCCGAGCGGGACACGTACGCGGCCGCGCACGCGCAGGAGAAGTCCGTCGCCTTCTCGCCGCACCCGAGCTACAAATACACGATGTCCGAGCTGATCGGGCCCAACAGCCTCGGCACACCCGAGGAGATCATGGCCTACTTCAAGGCGCACCCGAAGGAGATGTTCCCGTTCAAGGTGACCGGCTGCGACGCCTTCACCCAGGGCGCGATGTGCACGCTGCACCCGGGCGACTCGATCGCGCACGGCCTCGGCCGGATCGCGGGCGGACCCGGCAAGGTGAAGGTGTCCTTCAAGGACAAGACCTCCTTCACCTTCACGGTGACCAACAAGGGATACTTCGACGACGCCGGTTCGCAGATCAAGTTCTCGATCTCGTCCCGGAAGGACGGCGTGTACCTGACGCAGAAGGCGTACACGACGGGCTCGAACTGGTTCGCGTGGGCCGGGGTCAAGATGGGCGCCGCCAAGCAGCAGTGGCAGCAGCAGGCCCGCAATCTGCGGAACGCCATGGAGAACAAATAACGGATGACACGCACGACGCGTAGGGCCTGGCTGTCCTCGGCCCCATGGATCGCCGCCGCGGTGGCGACTCCATGGGCGTCGAGGGCGGCCTCGCCCGTCGACCCCACGGTGGTCACCCTGCTGGCCGCCTTCGCCGCAGTCGGCGTCCTGGGCATCCCGCTGGGCGTCCTGCTCGGACGCCTGGGCGTCCGGCGGGAGGCCGTCGCCGTGGCCGCGCTCGCGGTGGCCGGGGCGGCGGCTTCCTGCGCGGTCCGGATCGTCGGTGCCAGTGACGAGAGCCCGGCGGGCAAGGCGGCGATCGTCCTCGTGCTGGCCGCGCTCTTCGCGGTCCTGGCCCTGCCCCTGCCCGCCGTCGGCTTCGTCGTGGCGTGGGTGCGGCGGAAGCGCGCGCACTGAGCACGCGCCCGCCCGGTCGGTCGGTCAGGCCAGCGGCTCGTGGTTGGCCCAGACGACCTGGTACGGGTAGCGGGCCTGCCAGCGGCTGATGAGTTCCTCGGTGCCGGGAATGGCGAAGGCCGCGTTGAGCGCGTCGAGGTCGGCGACGCCGATGTGGACGATCGCGGTGGCGGTGAACACCGGGCTGTGGTCGTCCGCGGGAACACGGATGTGGCGCCGGGCGGAGAAGGTACGCACGTGCCCGGAGCCCACCATCAGGCTTTCGATGTCCTTGAGGTATTGATCCAGGTCCGCGTCCGGGATCGACGGTTCGAACGAGACAATCATCGTGTGGCTGATCATGGGTCCATGGAACCGCCGCCCGGCCGCCACGTCCAAGACCTTCTGGATCATCGGCGATAACCTGAGGGCATGAGTGACCTGGAGACGCGCGAGCTGGAGTACTTCGTCGCGGTCGCCGAGGAACTGCACTTCGGCCGTGCCGCCGAGCGCCTGTCCATCGCGCAGCCCGCGCTGTCGAAGGCGATCCGGCGGGTCGAGTCGCGCCTCGGTGTCCTGCTCCTGACCCGTACGAGCCGCCATGTGGCGCTCACCCCGGCGGGGGAGGCGCTGCTGCACCACGGCCGCCACGCGCTCAACGCGGTCGGCGCGGCGGCCGAGAGCGCGCGCCGGGCCGGTGACGCGCGGGCCCAGCTGCGGCTGGTGATCAAGCCGGGCGGGGACGCCAATCTGCTGTCCGGGATCCTCGCCGCGTACGCGGAACGGCCGGACGCGCGCCGGGTGGACGTGCTGTTCGGCGGCGCCACCGACCGGGCCGACCACCTGCGGGACGGCAGGGCCGATGTGGCGCTGCTGTACGCGCCGTTCGACGACCTGACCGGGCTCGCGTCCCAGACGCTGTTCGTGGAGGGGCGGGTGGCGATCCTGCCGCGTGACCACCGGCTGGCCGGGCGTGCGCAGTTGCGGCTCGCGGATCTGGACGGCGAGACGCTGCCGCGCTGGCAGGGCGTGGGCTGGGCGGGTGTGCCCGACGACGGGAGCGGGCCGGAGGTCGCGGACGTGCCGCAGATGGTCCAGATGATCGTGCTGGGGCGGATGATCGCGGTGCTGCCGCGGTCGCTCGCCGAGCCGGCGCATCCGGGTCTGGTGTGCGTGCCGGTGACCGACGCGCCCACGAGCCGGCTGGTCGTGGCGTGGTCGCGGAGCGATGACCGGGCGCTTGTCGCCTCGTTCGTGCGGGCGGCGGTGGCAGCGGCGGGCAGGGCGTAGGCGTAGCGCGTGTGGTGCGCGGCGCGCACGCGTCGGTGCGCGAGAGCCGCGAGCCCGACCGCCGCCTCCACCGTACTGAGGGTGGGGCGGCGGTCCGGCCGGTGCCGCGTGTGGTGCGAGTGGTGCTGCGGACTGCCTGACTACCGGCCGACGCGCGGGAGGCTGTTGAGCTTGCCGGGCAGTGCGGTGTTCGTCTGCTGGGCCCGCATGAGAGCGAGGACCGCGCCGACACCGGCGAGGATCAGGCTCACCCAGAAGCTGAAGCCGTGGCCACCGGCCGGGCCGAAGTCGGAGTGCGCGAAGATCGCGATCAGGTACAGGACGAAGCCCACCGCGAAGCCGACGAAGGTCAGCATGCGGTCGGGCGCGGGCAGCGTGACGGTGGGCACGAAGAGGCTGACCGCGAGCACCGCGGCGCTGAGCACCGTGATGACCATCGCGAACCAGGCTATGAACAGCCCGTGGCTGAAGTGCCAGGCACTCCAACTCACGCTGCCGAGGTTGATGCCGTAACCGCTCCCGAAATCCCAGGAGTAGTAGTCGAAGAACGAGAAGATCAACACAATGAACCCGATACCGAGAATTGCCCAGTCGAGTCGGTTGACCGAAGCCGGGTCGAAAGAACCCCCGGACGGGCCGCTCGCGCTCGGCGGCTGAGTCGGTGGGCCCGGCGGCGGTACATCGTGCGACATGGTGACTTGTCTCCCTGCTGACGTCGTTCTACGAACACTCGGGGGCTGAGAATAGCGGTACGTCGCCCCACCCCGTAAGCAGGTTGGACCGACCTGCATCACATGGGTTCAATTGGTCGCTTTGTTACGTGTGGGGACGCCAGTGGCGGGAGTCGACTTCTCGGTCCCACGGGTTCTGTGGGGAGGGTAAAAGGGGTGAAAGCGGCCCGCACAAGGTTCAAGCATGCGCAAATTCAGCGTATTTGGCCGCGCCCGGTCCCGTGCCAGTCCTGCCCTCGCCCCACGCCTGTTCCTGCCTTCGTCCCGCGCCCGTTCCCGCCTTCGTCCCGCGCCGTTTCCGCTGGCGTGTCACAGGGCGCGGCGGCTGTCTCGTCCTACGGGACACAGGCAATTCCCGATCAAGGAGCGGACGATGAACCTCGCGCTGTGGATCGTCACCGGGCTGCTGGCCGCGGTGGCACTGACCGGCGGTGTTTCCAAAGCCTTCATTCCCAAGGACAAACTGACCGCTACTCACGGCGGCGGCTGGACAGGCGACGCCAGTGTCACCTTCGTCAAATCCCTCGGCGTCCTCGAACTCCTCGCCGCTTTCGGCCTCATCCTTCCCGCCGCTCTCGACGTGGCCCCCTTCTTCGTTCCCGTCACCGCGATCTGCTGGTGCCTCCTGATGGTCGGCGCGATGACCACCCACGCCCGTCGCCCGGCCGAAGCCCCCTTCGTCCTCCTCAACCTCTTCTATCTCTGCCTGGCCCTGTTCATCACCTGGGGCCGCCTCGGCCCCCACCCCTTCACCGGCTGAGGCCGCAGTGGCCGCGGCCCTCGTAGCGGTGGGGACTCATCCCGACGGCGGTGTGGTGATCCGCTTCTCGAACCAGTGGTGGGCGTACGGCTCGTCGTTGAAGGCCGCGACCTCCTCGAAACCGCAGGAGTGGTACAGGCTGATCGCGGCGTTCAGCGCCTTGTTGGTGTCAAGGCGCAGCAGGTCCCGGCCGTTGCGGGCGGCCCGCAGTTCCAGTTCGGCCAGGAAGCGGCGGCCGAGGCCGAGTCTGCGGGCCCGCGGCGCGACCCACATGCGCTTGATCTCGGCCGGGGCCCCCGGCGGCAGCTTCAGACCGGCGCAGCCGACCGGCTCACCGTGCAGCCGGGCGACCAGGAAGAGGCCGTGCGGCGACCGGAGTTCACCGGCGTCGGGCAGGAGACTGCGCGCGGGATCGAAACCGGCGTCGAAGCGTTCGCGCAACTCGGCGAAGTAGGAGCGCATGCAGTGCTCGGCATCGGGGTGGTCCGGGTCGACGACGTCCAGCGTGACCGTCGCGGCGGTCAGCAGCCGGTCGACCTCGGCCATGGCGGCGACCAGCCGGGAGCGCTGGACGGCGTTGAGCGGCTCCAGCAGGGAGCCCGCCAGTTCGTCGCTGCGACCGTCGAGCACCGCGCGCTCGGCGCGACCGGCGTCGGTGAGCCGGACCGTGCGCACCCGTCTGTCGCGGGGCAGCGGCTCCACCGTCACCAGCCCGTCCGTCTCCAGGGAGCGCAGCAGACGGCTGACGTATCCCGAGTCGAGACCGAGCCGTTCGCGCAACCGGCGTACGTCCTGGCCCCGTTCGCCGATCTCCCACAGGAGCCGGGCCTCACCGATCGGCCGGTCCCGGCCCAGATAACGGTCGTGGAGCACGCCCACGCGCTCGGTGACGGTGCGGTTGAACCGCCGCACCTGGGCGATCTCTCGTGCGTCCATTCTCTGACTCTAGTCAGAGAAGTCCCGTCGGACCAGAGGTGACCGATCCACGTCGCTCCCCGGTGCCTCCGGTCGTAGGGCCGTGTGTGGAGGAGCGCCGCCGAGCCGGTGGCGGCGCTCCTGCGGGGCCGTCCCGGTCGGAGCGGGCTACCGTCCGGGACCGGTCTGACGGCGCGCCGCTACTTCAGGTGGCGGGTGAAGAACTGGGCCGCGGCGGCACCCGCGGACTGCGGGACTCCGGCGTGTCCGCCGAGGTGGGCGTGGAGGGACTTCTCCTTGGAGCCGAAGGTGTCGAAGAGATCCAGGGACGCCTGCCGGTCGTTGCCTTCGTCGTCCCACTGAAGGAGGACGTGCAGGGGAATGGTGACCTGCTTGGCCTCCTCGAAGATGGCGCGGGGCACGAGGCTCCCGGCGAACAGAACGGCGGCCGAGACGCGCGGCTCGACCACCGCCAGCCGGACGCCGACGGAGATCACCCCTCCCGAGTACCCGACCGGGCCGTCGACCTCGGGCAGTGCGAGAAGGGCGTCCAGGGCGGCCCGCCATTCCGGGACGGCCGCCTCCACCAGGGGGAGGACAAGGGCGTGGACGATCTCGTCGCCGACCGGCTCGCCGGTCTCCATCGCCCGGCGCAGGTCGGCGCGGGCCTCGTCGAGGGCGGGCAGGCGAGGCCGCTCGCCGCTTCCGGGGAGTTCGATGGTGGCCGTGGCGAAACCCTCCGCCGCGCAGCCCAGGGCCCGGCCCAGCAGCCGGGGGTACATCTTGCGCAGCCCGAGGGGAGGGTGGCCGAGCAGGATCAGCGGCGCCGGTGCCGCCGCGGACGCCGCATCGGGCGTCCACAAAATGCCGGGGATCTCGCCGAGGGTGAATTCGCGTTCGAGGACGCCTTCGTCGAGGCGCTGCTCAGAAGTGAATCGCATGGTCGTGCCTTTCGGGAGTGCTCGTTGACGGCGCTCCCGGACGACCTATCGCCCGACCGTGGCCCCAGAGGGGAGCACCCATGTCGATACTGCGTTCACGGGTACCACCTCCTCGTTCTCTCGCACGGCCTCGGGGAGGGTAGCAAGGGCCGGGCACGCTTCGCCAACGGGTTTTCTCCGCGACGCCGTGGCCGCCGGCCGTCCCCGGTGCGCCCCCGGCCTCCCGCCGCGGGCCGGTTGCGCCGGGCGCTCCGATCGCCGTGATGGACACGGCCGGCCGGGGAAGGTCTTGCACATGACCAACCATGAACAAGAGCGCGGCCCCGCGGCACCGGCCCGACGTCCCGCAGGGCTGAGCGACGCCTCGGTGGAGGCGCTCGGCATCCTCTCCGAAGCTCTCGAGACGGTGGAGCGGGCGCGCGGGCGGCTGTACGACTTCCACCAGCTCACCGGGGGAGCCGACCTGCGACTCGGCGAGGCGGTCGAGCACCTCAGGGCCGCGGGCCACGCGGAACACGCGGAGCGGCTCGAACGCGAGATCGTCGGCCGCAACGTCCTGCCGGGCTACTGGACCTTCCAGATGGTCGAGGCGTACGACGACACGTACGTCGAACCCTTCCGGCGCATGGAGGAGCAGATCCGCACCGACCTGGCGGGCGGCGCGCGCCACATCCACGAGGCCGAGATGAAGGAGGCGCGCCGCACGCACGGCCACCCCGACCACACGGCGCGGCCCCCGCGTCCGGCCTGACCCGTATCCCGCCCGCCCGGAAGAGGCCACCGGCCCGGCGGCGCGCTCCACGCCCATGGCGCCGCCACCGGACCGGGCCGGTGGGTCAATTCCTCGGACCCGCGTCGGGCAGGGGAACCGTCAGCCTCCGGTGCGCGGCGACGGCCGGTCCCGTAGCGGCTCCAACGGCGTGCGCAGCGCGCTGCGTCCGTTCCGCCAGGCGTCGAGCAGCGCCGCGCCGAGACGGTCCTCCAGCAGCCCGGTCGCCTCGATGCCGAGGACCACGTCGGCGTCCAGCTGCGGCTCCGCGGCCAGCAGAGGAGCGATCACCTCGTGGCGTACGACCTGTTCGTGGACGGCGTCCGCTTCGACGTGCTCGTCGTAGAAGCGCTCCGCGGCAGCGCCCGCGCCGTTGGCGCGCATCGCCTGCGCCAGCCGCCGGGAACCCGGCGACGAGGTGATCTCGACGGCGGCGAAGTGCCCGACGAGCGCGCCGCGGAGGGCGCGGTGCAGGCCGAAGAGCGACATCAGGTTGACCACCGCCAGCGCCTCGGCGGGCGCCGCGTCCAGGTAGCGGCCGTACGCGGTGTCCAGGCCGAGGTCCGTCATCAGGTCGGCGAAGAGCCGCGCGTGGATGTCCTCCGCGTGCCCGCCGCCGAACTCGTCGAATTCGACGGCGACCATCGCCGCCTTCGCCCGGCCGTGGAGGCGCGGGATCACCCAGGCGTGGGGATCGGCCTCCTTGAGGTGGTACAGGGACCGCAGGGCCGCGTACTCCCGCAAGTGCTCGAGATGGCCCTCGGGCTGGAGGTAATGACTGACACCGGTGCCGTCGTCTCCCACCGGTTCGACCAGCAGGGCGGCGACGGAGTCCGCCGCGTGCGGGCGGGCCGGCGCGTCCGCGCGCACCTGGCGCAGGAAACGGTCCTCCAGGAAGCCGCGCGTCCGCAGCAGCTCCACGTCCCACTCACGGTCGTCGGCCACACCCGCGAAGCCCTGGTAGTGCAATTCGTACAGCGAATACAGGGCGAGTTGCAGGTCGTCGCCGTACGGATCGGCGGCGGCCACGGCACCGGCGCCGGGCAGCTCTCCCGCGCCGTCGCGCAGCGACGCCACCACGGCGGCCGACAGCGGCCCGCGGGGGGTCGGAAGCGGGGGAGTGGTGGCACGCGACTCGCGGTAGGAGGTCGGGTTCGCGGTCGGCGGGTTCGCGGTCGGGTACGCGGCGGTTGGGTTCGCGGTCGTCATCAGGACTCTCCCTCCGGCCCGGCCGGAGCCGTCCGCTGCGCGCCGCACGCCGGCGGCTCTCCGTCCCCGCCGCCCTTGGACCGGCGGCGGTGGCTGGTGTCGCACCACGGGTGCGTCCGGCTGCGGCGGCAGGTGCACACCGCGACCATGAAGCGGTGCGAGGTCACGGCGACACCGTCGTCGCCGACGACGGTCACCGGCCCCTCGACCAGGACGGGCCCGTCCCGTTCGACCAGGACGCGGCGCGGGCGCTCAGGCGTGTTCGGCACGGATCACCACCAGCTCCTCCTTGTCCTGCTCCCCGTCGATCAGTCCCGCCTGCCGCAGCCACGCCGTTCGTCCGCGCAGAACGGGCCCGAAGGGGATCAGCTCCCGGTCGGTCACCGCCGCGCGCAGCCCGGCCTCCGCCAGGGAGGCCAGCGTCGCCTCGACACCGCACAGCGCCGAGTGCACCATCAGCAGGACGCCGTGCGGCGCCAGGACCCGTGGCGCGGTCGCGCAGATCCGGTCCACGACCGCCCGCCCGTCGTGCCCCGCGTCCCAGGAGCGGGCCGCGCCCCGTACCGGCGGCTCGGCCGCGGGGGAGGGGACGTAGGGCGGATTGCTGACCACCAGGTCGTACGGGCGGTCGTGCCGTCCCCGCTGCCCCGCGAGGTCGCCGTGCAGCACCCGTACCCGTCGCCCGGCCCTGAGGGCGTTCGCGCGGGCCGAGAGCACGGCCTGCCACGCGATGTCCACGGCGGTCACCCGGGCGCCCAGCCGCGCGGCGCAGATGGCCAGCGCGCCGCTGCCGGTGCACAGATCCAGTACGTGCATCCCGGGCGCCACGGCCTCGCGGCACATGGCCCGCATCAGGAGGTGGGTGTCCTGCTGGGGTTGATAGACACCTGGCATACACAGCACGGTCCACCTCCGACGCATGATGCGATGACTTTGAGTCACCTATTTGTGTGGTCCAGGGCCGACTGCCCCGGATGCGGGGTACCAATCGACGGACGGCGACCCGATAGGGATTCGGACGGTTCCGGAAATTCCGGAACCGGGTTTCCCGCCGCGATCGCGGGCACACACCCTCTATGGCGCCGAAGGACAGTGGCACTCCATCATTGATCGTTCTTGCCAACTTCGCCTCCGCACTCGCTGTCGACCTGCGGGAACACGCCGTGGTCGCCCGGTGGGCCGAGCAGGCCCCGCGGAAGATCTGGCTGACCCGGCCCGGTGACGTACTGCTGACCCCGGTCCCGCTGTCCGAGCCGTTCGCGCAGTACGCGTGCGCCCTGACCGGCGTCCCGAGGGACTCCGTACGGATCGTCACCGTCCGTGACCGACCCGGTGTCGCGATGGCCGACTCCGTGGCCGACACGCCCGGCCTGACCGACGAGCTGCGCGCGCTCGCGGCGGCCCGCCCCGGCACCCGGCTGCTGCCCATCGCCCTGGACGCCTCGACGTTCGCGCTCGCCGCCGCGCTGGGAGTGCCGGTGTCCCCCTGCGGTCGCGGCGGGCCGGCGGTCGGCGCCGAAGCGCTGGCGGTCACGGAGCTGTGCAACACCAAGGCCGGTTTCCGCGCCGTGGCCGAGCGGACCGGGATGCGCGTGCCGTACGGGCGCACCTGCTCGGGGCCGGACCTGCGCGAGACCGTACGCGCGGTGCTCCGGGCGGCCGGTTCCGGGCGCGGTGTCGTGAAACCCGACCGGTCGGCGGGCGGGCACGGGCTGCGGTTCGTCGGCGCCGAGGATCCGCTGGTCGCGGCGGACGGCTTGGGTGTGGACGGACGTGGTGTCGCCGGGCCGGACGGTCTGGGCTCGGACGGCTTGGGCGTGGACGGACGTGGTGTCGACGGTTTCGGGCCGGACGGTTTCGGGCCGGACGCTTTCGCGTCAGAAGGATTCGGGTCGGAGAGCCGGTGGACCGTGGAGGAGTACGTCCCCCACACCGTCTCGATCAGCGCCCAGTTCGTGGCCGCGGCGGGGGGACCGCGACCGCTCTTCGACGGTGTCATGCGCACGGAGGACGGCTCCTTCACCGGCTACCGGGCTCCGCTGCGCGGCATCGTGCACCCGACGGTGTGCGACGAACTGCGCGACTGGGGCATGGCCCTCGGCCGCCACCTGATCGCGCACGGCTACCGCGGTCCCTACGACATCGACGCCCTCGTGGCCACCGACGGCACCCTGTACGCCACCGAGTCCAACGTCCGCCGCACCGCGACGACCACCCCGTACGACCTGGTCGTCCGCCTCGCCCGCGGCACCCCCGTCACCTGGACGACGGGCACGGTCCACGCGTCCGGTCCGTACTCCTTCACCGCCGCACTCGACCGCCTCCGTGACCGCGCGCTGGACTACGACCCCGAGCGCGGCGACGGGGTCGTCCTCTACGCCGACGCCCCTGCGGACGGCGTGAGTTGGCGGTACGCGATCCTGGCGCGCTCCGCGCGGAGGCTGGACGAGTTGGCGGCGTCCCTGCCGTCCGCGCTCCAGAACTGAACCCCGGAGCGCGTCCGCGCGGGGCCGAACTCCGTTTCGGGCGACCGCGGATGGGCCGGATCGGTCCGCCTGAGCGCGAGCGGCGGGCACCCGCGCTCATCATCGGCCGCTCATGGCAATGATTTCCTCGCGGCGCATTCCGGCGTGACGTGCAATAGCGGGAACGTTTTTCCGGCCTCGCGATTCTGCGATATTCGACCATGCCGGTTGATAAATCAATCCTTCACTCGTATGCGTGCATCGCTTCCGCATCTCTTTCTTTAGTGTGCCTGGCACGGAGTCGGCCGTCCTCAGAACCCGCCTTTCGGGCTTCGCTGCCGTTCCTGTCAGGAGTCACGCCTCTATGACGTCACAGATCCTGCCCGCGCCGAAAGGTCGCACCATTCCCACGTGGGTCGCGGCGGTGGTCGCGCCGCTGATCGCCGCGTCTCTCGTCGCCGCGGTGTCGACCCAGGCGGATGCCACCGCCACGGCCGTCCCGCTGGGAACGGCGGACAGTTTCGCCGTACTGGCCGGTCAGACGGTCACCAACACGGGTCCTTCGGTGATCACCGGAGACCTCGGGGTGAGCCCCGGCACCGCCATCACCGGGTTCCCGCCCGGCCTGGTCAACGGGGCCCAGCACTCGGCGGACGCGGTCGCCCTCCAGGCGAAGTCCGACCTGGTCACAGCGTTCAACGACGCCGCAGGACAGGCCACGGACTCGGCGCTGCCCCCGGACGCCGGGGGTTTGTCCCTGGTCCCCGGCGTCTACACCTCCTCGTCCACGCTCGGTCTCACCGGCACGCTGACCCTCGACGCCCAGGGCGATCCCAACGCCGTGTGGGTGTTCCAGGTGGGCTCCGGCCTGACCACCGCGTCCGCGAGCCGCGTTCTCCTGGTCAACGGCGCCTCGCCGTGCAACGTCTTCTGGGAGATCGGCAGTTCGGCCACGATCGGCACCAACTCCACCTTCGTGGGCAACATCCTCGCCCTGACCTCGATCAACGTGACCACGGGCGCGAGCATCGACGGCCGCGCCCTGGCCCGTAACGGCTCGGTGACGCTGGACACCAACCGCATCACGCGGCCGGCGTGCGGCACGGGCACGACGACCGGTGGCACCACCACGGGCGGTACGACGACCGGTGGCACGACCACCGGCGGGACCACGACCGGTGGCACGACGACGGGTGGCACGACGACGGGTGGCACGACCACCGGCGGCACTACCACGGGCGGAACGACGGCGGGAACCACCACGGGCGGGACGACCACGGGTGGGACGACGGCCGGGACGACCACGGGTGGTACGACGACCGGTGGCACCACGACCGGTGGGACGACCACGGGCGGCACCACGACCGGCGGCACCACGACGGGTGGTACGACGACCGGCGGGGCCACCACCGGCGGTTCGACCGGCGGCACGGGTCACTACCCGGGCAAGCACTGCAAGCCGAAGAAGCCGGTGAAGCACTGCCCGCCCAAGAAGCCCGTGAAGCACTGCCCGCCGAAGAAGAAGCCGGGCAAGCCCGGCGGTTGGTCCGACAACCAGGGCTACGGCGCACAACCCGCTTCCCAGGCGGGTCACCAGCGCTGACGCGCCCGGAGCACGACCCCGCTCGGTGAGCGACCAAGCGGTGCGCGGCGGAATTGACACCGAATCCGCCGCGCGCCGCGGCACCGGGCCGCACAAAAGGCAGCAGCGGAAAGTAGAGGGCAGGCGCAGATGCGGGCAGCAGGGACAGCGGTGCGGGTCGATTCCGACACGCACGTACGGGAATTGCCGGACGAATCACCGGAGTTCTCCGGACAACACCGACTGCCCGTCCCGCTGAGAGCGGGCATGGGGATCGCAATCGCGCTGATCGTGGCCACGGCGTTGACCCATGTGGCCATGGTGTTCCTGCACGTGGCACCGGCCAATCCGATCTCGCAGCGGTTCGGCCGCCAGATCAACGCCTGGATCTACCCGGTCTTCGAGCAGAATTGGCAGTTGTTCGCGCCGGATCCCGAGTCGGTGGACCGGACGGTCTACGCCCGTGTCGCGAGCACCGGCCCCGACGGGACCATGCACGTCACCGCGTGGGTCGACCTGACCGCCGCCGACACGGCGGCGGTCGAGCACGACCCGTTCCCCAGCCACACCCACCAGAACATGTTGCGCCGGGCCTGGTCCTCCTACGTCGACACGCACGGGAGCGACGACGAGCCCCACTCGGACCGCGCGGTCATGACCCAGCGGTACCTGCGCAACATCGCGGTGCAGCGCGTGGGGGGCCGCCGACCCGTCGGAGACGGTCCCGTCCAGTCCGTCCAACTCCGAGTGGTCACCGTGCCCGTCGCCGTCCAGCACGCGCGTCCGGTCGCCACCGCGGCCACGGCCGCCGACACCCGTTTGCTGCCCTGGTGGAAGGTGCCCTCGAATGACCACTGACCAGGTGACGTCCACCGACGACGCGGTGCGGCCGGCGCCCGACGTGCCGCGGCCCACCCCGAATGGGACCGGCCGGGCGTACGCCCTGCTCACGGAGCGACCGGTGTCCCAGTACGCGGCGGCCGTGCTGCGGATCGGATACGGACTGCTCTACCTCGTCTTCCTGCTGCGGGAGTTCTCGCATCGCGACGAGATCTGGGGACCCGGCTCGCCGTGGACTCCCGACCTCGCCCGGCAGCTCTTCGCCCAGAGCGGCTGGGCCAGCGTCCTCACGCTGTCCGACAACAAGGTCTACTTCGAGACCTGTTACGCCTTCGCCGTGATCATCTGCGCGCTCTTCGCGCTGGGTTGGCGGACGCGGGCGGTCTCCGTGCTCTTCGCCGTCGTCGTCGCCTCATTCCACGCCAGGGCGCTCTTCATGACGGACGGCGGCGACAACCTCACCCTGCTGATGTCCGTCTACCTGATGTTCACCGCCTGCGGACGCCGCTGGTCCCTGGACGCACGCCGCACTCGGCTTCGCCCCGCCCGCCCGGACGCGCTCGCCTTCGTGCAACTCCGTTACGTCCGGCGCACGTTGACCACGGTGCTGCACAACTGCGGCATGTTCGTCATCGCGGCCCAGGTCTGCTTCCTCTACGGATCCGCCGGCCTCTACAAGGTCCAGGGCGCCTCCTGGGGCAACGGCACCGCCCTGCACGACGTACTCAACCTCCCCCTCTTCCAGCCCTGGCCCGCGCTGTCCCATCTCGCCGACAGCTTTCCGACGGTGCTCGTCATCGCCGGTTACGTGACCGTCCTCGTCCAAGTCGCCTTCCCCTTCGTCCTGTTCGGCCGCCTCAAATACCCCGTCCTCGTCATCCTGATCGGCATGCACACCGGCATCGCCCTCTTCCTCGGCCTTCCGCTCTTCTCCGCGGCGATGATCATCGCCGACACCGCCTTCCTCCCCGACCGCCTCTACCTCTCCCTCTCCACCCAGCTCCGCCGATTCCGCCGCCCCACCCCCGCGTCACCGGACCCCACCGACGCGCCCCCCATCCCCGCCCAACCCGCGCTCTAGGCTGTGTCGCCAGCGGAAGCCGGTGAGCCGGGCGCCCTCGGACCTCTCGACGTCGAGCACGCCGCCTCCCGCCGGCCGCGTGGTGTCCATCTCGCCGCGTAAACTGTCGGCTCCGACGGTTTCCCGTTCGACCCGAAGGACTCAGCCGTGGCCGACCGGCCCGAGATTGTCTGCATCTGCGGCTCTACCCGGTTCGTGGCCGAGATGCGCGCGGCGAACCGTGACCTGACCTTCGCCGGTGCCATCGTCGTCGCGCCGGGCGAGGCGGACGAGTCGATCACCGCCGAGCAGAAAACCGCACTGGACGCCCTCCACCTGCGCAAGATCGACCTGGCCGACCGCGTTCTGATCGTCAACCCCGGCGGCTACGTCGGCGAGTCCACGACCCGGGAGATCGCCTACGCCCAAGCCACCGGCAAACCGATCTCGTTCACCGATCCCGTCTGACCACTACTACTCCAGCCCCGTAGATCGTGAGCATGCCGGACCTGCGGCGCAGTGCGTGCCCGTGTGCGAGGATCTCGGCTATGGCGGCGACTGAAACGGATCTCGTTCTCAACCGGTTCGTCTCCGAGATACAGCTGGCGGTGCCGATGGTGGCCGTCTGGGCACACGGTTCACTCGCGCTTGGCGACTTCCAGCCGGGACGCAGCGATCTTGATCTCATCGCGATCGTCGAACGCCCTCTGGACGGCGAGCACAGGGACCGGCTGGCGAGCATTCACCAGCGCCTGCTGGACGAAGAGCCAGCCGCGGCCAAGTTGCACTGCTCATACATGGTCACCACATCGCTCTCCGAGGTCGAGACGCACCATGTCACCTGGGCACACAGCATGATCCTGGAACGCCCAGTAACACCGGTCACCCGCCGAGAACTGCTCGACGGCGGGCTCACCCTCCATGGTCCGTCGCCGACGGAACTGCTCCCGCCGCTCACGTGCGGGCAGTTGGAGGACTTCATCCGGCGCGACCTGGGACAGTTCTGGCTTCCGGCCACAGGCAAGCCCCTACTTTGGCTTCGGGACATCTGGGTGGATCTGGGCCTGCTGGTCCTGGCCCGAGCCACCGTCACGCTACGCGACGGACGGCTGATCACAAAGGGTGAGGCCCTCGCGGAACTGCTGGAACTGGGTGCGCCGGCAGATGTGGTTCGAGACATCCAAGAGCGCCGGTACGCAGATCCCAAGCCGATCAGCCCTTTGCGGCGAATCCGCCGAGCGATGCGGGCCCGCGCCTTCGTGCGGCGTGGTATCAAGCGCACTCTGGCGATGGGCGGAAGCCCCGAGTAGGCGTCGCCCAGCGTGGATACGTCATGACGGTCCGCCGGATGCACCTTCGGCTGATCGGATGAGTAGCAGGCCAGGTGGCGACCGGGACGTTCAAGGTCGTGAGCGTCTACGACGGCACCACCGACCTGTCCCGCTCCTGGCCGCACTACCACGAATGGAAACGCTTCGGCGTCGCGGGCGACTCAGGACTCGACGCACTGCTCTGCCTGTCCATGAACTACCCCGACGACGCCGGATACGCGACGCAGGCGGGTACGCGGGGCGGACGGCTACTGGGGCTGGGTCGCGATCTGGATGAGGTTGCCGCAGGTGTCGTCGAAGACGGCGGTGGTCACGGGGCCCATTTCCAGGGGCTCCTGAGTGAAACGGACGCCGAGCCCGGACAGGCGCTCGTACTCCGCCTTCACGTCGCTGACGGCGAACTGGGCGAGCGGGATGCCGTCCTCGAAGAGCGCGTCGCGGTAGGGCGTGACGGCCGGGTGGCCGGCAGGCTCCAGGAGGAGTTCGGTCCCGTCGGGCTCGTCGGGTGAGACGACGGTCAGCCACCGGTCCTTTTCGCCCACCGGCACGTCGTACTTCTTCACGAAGCCGAGGACGTCCGTGTAGAAGGCCAGGGCCTTGGCCTGGTCGTCGACGAACACACTGGTCAGATGGATCCTCATGGGGTGCTCTCCGTTGGTCCGGACGTGCCGCGGACAGGCCAGCGTTCGGTGATCTGCCGCAGCGGGTCGGTGTTCAGGTCGTGGAACTTGTAGCGCCCCTCCCGCCGGGTCTCGACGAGTCCGGCCGCCTCCAGCACGGCGAGGTGCTGCGAGACCCCCTGACGCGAGAGCCCGAGCCGATGCTTCATCGCCAGCCGCGAGCAGATCTCGAACAGCGTCTGTCCTGACTTCTCCGCGAGCTCGTCGAGGATCGTCCTGCGGGTGGGGTCGGCCAAGGCTTTGAACAGGTCATCGGCCACGCTCCCATGATAGGCAAGTCCCCACTTGCCTATCAAGCCGAGGCACACGGCGGAACCGTCGATGACCAGGCGGTGGTCACGGACCCGACGGCGGCGTGAACCTCGCCAAGACGTCCGCTCGGAGCTGCTCCGGCAATCGCCGGTAGCCCGCCGGGCGGTCCGGCTGCGGAGGGCGTTTCGTTCGCCGTCCCCGGCGGCCCGGTCAGGCCACCGTAGAGGCGCCGGGCTCTTCACAGCCCAACGACCCGACGACGATCAGCTTGCCGGGCTGTCCGGTGTCGGCGGCGGAGCCGAGGAGGGCGCATTTCCAGACGATGTCGCCAGCGGCGTCCTTGACGGTGCCGGGGCCCTCGTATCCGGCAGGACCGCCGGTGCAGCCGTCGCCCGCCACGCGGTTGGCGTCATCGACCAGGATGTTCTGACAGGTGTGGACGGGGTCCTGGGCGGCTACGGCGGTGCCCGGCAGGACCGCGGTCGCGGCGGCGAGGGCGGCGGCGACAACCGTGCCACACCGGATGCGGTTGCGCATGTCTTCTCCCGGAGGGGGGCTGATGAAGCCGGACCCCGATTCGACCAGCCCCGGTGCGCCCCGGGCCGGGATTGACCATCGCGTGGGCGTTTCGGGAAGAGCGGACCCACGGCCCGCAGGGCTCGGACGGCGGTGCCGTTGCCCGGCGGGGCGCTCCGGGGAGACGGATCCGGCACCTCTGTCAGGCAGCCCGGCGCGGCTCCCTGGCGTACGTGCCGCCTGGCAGCCCCCTTCTGCGCGCCCGTCCAGCGCGCCGAAGGCGACAGCACGGCCGTCTGCCACGTACCTGAGGTTCGTGGCACTTCCCTCTTCCTCGGCGGAGCTGCGGCGGGGCACCGTACCAGGACCTGCCAGGTCGGCCGATGACTTGGGCTCTCGGGCCGGGCGGGCGCGAGGTGTGCGCGGATGTTTCTGTTCCGCCGGCGGAGAACAGCGCCCCGACCGGGCTCGACGGCCATTACGGTCCAGTCGTATGACGACGGTTACCACGCGTACGGTCGAGTATCCGGCTGACGGTTTGACGATGGTCGGGCACCTCGCGCTCCCGGCCGGTACCGACCGCCGGCCCGCGGTGCTGCTCGGGCCTGAGGGCATGGGGCTCAGTGACGTCGAGCGCCGCCGGGCGGATGCTCTCGCCGAGCTGGGATACGTAGCGCTTGCCTTCGACCTGCACGGCGGGCGCTATCTGGGGGACCCCGAGGAGATGCTGGCCCGTTGCCTGCCGCTGCTCGCCGACCCGGACCGGATGCGGGGGATCGGCCACGCGGCGCTGGACGTGCTGCGCGCCGAACCGCGCACCGACCCCGACCGGATCGCCGCCATCGGCTACGGCACCGGCGGCGCCATCGGGCTGGAACTCGGGCGCGACGGCGCCCACCTGCGCGCGATCGGCACCGTCAACGCGACGACCACCGGCCGGCCGGGCGAGGCAGCGCGCATCCGCTGCCCGGTGTGGGCGGGCGTCGGGTCGGAAGACCCGATCATGCCTCCCGCGCAACGCAACGCGTTCACCGCCGAGATGCAGGCCGCCGGCGTCGACTGGCGCCTCGTGGTCTACGGCGGCGCCCTCCACGCCTTCCACCACCCGCCGGTCGACCACCCCATGGTCCCCGGCGTCGGCCACCACCCACAGCACGCACAACGCGCCTGGCGCGACGTCATCGACCTGCTCACCGAGTGCCTGCCCGTAACGGAGTGATCCGGCCGGCAACCGCCCTTCCGGGCCGCGTACCAGGCCGGTAGATCGCCACCGGCTCCGGCGGCTCCGGTTTGCAGGACATCACCGCAGCTCGGATTCGCTACGAAGACACCGACAGATCCGTCCGGCGTTGGACGGAGGCAGCACGTCACCACCGCACAGCCGACGATCACCCCACTCCGGTCTCGCACCCACGACCTGGCCTTCTGGGCAAGCGCATCCCGGGCACGCAGAGGGAGGCTCCATCAAGCCGTGACGTACCCTTCCGCCATGACAGATGGTCAAACGGACCTTGAGCGGCTGGCATCGGGCAAGTACGTCCGGGTCACTACCTTCCGTCGGGACGGCACAGAGGTTCCGACCCCGGTGTGGGTGATCCGGGACGGTGACGCCCTCGGTATCTGGACGGTCGCCGACTCCGGCAAGGTCAAGAGGATCCGCAACCGCGCCGACGTCCTGGTGTCCGCCTGCGACATTCGCGGCAACCCCTCGGGCGAGCCCGTCCCAGGACGGGCGGACATCCTCACCGGCGAGCAGACCCAGCACTACCGCCGTCTCCTGGCCCGCAAGTACGGGTTGACCGGAAGACTCACCCTCCTGGGCAGCCGCCTGCGCCGCGGCCTGGACGGCACCGTCGGCATCCGGATCACCCTCGCCTGACCGTGCGGCAGCGTCCCCGCCCGCCAACGCGATCCCGACGTCGCCGAGGCGGTCGGCGGAGGAGCTGGGGCCGGGTGGTGTCGCGATCCGGCGTGGGGATCGGTGGGGGGGGTGCATGGAAGCTGAGGACCCGAAATCTGCTTCAGCCGGTGGCTCGGTCTTCGTCCTGCCGACCACAGCGACCAGGTGACCGCACGTCCGCACAGTGAGGCCCGGCTCCGCAACCGGCGGGTGCGCGTAGGTATGCATCGTCTCGTTGAACTCCCTGTGCCGGGAGAGCGCCTGCACGGCCTTGGGGCTCAGGCCAGAATCAAGGAGCCATGTGGTGGAGAAGTGCTTCAGGCGGTAGGACCGGGTTCTCTTCGGCAGCCCGGCTAGCTTTACCGCTAGGCCGTTTCGTTTGGATCAGCTGGCGGGCCGGAGGAAGATCCTCGCGATGTGCAGTCCAGCCAGGTAGATGGTCCCTGTCCTGTCGTCACGGGCGGCCATGCCCCGTCACTGCTTCAAGCGGTTGATGCAGCCTCCAACGGTGTCGTGCTGTTTGTATGCCTCGCGGTCAAGGGTTGGTGGCCTTCCGCGTCGCAGGTGGTGGTCTCGTTGATCGGCCGGAACGGGGATAACCGCCCGGATGCCACGCTCGCGCAGGTGCTCGCGGATCGCACGGGAGGAGTACGCCTTATTGGCCAGGCCACGTCCGGATGCGGACGGTGATCCGACCGGGTTCACCGCGGCCTCCGGCGGCGGGTGGAAGCCCGAACCGGGCGCGGAGGACCTGACGCTGAGCGGCTCCCCGCTCACCGGCACCTTCACCCTCAAAGACAGCGAAGGCACGACCACCACGTTCGCGAAGGTCGACCCCTCGGCCACGTCGTGGCGGGTCACCTCGACGTTCCTGCCGACCACCAACTCCACCACCCAGGTCGTCTCGGAGAAGATCCCGGTCGGCAATACGTTCCTGGCCCGCCCCAAGTACGCCATCGCACCCACGTCCGCCGTCACGCAGGCCACCTGCTCCACCACGTCCGCGACCAAGGGCTGCCGCGTACTGGACTACGTCTACGCCACCACGCAGGTGGGCTGGGTGCCTTCTTGCTTGACCAAGCCGGGGTGGACGCCGAGCTGGAAGCCGCCGGGCAACGGCTTGCCGTCCTTGTAGGGCAGGACGTCCAGCGGTGAGGGGCCGTCGGCGGCGTAGACGACGCAGCCGGACAGGACCGCGACCGGGTGCTGGCCGGTGGACGCGGCGTACTTGATGATTCGAGCCGCGCGGTGTTCTGCCCAGCCCGGTAGCGGTAGTTGGGAGGTCCTGAGCGGGGTTGCGTGGCGGAGTGAGGCATGTGAACCGGCTGCCGCGTGGCCTTTGGCGAGCGGCAGCCGGTCTACGTCGGGAGCCTGTTGCGCGATCGGCGTTTCAGGTGGTCATGGCTGGGCGGGCGGGTCGCCGCGCAGGGCGAGGGAGTGGTAGCCGCCCGCTGCGATGGCCTGCACTTTGGTGGCGGCGTCGGTGGGGAGTGCGGTGAGGGCCGTGGTGTTGGCTTTCCATTCAATGGCCTGGCCGTTGTCGCGCAGGGCGACGATGCGGTCGTATCCGGCTGCCACCGCGACGACCCGGGTCTGGGCGGTAGTCGGCACCCACTGGTTGGTCATCGCGGTGCCCCAGGCGTAGACGCGACCGCCTACGACTGCGACGGAGAAGTCCTTGCCGGCGGCGATGGCCGTGGCCGTGCCGTTCTTGACCGGGGTGACGACGTCCGTCTGCTTCTTGCGGTTGTCGCCCCACGCGATGACTTTGCCGTCGTCGGTGAGGGCGAGGGCGTGGTAGGCGCCGGCGGCGATCGCGGTGATGCCGGTGTGGGTTCCTTCGGGGGTCTGGGTCTGGCCGTAGCGGTTGTCGCCCCAGGCCAGGACTTGGCCGTGCTTCAGGGCGAGCGAGAAGAACTGGCCTGCCGCGACGGCGTCGACGCCGGTCTGCGCGGCGGCGGGGACGGCTGTGGAGTCGTAGCGGTCGCTGCCCCAGGCGATGACCTGGCCGTTTTTGACGGCGAGGGAATGGAGGTAGCCGCCGGAGACGGCGGTGACGTCGGAGTGGAGCGCGGCCGGGACGTCTGTCTGGTGGTAGAGGTTGCTGCCCCAGGCGGTGACGGCGCCGTCCTTGACGGCCAGCGAGTGGAAGGCACCGGCGGCGATGGCGCTCGCCCCCCGCAGCGCGGCGCCGGGGATGGCGGTCTGGCCGTAGGTGTTGTCGCCCCAGGCGAGTGTCGCCCAGTCGGTTGCGGCGCGCTGGGCGGGAGCCGGCGTCACGACGGCGGGGGCGGTCCCCGGGGCGGCGGAGGCCGGCTGGGTGAGCGCCGGCAGGGGGCTGACGGCGGCCAGGGCGATCAGTACGGCCGCGGGTCTCCAGTGGCGTCGGCCTGCTTCACGGCGGGTCGGCATGGGGCGGTTTCCCTTTCCCTGAGAACTCGGGGAGGTGGTGGTCACGTCAGCCACGGTCGGCTCCGGCTGCCGGCGCGCCCGCGTCGACGGGGGTTTCGGCAGAGGGACGGTTGGAGCGGCAGCGTGCCTGCTCACCGGAGGTGAGGGGACCGGTGCGCTGGTAGACGCGGTCGGCGAGCTGGGTGGAGGGGTGGTCGACGACCGTGTAGAGGCGCCAGTCGAGGTTCGGGTCGGCGGGTGTGGGATTGGAGGTGTACCAGCCTTCGGTGCGCTGGCGTCCGCTCTGGGTTTCGATCCAGGAGACCTCGCCGGGGCTGATGACCTCACGGACCGTCCGGTCGGCCGCCGGGGCCCATGCGGGGGTGGTGCCGGTGCCGGTGGTGAACTGGCCGTTCATGTTCGAGCGTGCAGCCGACCCGGAGGCCGGGGGCAGTCCGGCGGCGGCGGGCAGGTCGCTGATGGTGCGTGAGGAGATCCGCAGCGGCCGTTCTCGGGTGATGGTCGCGCGGGTGCAGTTGATGTATCCCTCCTCGGCCTGCCTGGCGGGCTCGTAGTACGCGAAGGAGTAGTCGGACTCGGCCGTGAACGTGCAGCGGCTGGCGGCGGTGTTGCACTCGGTGACGGCCTCGGTGACGTTCCGCTTGTCGTTGCCCCTGAACGCCAGCGACGGCGGCAGTTCGTCGTTGCGGATGGTCTTGTCCAGTGGGGGCGGAACCTGGACCGCCGTGATGTTGGTGATCATCGGTCCGCACTGTCCGCCGTTGGTGCCGGTGCCGGCCGCGCCGCCGTTGGGTTTGACCGGGACCGTGGAGGCGAAGGTGAGCAGCGGCTCGTAGGCGTTGGCGGTGAAGGTGTAGGTGCGCCCGGTGCGCCAGACACCTGCGCCGAAGACATTCCATTCCTTGTCCGGGTCGGGCTCGGTCAGCTCGTCCTGAACGGCGCCGCCCTCACCTTGGACGGTGTAGGTCTGCCCCTGTTCCACCGTGCGGGGGGCACACTGCATCGCGATGCCGGGGCTGTCGTCGAAGGTGACCGTGACCCGTGCGCCCGGCCGCACACCGCGCAGACGCTGCTTGAACTCGTAGGACGAGCCGTTCTGGGGCAGCATCGCCGCGGCCTTCCCCCCGGGGTGGCCCGTGACGGTGCCCGCGTAGCGAAACACTCCGCTGGCGGTTCCGGCACCGTTGTTCGCGGACGTCGAACCCACCGACCATCCCGTGGGCGTGAGGGTGTTGCCGTTTCCGGTGATCGCCGGAAGCGCCAGGTCGCCGTTGATCACGGCGACCGGCTCGGGCGTGTCCGCCGAGGACGCCTCAGGAAAGGCGACGGCCACCAGGCCGAGACACATGGCCCCGACAGCGGCACGGCGAAGCACGGGGCGGGCTGTGGTCACGAGGGTCCTCTCCGGGGCCGGACCGTGCGGCGGCTTCGTGCGGGCGCTCACGAGGCGACGCCCGCGAGGTGAACGCGGTGCTTGAGCCAGGCGCCCGCGGGCAGCCTTTCGACGGTCAGGCCGGCGTCGGACCCGGCGCGCGCGCCGGCACGGCGGGCCGGAACGCTGCGGGTGGGCGGGGGCGTGGTGGTCTCGTCGATGGCGTCCCTGCCGCCGGGCCGCAGCCGCTGGCAGGTGTTGCCGGGCACGGTGTAGGTGTCCGCGACGAAGGTGCTGCGGTTGACGGTGGAAGGACCGTCCACGAAGACGTTGTGCGCCCCGAGACCGCTTCCGGTGAGGATGCTGCCGGCCACGCGCTGCATCGCAGCGCTCGCGCCGAACATGAGCGCGTCGCCCGGGGCGACGGTGACCTCGTATGTGGTGGACTCCGTCTGCTGGGTGCTCCAGTTCTTGGAGTACGACAGCTTGAAGGCGCCCTCGAAGGCGGCCCGCAGGCCCGCCGTGCCGGTCAGGGTGCCGCTGCCGTTGGCGGTTCCCTTCGCGGTGGCCTCGGCGCTGGGCCCCTTGGACTGGTCCGGGGTTTTGAAGGTCCCGCCGGCCTCGCCGCCGACGCCGGCGGTCACCGAGCCGGAGGCGTTCAGGCTTCCCTCGATGGTGATCTGCCCGGTGATCTCGCCGCCGAGGTTGTCGGAGCTGGAGACCTGGAGGGAGACCTGACGGCTGACCTTGATCGGCTCCTTGGTGCAGTTGAGGACCGCATTGCCCAGCGATCTGACAGCGGTGACGTACTCCCTGGAGGCGTCGCGGTTGATCTCGAAGCGGCAGGCACCGGCGTGTGCGGCACAGTAGTCGCTGATCTTCTGCGGGGAGTCCAGCGGCTTGTCGCCGTCGAAGGCCTGCGCGACGGGGACGGCGGGGTCGGGGCCGTCGGCCGCTGCGGCGGCCGGGGCGGACAGCGCGACCGCCAGGGCTGCGGCGGCGGCAAGGACTCGGCGGTTCGTCGTGGCGGTCATGGGTTCATCAACTCGCAGACGCGGGTGAGGTCGGCGGGGTCACCGGAGGACGACAGCGCGGGGGGCAGATCGGCTCCGAACGCGGAGCACTCGCCGCTGACCGCGGTCTGTGCGTTGTTTGAAGGAGCGGGGTGGACGCCTTCCAGTTCCTGCTGGGTCTTGGCCATGCCCTCCTTCTGCTCGTGGCCGTCCCCGGCGAGGTTGGTCATGCAGTCCTTCGAGGTGGGCGGGCACTTGGTGGCCTCGCCCTTGGCGGCGGCGATGTCCTCCTTGGCCTGCGCCTCGTCCTTCTCCACCTTGTCGCGCTGCCCGTCCACTTCCTCACGGTCCTTCGTGGACGCGGGGCAGGGCTTCTCCGCGCCGTCCGGGCAGGTCGAGTCGGTGGGGGAAGGCGTCGGATCGTCGGCCGCGCGGACGACAGCGACGGTGGGAGCGTCATGCAGAACTGCCCGGGAGGCGGGGAGGGCGGCAGCGGTGATGGCCACCGCGAGAGCGGCGATGCCGCGGGAGACAGGGATACGCGTCATGTTTCTGGGCACGACCTTTCCAAACACATGTTCATATACGGTGCATGTCGTCATGAACATATGAAAATCAGTACAATCTCAAACCCATCCGTGCCGCAGCCGGAAAACGATCACGCGATCGGCTCTGCGACCCGCCTCCTGAGCCCCGGCCACCGCCGGAACGGGGGCTGTAGACGCGGCCAGTGGACGTGGATTCGCGCGGTGGACGTCGTGGCGGACCCTGCAAAAGGGAGGCGTCGCCCTGACCTGGGGCCCCACGGGAGCGCAGATACTCCGCCAAGCCGTCGGGTCGAACCGTTATACCCGGGTGGAGTTGCTCGCGCCGCGCAAGCGCGTCCTGGGCGAACCACTTGCGTTTGAGCAGGTGTCCGCCGTCAGCTGTCGGGACAAAGGAGGCATAGCCGCGCTCGGCTTCGGGCCCGAAAACCTCGGCCAGTGCTGCCGCTGCGTGCGCTGCCAACGCCGGTCCGAGCCAGCACAGCGCCTCGGGGAATGAGCCTGCACCAACCGGCTCGTCGGTGGGGACGAAGCAGGCGTCCTCGGCGTGGGCGCGTCGCAGCCGAGCGCCTTACGAGGGCGACGAGCGGTCACAGTGACGGTTACCTCCGATCCCGGGCTCTATCGCTTACTAAGCTCGCGACCTTGACCATGGGTATGGGTGACCCCAGCGAAGCTGTAGCCACGGCCCAGAAAGCGCTCAGCGAAGTCGGCGGGTTGAGGTCCAAACGCGCTCTGACTGACGTGGCGGCGCTGTCCGATGCTGGCCGCCCCTTCGGGCGCAGGCCAGAGGCGGCCGAGCTGAGGCGGAGAATCGCCGATGTCGTCGCGCTATGGCCCGGCGCGAGTCGAAGCATCACGGCACATCCTTCAGGAAGCAGCCAGTACCGCCCACTTGGCAGCTGACGACGCCGAGCCGATCCGGTTCGCCGAAAACGATCTCTGGCGGATCCCTGGTGGCATCGTCGTGCGCATCGCCCGGCCGGGGCAGGACGCGGCAGCAGCGCGTGAAGTCGCCGTGGCAAGTTGGCTTGCCGGCCACGACGTCCGCGCGGTCGTGCCCCTGTCCATCGAGCAGCCCCTCATTGCCGCTGGCCGACCGGTGACCTTCTGGCATGAACTGCCCGAGCACCAGCACGGCACCGCCCGAGGACAGCCCTAAGCTCAACTGCCAGGCGCAGATGGATCAGCGTGGCCACCAGCCGATCGACGAACACCAGCTGGTGGCGAACTCCGGCACCCTCGGCCCGCTCGCGGATTCCGCCCCGCACAGCATGACGTCGGCCTGCCATGGCGCCGCCAACTCCTCGATCAGGCAAGCGAGATGACGCCGGGAGATCCCCGTGAACAGCCGGTGCGTCAGTACCGCCCGATTGACCTTGGGACCCGATGATGGTGGTGCGGCCGGACGCCGCTCGGCCGCGAATCGGAGACCGAAGCTTGAGCGCTCGGAGTGTGCAGGTTGTACGGCCTCACCCGCACCGGGGGCTTCGACGGGAACCCGTGAAGATGCTGGCTGCGCCAGAACGGGCGTCGGGGACTTGAAAACACCGGTGCCGGACCGTCCTGGTCGACAGACGGTCGAGCCGAGCGCCGTGCTCGGCCGACGCCGTAGCGCCCAAGCGCCACTGCCAGTGCGTCGGCGATGTCAGAGAGATTGACGAGATCGCCCTCGACCCGCAGCGGGTTGATGGGGATCACCGCGATGCCGTAGCAGCACGTCGCGGCAACTGAAGTTCTCCGCCGCCGCACCAGGCGCGTCCCGCGTGGCGTCAGCAATTGTAAACGTCCCGGCGCATTTAACACCTCCGTCACCGGCTTCTCTACACGTCCCCTGCGGAGAGTTGGTTAATGGGCGTGTTGCGGCCGTCCTCGAACTCATCGAATGAACTGGAGGGTGCATATGAATGCTGATTCTGACTGTCCGTGCGGTGCGCACTCGGCCCTGCGGGACTCTGTGCCGGGCGCGAGCCAGCGGGTGTTTGACCTTGACGAGATCCGGGCGGACTTTCCCATCCTTTCGCGCCGGGTCGGAGGCGGTGTTCCGCTGGTGTATCTGGACAGCGCGGCCACCGCACAGAAGCCGGAGATGGTCCTGGCGGCCGAGACCGACTTCTACCGTCTACACAACGCCAATGTGCACCGAAGTTCCCACCAGGTGGCGCGTGAGGCGACGGATCTGCTGGAGCGGGGGCGGGCCAGGATCGCCGGCTTCATCGGCGCCCGGCCGCAGGACATGGTCTTGGTGAAGAATGCCTCCGAGGGGCTCAATCTCGTCGCATACGCGTTGGCGAACGCCTCCCGTGCGGAGCGTGAGTTGCGTTCCATGGCGCTGGGGCCGGGGGACCGCGTGGTCATCACCGAGATGGAACACCACTCGAACCTGATGCCCTGGCAGCAGTTGTGCCGCCAGACCGGTGCGGAGCTGGCGTGGCTGACGATCACTCAAGAAGGGCGACTGGATCTGGACAACCTCGACGAGGTGGTCAACGAGCGCACCAAGGTTGTGGCCTTCACTCACCAGTCGAACGTGTACGGCACGGTGAACCCCTTGTCGGTGCTGGTGAAACGCGCCAAGGAGGTGGGGGCGCTGACGGTCCTGGACGCGTGTCAGTCGGTGCCGCACTTCCCCGTCGACGTCACCGAACTCGGGGTGGACTTCCTGGCGTTCTCCGGGCACAAGATGTGCGGCCCCACCGGGATCGGGGTGTTGTGGGGGAGAGGGGAACTCCTGCGGGCGCTTCCACCGTTCCTGACGGGCGGGGAGATGAATGACACCGTCGCCATGGGGCACTCCACCTACGCCGACCCGCCGCAGCGATTCGAGGCCGGCACTCCCATGATCGCCCAAGCCATCGGACTCGCCGCCGCCTGCGCCTACCTCGACACGCTGGGCCGCGATCGGATCGCCGAGCACTGCGCCCGACTGACCGCCCGCGCGCTCGAAGGGCTGGCGAACATCCCGGGCGCACGGATCGTCGGCCCCGCTGACAGCCGTGATCGCGGGCCAGCGATCTCTTTTGCGCTCAAGGGACGCTTTCCCGACGAGATCGGAGAACACCTGGACGAGCGCGGGATCGGCATCCGCGTCGGTCACCTGTGTGCCCGTCCGGCGTGTGTGCGCTTCGGACTGCCCGCCACCACTCGCGCTTCCTTCTACGCCTACAACACCGAGGACGAGATCGACGTGTTCCTCGAGGCGGTCGCCGAACTCGCCGAACACACCGGGCATCAGGCGGGCGGTCCACCCACGCGCGAGAAGGCGGAGGCGCGTGCGGTCGCCTCTCCCGAGCCCGCGGCGGCTTCGGCCCCGTCTGAGCTGGTGACGGCCTTTTCCGACCGGGTGTTCACCGACGCGGCGACCGCGGTGGGGGGACTGGCTGTCTCACTCGGCGACCGCCTGGGTCTGTACCGGGCGATGGCCGGCGCGGGACCGCTGACACCGGCCCAACTCGCCGAACGGACCGGTACTCAGGAGATCTACGTACGCGAGTGGCTGCACACCCAGTACGGCGCCGGATACGTGGTATCACCCGGCACCGAAGCGGACGGTCAGCGCACCTACGAGCTCCCCGACGCCCATGCCCAGGTCCTCGCCCACCCCGACGCCCCAACAGCCGGCGTCGGCATCTTCACCGCACTGCAAACCCTCTACCGGGTCGAAGACCGGCTCGCCCAGTGCTTCCGCACCGGCGAGGGCGTGGACTGGAGTGAATACCCGCCACAGATGTTCCGAGCCGTGGCGCGGTTCTTCCGGCCGGCCTACAACGCGAACATCGTCACTCGGTGGCTGCCCGCCCTCCAGGGAGTGCGCGAGCGCCTCGACAGCGGCGCCCAGGTCGCCGACATCGGCTGCGGGGTCGGCTACTCCACCATGCTGATGGCAGCGGCCTTCCCTCGATCTGCGTTCGACGGATACGACTACCACGCCGAGTCCATCGACCGGGCTGCGATCATCGCCGAAGAGCGCGACCTCGACGACCGCGTTCACTTCCACACCGTCGCCGCCGCCGACCTTGACGCCGACCGCCCGGCTTACGACCTGGTGACCTTCTTCAACTGCCTCCACGATATGGGTGACCCTCTCGCGGCCCTGAAAGGTGCACGCCGCATCCTCAAGCCGGCAGGCACGGTCATGCTCGTCGAGCCCAACGGAGAGGCGGATCCGACGATGAACACGCACCCCGTCAGCAAACTCTTCATGGCACTGTCCGTAGGGTTGTGCTTGCCCGCAGCGGTCGCCCAGCACGGCCCCCAGGCCCTGGGCAACCACGCAGGCGAACACGCGCTGCGTTCGCTGGCCCGAGAAGCCGGCTTCGCCCACTGGCGCCGTGCCGCCGAAACACCGCGCAGTGCCGTCTACGAAATCCGCGCCTGAACCCGGCGGGTAGGGACGATGCCCACCTGTACCCCCAGGGGGGCACACCGCGCGGCGGTATCCGTTCAGTCGCCCCGTCTCTCGGCTCGGTACCACCGCGCCGCCCTGGCATCGGGCGTCGGTATCTGCCGGTAGCGCCACCGTCGGGAGGGGCGGCCTGTCCAAGCCCTCCGCGGAACGACGCCGGGCCTGGGCCGGCGCGCCCACCGCGAAGGCCGGGGGAGGTCTGGATGGAGGGGCTCCGCCTTCTGTGCCTCCAGCATATGCCGTGGCCAGTCCCGAGTGATTTGCCTATATGTCAACTTACGCAAGGCCCCTCCCGTCCAGGTGCTCAGTCTCGGCATACGGCGCGGTACTACAGGTGCGCTCCGATCTCGTCCATGCGTCCGTCTGCCGACCGGAGGCCGGTAGTTTCAGTCGGGGAGGTCCTGGCCGACCGGAGGATGTGCTGGATGTCGTACTTCCGTGTCCGGTACTGCCGTTGGACGACGCTGAGCGGACCCAGCCCGGAAAGGGCGGTGAGGATCTGCCGGGTGAGGTGGGCGGAGTCGGGGCCACGTTCGACGAGCCCCAGGGTCGGTGCCTGCGCCAGATCGTCGGGGTGCAGGTCGCCGAGTCCGTCGATGTGCCGGTGCCGCTTGGGAGGCACGATGGCCCCGGCAGCGGGGAAGGGGCCGTGCCCGACGGTGATGAGCAGGTCGCTCGCGTCCGTGACCGAGGCGGACGCGGCACGGAAGTCCGATTCCGCGTAGCACCACTGGTCGGGATGCTGCCCGCGCAGCCTGGGGAAGCGAGTCCGCAAGACGCCGAGGATCTCTGCGGCCGGCTCGACCGGGGTGCACGGAGAGAGGACGAATGACAGCCGGTCGGGGTCCGCCGGCCGGAAGTGACGGGCGTGCTCCACGGTGGCGATGACGGTGACGGCGGTCCCACGTTCCCCTGCGGCACCGGGCACCTGGGGCACTCCGGACCGCCCGAGCACCACCACCGTCTCGCCCCGGGCGAGGAATTCGGCCGTCAGCATCTGGCTTGCGAGGCGGTGCGGGCATTGCCGGGACGCCCGCCCGCTCGGCAGGCTGCGGAGCGGGCGGGCGTCCTGAGCGGATCCGGCAGAAGCGGCCGGCCCGCGGAACAGCCCGGCGCACCGCTCGTCGGCGGAAACCAGAAGCACGCGCCGGGTCCTCATCGCCCGCGTCCACCGGTGCACCGCGTCCTCGGCCTCCTGCCAGTGCCCGGCAGACGCGACGGCGATGCCCACTGCCGTACCGTCGGGTTCGAGGTACGTAGTCCCGAAGACGGCTTCCGTGTCCCGCCGCGTCGGACCGTGAGCGTCGAGGGCTCCGAACGGCTCTTCCCGCACCTCGGCTCCCGCGCGTCCAAGCCACTCCGTCACCACGCCGGACGCCGGACACCGCACCTCGCCCCTGGTGGGATGGAGGAAAGTCGTGGCGATACGGAAGTCCGCAGTGGAGCGGTCTGCTGTGACATTGAAGCGCTCGGTCTTACGTGTCCTATTCATGCCCAGCCCTGCCTTACGCGATCTGTCCTATGTCCGAGTCATAGGACTGGCTCAAATCAGCAGAGCACAGACAGGTCTGCGCATAAAGGAAAAGGCCCGCTTTCGAATATATTTCCGGAGATTCCCAGCCACCTTTGACGGGCTGCGGTCAGCAGCGCACGGGGCCGTACTCCGCCGTGACCTGGGCTAGTTCGGAGGGGGACGTTTGCCCCGGCTTGCGCGGGCGGCGGTCAGAACGGCCGTGGTGGACGCCGGGCGCCCGCGTAGCCCGGCGGCGCGGGCGCTGACGCGGGCAATTCGACCGATTTCTGCCTCCGGCGCTGTCCTGCGGCCGGGTCGGCAGAGGGCTGGCCGGGCGGCGGGCCCGGCATGCGCGGCTTGAGAGCCGGCGCAGCCCAGTGCCGCACCGATTGTTCACCGACCCGACCCTTGTCGAGCCGTTCTCGACCGGTGCCTTCCTCAGCGCATGCCGGACGTCGCGCCGTCCCGGTCCGGGATCAGCGCGCTGTTCCGGCGCAGTAAGGCCGCGACTGCCGGAAGCGTACGGTAGGGGCGCAAGCGGGCGGCCAACTCGTTGCGGGCCCGGTCTATGCGCCGGGAGGTGAGGCCGGGGATGAGATCCAGGAAGCCGTGCCAGGTCTGGCATGCCGCTTCCACGTGGCCCTGGGCGAGTTGGCGCTCGGCCAGGCGCGCGAGCAGGATGGCCTGCGAGCGGGCCTCGCCAGGTCGGCGTAGGCGTACGGACCGTTCCAGCGCGAGGAGCGCGTCCTTCTTCTGCCCCAGGTAATGCATCACCACAGCTTCCTGATGGGCGAAGGCGGCGGTGTCGAACGCTCCGACGTCGTGGGGCGCGTCCGATGTCCGGCCGAGGTTGCTTTCGGCCCGGCCCAGCAGGCGCAATGCCTCCTTCTTGTTGCCGGACGCCGCCTCGGCCACGCCCAGCTGTCCGATGAGGCTGGCCCGGACGTGGCGCGGGGCCTGCCGGGCGCCTCGCGCTACTGCCGCCTCGGCCAGGACGCGAGCGTTGGCGAAGTATCCGAGGGCGCGGGACTGGACGCTCAGCGCACGCAGGGCCAGCGCTGCGCCTGTTTGGTCGTCGGCGCCCTCGCACAGGCTGAGGCTAAGCCGGTAGAGGGACTGAGCGGTGCCCTGGCGCTCGTCGTCGAAGTTCATGAAACCGCACAGGTAGGTCAACCGGGCAGCGGTCGTGAGCAGTTCACGGCGGACACCGGGCGAGGCCGGGGCCGACAGCCAAGGCGCGACGGTGTGGGCCAGGAACCCCTGGAGCGCGGGCCTGGCGTGTCCGCCCCCGAAGGTGCGGTCCGCAACAGAGAACAAAGTGACCATCGAGCCGGCCCAGCGCAGTTCGGCGGCGGACGGGGCCAAACCCTCAACAGCCGCACCGTCCGGCCAGGCCATCGGGATCTCCTCGGTGCCGGGCAGGCTCGCTGCCCGATAAATGCGCGTGGCCCCGGCCGCGGTGGACGGCTTGTCGAGACTCGTCAGCAGGACACTCCTCCAGTGGACGCTGTTCTCCTGCTCAGCGGTCGACGCCGGGGCCGGTTTCTTCGCAAATCCTGCGTCGAGCGGCGTAACCCTGCGGCCCAGGCGGAGCGTCAGAACCTCCGCGACCAGGTCGGAGACGGGCGGACGGGGCGTGGTGCCCGCCAACCACTGGGATACCGACGCCCGCTGGTAAGACAGCGCCAGCCCGGATGATCGGCCGGCCCGGTTGACGGCTTGGGCGAGTTGCTCACCCGTCCACCCGGCCTCGGCCAGCAGCGCCCGTAACTGCGAATTCGGCACGTTCAGTTTTGCCATGACGGCTCCTCGGCGAACGGCGGGAACGCCCTGCGACCGCGGGTGGAGGGAACCCGTCGCTATGGCGCTCGCTCTGGGAGCGTGCTCTCGCCCGAAGCAGGCTGTCAAACTCCTGGCGTCGTTGTCGGCCGAGGAGATCAGCAGCGTTCCCGGCCGGCCTCGCCGGTCGTCAACTCCTCCCCGTCAGCTGCTTGGCGGTGAGCAGCCCCGCGTGCGGGGCGTCCAGATAGGGGCGCCAGAACGTGTCGGGGCCAGCCGCGGCCGCGTCCGACAGCCGGTGCCTGTGCCACTGGGAGGGACCGAATCCGGTCTCGGCGAGAGCCTTTTCCAGGGTTGGTGCGCTCCAGTAGTGCGCGGTGACATGGGTGTCGTAGGAGCCGAAGAGGATGTGCAGGTCGACCTCGCCGCCGTCCTCGCGCCCGTGGAGGGGGTTCAGCCGGAAACCGTAGCGGGAGTAGTAGTCGGGGTCGGCGGGAACGTCCGGATGGATCGGGAGCGTCACTAACTCCCCTCCCGTGCGCAGCGCTCCGGCCGCGGTCCGGCACAGGTCCACCAGTTCCGGATAACTGCTCGCGTACGGCAGCACGTAGACGGCCAGCACCAGGTCGAACGTGCCGTGCAGTTCGGCGGGCAGCGGACCGGCGACGTAGCGGATACCGAGCCGCTCGGCCTCCTCGCGGCGCCGGGCGTAGCCGATCATCCCTGCCGACTCGTCCAGCCCGGTCACCGCGAACGCGCCGCGTCCGGCCAGCATGCGGCTGTACACCCCGCTGCCGCAGCCGAGGTCCAGGACCTTCCGCTCGGCGTTCACCGTGCCGACTGCCCCCAGGACTGTGGGGAACTCCAGGTGCTGGCGGAAGGGTAGGGCCGAGAAGTCCTCGTAGAGCTGGGCCAGGGCATCGAACTGACTTGACATCATGTCGTCACGTCTTTTCCTTGCTGGAGGACGGAGGAGGTGGCCGGGGTTCCGTGCCGCAGCGCGGAGCCCCCGGGGAGGGCGGCCCGCGGCTGACCCGGCCCTGCGCGCCGGGGTCAGCCGGCCGGGAGGTGGCCCATGTCGGTCCAGTGCGCGGCAATGTAGGCCGTGCACTCCTGGCGGCGCGCGGAGCGGACCACCGCGGACCAGCCGTCCGGGATCTCGGCGAAGGCCGGCCACAGGGAGTACCGGCCCTGTTCGTTGAGCAGCACGTGGAACGTGCCGTCCTGGTCGTCGAAGGGGCTGTCGGTCATCGCTGTCTCCTGATCAGTCGTCCTTAGGTGCGACGGGGGCGAGGAATCCGCTGCGGGTGAGCTCCCGGACGTATTTCGGGAGCAGTTCGTCGGTGGTGGGGCACGCCTGGCCGGTCAGCGCCCTGACGGTGTCCCAGGTCCGCGTGCAGGACAGCGCTGGCATCCGGTCCTCAAGGTAGAGTTCGAGGACGCTGGTGCCGGACTGCTCCAGGCGTTCGGTGAACAGCGGCAGGAACGGCGCTATCTGGGACTCGGCGTCCCGCGCGGCGTGCGCGGCCAGACGGTCCACCCATATCTTCCACGGGACGGTGTCGACGCCGTGGCCGGCTTGGTTGAGGTGCTCGATGAGGTCTTCCAGCAGGGCGTAGCGCGGGCTGTTGAGGTGGTACGCAGAGCCGTTGGCCGGACGGTCCAGCGAGAGCCGGACGATGGCGCGGGCAACAGTGTCCACCGGGGTGAAGTCCATCGGCAGCCGGATGTCGGGGGCGGCTCCGACATCGGTGAAAGACTTAATGAGGCTGCACAGGAAGCCGTCGGTCTTCCACGCCCCCGTTCGGGAGTGGCCGGTGACGTCGTGCGGCCGGTAGATGGCGAAGGGCAACCCGAGGGCTCCGGCCTTTCGGATCAGCTCCTCGGCCACCCACTTGGTCTCGGGGTACCCCATGAAGAGGTGCTCGGGGTGGACAGGGATGCTGCCCTCGTGGACGCCCCGGACACCGGACAGGCCGGCGGCCGAGAAGACCGCCTGGGTGGAGACGTAGTGGACGGACTTCGTCCGGCCGACGGCGGCGAACCGGACGACCTCCCTCGTGCCGCCGACGTTCACCGGGGAGAGGGCGGAGTAAGGGTAGAGGAAGTTCACTTGTGCGCCGTTGTGGTAGACGAGGTCCGTCTCCTCGGCGAGCCACCGGTAGCGCTCCGGGGTGAGACCCAGGCGGTCGGCGGCCAGATCCCCGGCGACGGCGACGATCCGCGAGGCGTCCCGGTCCGCGACTTCCAGGCCGTTGCCCCGCAGGGCCGACCTGACCCGCAGCAGTGCCTGTGCGTCGTCCGCGGCCCGCACCAGGCAGTGCACCGTCAGATCCGTGTCCGCCAGGAGGGCGGCGATCAGGTGGGCGCCGAGGAAGCCGGTCGCCCCGGTCAGCAGTGCCTGGCGGGGGCCGCTCGCGCGGGACGCCAGCGTCGCGGCGAAGTCGAGAGCGGTGCCCGGGTCCGACTCGGCGGCGAAGTCGGGGAGAATGCGCCGCCGGGCCGGTACGGAGGGCGCGGCGCGGGCGGTGCGCACGGCCGCGGTCAGTGCGTCAGGGGTCGGGTTGGCCAGCAGCGCCTGGAGTACGGCGCGGCTGTCCTCGGGGCGCAGTCCGAACGCCTTGACCGTGCGGGCGACCAGCCGGGTGGCCTGGAGCGAAGTGCCGCCGTGCGCGAAGAAGTCGTCACGCGGTCCGGCTCGGCGGCCGCCCAAGGAGTGCGCCCACAGAGCGAGCACCTGTTCGCCGGTGTCGTCCTGCGGCGCCGCAGCGGGCGAGGCCGCGGCAGGAGTGAGGGGCCTGGCGGCGAGAGCGGCCCGGTCGGTCTTCCCGCTGGTGGTGAGCGGAAGCCGGTCCAGTCGGACCAGTACGTCGGGCACGAGGTGCGGGGGCAGCTCGGCGGCCAGGTATCCGCGGACAGACTCGGCGGAGGGGCCAGCGCCGTCGACGGTGAAGTAGCCGACGAGGCGCTTGTCGGCGGGTGAGTCCCCGTGGACGACGACGGCGGTCCGGCCCACCTGGGGATGGCGGGTCAGCGCGGCCTCCACCTCGCCCGGTTCGATGCGGCGCCCGCGAACTTTCACCTGATCGTCGTTGCGCCCGGCGAAGACCAGGTTGCCGTCCGCCGACCGGAAGCCGAGGTCGCCGGTGCGGTACATCCGCTCGCCGGGGAGCCCGAACGGGCAGGCGACGAAGCGGGCGGCCGTCAGCACCGGCCTGGCGACGTATCCGTCCCCGACGCCCTCCCCTGAGATGTACAGCTCGCCGACGGTTTCGTCCGGCACTTCGCGCAGACGCGCGTCGAGCACGGACACCCGGCTGCCTCCGAGCGGGCGGCCGATCGGCACCGGGTCCCGCACATACGCCCTGGAGCCGGAGCCGGTGGCTGGTGGCCGCTACGGTGGTCTCGGTGGGGCCATAGGCGTCGACGACGGTGAGATCGGGGCAGTGCGCCAGCACCTCGCGCACCGCGGCGGCCGGTACCGCCTCCCCGCCGGTCCACAACTCCCGGACGCCTGCCAGGCAGCCCGGATCCTCTTGGGCAACCAGTTGCAGCAGGCTTGCGGTGAGCAGCAGCGAGGTGATGCGGTACTTCGCGATGCAGTGGGCCAGCCCGGCGATGTCCAGTGGTCCGTCCGGTGCCAGCACCGCCTGGTGGCCGCTGAGCAGCGGCGCCCACAGCTCGTACGTCGAGGCGTCGAACCCGTACGATGAGTGGACCAGCACCCGGCTGTGCGCGGCACTGCGCAAGCGGGGGTCCAGGACCAGCGCAGCGACGTTGGCCTGGGTGACCATCACGCCCTTGGGGGCGCCGCTGGAACCCGAGGTGAACATCACATATGCCAGGTCACTCGCGGCCGGCGGGCGGGTGCGCTCGGCGTCGCCCAGGTCGTCGGGGGCGGCCGCGGCCAGTTCCCTCGCCGTCTGCGGGGCGTCCAAGAGCAGCACGTTTGCGGCGAGGCCCTCAGGCAGCCGGTCGAGCAGGCGGCTCTCGGTGAGGGTGAGCGCCGGGGCCGTGTCCGCCGCCATCTGCGCCAGTCGCGCTGGCGGATGGCCCGGATCGAGCGGCAGATAGGCCCCGCCGGCCTTCACCACTGCCAGGACGGCGACGATCTGGTCCGTCGAGCGCGGCAGCAGCAGGGCGGCGGTCGTACCGGGGCCGACGTGCCGGTCCACCAGAAGGCGGGCCAGTCGGTTTGCGCGGGCGTTCAACTGTCCGTACGTCAGCGCGCCGTGGGCGCCGCCGATCGCGGCCTCATTGCTGTGCGCGGCGGCCTGGCGTTCGAAGAGGTGTGACAACGGCGGGGTGGTGGTCATGGAGCGGGGTTCCTTTCCGTGCGGGCCGGGTGGGCGGTGGGCGTCGCGAAGGATGCGGCCAGGAGCCGGCTGAGCGATAGTCCCGGGTCACCCGCGGCGGCGGTGAGGAAGCGCCTGAGCCGGCCGAGGACCCCGACGACCGTGCCCCTGTCGTACAACCTCGGGTCGTACTCGGCGTCGCAGGTGAGGCCGAACAGTTCGCCGGCGGGGTCGCGCCGCTCCCAGAACTCCAGCAGCAGGTCGAACTTCACGGCGCCGTTGTGGGGCACAATGACGTGGGCCGGACGGACGCCCAGATCGACGGTCGGCCAGGGGATGTTCTGGAGCACGACGACTGTCTGGAACAACGGGTTGCGGCCGAGACTCCGCGGCGGGTTGAGCCGTTCCACGACCCGTTCAAAGGGGACGTCCTGGTGCTCGAACGCAGCCAGCACCGTGCTCCGGACGCGGTCCAGGAGTCCGGCGAAGGAGGGGTCGCCGGATGTGTCGGTGCGTAATGTGAGGGAGTTGACGAAGAAGCCGATCGCCTCCTCCCACCGCGGGTCGCTCCGGCCGGCCGTCACCGTGCCCAGCGGGAGGTCTGTGGCTGCGGCCGACTCGGCCAGCACTGCGGCCACCCCGGCCTGGAGCACCATGAACAGCGTCGCCCCGTTGCCGCGTGCCAGCGCGACCAGCTCTCGGTGCAGGGCGGCGGGCCAGAAGGCGCCTACCGAGCCGCTGCCGCCGCCCATTCGCGCGCCCGGCGTCCTGGGGCGGTCGTACAGCCCCGGGAGTTCGGCGGGCAGATCCGCCAGCGTCTTCTCCCAGAAGGCGAGCTGGTCGGCGGCGGGCCCGGTGGGGTCGGCGCCGGCCCCGAAGGCCCGATCCTGCCAGACGGTGAAGTCGGCGTACTGCGCGGGTGCTTCGCGCGGTGCCTCGGCCCGCCCGGCAAGAACGGCCCGGTAGGCGGCCGCCAGATCCCTGGCCAGCGGCCCCACGGACCAACCGTCGCACGCGATGTGATGCACGACCAGCACCAGGACCGACCCGGCGAGGTCGGACCGGCCGCGCAACAGCCACGCCCGTAGAGGCGCTTGACGGGTGAGGTCGAACGGCTCGGCCACTGCCTCCCGCACCGCGACGTCGATCCCGTCCGGCTCGACGCGCTGCGTCCGTAGCGCAAACGGGCAGTCGCCGGGCGCCAGGACGTGCTGGACGGGCTCCCCGTCCAGCACCGGGAAGATAGTGCGCAGGCTCTCATGTCGCTCGACCAAGGCGCTCAGCGCCGCCCGCAGGCCGTCCGGGTCCACCGGGCCGTCCACCGGAATGAGCAGCGGCACGTGGTAGGCGGGGCCGGGGTCGAGCTGGTTGAGGTGCCAGAGCCGGGCCTGGCCGGGGGACAGCGGAAGCGGGTCAGGGCGCCGCTCCGTGCGGCGCGGGCCCGCTTCCGGCGGCCTCGGTCCGCTTCCGGGATCCCCGCGACGGGCCGCGCTGACCAGGTCGGCGACCGCGCCGAGCGAGCCGGCATCAAAGACGGTGCGGATCGGGAGGCCGACGCCGAACTCGCGGCGCAGCAAGTAGGTGAACCGGGTGATTTGGAGAGAGTTGGCGCCCGCGTCGAGGAAGGCGGCGCCCTGCTCCACCGGGGGCAGCCCCAGCGCGCTCCACAACGCGGCGACCCGGTTCCGTGGCTCGTCGTCCCCGGCTGCGGCGTTCGTCGGCCCGTCCGGCAGCGGGCGGTCCGCGAGGAGGGCGCGGTCCACCTTGCCGTGGGCGTTGAGGGGCAGCGCGTCCAACGGGATGACGGCGTCCGGCACCAGGTGGGGCGGCAGTGTACGGCGCAGGGAGGCCCGGATCCCGGCGCTCTCCAGGGCGCCGCGCGGACGTACGTACGCCACCAGCCGTTTGTCGTCGGGGCCTGTCTGATGGACGACCACGGCCGCCTGCGCCACCTCCGGCCTGCCCAGCAGGGCGGCCTCGACCTCGCCGGGCTCGATGCGGTGCCCGCGCACTTTGACTTGGGCGTCGGCGCGGCCTATGAAGTCCACGACGCTCTCCGGCAGCGAGCGTACGAGGTCGCCGGTGCGGTACATCCGCTCGCCCGGCGCGCCGAAGGGACAGGCCACGAAGCGCTCGGCCGTGGTCTCCGGTCGGCGCAGGTACCCGCGGGCGACTCCCGCCCCGGCGATGAAGAGCTCGCCGACCTCTCCGGCCGCCACCGGCCGTAACCGGGTGTCAAGCACGAAGAGCCGCTCCGTGTCGAGCGGGCCGCCGATCGGGATGGACGGACCGGCCGCGTCCGCTGTGGTAACTCGCTGCTGGGTGGCGAAGGTGGTGGTCTCGGTCGGGCCCTACACATGACGCAGCACGGTGCGCGGAGCGCCGCGAAGGAAAGCCCGCATGGCCTGCGGTGAACACGTCTCGCCGCCCGTCAGTACCTCGTCCAGACCTGCGAGGGCCGCCGGGGCGAAGCCGGTGATGACGTTGAACAGCGCCGTGGTGAGGAAGACGGCCGAAGCGCCGCTCGCGGTGACGACGGCGCCCAGCCGGTCGGAGTCGAGGGTGTCCGCCATCATTATGGCCCGGCCGCCGTTCAGCAGCGGCACCCACAGTTCGTAAGTCGCGGCGTCGAAGGTTTGCGGGGAGTGCACGAGCACCGCGCGGTGCGCGGGAGTGCTGAAAAGGCGGTCGGATGCGAGCGCGAGGATGTTGGCGTGTGTGGTGATCACCCCCTTGGGGCGCCCGGTGGAACCGGAGGTGTACATCACATATGCCGAGTCGTCACCGCTGCCGCTCATAGGCCCGCGCCCATCGTCCGTACGGCCCCGGCGCGTCCCGGTGAGGGAGCGCAGGAACGCCGGGTCGTCCAGGACGATCCATGCGGCCCGGCCGGCCGTCGTGTCGGTACCGAGGCGAGCGGCGATCCCCCGTCGGGTGACCAGCGCGGCGGGTTTCGCGTCGTTGAGCATCAGGGCGATCCGGTCCTCCGGATAGGCTGCGTCGAGCGGGAGGTACGCCGCTCCGGCCTTGAGGATCGCCAGCACTGTGACGGCGTAGTCGGCCGAGCGTGGGAGGGCGAAGGCGACGATGTCGCCGGCCCGGACGCCGTGCGCGGCAAGTAGCGCGGCGAGGCGGTCGGCGCGCGCGTCCAGTTGTGCGTAGGTTAGCTCGCCGTCGTCCCCGGCCACCGCGACAGCGTCCGGAGCCAACCGCGCCTGCCGCTCGAAAGCCGTCGGTACGGTGAGGGCCGGTTCAGCTGCCATGGTGGCATCGGCCGGTATCTGCGCACTCGTCACACTCACGTCCTTGGCGTTGTGTCCTGACAGATGGCTGCGGTCTCCTGGCTGGGATCCGTGCTGATCCGATGACAGGTGCCAGGGACGGAATCCGCAGGCTCGGCAGCTCCGCGGGCCCGTCAAGGAAAGTGACGATGCCGGCTCGGACCGTACCGGCGCGTCCCGGCCGGTACGTGCTGCGGACTCCTCCCAGCTTGGTGCGGCGACCTTGCCGAATACGGGGTCTGCCAGATCGGGACTGTTAAAAAGTCGGCGCTGTCAACAACAGACCGACCATGCGCGGGCGGCAGCGGTGGCCCGGACGAGAACGGCGAGGCGGTTCTTGACCGTCGGGCGGCGGGAGCCGTCGGCCATCCACGCATCGACGGTGTGGTCGAGGTCGCCGTTAGCGGCGTGCGACGTCGGCGTCGGTGGCGCCGGTGCGTGACCACCACAGCCAGACCGGCTTGTTCACCCCGCCGGACGGCAGGTGCTCGACGGCCAGGCGGATGACGGTGCCCTCGATGACGGGCAGCTGGTCGTCGTGGTCCAGCCACGCGGCCCGCTGGGCCAGCCTGAGGTCAGGCGGTCCCCTGCTGAGCGGTGGCCCTGCAGTAGAGGCGGGGGTCGGTGACCGTGACGGCCTGCGCGGGGCCCCAGGTGGCGGGGTCGCCGGAGACGAACTCCCCGCCGTGCTTGGGCGGCCGGCCGCCCTTCGGGCTGGACCGGAGGAACTCTTCGCCCGAGGGCGCCGGGCGGCGCATCACCCGGTCCGATCGGGTCCGGCAACAAGACCGCGACTGGCGACCCGGAACGAGCGGTTCGGCACGGTCCCGGCGTCCGGCCGAAGCCACGGCGAGACGTCCACCGCCAACACCAGCCGGCCGTCCGCCGCCCTCGGCAGCGGCACCCCGGCCAGGACCCGCCGCGGCCGGGCGGCCTCCACCCGGCCGCGGTTCAGGCCGGCGTACAGGGAACCGTGCCCACGGCGGTGCTCGGGCGCCAGCGCCAGGTCGACCAGCGACCACACCGGTCCGTCCGTGCAGAGCACGGCGTCGGCCAGCTCGAACAGCGCGTCCGCACGGGCGGTCAGGCGATCGCAGAAGTCGGCAGGAACTGCGTTACTGCATGACCGCCCCTCCCTCGCGCCGTGAACATCCCACATCCCATTGCACCCAGGTTGGCCGGGATTCTTCTCGCTCCTCCTCTTCGGGTTGGGCAACGGTGTTTGAAGGGGCTACGGGCGGACGTTGAGCCCCACGTTTTGAGAGGAACGGGTTACGTGAAGGTACGCAGGCACATCACCACGATCACGGCCACCGTCGCGCTTGCGGGGTTGGTCGGCTTAGGTCTGGCGGCGCCGGCACAGTCGGCCCCGCAGTCCTGGAAGTGTCGTGACGCCACCGCCTCGACCACCGGGGCGAAGATCGCTGCATCCATCTGCTGGAGTGGGAGTACGGTCAAGGTGGCTGGCCAGGTCTACGACACCAAGGCCGACAGGCACAGCGGCTGCGGAGAGATCATCAAGGCCTCGAACTCGGCCTACAACTACTGTGCCCGCAAGGGTGCGGGGACATCGGTGCACTTCGTCACCGGCGAATTCCACTACAGCCATCCCGTGTGGATCAGGGCATGCACGGAGAATGGTCCCGCATCCGGTCAGAAATGCTCGGCCTGGCACTGACGGACACGCCCGATGGCCGCCAACGTCTTGAACTGATACGGGCCCGCACCCACAGGTTGGTCGACATGGCACCTGGGTGCGGGCCCCCGCGGGGAACGGTCACGGCGGCCGTTCCCCGAACGGAACCTCTGAGGCTGGTGTGATGGGAGGGAGCGGAGCCGCGACGCTGATCAGCGTCTCCGCCCCGGACCCACCGAAAACGCTCGGAACCTTGATCGTTCTCATGTTCTCCAGGGGCACCTTGACCCAGGGTCTTGCCTGATTCGGAGGAACCGAGGGCTCACCTCTAAAAGCAGAACCAGCCGTTCTGCACGAAACCCTCCGCGTTCACGTTGCCCCAGGCGAAGCCGCGCACGTACTCGCTGCCGAACTCCGCATAGTTCTGGTGCACGGTGAACGTTTGTCCGTAAGTGAGATGGTTGAACGGCGTGCCACCGTAGGAGCTACGGACATCGAGGGTCTGAGCGCACACGGTCATGCGCTGACCTATGTTGCCGTCGTTCGCCCAGAGGTAGGGGCCGCCGGCATAGGCGGCGGACTGGGTGACGGTGAGCATTACCGCCGTGAATACGGCGGTGAGAGAGCTTCCGAGGATGGCACGCCGCGCCAACCGCCGGGGACGACGGTCCGTGCGCAGGGTCGGTTCGAACTGCTGACGTAACGCTGACGCGACCATGGGGTTGTCTCCTTGTCTCGGGGACTTACGGCACGGACACAGTAAAGGGACAGGCAGGCGTGCGACAGCCACCCGGGCCGGTAACCGACAGGGTCAAGCCACCTTCGAGTATCGGTAGCCGATGAACTGCCATGGCCTCCCCTTGATGATTGAGGTTCCGAAACAGGCATTTAGCTTGTTCTTTAAGGTCTCCTTGGGGGCTGGGGTTGCCTCAGGTGCTGCTTGATTGTCAGACCCCCTCGGTACGGTCGACGCATGAGAGCTACGGCAACCTTCACCGTCAAAGCGTTCGTCCCTACCGAGCTGAAGCCCGGGCCAGCCGTATCCACGGCGCTGCCGGTCGGTGTCGCGACCATGGAGAAGCACTACGAGGGGGAGGCAACCGGCCGCTCGGCGACCTTGTTCACTGCCGCGTTCGACCAGACGACCGGCGTGGGCACGTACATTGCCATGGAGTCGTTCGACGGATCGCTGCACGGTCGGCAGGGTTCCTTCAACTTCGCGCACTCGGCGACAACGTCTGGCAACGACCGCACTGCGGAGTTCTTCACCATCGTGCCCTCAAGCGGCACCGGCGAGTTGGCGGGGATCGTTGGCGCTGGCGGGATGGCTGTGGAGGCTGACGGCACGCACCGTATCTGGTTCGACTACCAGCTCGGCTGAGCGGCAGGCTTTGGAACGGAGCCGCCTGACATCCGTTGGCCTTCCTTCTCCTGACCGGCCGGGTGGTCACTCCTCTTACCGACGCCGAACGACGCTCCGAACGTGATCACTCGTACGGGGATTCCTCGGGCATGAACACGGCCGGCTGGTGGTGACGCTGATCCATCTGCGGCACGACCTGCCGCACTCGGTGCTGGAGCTGCTGTTCGGCGTCGACCGGTCCACCGTTGCCCGGGCGATCGGAGAGACGCGCACGCTCCTGGTGGAGCGGGGGTGCGCAGTTCCCGACAACCCCGGCCTGCGGCTTCGGACGCTGATGGATGTGTTTGCCTACGCCCGGGCCGAAGGCGTTGAGCTGCGTTTGGACGCCACCGAGGTTCAGGTCCGCCGGCCACCGGTCGGCCGCGGCGGACGGCGCGCGTTCGTCTCGGGCAAGAAGAAGCAGTTTACCTGGGCCTGAGCCGCGACCACCGTGGGCAAACGATCACGCCTCCGAGAAAACCCCGCCCGGGGGCACTACCCGGCAGAGCGGAACAGTGGGAACGAGACCGCCACCGCCACGCGTCCGACCGAATCACCGTCGGACCCGCCCCTCGCCGATCACAAACGCTGGAAGCAGCTCCATGGCTGGACCCATCGTCGTGACCGCCTCCCCGACACCTACCGAGCCATCGCAGGCATCGTCTCCGACCGCAACATCCCTGCCTGAAATCGGGCCATGCACGGTGCAGGCGGTCACCCAGGTCGTCCACACCGAACGAATCGGGGGAGCAGGAACTCGCAGCCGCGGACTTGGCGCGTGGGCCGTCTCCTCCACGCGCCTGTGGCGGAAGGTTCCGGATCAGGACTGAAGGATCTCCTGGATGCCGGGAACAGGTCCCACTGCCAGGTCTTCGATGACGAGGATGAGGAAACAGTCCGCGAGGGCGGAGGCGTTCCCCTCCGCGGACTCCCCGGCGAGCGTGTCCTCCGGGACGAACTCCGTCTCCCAGGTCCGGGCTGACTGCCATTGATCTGATTCCACCGTCCCCCGGACGCGGATCGGCCACCCCGTCCCCGTGCCCTGCGCGTCGACGATGCGGAGGGCGCCTGCCTGTGGGGAATGACCGGTTAGACCTTTCATCTTCTCCGCGACGAGCCGCGTTGTCTCGGCGGGTGGGAATTCTTCGCCTACCATGCCGCCACTGTACCTTCTTCGAACTGCGGTCCGGCAGTTTTCCGCAGATGCCGAGTTGTCAGCACGTCGGCTGGACTTCACCGCGATGGAGCGTTATCGAGTTTTCGTGGTAGGCGGTGATGATCCCCTTGATGCCGGTGGACCCGTAGCTGTTGAACTGGACCACAACCCGGAACTGACCTTCGCAGGGGGCCAGGTCACGGAGGATGAACGCTATGGAATTTCCCCCTTGCGGGACAGTAGAGGTGAAGTATGCCAACGTGTTGGCAATATCCTCGTCGACGTGGGCGGACCAGTGCTTGGAATGAATGTGGTTGAAACCCCAGGTGCTGCTTCCACACCGAAGCGGTACAAGTGCGTACGGCACGTGAGGCGCGTACCACTTAACGATGTGCCCCGCTGTCTGGCCGTTGCACGCGGTCGGGCTGAGCACTGCTGGCTGGACCGGCGCCGCTTGCGCGGCGGTGGATACACCTCCGGAAATGATCATCGGTTGTCGGGCTGGCTGCACCAATGGATCAAGATGTATCCAGAATGCACTTGCGTGATGACCTCTTCGCGGCTCTGCAGGTCGAGTATGGCGCACATCTATCGGCGAGACGGGCGACGTCCTGTATGGGGCGTCACTTACATCGGCTAACAACGGCTAACGCAACGAGCCGAGTTGGCGGTGGGTGATGAGGCAGCAGGCGAGTTTGAGGAACGCTTCGTGGATGTCGGCTCGCCGCTCCCCTCGGATGCGCAGACGTCGGAAGCCGTGCAGCCACGCAAAACTCCGCTCGACCACCTGGGGCGTGTTTTGAAAGTCGGCTCTGTTCGTCGTCCCATGCCGTGATGATCACGGTGTGGGGCGAGGGGATCTTTCTGACGATCAGTGGGCGGTGCTGAAGCCGTTGTACTGCAGGCTCGGGCGGATGCGGCAGGTCTGATCACGTGGGAGGTCAACGTCGACTCCACGATCTGCCGGGCCCATCACCACGTCGCAGGCGCCCGCCGGGACGGACATGCTCAGAAGAAACCGCCCGGCGGAACCCGCACGGAGCCCGACGACCACGGTCTGGGCCGGTTCCAGGGCGGCTTCACCACCTAGAATCATCTGGCGTGCGAGCAAGGCCAACGGCCGCTGTCTTTGCTGGTCACCGCCGGACAGCATGGTGACAGTCCTCAGTTCGCCGCCGTCCTGGACGGAATCCGAGTACCCCGCACCGGGCCGGGCCGTCCCCGTGTCCCACCTCTGCGGGTGCGGGGTGACAAGGCGTACTCCTCCCGCGCCAATCGGGCCTACCTGCGAAAGCGTGGGATCCGCTGCACCATCCCGGAGCCGACCGACCAGGTCGCCAACCGCAAACGGCGCGGGAGGGCCGGCGGGCAGCCTCCGGCCTTCGGCCGCGAGGACGACAAGGCCCGGCACGCGGTCGAGTGCGGGATCAACCGGCTCAAGCGCAACCGGGCGGTCGCCACCCGGTTCGGTAACCTCGCCGTCCGCTTCGAAGCCACCGTCCTGATCGCCGCGATCAGCGAATGGCTGTGACCCCTGAACTGTCAGTTCCACGTGCCATGCTGACCACGGCCAAGGTGAACCGGGCGAGGGAGAGACGACGATGGGGGCTCAGTACTACGGCGCCGACAGCGAGAACGGCGACCGCATCGACGACCCCTCCGAGGACGCGCTGTACATGATGCTCAGCGACCTCAACGACTCCGACAACACCTTCGTGGTCGTCCAGCCCGACGAGGACGACCCCGTCTGGTTCGCCTCCGTGGCCGTCCTGGACGAAGGCGGCTACGAGATCGTCCGCCGCGACACCACCCGCAACGAGCACGACGTCACCACGGCGAACAGCATCAACGACATCGCCCGCGACCTCACCATCTGGATGGCCGCCCGCGACTTCCCCGGACGGCCAACCAGACAGGCCACCGACTTGTAAAACGCGGCCTTGCGGTAGGTGCCCAGTCGGTGCCGTGCAGGGTGCCGCGGCGGGCGATCGCGGGCACGATGCCACGTGCGCTGACCTGGGCGCTGTAGATGTCGTGGTCGTAGGTTGGGGCGCAGTCCCGCCGCAGGCTTGAACCGGTTCCGGTGAAGGTCGAGGGCTTGCGTTCGAACGCCGTGCGTCTGGCCGCATGTGGTTGGCTGGCCGAGGACAGGCCGGAGACATTCAGCGTCCCTGCCAGCCCGAGGCGGCGGCATGACCGTGGTCATCGTCTGGGCGCTGTCGGTGCGCCGTTCGTAGTCTCGGGCCAGGCAGCGCGAGCGCATCAGGCCCGCGAACGTCCGCTCCAGCAGCCTGCGCGCCCGGCCTCGCGGTCGGTGACCGATGCCGCCGTGACCATCACGGTCAGCAGCAGCCCGAGCGTGTCCACCATGATGTGCCGCTTGCGGCGGTGACCTTCTTCGCAGCGTCGGAGCCGCTGGAGCCGTTCCCCGGCTGGGCGTCGCTGCTGTCCGGGGCGGGCTCAGAGATCGCAGCTGAGGAGGCGGCGGGTCGGGCGTGACACGAATGGGTGAATCCAATTGGCATATGCGGAGGCGGGCAATATCTGTGCCTCGGGCAGGGCACGAGTACGCAGTAGGAAACGCGCCGTTCGTTATGTTTGTCGCCGTTGTGTGGTTCCCGGCGGAGGCGTGGTCCGGTGCGACGGGAGTGTGCCGATGGAAAGGGCTGCCGAGACATGCAGAGGTCGTGCAGGACGGAGCACTGGCAGGTAGCGGCTGGCCTGGAAAGCCGGGAGGAGATCACCGTCTTCGCGACGGTCCGTCACCCCGTCCGGGGGCTCGTCCATTGCCGGGCGGCGGAGTTCCTGGGAGGGGCTCTCCAGCGGGAAGGCTGGTCTGTGCGTTATGAGGACGAATCTCCTCCGCTTCTGTCGAGCTTCCCGGACGGGGCCGGTCATGCTGCGGCAGGAGTCCAGGTGCTGTCCTACTTGCAACGTGACCGGCAGGCGGCAGGGTTGGCAGGGGCGGCTCCTTCTGGTGGGGCCTCGATCGCGTTGCAGGGGGCGCTGGCTTCCTGGCGGGCTGTGATGCGGACTCGCCAGTTCGTGGTCGCGGAAGGTGATCCTTTGTGCGGGGGTGCCGTGCGCGCCCAGGCTCTGCTGGACGGGGCCTTGTCGGCCGGTGGCGGCCAGGTGCGAATTCTGGCCGGCACGATGCCGCACTATTCAGCCGGTGCCGGTGATGAAGGACACTCCGCGTTGTCGACGGACGAACTCGACCGAGTGGCGTCGGGCACCCGTGTGGTGATCGGGCCGGCTGGCGTGGCCCCAACTGTGCGAGCCTCCCTGGTCCGCCAGGGGCTGCGTGTTATTGATGCGACCTGTCCGCTGGTGACGGCCGCCCAGGCCGAGGTCCGCAGATTCGCCGCGCACGGCGAAAGCGTCCTTCTCATCGGACCTCGGGACAGTGCCGTGCTGCCCGGCATGGTCGGGCAGGCTCTCGACGCGGTCCGGACGGTGCACGATGTCGCCGAAGCAGGAGACATCCGGGTGGAGGCCCCCGGCCGTGTGGCGGTGGTGACCGCGCCGGGGACCCCGGGCGAGCGGAACCGGATGGTCGCCGAGGCGGTGCGGGGCGCACTGGGGCATGTGCTGCCCCAGGACCCGACCACGTACTGCCACGCCGCCAGCGATCGGGAGCACGCCCTGCTCAGACTGGCCGCATCCAGCGATGCCGTCCTGGTCCTGGGACGCCAAAACTCCCCCACTCTGGCCAGCCTGAGGAATTCCGGTGTGCGGGCGTACGGGGCAGCTCGCAGTGCAGAGGTGAGGCCCGCGTGGCTGGCGGGAGCCGCCGCGGTCGGCATCGTCGCGGCCCCTGGAGCCAGCCCCGCTCTCATGGCCGACACGCTGCGGGCATTGACGGGTCTGGGGCCGTCGGCCGTGACCCGACAGGTTACGACCACCCTCGTGGACCGGGGCGACACGGAGAGCGGCTGACCGTCAGCTGGCCCTCTGCGCCCCGGCGTGCCGGTGTGTACCGCATGGGTGGGGCGTGCGGCTGCCCGCGCAATGTGTTCATCACGTGGTGCAGCCGGGGCGGGGACATCCCGAGGTGCTGACTGAGGTTCTGGCGGGTATGTGTTCTGTTCCCCCTAAAGTCGGAAAAGAGAGGGGATGCATCTCAATGGGTCGATTGCCCAACGTGCGGCTGCGAGCTCTCTTACGCGAGGCGAACATGACAGCCGGACATTTGTCCAGGGCCGTCAACCAGGCAGGCGGCGAAGTCGGCTTGGCCCTGCATTACGACCGTACGTCCGTCTCGCACTGGCTTTCCGGAACTCGTCCTCCGGAACCGGTGCCTTCCCTGGTGGCCGAGGTCCTCTCTCGCGCGCTGGGACGGCAGGTCACTGCTGCGGACACCGGTCTTCTGAACGGTAACGCTCCGGTCGCCACCCGCCAGTCGGACGACCTCGGCCTGTCCTTGGTGCGGCTGGCTCGCCCGCCCACGAAAGAACTCGCGGATTCCAGCGTCTACACGACCCTCCTTGAACTGGACGCGGCCGAGGGAAACTTCGCTATACCACTGGCGCCATCAGTACCGCACGCCCGGGAGGCCGAGCCCACCTCGGTGTCGGCCACGGAGTTGATGCTTCCCGTCTTCGCCCGGATCGACATGGCTTTCGGCGGGGGAGCGGCCCGCCAAGCCCTATCCTCCTACTTGGCCGTCGACATCACGCCGCGGTTAGTCCTGAGGATGCCTCCGGGACGCCGCGACCGTTTTCTGCGCACCGCCTCGCGACTCACCTATCTCGCCGGGTACATGCACTTCGACGACAACATGAACGGAATAGGGCAGTCGTATTACCAGACTGCCGTTCGCATGGCGGCCGCGTCAGCGGACCTGCGCACTTATACGACCGTCCTGCGGGCGATGAGCATCCAGGCTCTGCATTTGGGCCATCGGTCTCTGGCCCTGGACATCGCTGAGGCCGCAGCTCGGCACAACACAGACCTCCCGCCGGGGCAAGCCGTACTGCTTACCTCCCAGTGGGCACTCACCCTGGCGGCGAACGGTCAGCGCCGCAAGGCCTTCGCGGAACTGCGCCGGGCTGAACAGACCTTTGCCCGAGGCCCATTGAGCACGGGAACGATCGATGACTTCCACGCCGCCGCCTTCGCACACCAGAGCGCGGAGACATTCGCCTACGCGGGCGAGCCCGCCCGGGCCATCCGGGAACTTACCTCCTCGCTGAGGCAACGGCCTGCGGACGAACGCCGAGCACGTGCCCTGATCAATGCGCGGCTCGGCGGGCTGCAACTCGACCAAGGGCACCTCGAACAGGCATGCGCGGCCTGGCACCTCTTCCTTGATGACCAGGCCCACTTGCGGTCAGGTCGGATCGCCTCCGCGCTGGCTGAGATGCGGTCACGACTGCGGCCCTTCAGGCAGCAGCCCGTAGCGCGAGAAGTCCTCAACCGGAGCCACTCATAGGCGTTCGCCAGCGACGCCCCGCCGGTCGATTCACCGTAATGCCGAGCAGGTCGTCCGGAACGGGAAGGCCACGTCCAGCGGGAGCGCGAAAGCGCTGAGGGCGGCGAGGAGATCGTCGTCGGATCCGGCGAGGACGGGTCCGATGTGGAGCCGGCGCTCCCAGGTCTACTTCGCGGTCGGCGGCTCGCCGGAACGGCCCTGCGGCCACTGCCCGGTTCCCGGAAACGCGGGTCGGATCCGCACACCGGCAGTGCGGCCGATACCGGCGGGCCGTTCTCGCCGACCCCCCGGCCGAGAACGCCGGCAGGGCAGGAAGGGGCGGCCGAACGGATCCAGGGGCTTCGAAGGGCGCGCCGCTGAAGTCAGTGACCAAGGCCGGCGGAGGGGACGTGTTTGAGCCCGGCGAAGCGTCGCTGAGTGGGAGCGAGTGCTTCGGGGTCGATCAATACGTCGACAACACACGGGCCCTGGACCGTTGCGGCTTCCCGCAGGGCGTCGTGCAGAGCCTCCGGGGCGGTGACGCGGATACCGCGGGCGCCGAGGGCTTCGGCGTACTGGGCGAAGTCGGTCATGGGGAGCGAGGAGTCGGCGTAAGGCAGGCTGAGAGCTTTCGTTCCCTGTCTGCACATACCGTAACTCGCGTCGTTGAGGACGATCCACACGACGGACGCGTTGTACTGGACCGCGGTGCTGACCTCGTTCTGCATCAGCATGGCCCCGTCTCCCACCAGGGCGACGGCGCGTCTGCCGGTGGCAAGGGCCGCGCCGACCGCTCCGCAGGCGAAGTGCCCCATGGAGCCCAGGTAGAGGTTGCTCACACGCCACTGCCCCGGGCGGGAGAAGCGCAGATAGCGGTTCCCCCAGGCGAACGCGTTGCCGTTGTCCCCCATCACGAGGTCGCCCCGGTCGACGAACCGGCTCTGGATCTCGTGCAGGAGCCGGCGTGGGTGCACGAGGCGCTCTGTTCGCGGCGGTGGGGCTGAGGGAGTGTGCCTCGGTGCGGGGCCGCCGGTGTGATGCGTATTGGTGGGCGGCGCGCACATGGCGGGCGCCGCTTCCACGAGCGCGTACGCGAAGGCGGCGACGTCAGCCTCTACACGGATGAGCCGGTCGGCCGGGTAGACGTGAGGCAGGTCGTCGGGAGCGAGGTCGACCTGGATGAGCTGGGCTCGGGCGAGATACGCCTCGTCGTAGCAGGAGGCCCCGTCACCAAGCCTGCTGCCCAGCGCGATCACGAAATCCGGGTCGTGGCGCCGCAGTGCGTCGGCGACTTCGGGATCGCCCCCCAGTCCGGTCACGCCCAGGTATCGGGGACCTGCCTCGGGGAAGATGCCCTTGCCGCGGGGAGTGGACATCACCGGCGCGTCGAGACGTTCGGAGAGTTCGGCGACGGCCGCTGCTGCCCGGCGCGCGCCCCAGCCGACCCACAGCGCGCACCGACCGGCGGCCAGCCGGGAGAGGAGCGCCTGGTCAAGAGCCGGTGTGTCCGCAGCGGTGGCACGCGGAGGAGCGGACAGCGGCACGGGAAGGTGACCGCGCTGGGCCGGAACGGTCAGGGCGAGATGGTGCACATAGCCGGTGGACCGGGCGAAGCCTGCCGCGCACGCCTCCCATACGCCGGCCAGAGATTGCGGGCTGTCGAGGATGGTGACTCCCTGGACCGTCTGGTTGGGCGTGTGCAGCGTCTGCGGTGGCAGGGACAGAGGGCTCGTTTCCTGGATGGGGAATCGGCCGACATAGGCAGGATCGGTGTAGCCGCTGATCAGCAGCACCTTCGCGCCCTCGTAACGCGCCGCCATCAAGCCGGTGAGACTGTTGGTCAGACCTGGTCCCGTGGTGACGAACACAGCGACCGGACGGTCGGCGGCGATGCTCGCCTCACATGCCGCGAAGAGGGCGCCTGTCTCGTGTCGGCAGTGATAGGTGGGGACGCCGGAGGCGGAGAGGGCATCCCACATGTAGACGATGCCTCCTCCGGAGACACCGAACGTCTCTTTGACACCCAGTGCCCGGAGCATCATCACCACGCCCTGCGCGAGTGTGGAGGCGGTGCCGTCCGGGGAGGCTGGGCGAACGTCGGCCGGCCGTGCGGGGGCGGAGGTTTCTGCCTGGTCGGACACGTCAGCCACGGAAGGTCCTATCGTCGTGTTCGGCGTCGCGGTGGCGTGGACTCGTCCGGGGGGCGACTCCCCGGTAGCGCAGGGCGGAGTGCGGCAGAGAACGCAGGACAGGGGCCTGCTGTGCGGCGCCCTCGACGGCGTTGCCGATGAAGGACGGCTGAATGATCAGCATCATCATCACGGCAGCGGTGTCGGCCGCGAAGCCGAGGTCGAGCAGGACGGCGATGCCGAGGCCGCCGATGTTCACTGCCGTCTTCCTCCGCCGGGACAGCTCGGCCTCGACGTCGTAGACCAGCAACTGGTAGGTGCCGACCGGCCATTGGCGGACTCGGACGCACTGCTGGAATGCCAGCACACGTTCGTCCGCGGGTCGCAGCGGCACTCCGAAACCCGGCAGCCGGGGGTTGCGCTCCAGCAGTTCACCCACTGCGGTGGGCAGGCTCACTCCCTCCGCGGCACTCAGCCGGCTGCGCAGATCGAGCAGCATCTGTGCGCAGAGCCGGGAGGTGCCCGGGCCGGCCACACCTGTGGCGGCAAGGACGGACGCGGCGAACCCTGCCGTCGGATTGCCCCAGGACGCCGCGATGCGGCCCGCCTTGAGCGGCCAGATCCGCGGATCCGCGAGAGCGGACGACGCGGCGAGGTCGTCGAGCATCGAGCTCTCCGCGTCCGTCAGCTTGCGGTGCCCGAACACCAGCGACATCAGACTCCAGACGGACGTGGAACCGGCGAGGTCACCGGCGACCGCGTAACCGGCCAACTGGTTGTCACCCCAGCCGAACCTGCCGATCGCTGTTCTGATCTCATCAACGTTCCTGGCTTCATCAAAGGTCTCAGCCATTGCCTTCGGACTCCGGGACATAGCGGACGGGTGGCAGGTTGATGGGGTAGCGCAGCATTTCGGTCGCCGAGTGGCGTAGTACCTCAGCGGTGACTGCGGGCAGTTGAGCCATGACGATCGAGGTGATCAGTTCCTGCGGATCCCGCAGTCCGCAGCAGAACAGCAGGGCCAGCGCGCCCGCCGTGACGGTCGGAACGAAGGATCTCGGGCCGGGAAGGAGGGTCTTCGCGTCGGCGGGCACGGCCTCCCAAGCGGCTTGGTCGTCCGGTGTGCTGGCGGCGTAGGCCGCGGGCGGCGTGTCCTCGGGACCCCTCAGCCACTCCAGCCACGCCGTGTGCTCGTCGAGCACCCCTTGAGCCGATTCGGCTAGCGTGATCGCCGCGACCGACAGCACCTGAGCCGGTGGGCACGCCGTAATGCGCGCCAGCAGTGCCGCATGCGCGCCCGCGTCGGTCAGCGGGACGGGCATCAGCAACGTCCACGCGGTCTCCATCGCGACGGCCTCCGACTCGGCAGGCAGTTCTCCGCGCCAGGCGAGGAATGCCAGTTCGGAGAAGCGATAGTGCCGCGCGAGGTCGCCGAAGACGCCGTAGCCGTGCATCCGCAGCGGCACGGAGGGATCGACGACATTGCAGGTCAGCCGAGAATCCCAGGAGGTGCGTTCGAGAGGCCCGGCCTCCGTGTAGGTACGTCCGTCCGGGCTGTCGGTCGTGCTGCCTTCTGCTGACGTTGTCCCTGGTGAGTCCGACAACACAGCTCAACCATCCTCTCTCCAAGGAGTTCGGGATGCCGGTCGTATCGCGTGAAGCTCCCTCCCGGCGCTCTATTTCTGCCGCGACGGTGTCCGGAGCCAGGATTCAGGAGACCATCAATGCACAGCCTCGGACGGGAGCGCCATGCGTCGCCCGAACCGGAGGCGTTGAATGTTCCGCGGCGTTGAACGTCCACGGCTCTCCTCCCCACCGTCGTTCGCGGGGTGGGGTCGCTCGGCTGGAGGAGGACCGGGTCGTCACAGGTCGGCGACGAGAACCTTCGGACGCTTTTCGGACACTGGATGGTGCAGTAGGGCGGGCAGGGCCGCGAGGTCGACGACCTGATGCGCGGTGGCTCCGTAGCCGCGGGCCAAGGACAGGTGGTCCAGGCCCGGGATGGTCAGCCCAGGGACCATTTTTCGGCCGGTGAGCTGGGCGTACCAGTCCAGGACGGCGTAGCGATCGTTGCGCAGGACAAGGACGGTCAGCGGGAGCCGAAGAGCGGCGGCGGTCCATAGGGCGGTGATGGAGTACTGGGCCGATCCGTCGCCGATCACGGCGACCACCGGGCGGGTGGGGTCGGCGAGTTGGATGCCGACAGCTGCGGCGAGGCCGAAGCCGAGGCCGCCGTCGGGGCTGGTGTAGTAGCCGCCAGCGCGGCGGATGGTGACACGGTTCCAGAAGGTGTCCAGGGTGGAGGGGGACTCGTTGACGATGACGGTGTCGGGGGACAGGTGGGCCAGGCAGTCAAGGATCTGGTCGGCCCGGTCGGTGGGTGGAGCTGCGGCGGGGCGTCTCGGGACCAGGGGCCGGTGGCCGCCCGGGGCGGCCAGATCGGCCAGGGCGGCGAGGGCGAGGGCCGGATCGGCCAGTACGGCGTCACCTACCGGGGCGCGGGCGGCCTCGTCTGGATCGTCGGTGAGCAGGACCAGTTCACTGCCCGGGGGGATGAGGGGGCCGGGCAGGTCCAAGTAATGGCGGAAAACCGGGGCTCCGACGACCAGGATCAGGTCGTGTTCGGCGAGTGCCTGGCACAGGAGCGGCGCGGCGGGGCGGAGGACGCCCTGATAGTGGGGGTGGTCTTCGGGGAACGGACTGCGCCCTTGGGAAGGCGCAGTCCACACCGGTGTTCGGGTGCGTTCGGCAAGATGGACGGCGCTGGCGCGCCCCGCCTCGGAGTCCAGGCCGGAGCCCAGAACGAGCACGGGTCGTCTGGCCCGGTCGAGGCGGTCGGCCAGGGCGGCGAGGGTGCCCGGGGCGGGAACGGACCGGGCACTGATACGGCGGCCGGTGAGCGGGGCCGGGTCTTCGCCCTCGACGTCCCAGTCGTCCGCGGGCAGGGACAAGAACACCGGCCCTTGGGGAGGCTGCATCGCCAGGTGCCGGGCGCGGGCCAGGGCGGCCGGGACGTCCTGCGGGCGGGGCGGTTCGAAGGCCCACTTGACCGCCGGCCGGGGCAGCGTGGTGGCATCGGCGTTGGTGAGCAGCGCTTCCATGGTGACGAGGCGTCGGGTCTGCTGGCCGGCGGTGATGACCAGGGGCGCTCGGCCAGCCTTGGCTGCGAGGATGGCACCCATCGCGTTGCCGAGGCCAGGGCCGCTGTGGAGGTTCACCAGTGCCGGCCGACCTGTGGCCAGGGCATGGCCGTGGGCGGCATGGACGGCGACGGCTTCGTGCAGGGTCAGGACGTAGTTGAGGTCGCTGGGGAAGTCCTGCAGGAATCCGAGTTCGGTGGAGCCGGGGTTGCCGAAGATGGTCGTCATCCCCCATTCCCTGAGCATGTGGTGGACGATGTCGCGGATCACAGCCACTTGGTGGCCTCCTGACCGGGTAGCGCCTCGGCACCGGCACGGGCCGTTGGTACGCCGGCGCCCGCTGTCCTGCGGGAGCGGACGGCATCGCGCACGGCGAGAACGTAGAGCAGGTCAAACACGAAGATCGCGGCACACAGGAAGTGGATCAGCGAGGAGTCGCTGTAGGGGCGGCGGTAGAGCGAGAACGCCAGCGAGGCGGGGACCGTACCGAGCAGTTTGGTGACCGCGATTCCCAGGGACTGGCCGGCCAGGGTGCCGCGGTGGTGGAGCATGGTCAGGAACAGTACGGACATGGCCAGGTTCTGGCCGAAGGCGGCGTAGGCCCCCCAACGGTCGCCGAGTTCGCTGCTCAGCAGCAGAACACTCAGATAGGTGGACGCCATGGTCAGGGCGAACATCGCGTAGAAGATTCCGCGTTTCAGGGAGGGGAACTGCGCAGGCCCGAACTTGAGGGCCTGGTACACCAGAATCAGGTCGACGCAGAACCAGACGACGGTGACGGGGCGCAGCAGGTGCGGGTAGGGGTGGACGAACGCGAAGATGAACTCCCAGGAGATGTTCGCGCACAGCGCTGCCAGTGGCATGCCGTAGACGCGGTCGCGGACGCCGTGCTGGATGATCTGGACGTAGGTCGCGGTCCAGCCGATTCCGGCGGCGACGACCAGGATTGCGAACACGGTTCACTCCTACGGGCTGGTGTGCTGTCCCTGCGTCGGACGAGCCGACCGGGTTTGTTCGTAGGCCGCGCGCATGCGTTGCTGGGTGAGCCCGCTCAGAGTGAGCAGCAGCGCGAGCGCTGGCAGGCACCACCAGCCGATGCCGATGGCGAGTACGGCGCTAGTGAGCACCAGGCGTTCCAGTACCAGCACCTCATGGCCACGCAGAGCAGTCGCCTGGTCCAGAGCTCCGCGGCGGCGGTACAAGCGCCAAAATCCGAGCGCGCCCATGACGGTCGCGGCAGCTACGAGACTGCCGAACAGCAGGTGGTGCCTGGGCCTGGCAAGAAGTTCCACTGCCCACCCGATGGAGAGCGCCACCGAGTAGCTGGCTGCGGCCACAGTGAGAGCGGGCCCAGCACCGTAGCGCACGGGAAAGGTGCGATAGCCGCCGGACCGATCGCCGTCAATGTCGCGCAGAGTGCCAACCAGGTTCGAGGCGGTGTCATGAGACAGGAATGCGAGAGCGAGTGGGATGACGAGCCGCCAGTCCGGGTGGCCTGGGGCGAGCGCTCCAAAGACGAATGCCGCCGCAGTCAGGCAGCCGCGGACCAGGTTTCCGGCCAGCCCTCGCGCTTTCAACGCACCGCTGTACAGAAAAATCCCCGCACCGATCGCACCAGCGGGCAGGAGTTCGCGCGCACCCAGCACCACAGCGGTGCCACTGAAGGCCATTAGCCCCAGTCCTGCGCTGGCGAGCGCGGCCTGCTCAGCGATGCGCCCGGATGGGATGGGGCGGCCTGGCTTGGCGTGGGCGTCCAGTTCACGGTCGAGGAAATCGCCTAGGTAGTGAGCGGCGATCCAGGCGGCGGTCGGTCCCAGCCAGGCACACACCAGGCCGGCAGGAGCGGCATCTCCGGTTAACCAGGCTCCGGACAGCCCGACCAGTCCGGGATACCAGATGGTGTAGAGCCGCCACGTTTGCAGGTGCGCGACGCAGACCTGACGGTAGCGGAACAAGACGGCAGGCTCGATACGAAAACATTGAGAAGTCACGGCAGAGCGGGACATGTTGTGTCTCCCTCGGGGCGGCAGTACCGGACGTGCTGTCGGGCAGCGAGGTAATCCCGGATCAGCGCAACCGAGAACGCCGACGGACGACCTTTCGCAATCGTCCGGTACCCCACGGCCGCCAGCCTGCGGCCTTCTCTGTTCTCAGTAGTGGCGGCCGGTCCACCGGGAAGCCTTACACGATGATGGTGGCACTGGGCCGAGGAAATCGACCAGCTTTTTTTGTGACCCGCCTGTTGAAAGTTGGTCGCGTGTTGAAAGCCGCTTAGGCGGCGGCGAAAGCAACCAGTAAAGGTCAACCCGCCTCAAGGCGTTGCAGGCACCCGGCGCAAGTCTGGCCGGTGTTGGCCCTCTTCGTCGTGGACAGGTCGCGATGGTGAGCCCCTGGCCGAGGTCGCGCGGAACGGCGCGAAAACCGTTGCGGTCGGAGACCGGTCGCAGATTCGGGTGATCGGGGTCGGCGATCTGTTCGGTAGAGGGCACCATCAGGCCGGGCCTTGACGCTCAGGGCCGGGCTACTGGAATGTCGGCTTGCATCACCAGGAACAGCATCCGAGGAACGGGGCGTCACCGGTATCGAGCTCGGCCAGGAAGAAGCTGTCGGGTTGCAGTGACGCTCAGAACTACGTGGATGATGTCATCGGCCTCCCATCTGAGAAGAAGCCGCGATCCGGCGTGGGGATCGGTGGGGGGCGCATGGATACTGAGGACCATGCGCATCGACATTGATCCCGGCCAGGTTGAACGGAACGTCTTCTACAAGCTTCTGACCTCGGTCGTTGTACCCCGGCCGATCGCCTGGGTGTCGACGACGTCGGCGGCGGGCACGGACAATCTGGCCCCGCACAGCTTCTTCACGGTGGCGTGCGTGAGTCCGCCGGTGGTGCAGTTCACGTCGGTGGGGCGGAAGGACTCGGTGCGGAACATCGAGGAGACCGGGCAGTTCGTGGTGAGCCTGGCGCCGGAGCATCTGTTCGAGCAGATCAACGCGACGGCGACGGACTTCCCGCGCGGGACGAGTGAGTTCGACGCGGTGGGGATCGCGCGGGAGCCGAGCCTGAGGGTGAAGCCGCCGCGGGTGGCGGCCTCGCCGGTGGCGCTGGAGTGCGAGCTGCACAGCACGGTCCGGCTGGGGGACTCGACGGTGGTGTTCGGGCGGGTCGTGCACGCGGCCGTCTCGGAGGCGGTGATGGACGACGGGCACCCGGACGTACGGAAACTGCGCCCGCTGTCACGGCTGGGCAAGGACGAGTGGGGGACGCTCGGCGAGATCCTGGAGATCAAGCGGATTCCGCTGGCGGACTGGTCCGGTCCGGGGATGTGACCGCTCCGGCGACCGTCTCGGAGGAGTCCGAGGGCTCGGCGGAATCCGGGTCGGCCGCGCGCGCCGAGCGGGTGCGGCGGGCCACCATGGCCGCCGCCACACCCGTGACGCCCAGGAAACCGAGGGCCAGCAGGAAGACCGGCGAGGTCGGGGAGGCGGCGCGGCTGCCCGCGACCACGTAGGCGGCGGTGTTCGCCGCGCTGCCCGCCGCCGTGGCGGTGAGGAAGGGCAGCAGCCGGATACGGGAGACGGCCGCCGCGTAGTTGGCGGCGGCGAAGGGCACACCGGGGAAGAGCCGCAGCGCCAGCGTGCTGCGGAAGCCGTGCCTGCTGAGCTGCCGGTCGAGCGAGAGCGCGATCCGCCCGCGCAGGAAGGGCCGTACGGCGTCACGGCCGAGCAGCCGCCCGAGCAGAAACGCGAGACCCGCGCCCAGCACGGTCCCTGCTATGGCGGCGGGCAGCCCGGCGTGGATGCCGTACAGGGCCCCGGCGGCGGCGTTGAGCAGCGGTCGCGGGACAAACGCGACGGTGCACACGCCGTACGCGAGCGCGAAGAGGACGACCGCCATCGTGCCCGACGTACGCGGCAGGCCGTGCGCCAGCAGATGCTGCGGCTGCCACGCCAGTACGGCGGCCCCCGCGCCCGCCAACAGCAGGATCAGCAGCGCGAACCGCGCCCACGGGGAGAGCAGTACGCGCGAAAGACGGACGGCCGCCCCGTACGGAGCGGAGACCGGGACTCGCGGGAAGCGGTCGAGCATTCAGGCAGCGTAATCGAGACGGGCGGCAGATGGCGCCTGTCGGGTTGCCGCACGGCGGGGGCGGGGCGCCGCGACACGTCTACGGCCGGGGACGGGTGCGTGGCGCACGCCGTACGGGCCGGGGACGGGTGCGTGGCGCACGTCGTACGGGCCGAGCGCGGAGTCCGGCGGAAGATCGTCGGACCGCGCGGCCCCCGCGTCACACCGTGTCCGCCACCGTCAACTCCCCGTCTCCCCCCGCCTTCTGAAGCTGCGGGCCGCTGCCGGTGACGACAGGGGAGGCCGCGTGGGGCGAGCGGCGGTCGAGGACGCCGGCGGTCACGGCGATGCCGAGTCCGGCGGCGGCGAGGACCGCGCCGACCAGGGCGGGGGAGGTCCAGCCCCAGCCGACCGAGATGGCGACGCCGCCGAGCCAGGCGCCGCCGGCGTTGGCGAGGTTGAACGCGGAGTGGTTGGAGGCGGAGGCCAGGGTCGGGGCCTGGCGGGCCTTGTTCATGACCAGCATCTGGATCGGTGTGGTGGTGAGGAAGCCGACGGCGCCGAGCACGACCACCCCGATCGGGGCGGCGACCTTGGACTCGGCCGCGTAGTGGAAGCCGAAGAGGACGACGGCCAGGGCGCCGAGCGAGAAGTACAGCGTCGGCCGCAGGGCCCGGTCGGTGAGGGGGCCCGCGGCGAGCGTGCCCAGCGTCATGCCGACGCCGAAGAGGGCGAGCAGCCACGTGACGGAGGAGTCGGCGTAGCCGGTGACCTCGGTCATCATCGACGCGAGATAGCTGTAGACGGCGAAGATCCCGGCGAAGCCGAACACGGCGGTGAGCAGGCCGAGCAGCACCTGCGGCTCGCGCAGGGCGCGGAACTCCTGGGCCACTCCCACGTGTTCGTCGGTGGGCAGACGCGGGATCAGCAGCGCGAGCGAGCCCAGCGCGATCAGGCCGATCACGGACACCACGAGGAAGGTCGCGCGCCAGCCGAGACTCTGGCCGAGCGCGGTCGCGGCCGGCACGCCGACGATGTTGGCGATCGTCAGGCCGAGGAACATCGCGGCCACCGCCCGCGCCCTGCGGTCCTCGCTCACCATCCGGGCCGCGACGACGGCGCCGACACCGAAGAAGGCACCGTGCGGCAGGCCCGCCAGGAAGCGGCCCACGAGCAGGGTGCTGTAGCCGGGGGCCACGGCGGAAGCCGCGTTGCCGAGCGTGAAGAGCGCCATCAGCAGCAGGAGCATCCGCTTGCGCGGGACGCGGGAGCCGAGCGCGGTGAGCAGGGGCGCGCCGAGCACGACGCCGAGGGCGTAGGCGGAGACGAGATAGCCCGCGGTGGGCACCGATGTGCCCAGGTCGTCAGCGACGTTGGGCAGCAGGCCCATCATCACGAATTCGGTCGTGCCGATGCCGAAGGCGCTCACCGCCAGAGCGAGTATGGCCAGGGGCATGGAGCAGCATCCTTCTGAAGTGTTCGGGGTTCGGGACCCGTGGGCGCCGGGTTCGTACGGGGAGGGTTCGTGCACGCCGGGTTCGTACGGGGAGGGTTCGTGCACGCCGGGTTCGTGCGGGCGGACATCATGAGTGCCGCGCTCGGGCTCGCGGCGGTGCCCGCCACCTTCTAAGTTCCTTCGCGGAACAAATTCTCGCACGCGGTTGCTTCGCATACGTCACCACCGGGTGAAGTCGTGTCGACCATCACGCCACGCCTCCCCGGAAGGCGACGGAAAACCTTTGGACGTACCACCGACCCGGCAGGGATGATCACCGCATGTTCCGGCTCACCTTCCTCGCAGACGCCACCGCAGCAGCGGTCGCGCCGACGAAGGCTGCCCGGAGCGCACGGGACACCTTCTTCGACGGCGCACGACGCTGACCCTCCCCGGACAGTCATCCGGCGGACCCCGCAGGGGGAGGGTCGGTCCGGCTCATGGGGTCCGGCCGCGTCAGACAACTCCGTCAGAGGAAGAGAAGAGACGACGTCCGTCATGTCCAAGCAGAACTACGTGCGCACCAAGCCACACCTCAACATCGGCACCATGGGTCACGTCGACCACGGCAAGACCACCCTCACCGCCGCCATCACCAAGGTCCTGGCCGACCGCGGGACCGGCACCTTCGTGCCGTTCGACCGGATCGACCGGGCCCCGGAGGAGGCGGCCCGCGGGATCACCATCACCATCGCGCACGTCGAGTACGAGACCGACACCCGGCACTACGCGCACGTGGACATGCCGGGGCACGCCGACTACGTGAAGAACATGATCACCGGCGCCGCGCAGCTCGACGGCGCGATCCTGGTCGTCTCCGCGCTCGACGGCGTGATGCTGCAGACCGCGGAGCACGTCCTGCTCGCCAAGCAGGTCGGTGTCCGGCACATCGTCGTCGCGCTGAACAAGGCGGACGCGGGGGACCCGGAGCTGGCCGACCTGGTCGAACTGGAGGTGCGCGAACTGCTCACCGCCCACGGGTACCCGGGCGACACGCTGCCCGTCGTGCGCGTCTCCGGGCTGCGCGCGCTCGACGGCGACCCGCGGTGGACCGCCGCGATCGAGGCGCTGCTCGACGCGGTCGACACGCACGTGCCGGTCCCGGTGCGCTACACCGAGGCGCCGTTCCTGCTGTCGGTGGAGAACGTGCTCACCATCACCGGGCGCGGCACCGTCGTGACGGGCGCGGTCGAGCGAGGGACCGTACGGCCGGGCGACCGCGTCGAGGTGTACGGCGAGGGGCACGGCGACGGGCCGCTGGTGAGTGTGGTGACCGGTCTGGAGACCTTCGGCAAGCCGATGGAGTCCGCGCAGGCGGGTGACAACGTGGCGCTGCTGCTGCGCGGTGTGCAGCGCGCCCAGGTGCGGCGCGGCGACATCGTCGCGGCGCCGGACAGCGTGGCCAGCCACACGCGGTTCACGGCGACGGTCTTCATGGTGCCCGCGGCCGAGGGCGGCCGGCACACGCCGGTCTCCACCGGCTACCGGCCGCAGTTCTACATCCGCACCGCGGACGTGGTCGGCGACGTCGACTTCGGCGGGCCGGGCGGCATGGCGCTGCCCGGCGACACCGCCGACATCAGCGTCGAGCTGGGCCGCCCGCTCCCGCTGGAGCCGGGTCTCGGCTTCGCGATCCGCGAGGGCGGGCGCACGGTCGGCGCGGGCACGGTCACCGCCGTGGGCTGAGCCGCCCACCCGGCGACCGCTCCCAACAGGGCCCGGCCGCAAGAGGGCTCGGCCCATCGCGGCCCGGCCGCGACAGAACCCGGCCCCGTCGAACCCCGAACAACCGGGGGACGGCGGGGCCGGGCCGTGCGCGGGGCCCCGCGCACGCGCCGGTACGGATCACGCCCGATCCCCGCCCGCTCGGTAGCCCCGATCCCACGGCAGCGGCCATCGGCCCGCACGGACACCCGCACCCCCGTACGGAAACCGCCCGCCTGGGACAATGACCCCGTGAGCCACACCCCGGAGGACCCGCCAACCGCCCCAGAAGAGGCCCCCGCCCCCGAAGCGGTCCCCGTGATCCGCCCCGTGGACTTCGGGGAAGCCCGGCTGATGCCGGACGTGGACCGGCCACGGGGCTGGCTGTTGACGGTGGACGGGGCACCGCAGTCGTATGTGGACCTGGACGATCCGGAGTGCCTGGAGTTCGAGTACGTGCGGCGGATCGCGTACGCGCTGGAGGCCGGGAGCGCGCCGGGGGAGCCGGTGGCGGCCGTGCATCTCGGGGGCGGCGGGATGACGGTGCCGCGGTGGCTGGCGTGGGCGCGGCCGGGTTCGCGGCAGGACGTCATCGAGGCCGACCGGCGGCTGGCCGCGCTGGTCGCCGAGCATCTGCCGCTGGCCGACCCCGCGTCGGTGACGGTGCACACGGCGGACGCGCGCGCGTGGCTGGCCACGGCGGCCGAGGCGAGCGCGGACGCGGTCGTGGCGGACGTCTTCGGCGGCGCGCGCGTGCCCGCGCACCTGACGTCGGTGGAGTTCGTGCGCGCCGCGCGCCGCGTCCTGCGCCCCGGCGGCGTCTACGTCGCGAACGTCGCCGACGCGGCCCCCTTCGCCTTCCTGCGGTCCCAACTGGCCACGGTCCGCGCCGTGTTCCCCGCCCCCGCCGAGATCTGCCTGCTCGCCGAGCCGGGCGTGCTGCGCGGCCGTCGCTTCGGCAACGCGGTGCTCGTGGCCAGCGCCGCGCCGTTCCCGGTGGACGCGCTCGCCCGGCTGTGCGCCGCCGACGCCTTCCCCGCCCGCGTGGTGCACGGCGCCGCGCTCGACCGTTTCACCGGTCGCGCCCGCCCGGTCTACGACACGTCGGCCGCGCCCTCGCCGACCCCGCCGGACGGCGCCTTCACCGTCGGCTGAGCGGGAACGGCGTCCGGGTGCGCCACGGTGCTGCCCGCCACCACCCCGTGCCCGCCGCCCGTACGCCGTTCCAGCCGTCGTACGTCCGGCAGCGTCAGCACGGCGCCCGTCAGCAGGACGACCACCGCGGAGCAGCCCCACAGCGCCTGCGTACGGCCGAAGAGGCTGGCGGCGGGACCGGCGAGGGCCAGGGCGATCGGTGTCACGGCCACCGAGCCGAACCAGTCGTACGCCGACACGCGTGACATCTTGTCCTCGGCGATCTCCTGGTGCAGCGCGAGCATCCAGCCGACCGCGAAGACCTCGATGGCCACGCCGGTGATGAACATGGCGAGCGCCAGGATCCACAGGGGAGAGGCGAGGGCGAGCGTGGCGCTCGGCAGGGCCAGGGGGAAGACGCCGAGGGTGCCCGCGAGCAGCATGCGGCGCGGTTTCCAGCGCATCATCAGCAGGCCGCCGCCGACCGTGCCGACACCGAAGGCGGCCATGGCCAGGCCCCAGGGTCCCGCGCCGCCGAGATGGTCGCGGGCGACCAGCGGCCCGTACACCGCCTCGGCCGCGCCGACCACCGCGTTGACCACGGCGAACTGCACGACGATGCCCCACAGCCAGGAGCGGGAGACGAACTCCCGCCAGCCCTCGCGCAGATCGCTGACGATGCCGGACGCCCGCGCCGGGCGGTCGCCCGCGGCGACGTGCAGCCGGGAGCGCATCGCGGCAGCGGCGGCGAAGCCCAGCGCGTCGATCGCCAGCACCCAGCCGGGCCCGAACGCGGCGACGAGCGCGCCGCCGACGGCCGCGCCGCCGATGGTCGCGCCGTTCATCGACATCCGGAAGACGGCGAAGGCATTGCCCGCGTGCGCGGACTCGACCGTGGAGAGCACCATGCCCTCGGAGGCGGGGGAGAAGAAGGCGTGCGCGCCGCCGCCGACCGCGGTCAGCAGCGCCATCTGCCACAGCGCGGCGTGCCCGGCCAGGACGAGCACCGCGAAGGCGGCCTGCGAGAGCGCGTTGACGAGGTTGGCCGTCACCATCACTCGCTGACGCGGGATGCGGTCCGCGACCGCGCCGCCGATCAGCAGGAAGACCACCATGGCCAGGGTCCTGGCGGCGGCCACCAGACCGACGCCGGTGGCGCTGCCGCCGGACTCGATGACGGCGTAGGCGGCGGCGATGAGCGCGCCGGAGTTGCCAAGGTTGGTGATGAACGAGGCGGTGACCAGCAGTTGGAAATTCCGCCCGGCCCAGGACGGGAGGCGGCTCCTGGGGTCCCGAGAACGCGGACCGGGCGGGCGGGCGTCGGAGGGGCCGCCGCTGCGGGCCGTGTCGTTCGAGGTCACCCGGGGGACTATGCCCGCAGTCCGTTTCCTCTCGCAAACGGATTCCGGCCGGTCCGGGAGCGGCGGGCACCCGCCGCCCGCCGCTCCTTGCTACTTCTTCAGCGGCCGGATCGTGCTCTTGATCTTGTCGATCACCGAATCCGAGAGCTGGTCGGGCACCCCGCGGTCGGCGTAGAGCACCCACACCACGAGCTTCTTGGCGGCGTCCGTCTGCGTCGGGTCGCTCCAGGCGACGGTGTACGCGGCCCCGTCCGCCGAGCACTTGCTGCTCTTCGGGATGTTGGCGGCGGTGGCCGACGCCTGCCAGCCCGAGATGCCGTGCGCGTTGTGGAACGCCTTGCTGTTCTGCACCTTGGAGAAGGTGCCCTTGCCGTTGTCCTGATAGGCCCAGTACGCCCACGACACGGCCTGCACCTCGGCGGCGTTGCGCACGCTCTTCGCCCCGTTGGCGCCCTTGGTGCCCACGGCGGCGCGGTCGGCGCTGCTGTTGCCGTTCTTGCACCAGTCCTTCTTGTAGTACGCGGGCGCGCTCATCGCGACGGCCGGGTCGCCGTTCTTGTCCTCGAAGCCGATCGTCATGCCCTCGCTGTCGACCGACCAGTCCGGCGGTACGTCGAAGGCGACATTGCGCTCGCTGCGGATGACGACCTTCCAGCCCGGAATGACCGGCTTGACGTCGAGCGCCGCCGGGTCGCCGCGCGGCGAGTCGCCCGTGTCGGCGTTGCCGCCCGTGGCGGTGGAGGTGGGCGCGGTGGTGGACGGCGTGCCCGTGGGCGACTGCGGCGCCGACGCGGTCGGACTCCCGTCCTTCGCGTCCGTCTTCTTCTTGTCGTCACCGGTGAGGTAGACCGCGCCGACGACGACCGCGGCGATCACCGCGACAGCGGCGGTGATCGCGATGCCGACCGTCAGCCCCTTGCGGTCGCGCTGCGGCGGCTGGCCACCAGGGCCGCCGGGACCGCCGGGACCGCCGGGCACGGGCGGCCCCCAGTTCTGCGGAGTCGGGTAGCCGCCGGGCGGCTGCTGTCCGTAGCCGGGCTGGCTGTACGGGGACGGGGTGCCGTAACCGGGCTGCCCGTACGGCTGGGTGGGCGCCGCGGACTGGTTCGGCGGCGCGGCCTGGCCAGGTCCCGAGGGCGGCTGGCCGTAGGGCGGGGCCGACGGATGCTCCGGCGGCTTCTGGAAGTTCGGCGGACCGGACTGGGCGGGCTGGTTCGGTTGCTGCTGGTAGCCCGGCTGAGCGTACGGCGAGGGCGTGTCGTAAGGCGTCGGCCGGCCGTACGGCCCCGGCGGATTCGGCGGGGGGGCGCCCTGCGGGTTCTGCTCTCCCCCGTTGTGCTGTTCTCCTGGCCACATGGCTGGAAACACTAGGGGAGTGGGCCCGACGGTTCCACGCCGGATACCGCTACTGGCTGGTAACATCGCGCCATGTCCGAGACCTTGCCTTCCATTGGCGACATGATGGCGGCCACCGTGCCGATGGCCCGCACCCTCAACCTCGAGTACATCGAGACCACGGCGGAGCGCGCCGTCGTGCTGCTGCCCGACCAGCCCGACTTCCACAACCACGTCGGCGGTCCGCACGCGGGCGCGATGTTCACCCTCGCCGAGTCCGCGAGCGGCGCGATCGTGCTCGCCGCCTTCGGCGACCAGCTCGGCCGGGCCGTGCCGCTCGCCGTCCGCGCCGAGATCGCCTACAGCAAGCTGGCGATGGGCCCGGTGACGGCCACCGCCGAACTGGGGCGGCCCGCCGCCGACGTGGTCGCCGAGCTGGACGCGGGGGAGCGCCCCGAGTTCCCCGTCGAGATCTCCATCAGCAGGGAGGACGGCGCCGAGACCGCGCACATGACGGTGGTGTGGACGCTCCGGCCGAACCGGTGAACCGGGCACTTCACGCCGGTCGCGGAGCGCCGCCCCGGACGGCCCGCCGATCGGCTTGTTTGACTCGCTCTTGACCGGACTTTCGCGGCGATCGGTCCGTTAGGCTTCGGCGGTGTGCGCCGCGTGCGCGCAACCCACCGTTGTCCAGGGGAGGAACCCCGCTGTGCACGTCCAGGAGTGGCTCGACGGCATCCCGCCGATCCTCGTCTATCTGATGGTCGGTCTGGTCGTCGGCGTCGAGAGCCTGGGCATTCCGCTGCCCGGCGAGATCGTCCTGATGAGCGCCGCGCTGCTGTCCTCGCAAGGGCACGTCAACCCCTGGCTGGTCGGCACCGCCGCCATCATCGGCGCGGTCGGCGGCGACTCCATCGGCTACTCGATCGGGCACCGCGGCGGCCAACCGCTGCTCGACCGGCTCGGCCGCAGATTCCCCAAACACTTCTCACCCGGCCATGTGGCCACCGCGGAGCGCTCGTTCCAGCGCTGGGGCATGTGGGCGGTCTTCTTCGGCCGCTTCGTGGCCCTGCTGCGGATCTTCGCCGGGCCGCTGGCCGGTGTGCTCAAGATGCCGTACTGGAAATTCCTGATCGCGAACCTGCTCGGCGGCATCGTCTGGGCGGGCGGCACCACCGCGGTCATCTATTACGTGGGCGTGGTCGCCGAACCCTGGCTGAAGAGGTTCGGCTACTTCGGACTCGCCGCGGCCGTGCTCTTCGGCATCGCCTCGTTCCTCTTCGTGAGGCGGCGCGCCGCCAAGGCGCAGGCGGAGTTCGAGCAGCAGGAGGCACCGGCGGCGCCCGGTGTCGCGGTGGCGCAGGGCGAGTAGGCCATACGACACTGCGCGGACGGCGGGCCCCGGATCTCCGGGCCCGCCGTCCGCGTGTCGGCCGTCGGTCAGGGACTCGCGGTGCGCGCATCGGCCGTCAGCCCCGCCACTCGCAGTGCGCGTCCGCCGTCAGCCCAGCGACTCCCGGTGCGCGTCGGCCAGCGCCACGTAATGCTCGGCGTTCAGCCGTACCGTCGCCTTCTCCTCCTCGGTCAGCTCCCTGCGCACCTTCGCGGGCACGCCCGCAACCAGCGATCCCGGCGGCACCCGCATCCCCTGCGGGACCAGCGCCGCCGCCGCGATCAGCGAACCGGTGCCGATGTGCGCCCCGTTGAGCACCGTGGCGCCCATCCCGACCAGGACGTCGTCCTCGATCACACAGCCGTGCAGGACGGCGTTGTGCCCGACCGTGACGCCCTCGCCGACGACGGCGGGGAAGCCGGGGTCGGCGTGCACCGTGCAGTTGTCCTGGATGTTGGAGCCCGCGCCGACCGTGATCGACTCGCAGTCGCCGCGCAGCACCGCGTGGTACCAGACGCTCGCGCCCGCGCCCAGCGTGACGTCCCCGAGCACCACCGAGCCGGGAGCGGTGAACGCGGTCGGGTCGATCTCCGGTGCGCGGCCCAGAATGTCCGCGATCAGCGGTACGGGGACGCCGCCGCCCGCCGTGCTCCCGCCCTCCGCGCCTGCCGCGCCCGCGCTCCGCGTAACCGCCGAGTCCGTCATGCCCACCGCCCTCGTCGTCGGTCCTGTGGTCTCCACCCGGCACCGTATACGGTGGGCCCGTGCCGAAGAACGAGAACGTGTTCTCCTCCGCGACCGCCGCCGCCACGGCCTGGCGTCGCCGCGTCGGATCGCGGATGGTGCACCGCGGCTGGCGCTGGGTGCAGAACGCGGGGGCGGTCACCGCCGCGCGCCCGGGACCGCTGCGCTTCGGCCGGATCGGCGAGGGCACCCGGCTCGCCTTCCCGCAGGGCACCGTCTTCGGCGAGCCGTGGATCCACCTCGGCGACCACTGCGTCATCGGCGAGCAGGTCACCCTCACCGCCGGGATGATGCCGGGCCTCGACCTCGGGCCCGACCCCGTCCTGCGCCTCGGCAACGGCGTCGTCCTCGGCCGCGGCAGCCACGTCGTCGCGTCCGTACCGGTGGTTTTCGGCAACGACGTCTACTGCGGCCCGTACGTCTACGTCACCAGCGACAACCACTCGTACGACGACACGACCCAGCCCGTCGGCAAGCAGTGGCCGCGCACCGCGCCGGTCGAGATCGGCAGCGGGAGTTGGCTCGGCTCGGGGTGCGTGATCCTGCCCGGTGCGCGGCTCGGCCGCAATGTGGTCGTGGCGGCGGGCGCCGTGGTCCGCGGCGAGGTGCCCGACTTCGCGGTGGTCGCCGGAGCGCCGGCCCGGATCGTACGGCGCTGGGACCCGGACACCGGCTGGCAGCCGCCCCTGCGCACCCCGCCGCCGCTGCCGGTCCCCGAGGGCGTCACCCCCGAGCAACTGCTGGCGCTGGCCGATCTGGAGGACCGGCCCTGAGCGCCCGGCCCCGGCACTCGCCCTGAATCTCCGCCGCCGTGCGGGCATTTGTTACGTTGCCCGTATGCGCGCACCGATCGGCAACTTCGACGAAGCCCACCCCGCCACCGAGCGCCGCGACCTGCTCCCGCCGCCGGTCGCCGCCGCCGTGACACCCGACATGCTCTACGTCGACACGGACCCGGAGAAGGCCGACACCGCCGTCTTCGTCGAGACCTACGGCGACGACCTGCTGACCGCCTCGGCGAACTGCGTGGTCGTCGCGGGCAAGCGCGGCCAGGACGTCACGCTCGCCGCGTGCCTGGTGCTCTCCACCACCCGCGTCGACGTCAACGGCGCGGTCCGCCGCCACCTGGGCTCGCGCAAGGCGTCGTTCGCGCCGATGGACACCGCCGTGGGCGAGACGGGCATGGAGTACGGCGGCATCACCCCCGTCGGTCTGCCCGCCGACTGGCCGCTGCTCGTCGACGCGGCCGTCGTGGAGGCGCCGCACCTGGTCATCGGCAGCGGCGCGCGCCGCGGCAAGCTCATCGTGTCGGGCAAGGCGCTGGCCGCGCTGCCCGGAGCGGTCGTCCTCGAAGGACTCGGCATCTGACGACGCGGGGCCACGGGGCTGCGGAGCCGCAGGTCACGAGCGGTCCTCCAGCCTGCGGTGCAGGGCCCTGCCGCCCGCCACCACGGCCGTACCGACCGCCACGCCGGCCAGCACGGCGAAGATCTTCCACGCCCCGGACAGCACACCCATCAGCGCCACGAGCACGACCAGACCGAGGACGAAAGCCAGCACCGGCAGCGCGTAGTACCAGAGCTGCGCATACGTCCGCTCGTCGAGTCCGAACGGCGGCGGCGGAGCTTTGCGTCCCATACCCCCACCGTAAACCCACAGGTCAGGGCAGGCGCGGGATCTCGATCGCCGGGCAGCGGTCCATCACCATCTCCAGGCCGGCCGCCCGCGTGCGCTCGTACGCCGCCTCGTCGATCACGTCGAGCTGGAACCACACCGCCTTCGCGCCCACGGCCACCGCGTCGTCCGCGACCCCACCCGCGAGCGAGGAGTTCACGAACACGTCGACCACGTCGACCGGGAACGGGATGTCGGCCAGTGAGGCGTACCCCTGCTCGCCGTGCACGGTCTCGGCCTTCGGGTGCACCGGCACGACCCGCTTGCCGAACCGCTGGAGCACGCCCGCGACTCCGTAGGCGGCCCGTGAGGTGTTGTTCGACAGCCCCACCACCGCCCAGGTGTCCCCGGTACCGGTCAGGATCTTCCGCACCGTCTCCGCGTCGCCGTACACGCCGTCCTCCAGCCGCTCGCCGTCACATCGTCCACGTACTGCCGTCGTGCCTGGTCAAACACGCCTCCCGCGCCCGCCATTCCCGGTCGCGGCCCGTAGGCTGACCGGATGGTGGACCGGTATCTGACGGTGGCGCGGGCGGGGGTCTGCGAGAGCGAGATCAAGCGCTCGCGGTTCCTGTGCGCGCTCGCGCCCGTGGCGAGCGAGGAGGCGGCGCAGGACTTCATCGCCCGCGTCCGCAAGGAGCACGCCGGGGCCAGCCACAACTGCTTCGCGTACGTCATCGGCCCCGAGGGGCGGCTGCACCGGGCCAGTGACGACGGGGAGCCGGGCGGGACGGCGGGCACCCCGATGCTCCAGGCGCTGCTGGGCCGCGAGGTCCGGGACACGGCGGCCGTCGTGACGCGGTACTACGGCGGTGTCCAGCTCGGGGCGGGCGGACTGGCCCGCGCGTACGGGGGCGCCGTCACCGCCGCGCTGGACGAGATCGGCACGGTCGAGCGGCGGCGGCTCGTCCTGGTCACGGTCACCGTGGACCACCAGCGCGCCGGGCGGCTGGAGAACGAGCTGCGCGCCGCCGGACACGCCATCCGCGGTGTCGCGTACGCCGCCGCCGTGACCATCGACCTGGGCGTACCGCAGGCGGATCTCCCCGGCTTCCGTTCCTGGCTGGCGGACGCCACATCGGGCGCCGCCGAGGTGACGGTGGGCGGCAGCGCGTATGTGACCGTGACACCCTAGGACATGTCCGACTTTACGGACACGCCCTAGCGCCCTCGGGCGCGCTCCGCGAGGTCGGTGCGCAGGCGGGTGAGGCGGTCGATCTCGGCGTCCAGGAGGGCGAGCCGGCGGTCGACGACGTCGGCGAAGGAGCCGGGCCGGTCGGCGGACCCGTCGCAGGGGGCGGGCGGGTCGGCCGCCAGGAGGTGGAGGCGGTGGGCGCGGCTGCGCAGATCCTCGACGGTCAGGCCGAGGGCGAGCAGCTCACGGATCACGCGCAGCCGGGCGACCTCGGCGGGACCGTAGTCGCGCTGGCCGGAGCCGGTGCGGGCCGGTGGCGGCAGCAGGCCGCGCTGCTCGTAGAAGCGCAGTGCGCGCGGGGTGGTTCCGGCGGCTGCCGCCGCTTCGCCGATCCGCATCCGTCCCCCCGACGGTCCTCGTACCGCTAGCCCATTCCTACTCCAGCTCCACTATCGCAGCCCCGAAGTGCCGCCCGCCGATCAGATCCGGCAGCGCCTCGGGCGCGCGCTCGATGCCGGTGACCGTCGTGTGCGGGAAGCGGATCTCGCCCGAGCGCAGCCAGCCGCCGAAGCGCGAGGTCCACTCCGCCTCGACCTCCGGGTGGTCGGTACCGCTGTAGCCGCGCAGGGACAGGCCCTTGACGACGAGCCGGTACGAGTCGATCTCGACGGGAGCGCTGCCGCCCGCCCGGTCCGCGGAGAGCTGTCCGGACAGCGCGCCGATCAGTGCGAAGCGCGCGCCCTGGTTGGCCGCGCCGAGAGCCGCGGCCAACTGCTCGCCGCCGACGGTGTCCAGCACGACGTCCACACCGCCGGGCGCCGCCTCGGCGAGCTGACGCGCGAACGGCCCGGAGCCGCGCAACACGACCGCGTCGTAGCCGAGTTCGGAGCGCAGCCGGTCGGCCTTCCACGGCGAGCCCGTACTGCCGATCACCCGGGCCGCGCCCAGCAGCCTGGCGACCTGCCCGGCCAGTGTGCCGACCGCCCCCGCCGCGCCCGTGACGAAGACGGTGTCGCCCGCCCGCACCTGGGCCAGCCGGGTGAGCGCGCCGTACGCGGAGGAACCCTGGGCGAGATACGCCACCGGGTCGGGCAGTGTGTCGTCCAGCACGGCGCACTGGGCGGCGGGCACCAGCGCGTACTCGCGCCAGCCGAGCAGGTGCAGCACCGGGTCACCGGGACGCGGCCCGTCGCCGTCGGGCGCGGCGACCACCTCGCCGACGGCGGGCCCGAAGAGCGTGTCGCCGTGGCGCAGCGGCGGCAGCGGGACGCCGTCGCTCTCACCGCCGAGCAGGGTGCGCAGGCCGGGGAAGACGAGGAAGTGCCGGTTGCGGACGAGGACTTGGCCGGGGCCCGGCTCCGGGAGCGGCGTCTGCACGACGGCGAAGTCCCCGGGCGAGGGCAGTCCTCGGGGGACGGCGACGATCCGCACTTCGCGGCTGGTGCGGGGCAGGACAGAGGGGCTTGCCTGAGGGGTTACCGGTGGCGTTGCGGACATGGACGGGTCTCCTGAGGACGCGCGGATTCGGGGCGGCGGTGTGGTGCGGTGCCGTCGGCCGGGGCGCGGTGACGTTAATCCCTGACCCGCGCGTCAGGGTCAAGCGGTGTGCCCTTTTAGGGGAGTTACTAACGAATTACAGGGTCTTACAACGGTTTCATGCCTTCCGGTGACCTGATCACCGATCTCCACCGCCTGCCGGGCGGCGACCTTCTACACTCCATGACCACCGCCGGTGAGCCACGGCGCACGGGCCGCGAGCCCGGATGAGAAGATCGCAGCGGTACGGATCGGGCGCCGGAAGCGGCGCGGCACAGGTGCCCGCGGAAGCCAGTCGAAGTCGTCTGACGCCCGCGGGAGTCGAGGAACGGCGAGGGTGAGCGTGCGGGTCGGAGCGGTCGCGTGAGATTTCTGCACACCTCGGACTGGCACCTGGGACGCTCCTTCCACCGCGTCAGCCTGCTCGACGCCCAGCGCGCCTTCCTCGACCACCTCGTGGACACCGTCCGCGCCGAACGCGTGGACGCCGTCCTCGTCGCCGGGGACGTCTACGACCGCGCGGTCCCGCCGCTGTCCGCCGTCGAACTCTTCGACGACGTACTGCACCGGCTCGCCGACCTGGACGTGCCCACCGTCATGATCTCCGGCAACCACGACTCGGCCCGGCGGCTCGGCGTCGGCGCCCGCGTCATGGGCCGCTCCGGCATCCACCTGCGCACCGACCCGGCGAGCTGCCACCGGCCCGTCGTGCTCACCGACGAACACGGCGACGTCGCCGTCTACGGGCTGCCGTACCTCGAACCGGCCCTGGCGCGCGAGGAGTTCGCCGCCGACCGAGCCGACCACACGGCGGTGCTCGGCGCCGCCATGGACCGGATCCGCGCCGACCTCGCCGAACGCCCCGCGGGCACGCGCAGCGTCGTGCTCGCGCACGCCTTCGTCACCGGCGCCGCGCCCTGCGCCAGCGAGCGCGACATCACCGCGGGCGGCGTCGAGGCCGTACCCGCCGGGGTCTTCGACGGCGTCGACTACGTGGCACTCGGCCACCTGCACGGCTGCCAGACCCTCACCGAGCGCGACGCGACGGGCGAGCCCCTGGCCGAAGGCCAGGGGAGGATCCGCTACTCCGGCTCGCCGCTCGCGTACTCCTTCTCCGAGGAGCACCACCGCAAGAGCATGTGGCTGGTCGGCCTCGGCCCCGAAGGCGCCATCGACGCCGAACGGGTCGACACGCCCGTGCCGCGCGCGCTCGCCCGGATCCGCGGACGTCTCGACGACCTGATCGCCGACCCGGCGCTCGACCGGCACGAGGACGCCTGGGTGGAGGCCACCCTCACCGACCCCTTCCGCCCGCACGAGCCGATGGCCGCGCTCGCGAAACGCTTCCCGCACGTCCTCAGCCTCGCCTTCGAGCCCGAGACCGGTGACGACGACCCGCTCGCCTCGTACGCCAGGCGGCTGCGCGGGCGCAGCGACCAGCAGATCGCCGAGGACTTCGTCGCCCACGTCCGCGGCTCCGCGCCCGCCGCGCACGAGAGCGCCACGCTGAGCGCGGCCTTCGACGCGGTACGGGCGGACACCGTACGGACGGAACGCGCCTGATGCGACTGCACCGCCTCGAACTCACCGCCTTCGGCCCCTTCGCGGCCACCCAGCGCGTCGACTTCGACGAACTCTCCGCCGCCGGGCTCTTCCTCCTGCACGGCCCCACCGGCTCCGGCAAGACCTCCGTCCTGGACGGCGTCTGTTACGCCCTCTACGGCCAGGTGCCCGGCGCCCGGCCGGTGACGCGGCTGCGCAGCGACCACGCGGCGGCGGGCACCGCCACCGAGGTCGTCCTTGAACTCACCCTCGGGACACGGCGGTTGGAGATCACCCGGCGGCCCGAGCAGCCGCGGGCGAAGAAGCGCGGCACCGGCACCACCATGGACAAGGCCGTCACGCTGCTGCGCGAGCACAAGGACGGCGGATGGCAGGCGCTGTCCAAGTCGCACCAGGAGATCGGCGAGGAGATCAAGCAGCTCGTCGGCATGAGCTGCGAGCAGTTCTGCCAGGTCGTGCTGCTGCCGCAGGGCGAATTCGCCACCTTCCTGCGCGCGAGCGCCACCGAAAGGACCGCACTGCTCGGACGGCTCTTCGACACGCGCCGCTTCAAGGCCGTCGAGCACTGGCTGCGCGACCGCAAGCAGGACGCGGCCCTGCGGCTCGCCGCCGGTGACAAGGGGCTGGTCCACCTCGCCGAGCGGATGCGCCAGGCCGCGGGCGGCCTGGCGGCCGGGGCCGTTGCTGACGGAGCGCCGGACGAAGGCCCCTCGCCCGAAGGGCTGTTGGAGTGGGCCGCGGTCCTGCGCTGCGACGCCCGCGAGACCGCCACGATCGCCGCGCAGGCCCTGCGGCACGCCGAGGCCGCCCACCGCGCCGCCGCCACCGGCTTCGACGCCGCCCGCGACCTCTCCGCCCTCCAGTCCCGGCACGCCGAGGCCCGCCGCCGCGCCGCCGCCCTCGACGGTGAGCGCGCCCACCGCGCCGCCGCCCGCGACCGCCTGGCCCGAGCCCACCGCGCCGCGACCGTCGAACCCGCCCTCGCCCTGCGCGACAAGGCCGCCCTCCAACACCGCGAAGCCGTCGCCCTCGAACACCGCGTCCTCACGGACCTGACGACCGCGGGCGAACAGCCCCCGACGCCCGCCGTACCGCACCACCGATCCCCGGTGGAGACGCCCGCCCGGCAGGCGGCCGGTCCACTGGCGGCCGACGCGCCGGGCCCCCGACCGGCTTCCGGCCCGGCCGAGCCCGGCCGGTCCTCGGACGGCCAAGACACCGGGTCCGGTGGCCAGTTGCCGCTCGGCGGACCCGGCGAGCAGCGGTCGGCCGGTGGGCCCGCAGATCGGGCGTCGATCGGGTACGGCGAAGAGCGGACCGTCGGCCCGACCGAGGTCAGGTCCGTGGACCGTCAGGACGTCAGGCTCGGCGAGCAACGGAAGGCCGGCCGGGCCGAGAGGGCGCCCGAATCCGCCTCTGTGCCGCCCAACAGCCCAGCGGAGCACGGGCCTTGGCGCGCCGAGGCGCTGGCGGGACGCGCGGGGGAGCTGCGGGAGGAGCTGGGCGGCCTCGCCCGCGCCGGAGAGGCCGAGCAGCGCGTGCGGGAGATCGCCGAGCGGCGCGCGGCGCTCGACCGGGAGGAGCGCGCGGACGAGGGAGCCGTACGCGAGGCCGACGGATGGCTGGAGGAGTGGCCGACGCTGCGCACCGCCTTGCAGACCAGGGCGGACGGCGCGGCCGAGGCCGCGACCAGGGCTGCGGGCCTGGCGGCTGAGCTGGAGACCGCGCGCCGCCGCAGGGACGCGGCGGACCAACGCGACCGGCTGGCGCAGGAGTTGACGCGGGCTCAGGACCGGGCGCGGGACGCGCGGGACACGGCGGCACGGGCCAGGGAGACGTGGCAGGACCTGCGGGAGGCCAGGATCGACGGCATCGCCGCCGAATTGGCCGAGCAGTTGGCGGACGGCGAGCCCTGCCGGGTGTGCGGCTCGCCGGAACACCCCGCCCCCGCGCGGCCCGCCGCGCAGCAGGTCACCCGCGCCGACGAGGACGCGGCCGGCGCCGCCTACGAACGCGCCGCGGCCCGGCACGAGTCGGCGCGTACCGAAGCCGACCGGATCGGGGCCGCGTGGGAGGCCGCCGCCGCCACGGCGGGGGACGAGCCGCTGGCCCGGCTGACCGCCGCCTGCGCCGTACTGGATGCCGAACACTCCACCACCGCACGCGCGGCGGCCGACGTGTCCGAGGCGCGCCGGGCGCTGGAGCGCGCGGAACAGGAGCGCGACCGCCGCACGGCGCAGCGGCACGAGGCACAGAGCAGGACCGACGTACGCACCTCGCGGCGGGAGGAACTGGACGCGCAGCAGCGGCGGTTGAGCGCCGAGTTGGACCAGGCGCGGGCCGGGTACGCGAGCGTCGCGGACCGGCGGGCCCGGCTGTCGGCGCGGATCGCGCTGCTCGACCGGGCGGCGCACGCCGTACGCGACCGGAGCGACAGCCGGCAGCGGCTCGCGGAGGCCGACACGGCGCTCGCGGAGGCCGCGACCCGCGCCGGTTTCGCGGCGCCCGCCGACGCCGAGGCCGCGCTGCTCGACCCGGAACGGCTGTGGCGCGCCGAGCGCGAGGCCGAGGCGTGGGCCAAGGAGGAGGCCGCCGTCGAAGCGGATCTCGCCGCGCCCGAACCCGCCACCGCGGCCCAACTGCCGCCCGCGGACCCGGCAGCCGCGCAGGCCGCACTCGCCGCCGCGACCGACCGGCTGCGTGCCGCATCGGCCGCCGAGTCCGCCGCCGCGACCCGCCGCGCCGAACTCGACCGGCTGTCCGCGCAGGCCGCCACCCGTACCAGGGAACTCGCCCCGGCCCGCGCGGAGTTCGACGCCATCGCCCGGCTCTCCGACCTCGCCTCCGCCACCACCGCGGAGAACCGCTACCGGATGGAGCTGGAGACGTACGTGCTGGCGGCGCGGCTGGAACAGGTCGCCGCCGCGGCGGCCGTACGCCTCCAGCGCATGTCCTCGGGCCGCTACACCCTCGTGCACACCGACGCGCGCGGCGGCGGCCGGGCCAAGTCGGGGCTCGGCCTGATGGTGGTCGACGCCTGGACCGGCACCGAACGCGACACCGCGACGCTCTCCGGCGGCGAGACCTTCTTCGCGTCGCTCGCCCTCGCGCTCGGCCTCGCCGATGTCGTGACCGACGAGGCGGGCGGCGCCCGCCTCGACACCCTCTTCATCGACGAGGGCTTCGGCAGCCTCGACGACCAGACCCTCGACGAAGTGCTCGACGTCCTCGACGGCCTGCGGGAACGCGACCGCGCGGTGGGCATCGTCAGCCACGTCGCCGACCTGCGACACCGCATTCCGGCCCAACTGCGGGTCGTCAAGGGCAGGGACGGATCGAGCGTGCGGATGCGGACCGGGGCACCGGCCGCCGCCGGAGGCGGGCCGGTCAGAGCGTGAGGGGGCGCCGCTCCAGCGGTGAGGAGTAGACGATGCTGGTCGTGACCGCGCCGAGCCCGGCGATCCGCCCGGTGGTCTCCTCCAGATGTCGCATGGACCGCGCCGCGACCTTCATCACGAAGCAGTCGTCCCCCGTCACGTGATGCGCCTCGAGCACCTCGGGGGTGGTCGCCAGCATGTCGTGGAACGGCCGGTAATTGCCGGTCGGATAGCGCAGCCGGACCATCGCGAGGATCGGCAGCCCGATCCGGTCGTGGTCGATCACCGCCGAATATCCGGTGATCACCCCGGCCTCCTCCAGGCGCCGGACCCGCTCCGTGACGGCGCTCGGCGACATCGAGACGGTACGGGCCAGCTCGGCGTAACTGGCCCGGCCGTCGCGTTGCAGGGCCTCCAGCAGCCGCCAGTCGGTCGGGTCGAGGGAATAAGCGGTCATGCACGAGGGATAGCAGGGGAAAGCCCGGCCGATCAAGGCATTTGCGGGGGAAGCGCACTTCCGGCAAGCCGGGCGCGACCGTAGATTCTGCGCCATGACACAGCGGACATCCCAGCTCAGCGCCACCCCTGCCACCGCCGTCGGCCCGGTCCTGCGGGTGCCACCGGCAGCCCCTGCCGACGCCGCCGCGTACTTCGCGGCCTCCCTGGCCTTCCACACCGACGTCTCCGATGTCGCCGCGGCACTGGAGGCGGCCCGCGCCACGGGCGGCGACCCCGGCTTCGTCGTGCTCGACTCCCGCTCCACCGAGTCCTGGGACCAGGGCCACATCCCCGGCGCCGTCCACCTGCCGACCGCGCGCGTCCACGAACTCGCCGCCGAATTCCTCGACCGCGACGTCCCGGTCGTCGTCCACTGCTGGGGCCCCGCCTGCAACGGCGCCACCCGCGCCGCCCTCGCCCTGGCCGGCCTTGGCTACCGGGTCAAGGAAATGCTCGGCGGCATGGAGTACTGGATCCGCGAGGGCTTCGCGTACGAGACGGCCGACGGCCCCGCCCGGCGCACGGCCGACCCCCTGACCGCGCCGGTCGGCGCCGACGACTGCGGCTGCTGACCCCGACGTCCGCCCGTTCGGCCGTTCAGTCCGGCAGCGACGTCAGCTCGTACGCCCACAGCTCCCCGCGGTCCGCGACCCGCACGAAGCCGACGCGCTCCAGAACGGCCTGCGACGGGCGGTTCGCCGGTTCCGTGGTGGCGAGCACCACCAGCACACCCGGCTGCGCGAGCGCCCACTGGCACAGCACCCGCGCCGCGTCCGTGGCCCAGCCCGCGCCCCGCCCCGACTCCGACAGGTCGTACCCGATCTCCACCGCGCCGCCGTCCGGCGGCCCGTGGAACCCGGCGCCGCCCAGCGCCACCAGGTCGTCACTGCGCTGTATCGCGAAGACGCCCCAGCCCGGCCGGTAGACGCCCGCCGCGGCGGCGGCCACCGTCATCGAGGCCGCGCCCACCGTGCCGTCCCCCGGCACGCCGTCGACCCACACCAACCCGGCGGGCTTGCCGTCCGCCAACAGCGCCGCGTCCTCCGGAAGCTGCTCACGCAGGGTCAACCGGCCCTGCGTCAGCACCAGCCGTCCACCGTCATGGGAAGCGTGCAACGTCATCGAGCCGTACCGCCTTCTGCGAGCTGTCGTCCCGGCGTCGAACCGGAAGGCAGCAGCGTAACCGCCTCGCGCGGCGACCCCGTGCCGAGGGCCGCGCCCGGCTTTTCCGCGGGCGGGGGGAACCGCGCGACCGGCCCCCACGGGGCCGCGGGCACAGGGTCGCCCCGGTGGGGCAGACGCTGTTTCGCGACCACCGGACCGGTGGGGGCCGAGCGCGCGGTTCCCCCCCGGCGCGCCTTCGGGGCACAGGTCTCCCCGGGCGGCGAGGCGGGGCTCGCGTCACCGGGAAATGCCCCGACCGGAGGTCAGAGCGCCGAGATCTCCGCCACCAGGTCGTCGAGTCCCAGCGACCCGAGCGACAGGGCCGCCATGTGCCACGCCTTGGCGTCGAAGGCGTCACCGTGCGCCGCGCGAGCGGTCTCGCGGCCGGTGAGCCAGGCACGCTCGCCGAGCTTGTAGCCGATGGCCTGGCCGGGCATGCCGAGGTAGCGGATGAGCTCGCTGTCGACGAAGTCGGCGGGCCGGCCGCTGTGGAGGCCGAAGAACTCGCGGGCCAGCTCGGGCGTCCAGCGCTCGCCCGGGTGGAAGGGCGAGTCGGCGGGGATGTCCAGTTCGAGGTGCATGCCGATGTCGACGATGACGCGGTTGGCCCGCATCATCTGGGCGTCCAGGTACCCCAGGCGCCGCTCGGGGTCGGTGAGGAAGCCCAGCTCGTCCATGAGGCGCTCGGCGTACAGCGCCCAGCCCTCCGCGTTGGCGCTGACCATGCCGACGGTGGCCTGGTAGCGGGACAGGCTCTCGGCGACGTGCACCCACTGCGCGATCTGGAGGTGATGGCCCGGCACACCCTCGTGGTACCAGGTGGAGACCAGGTCGAAGATCGGGAAACGGGTCTTGCCCATCGTCGGCAGCCACGTACGGCCGGGACGGCTGAAGTCCTCCGAAGGACCGGTGTAGTACGGGGCCGCCGCGCCGCCGGGGGGCGCGATCCGGGACTCGACGCGCTTGACCCGGTCGGCCAGCTCGAAGTGCGTACCGTCCAGCGCCTGGATCGCCTCGTCCATCAGGCCCTGGAGCCAGTCGCGTACCTCGTCCACGCCCTCGATGGCGGTGCCGTGCTGGTCCAGGTGGGCCAGCACCTCCCAGGGGGACTTGTCGGGCAGGATCTTCGCGGCCTCGGCGACCATCTCGGCGTGGATGCGGTGGTATTCGGACCAGCCGTACGCGTACGCCTCGTCCAGGTCGAGGTCCGTGCCGTTCCACAGCCGGCACCAGCGGGCGTAGCGCTCGCGGCCCACGGTGTCGGACGTGCCCTCGGCGGCGGGGGCGTACGTGTCGCGCAGCCAGTCGCGCAGGGCCGCGTAGGCGGCGGTGGTCTCGGCGGCGGCGGCGTCCAGCTCGGCGCGCAGCTCCTGCGGCCCCTCGGCGACGAGCGCGGTGAACCAGCTCTCCCCGCCGTCGTCGCCGATCCACTCACCGATCTGGCCGATGACCGTCGACACCTGGCGCGGGCCCGCGTACAGCTTGCGGGACAGGCCCTCGGCGAGCGCGGCGCGGTAACTGTCGAGCGCGGCCGGGACGGCGCGCAGCCGGGCGGCGAGATCGGCGTAGTCCGCCGCGGAGTCGGTCGGCATGAGGGTGAACGCGTCCCGGACGCTGTGCGCGGGGGAGCTGAGGTTGCTCACCGCGCGCAGGTGCTCGTCGGCCGCGTGCACGGCGAGTTCCGCGCTCAGCCGCTCGCGCAGCAGCCGCGCGCACCGCCGCTCGGCGTCGCTCTCGCCACCGGGCCGCGCCTCCGCCTCGGTCAACCGGTCCAGCGTGGCACGGGCCAGCGCGGCCAGCGCGTCGGCGCCGGCCGGTGAGAAGTCCGGCAGGCGGCGGGCGCTGCCGGGGGCGCCGAGGTAGGTGCCGAGGACCGGGTCGAGAGCGAGGAGATCGTCGACGTAGGTGTCGGCGACCTGGCGGGGCAGAGGGCTGCTGGTGATATTGGACATGGCGCCATCCTGGTACGAGACCGGCCCTCGCGTCACCACCATTGTGTGCGTGGTGCCTTACGCCTGGCGCGTACGCCGCAGCTGGGGGCGTGTTCCCCCGCCCTCGCGCCCCGCGGAACAGCCCCGCCGGGCCCGTACGGATCGGACCGTCCGGGTCACGGCGTGGGCGGCAGCAGCGGGCCGCACGCCCACTGCTGGAAGATCAGCCGCGTCTCGACCCGCGCGACCTCCCTCCGTGAGGTGAACTCGTCGATCACCAGCCGCTGGAGATCGGTGGCACCGGTCACCGCGACATGCACCAGATAGTCGTCGGGCCCGGTGAGGTGGAACAGGGCGCGGGACTCCGGCAGCGCGCGGACGCGGTCCACGAACGGTGTGATCAACTCCCTGCGGTGCGGCCGTACCTGCACCAGAAGAAGCGCCTCCAGACCGCGGCCCAGCTTCGCCGGGTCCAGCCGCAGCTCGTGCCCGAGGATCACGCCGCCGCGCCGCAGCCGGGCCACCCGGTCGAGGCAGGTCGACGGCGCCACACCGACGGCCGCCGCGAGGTCGCGGTACGTGGTCCGGGCATCGTTCTGCAGCAGCCGGAGAATCTCCAGATCCACCGGATCCAGCGCGACGGAATCAGACATCGGGCGAACGTAGCACGGGCGTTCTTCCACGGCGCCCGGCGAGCGTTCAGCCTGGAGCACATGGAGACGACAGCAGCAACGACACCGTCCCGGCCCCGCCTGACCCTGGCCACCGAGGCCGTGCACGCCGGGCGCGAAGACCTCGCGGCCCTCGGCGTGCACGCCGTGCCGCTCGACCTGTCCACCACCTACCCGTCGTACGACAGCCGCGCCGAGGCCCGGCGGATCGACGCCTTCGCCGCCACCGGCGAACAGCTCGAAGGCCCGCCCGTCTACGCCCGGCTGGACAATCCGACCACCGCCCGCTTCGAGACCGCGCTGGCCCGGCTGGAGGGCACCGAGGCCGCGGTGGCCTTCGCCAGCGGGATGGCCGCGCTGACCGCCTGCCTGCTGGCGCGCGCCGCCGACGGGCTGCGCCATGTCGTCGCCGTCCGACCGCTGTACGGATGCAGCGACCACCTGCTGACCGGCGGACTGCTCGGTACCGAGGTGACCTGGACCGACCCGGCGGGCATCGCGGACGCGATGCGGCCCGACACCGGTCTCGTCATCGTCGAGACGCCCGCCAACCCGACGCTCGCGGAGGTCGACCTGCGGGCCGTCGCCCACTCCTGCGGCACCGTGCCGCTGCTGGTCGACAACACCTTCGCCACGCCCGTACTCCAGCGGCCCGCCGAATCCGGCGCCCGGATCGTGCTGCACAGCGCGACCAAGTACCTGGGCGGCCACGGCGACGTGCTCGGCGGCGCCGTGGCCTGCGACGAGGACTTCGCGCGGCGCCTGCGCAAGGTGCGGTTCGCCACCGGAGGAGTCCTGCACCCGCTCGCCGGCTACCTCCTGCTGCGCGGGCTCTCCACCCTTCCGGTACGCATGCGGGCGGCCTCCGCGACCGCCGCGGAACTGGCCCGGCGCCTCACCGCCGATCCCCGCGTCGGCGCCGTCCACTACCCGCGGATCGGCGGCGCCATGATCGCCTTCGAAGTCCTCGGCGACCCCCACGCCGTCATCGGCGGCGTCCGCCTCATCACCCCGGCCGTCAGCCTCGGCAGCGTCGACACCCTCATCCAGCACCCCGCCTCCATCAGCCACCGCATCGTCCCCGAGGCCGATCGCTCCCGCTCCGGCGTCAGCGAACGGCTCCTCCGCCTTTCGGTCGGCCTCGAAGACGTCGACGACCTCTGGTCCGACCTGACGCTCGCGCTCGCGTCCTCCACTACCTCGGCCGCACCCGGCGTACGTCGCATCGACGTCTGACCGCGTTCTCCGCTGACGCAGGAGGGTAGGCCGTGTTTTTAGGCGCGGGGAACCTGCGCGCTCAGCCACGATGGTGGCGGGCCTTGAAATACCGGCCCCGGAGGGGCAGTTGCTGTCGTTCTCGGGCTGACAGCCCGGTGGGGGCGGGCCGCGCAGTTCCCCGCGCCCCTGAAAAACAGGGCCCTGCGCGACGGCAGCGCGCCCTTCCCGCGCCCCTTCGGGGCGTGACCCGAGGCGTCAGGTGCGGTCCTGGGTGGTGCGGGGGAGGGGGGAAGGGGCGTCGGCAGACGCCAGGGTGGCGGTGATGACGAGGGTGCCGTCCTCGACCTGGTAGTCGAGCGGCAGCGCAAGCTCGCGCATGGCGGCGACCATGCCGGTGTTGGTCGACTGCGTGACAGCGTAAACGCTGTCACGCCCGGCCTCGGCGGCCATGGCGACCAGCTTGCGCAGCATGGCCGCACCGATGCCGCGCCGCTGCCAGCCGTCCTCGACGAGGAGGGCGACCTCGTTCTCGTCGCCGTCCCAGAGAAGGTGGCCGAGGGCGACCAGGCGGCCGGAGGCGGTCTCGACGGCGAGGGACTGGCCGAAGCGGGGGCTGAGCAGGTGGGCGAGGTAGCGGTCGGCGTCGCCCACGGGGCCGTGGTAGCGCAGGGCGAGAGTGCCGGGGGAGCAGCGCTCGTGCATGGCCAGGGCGGCTTCGCGGTCCTCGGGCCCGGCGCGGCGGATCGTGATCTCGTTGCCCTCGGGGAGCGTCAGGACGTCCTTGGCGTCGGGCGTCCTGGCCCCGAGGCGCGCGCCGAGCCGCGCGTCGAGTTCCAGCAGGGCCCGCGCCCTGGCGAACTCGGTGGGCGTGAAGGGGAGATGGTCGCGCTGGACGGTGATCGTGCCGCCCGACGGGTCGCGCAGCCGCATCACGGTGCCGTCGAGCGCGTCCTCGGCGTGAGCGGGGGCGTCGGCGGGCGCGGGCGTCGAGCGGATGGTGCAACGGCCGAACAACTGCCGCAGCGCGAGCGGCAGTTCCGCCGCGTCGAGCGCCGTACGGGTGGCCAGGGTGAGCATGCGGGTCGGGGTGTCCACCAGGTCGTGGGCGTCCGCCCGCTCCGTCCATGTGTCGGTGCCGCCCGCGGCGGTGACGGTCCGGGCGAGCGCCGTGGCGGGCAGCGCCGCAGGGGCCCGCAGCAGGAACTCGTCCACCGTGCCGTCGGCCAGCGGGTGCGTCTGAAGGGTGACGATGTCGACGCGGCTGCCCGCGAGCGCCGTGCACACCGCGCCCAGGCTGCCGGGGGCGTCGCGCACGGTCGTCCGCAGCCGCCACAGCGTCGTCTCGCCGTCGGTACGGTCGCCCGCGCGCTCGGCGCCTGCCTCGTCGGCGGATGCGTCGGCGCGTCCGTCCTCGCCCGGCCGCGGCGCGGCGGCCGGTGGCGCGTGGCCGCGCCCGCGTGCCCACCAGGTGTGGAAGCCCGCGACCGCGAGCAGCGCCGCCGCCGACATGACCAGCAGCACCCGGCCGTCGGGTCCGTGCCCCACCGTCTCGGCGATCAGGTCGGCGGTGGCCATCGCCGTGAACAGCGCGGCCACTTCGACGAATTCGCGGCGCCAGTGATGCTGACGGGATCCGGGATGGGCAGGAGTCGACTGAGACATACGTCTACCATGCCTAAGATGTGTTGCGTGATCACGAACGTTCCGTGACCGGCCGGTAAAGGACGGATCTTTTCGGTTAACTTACGTTTTCAACGTTTTTGCCGAATGCGCCCCTCTCGCGCCGGAGTGCGGCATCCATGGCCCCATGGTCAACGAGCCCCCGCGCCGCCTACGATGGCCCGACTTCACCCCGCCGCGGACCACCCGAGCCGCCCTACCCGCGCCGAAGCAGCTACCCCCACCGGCGCAGCGACGATGACTGCAGAACAGACACCGCACACCTTCCAGGTCGATCTGCGTGGCCTGGTGGATCTCCTCTCCCACCACCTCTACTCCAGCCCGAAGGTCTACCTGCGGGAACTTCTGCAGAACGGCGTCGACGCGATCACCGCCCGCCGCGCGCAGGACCAGGACGCGCCCGCCCGCGTCCTGCTGCACACCGAACCCGGCGCGCTGCGCGTCGAGGACAGCGGGATCGGCCTCACCGAGGCCGACGTGCACAATCTGCTGGCCACCATCGGACGCAGCTCCAAGCGCGACGCGCTGGAGAACGGCATCGCTTCCGCCCGCACCGAATTCCTCGGCCAGTTCGGCATCGGCCTGCTGGCCTGCTTCGTCGTCGCCGACACCATCCGCGTGGTCAGCCGCTCCGCCCGCACCCCGGACGCGCCGCCGGTCGAATGGTCCGCGCGCGACGACGGCTCGTACACCGTACGCACGCTGCCGGACGACGCCAGGACCGAACCCGGCACCACCGTGCACCTCACCGCGCGGCCCGGCGCCGCCGACTGGTTCACGCCCGAGCGGGTCACCGCCGTCACCCGCGACTTCGGCTCGCTGCTGCCGTACGACATCCGGGTGGACGACACGCCCGTCACCGACCGGCCGCCGGTCTGGGAGCGCCGCCACGCCAGTGCCGGGGCCCGCCGGGTGGAGTTGGCCAGGCACTGCCAGGAGCAGTTCGGCTTCCTGCCGCTGGACGCCATCGACCTCGACGTGCCGGTCGCCGGAGTGCGCGGCATCGCGTACGTCCTGCCCTCCGCCGTCAGCCCGGCCCAGCGCGCGGGCCACCGCGTGCACCTCAAGGGCATGCTGCTCACCGACCGCGCCGACGAACTCCTCCCGGACTGGGCCTTCTTCGTCCGCTGCGTCATCGACACCGACAGCCTGCGGCCGACCGCGTCCCGCGAACACCTCTACGCCGACGAGACGCTCGCCGCCGTCCGCGACGCGCTGGGCGAGCGGATCAAGGAGTGGCTGACGACGCTGGCCGCGGGCGAGCCGGAACGCCTCGGACACTTCCTGTCCGTGCACCACCTCGGCGTGAAGACGCTCGCTCGGCACGACCCCGACCTGCTGCGGGTGATGCTGCCCTGGCTGCCGTTCGAGACCACCGACGGGCAGCAGTCGCTCGACGAATTCGCCCGCCGCCACCCGACCGTGCACTTCACCCGTACCGTCGAGGAATTCCGCCAGGTCGCCGCCATCGCCGCCGCCCAGGGCATGGGCGTGGTCAACGGCGGTTACACGTACGACGCCGACCTGGTCGGGATGCTCCCGCGGGTACGGCCGGGCACCCCGGTCGCGGAACTGGACGCCGACACCGTCACCGCCCACCTCGACACGGTCGACCCGGCCGAGGAACTGGCGCTGTCGGGCTTCCTGGCCGTCGCCCGCGCCGCACTCGACCCGCTGGGGTGCGACGTCGTCCTGCGCACGTTCCACCCGCTGACCGTCCCCGCGCTGCACCTCGACGACCGGTCGGCCCGGCACGAGCGCGCCCGCGAGGAGGAAGAGGAACAGGCCGACGACCTGTGGGCGGGCATCCTCGGATCGCTGCGCGGCACCGCGCCCAGGGCCCGGCTGGTCCTGAACCACCTCAACCCGCTGGTGCGCAGGATCGGCGCGCTCGGCGCCCGCGACCTGGTGGCCAGCTCCGTCGAAGCGCTGTACGGGCAGGCGCTGTTGATGGCGCAGCGGCCGTTGCGGCCCGCCGACACCGCGCTGCTCAACCGGGCCTTCCTCGACCTGCTCCAGTGGGCCACCGACCACCCGGCCGGGCAGGAGGAGGGCCGATGAGGACGACGTGTCCGACCGGGCCACGGCGCGGCGTCCCGGGGAGCCCACGATGACCGGCGAGCCCACGACCGCGGCGGATCTGCGCCGGGCCATCCAGGAGAACGCGGCGGAGCCGGAGGGCGCGGCCCGCAACGCCCGCGCCGAGCGCATCGCCGAGGAGGCCGACCGCACCGGTGACCGGCCGCTGATCATCGAGGCGCTGTTCAATCTGCTCACCGCGTACAACTACAGCTCCGAGTCCGACAAGAGATTCGTGCCCTTCGCGAAGGCGCTGCGGATGTGGGACGAACAGCCGGGCGACTTCGACGAGTTCAGCGCCAAGAGCCTGCACTGGTACTTCAAGTGGGTCTCCAGCGGGATGCTCGACCAGCCGCACATCCCGCTGGCCGCCATCGAGAAGTGGCAGGCCGAGATGGAACACCGCTACCGGCTCGCCGGATACTCCGAACGCGCCGTACGGCAGGGCCAGTTCAGGATCGCCCGGCACATCGGCGACCTGCCGCGCGCCGAGGCCGCCTTCGCCGCGTGGCTGGCCGCCGACCGCGACGTGATGAGCGACTGCCACGCCTGCGAACTGCACGCCCAGGGCGGCTGGCGGGTGCGCCTCGGCGACGACCGGCGGGCGCTGGAGAGCTGGCAGCCGGTACTGGCGGGCGAGTTGACGTGTGCGCACGAGCCGCACGGGGTGCTGGCCTCCTCGCTGCTGCCGCTGCTCAGGACCGGCAGCGCCGACCTGGCCCGCGCCAACCACCTGCGCGGCTACCGGATGGTCCGGTCGATGGAGAGCATGCGGTCCGCCGTCGCCCAGCACATCGAATTCTGCGCGCTCACCGGCAACGAGGCGCGCGGCCTGGAGATCCTGGCCGCACACCCCGCGCACTTCACCGCCGCGGGCGACCCCGACAGCCTCATGGACCACCACGCCGTCACCGCGCTGCTCACCGCACGGCTCACCGCGCTCGGCCACGCCGACCGCCCGGTGCCGGGACCGGCGGGACGCGACTGGACCGCCGCCGACCTGCACACCCATGCCCGCACCCGCGCCCTGGAGTTGGCGCACAGCTTCGACGCCCGCAACGGCACACGGGCCGTCTCCGAGGCCGTACGGGAGCGGATGGCGCGCCAACCCCTGCTGGAACGGCTGCCGTTGGGAATTCGGGCGGCGCGGCTCGGCGAGGCGGCGGCCACGGAGGCGGGACCGGCCCTTCCCCCGCCGCGGGCCGACTCCGTACCGGCAGAACCCGGCGCCGACGACCTGCCGGACATGGTCGCCGAGGCGCGGCGGCTCAGCGGCGGCGGCGACCCGCGGGCCCACCAGGCGTGGGCGGACGTGGCCGCCGCCGTGGAACGGACCGGCGCCGAAGTGGACGCCGCGGCGCGCGCGGAGATCACCGACAACGCCGCGATGGCCGCGATCGGCGAACCCGTACGGTCCCGCGAGCTGTTCCTGCGCGCCGCGCGGCAGTTCGAGGACGCGCGGGAGCCGGGGGAGGCCGCGGCGAGCCGGGCCCGCGCCGCCTACGCGCTCGCGCTCACCGGCGAGGCGGACGAGGCGCTGCGGGCGGTCGAGGAGCAGTGCGCGGTGCTGCGCGACCTGCACGGCGAGGAGCGGGCCACCGCCCGCCAGGTCAGCGGCGCGGGGCTGCTGCGCTGCCGTGTCCTGCTGGCCGCCGCGGCGGGCGGCGACGACGAGGCCCGGCGGGCCGCGCTCGCGGAGGCCGCCCAACAGGCCGCCGACGTGGCCGAGTTCAGCGAGGAGCACCAGGCCGAGCCGGGGATGACCGGACGCCTCGCGGACGCCACCGTCATGCTCGGACGGCTCGCCGCGGGCCGCGGCGACGGCGAGCGGGCGGTCCGACTCCTCACCCGAGGAGCCGAGTTGCACCACGCGGCGGAACAGCCCTGGTACGCGGCCGAGCCCGAGGCGGCCCTCGCCGACCTGACACTGCGCGGCGGCGACCCCGAGACCGCGGCCGACTGCGCGCGCGCCGCGCTCGACCACGGCGCCGACGTACTCGAACCGCCGCACCGCGCCCATCTGCACCTGCTCATCGCCCAGGCGCGCGCCGCGCTCGGCGACGACGAACAGGCCGCGGCCGAGGCGCTGGAGGCCGCGACCTGGGCCGACGAGGCCGGCCACGGCGACGACATGGGCGCCACCGCCCGGCTGCTGTTCGGCGGCGCGCTGCGGCGGCTCGGCCGGGCCGAGGAGGGCGCCTGCGTCCTGGAGTCCGTCCTGCCCGACCTGGAACGCGGCGGCAACGAAGCCCAGATCGTCCAGGCCCGCTGGTGGCTCGCCGAGTGCCAACTCGACCTCGGCGAGGCCCGCGAGGCCGCCGAGCAGTTCCTGCGCGCCGCCCGGATCGCCGAGGGCTGGGACGACCCCTGCGACCACGCCATGCTCGCCAATCTCGCCGCCGACGCGCTCAACCGCGCCGGTCTGCACGACGAGGCCGTACGCGCCTACGCCCGCGCCGAGGACCTCTGGCGCGCCGTGGGCGACCCGCACGCCCTGATCCGCACCTTGCGCGCCCGCGCCTGGATCGAAGTCGGTGAAGGCCGCGGCGGCATCACCGTGGCCCGCTCCCTCATGACCGCCGCCGCCGACACCGTGCGTCAGGCACTCGAAGCCGCCGACCCCGACGACGGGACGGCCACCGGCTACCTGCGCGTGGACCTCGCCGACACCTACCGCCAGACCGCCGAGATCGTCCTACGCGCGGCGGGCGGCACCGACGGCTCCGACGACGGTCCGGGCGACACGGACGCCGTCTACGAGGAGGCCCTGGCGCTGGCCGACCTCGCCATCGCCACCCTCACCCCGCTGGGCGCCACCGCCCGCGACGACCGCACCGCCGCCACCCTCATGGCCGCCTGGCTGGAAGCCGACCTCGCCCGCCCCACCGCCGCCGCCACCCGCGCCCGTACCGTCACCGCCGAATACGCCGACGCCCAGGACCCCACGGCCGACGCCCGCCGCGCCGAGGCCGCCTCGATCCTCGATTACACCAGCGCCGACCGGGCGGACGACGAGAGCTGAGGCCGGGCTCAGGACCGCTCGTCTCAGCGCGGTGCGGCCGACTCCGCCCTGGCTAGCAGCTCGACCGCGCGAGTGATCGACTCCGGGGACAGGTGCGCGTACCCGATGACCAACCGGACGCCGGGCACCCGCGTCGGCGCGTGCTCGTAGTCGGACAGGGGGCGGAGGGTGATTCCGGCGGCGGTCGCGGCGGACAGCAGACGGGACGGGGGCCCGTAGCGCGGTGGGAGGGTGACGATGGCGTGCAGACCGGCGGCGATGCCACTGGTCGTGGCGCCGGGGAAGTGCGCGGCGAGCGCGGTGGTGAGGGTGTCGCGGCGGCGGCGGTAGAGGCGCTGGCAGCGGCGGAGGTGGCGGTCGTACTGCCCGGAGGTGAGGAAGTCGGCCAGGACGGCCTGCTCGGTGACCGGGTTGCCGAGGTCCATCGTGCGCTTGCGCGCGGCGGCGTCGGCGATGATGTCCGGCGGCGCGACGAGCCAGCCGAGCCGCAGCCCCGGGGCGAGGGTCTTGCTCACCGAGCCGGTGTAGGCGACATGGCCGGGGTCCAGGCCCTGGAGGGCGCCGACCGGCGCGCGGTCGTAGCGGAAGTCGCCGTCGTAGTCGTCCTCGATGACGAGACCGTCGACCGTACGGGCCCAGTCGGTGAGTTGGGCGCGCCGCCGCGCCGAGTACGCGACCCCGGTCGGGAACTGGTGGCAGGGCGTGACGATGGCGGACCGTACTCCGGCGGCGGCCAGCGCCGTCACCGACAGGCCCTCCTCGTCGACGGGCACCGGCACCGCCGTCAGCCCCGTCGCGCCGAGCAGTCCGCTCTGCTCGGGGCTGCCCGGGTCCTCGACGGCCGTCGCGCGCTCGCCGCGCCCGCGCAGGACGAAGCCGAGCAGGGTGTGCGCCTGGGCCACGCCGGAGCAGACCATCACCTGGTCGGGGTCCGCGGCCACCCCGCGCCGCCTGGCCAGCAACTCAGCGAGCGCCTCGCGCAGTTCGGGCAGGCCGCGCGGATCCGGGTAGCCGAAGGCGCGGTGCGGGAGCCGGGCGATCACCCGCCGGTGGGCGGCCGACCACGCGGCCCTCGGGAACAGGGAGAGGTCCGGCAGACCCGGCCTGAGGTCCGCGGGACCGCCCCGGTCGTCCACGGCGGGCATGGCCGTCGCGGCCGGTACGGGTTCGGCGCCCGCGCCCGTCACCCACGTGCCGGAGCCCTGCCGCCCGCTGAGATACCCCTCGGCCGTGAGCTGCGCGTACGCGTCGGTGACCAGGCCCCTCGACACGCCGAGGTCGGCGGCCAGTTCGCGGCTGGCGGGCAGTTGCGTGCCGGGTGCGAGCCGCCCCGAGCGCACGGCGTCCCGCAGCGCTGCCTGGAGCGCCCGCCCCCGCCCTCGCGGCGACGCCCCCGCGGAGGGCAGCAACAGCTCCCACGCGGCGGTCCACCCCTCGGGCTGAGCGCCGTGCGGCCCGCCGGCCGGCGGGCCCGCCGGGACCGCCGTCCGGGGTACGTCCGACCCGGCCGCCGCGGTCGGCGCGCCGCCCGCCCCCTCCGGGTCCGCCCCGGCACCATCCGAATTGGTCCTCTTAACTCCCATGGGAATGGACCTTAAACCGGACCGCTTGTCTCCATACCGTCGTCGTATGAACTCATCCCCACGCGCCGGCTTCCTCTTCGCCACTGTCGCCTGTGTTCTGGTCGGCGCGTCCTTCACCGCGGGCGGCGCGCTCGTGGACTATCCGCACGCGGGCGGCCAGGCGCTGCGTTACGGTTCGGCCTGTCTGCTGCTCCTGTGGCCCGCGCGCAAAGGCGCCGTGCGGAGACTGCGGGCGCTGACCGTACGCCAGTGGGCGCTGGCGGCGGGCGTGGCGGCGATCGGCATGGTCGGCTTCAACCTCGCGATCCTCGCGGCCGAGCGCACCGCGGAACCGGCGGTGCCGGGCGTGCTGGTCGGGTGTGCCCCGGTCGTGGTCGCGGTGTTCGTACCGCTCGGGGCGGGGCGGCGGCCGACGCGGACGGTCGCCGCGGGGGCCGTGCTTGTGGCGTCCGGCGCCTTCGTGGTGCAGGGCTGGGGCGGCACGGACGGCGTGGGGCTGTTCTGGTCGGTGATGGCGCTGGTGGGGGAGTGCGGATTCGCCCTGCTCGCGGCGCCGTTGGTGAAGCCGCTGGGGCCGCCGCTGCTGTCGGCGTGCGTGTGCGCGCTGGCCGCCGTGGAGGCGGGGACGCTGGGGCTGGTGACCGAGAGCCGGGCGGCGGTCCGCGTACCCACCGGATCCGAGGCGCTGGCGCTCGGCTGGCAGTCGCTGGTGGCCACCGTGATCGGATTCCTGTGCTGGTACGCGGGCGTGCAGCGGATCGGCACCGAGCGCGCCACCCTCTTCTCCGGGCTGATCCCGGTGTCCGCCGCGGTGACCGCGCCCTTGGTGGCGGTCGGCACCTTCGGGGCGGGTCAACTCGCGGGCAGCGTCCTGGTCGCGGTCGGTGTCGCCGTCGGCTCGGGAGCGCTGCGGTCCCGCCGACGGCCGCTCGCGAAGGAACCTTCCGCGAACCGGCCTCTCGCGAACCGGCCTCCCGCGAAGCCGCTTCCCACGAAGCCGCTTCCCGAGCACCGGCCTCCCGAGCACGTATCCGACCGCGATCGGCGGACCGTTCCGGCGGCGGCGGACGCCCCATAGCCGGATGGCAAAATTCCGCGCGGCCGGGAACTCCCGCTGGGGTGGGCGAGTTGTGACAGTACGGGCCGGTGCGCGACACCGGTCCGGCCAGCAGCCCCGACCGGGCGCCCCCGTCCCGGTCGGGGCGTCGTCCGCCCGGTGCCGCCGCGCGCGGCGCGTCCCGCACGGTCCCTCGGCGGCGCCGAGGGACCGTGCGGCGCGTCATCAGACCTCCGTGAGTGCTTACTTGGCGCCGAGCACCTGCTGGAGCGGGTCGATCGCGAAGTACGCCAGGAAGCACACCGACACACCCCACACCAGCGGATGCACCTCGCGCGCCTTGCCCAGCACGATCTTGATCACGACGAAGGACAGGAAGCCCGCGCCGATCCCGTTGGTGATGCTGTAGGTGAAGGGCATCACGGCGATGGTGAGGAAGGCCGGGATGCCGATGTCGTACTGCGTCCAGTCGATGGTGCGGACCTGTGCCATGAGCAGGAAGCCGACGGCGACCAGGGCGGGGGCGGCGGCCTGGGACGGGACGACGCCGGCGAGCGGGGTCAGGAAGAGCGCCACCACGAAGAGCGCGCCGGTGACGACGCTGGCCAGACCCGTACGGGCGCCCTCGCCGACACCCGCGGCGGATTCCACGTAGGCGGTGTTGGAGGAGGCGGAGGCCGCGCCGCCCGCGACGGCGGCGGCGCCGTCGATGAACAGCACGCGGCCGATGTTCGGCACCCGGCCCTGCTCGTCCAGCAGACCGGCCTCGTTGGAGATGCCGACGATCGTGCCCATCGCGTCGAAGAAGTCCGACAGCACGAGGGTGAAGACGAAGAGCGCGGCCGTGACGATGCCCGCCTCGCGGAAGCCGCCGAAGAGGCTGAAGTGACCGATCAGCCCGAAGTCGGGCGTCGACGTCACATGGTGCGGCACCTTGGGCACCGTCAGGCCCCACGCCGAGTCCGGCAGGTCGGCGATCTTGTTGACGACGATCGCCACGATCGTCATGACCACGATGCTGATCAGGATCGCGCCCTTGATCCGCCGCGCGACCAGCGCGACCGTCAGCAGCACACCGAGGCAGAAGACCAGCACCGGCCAGCCGGTGAGCGTCCCGGTCGCGCCGAGCTGCACCGGGACCGTCGTCTTCGCCGCGTCGGGGATGCGGCTCGCGAATCCGGCGTCCACGAAGCCGATGAAGGCGATGAACAGGCCGATGCCCACGCTGATCGCCTGTTTGATCGGCTGCGGGATCGCGTTCATGATCGCCTCGCGCAGGCCGGTCGCGACGAGCACGCAGATCAGCAGGCCCTCCAGCACGACCAGGCCCATCGCGTCGGGCCAGCTCATCTTGGGGGCGAGCTGGAAGGCCACCACGGCGTTCAGGCCGAGACCGGCCGCGATCGCCAGCGGGAGGTTGCCGCCGACGCCCATGATCGCGGTCATCACGGCCGCCACCAGCGCGGTGGCGGTGGTGAGTTGGGCGACCGAGAGGTGGTGCCCGAACTTGTCCGTGGCGCTGCCCAGGATGATCGGGTTGAGCACGAGGATGTACGCCATCGTGAAGAAGGTGGCGAGGCCGCCGCGTATCTCCCGGCCGGGCGTGGATCCGCGCTCCGATATCCGGAAGTAGCGGTCCAGCGGACTGGCCGCGGGTGGTGGTCCGGACGACGGCTTCTCCGCGTCCACGACGGGTCCTGACATGGTGCTCCTCTGGATTCAACAAACGGTGGAACGAGGGCGGGGCACACGGATTGTGCTCCCCGGTCGGCCGCGGCGGGTTTCCGTGGCGTTACCCCGTATCACCGTCGGGTTTCAGTCATGCCCAGGTCAACACCCGCGTCGTTTCCCACGGACATCACGAACGGCGTCTCAGCACACCGTCAACAACTCATGAACGTCTCGCGCGCCCGCCCCATAGCAGGCCGTCGCGTTCGAGGATTGGTCTTGACCAAGTTCACGAGGCGGCTCTATCTTCGAGACGTAGTAGTGCAAGGACCTTTAATAAATAGTGGTTCGGAAACAAGGCTGAACAAGCCGAGGGCGTGGCCGACAAGCCAGAGCCCGTCGCGGACCCGGTGATTGCGAGGACAGGGTGGGGACCACGCAGCTCGAATCGGTGCAGGAGCCGAAGTACTGGCACCTGAAGACCGTGCTGAACGACGCCCTCGACTCGGAGTTCGAGGTCGGTGAGATCCTGCCGAACGAGCGGGACCTGGCCGCCCGCTTCGGTGTCGCGCGTGCGACGCTCCGGCAGGCGCTCGAACAGTTGGAACTCGAAGGGCGCCTCCAGCGGCGCAGGGGGGTCGGCACCACCGTGGCACCGCCGCGGATGGGCGTGTCCGTGGGACCGGTCGCCGAGGCGTGGCCCGGCTCCGGCCGTGACTCCTGGAACACGGTGGGCTGCGTCGAGGCCGCCGCGCCCGGCCCGATCGCCGCGCTCCTCGGCACCGGCGGCGACGAGGCGGTGCACACCATCCGCCGCGAGCGCGTGATGCGCGGCCAGCACGTCGCGACCGAGCTGCTGTACGTGCCCCCGGCCTCGGTGCCCGAGCTGTCGACGATGCTCACGCCCGCCAACCACGGCCCCGCCGTCCTGCGCGAGCTGCACACGCTGGAGTTGGAGGGCGAGGACCGCTCCGTCGAGCTGGGCTCGGCCAGCGCCCAGGACGCCAAGCAGCTCGACCGGCTGCCCGGCGCGCCCGTCCTGGTCGTCACCACCCGCTACTTCTCCGAGGGCCGGGTCGCCGCCGCGTCGGTGGCCACGTACCGCGCCGACACCTGCCGGCTGACCTTCGGCGACTCGGGTGCTCTTGAGGTCACCCACCACCAGGACGACAGCCGCCAGGCTTCCTGAACCGGGCGGCTGCCCCGGCGGCGAGCGCCCACCGGTCCAGACGACCGGAGGCGCCGAGCCCGGCGGCCGTACGCCGACCCGACGTCACCATGGCGCGGTACTGATACGTCAGTGCCGCGCCAGTGACGTCTGCTCCACCGCGAAGAGCTGCTCCTCGACATGGTCCAGGGCCAGCCGCAGGGCGCCGGTCGCGATGGCCTCCTGCCCGAGCGCGGACAGCGTCACCTTCGGGGGCCGCAGACAGTAGCGCGCCAGCTCGGAACGGAGCGGCTCCAGGACCCCGTCGAGGCCCGCCGCCCAGCCGCCGACGACCACCAGCTCCGGGTCGATCGCCAGCACCAGCGCGGCGACGTCGTGCACCAGGCGGCGAAGGAAGCGCTCGACGGCGTCCTTGGCCTGTACGTCGCCCTTCTTCGCCAGCGCGAAGACCCGCGCGACCGCAGGTTCGTCGAGCGGGTGCAGCGGGGTGCCGGTGGTCGACAGCAGGTGCTCGGGCGTGACCTCGCGGCCCAGCAGGTGCAGGGCGCCGATCTCGCCCGCCGCGCCGCCGAAGCCGCGGTGCAGCCGCCCGCCGATCAGCGAACCCGCGCCGGGGCTCAGCCCGGCCAGGACGAAGACCACGTCGTCGGTGTCGACCGCGACACCCTTCCAGTGCTCGGCGACCGCCGCGACATTCGCGTCGTTCTCCACCAGCACCGGACAGCGGAAGGAGCGCTGCAACCGCTCGCCCAGCGGCAGCCCCGTCCAGCCGGGCAGCGCCGTGCTCAGCCGGACCTCGCCGTGCGCCTCCACGATGCCGGGGCTGCCCACGCCGACCGCCCACAGGGTGCTGCGGGCCACCCCGGCCTTGCGCAGCAGCTCGGCGACCGTGCCGCGGACCCGCTCCAGCCGGTCGTCGGCGGACGCGGCCTCGTCGACCTCGCGGCCGTGCGAGCCCAGCACCTGGCCGCTGAGGTCCGACAGCACCACCCGTACCTGGTGCGCGCCGATCTCGATGCCCAGCAGATGCCCGGCCTCGGCGTGGAAACGGAACCTGCGGGCGGGACGGCCCTGCTTGCGCGCGTCGGCGCCCTCGGGGGCCACCTCGACCACCAGGTCCGACTCGGCCAGGCCCTCGATGACGCCCTCGACGGTGGGCCGCGACAGTCCCGTGCTGTGCACCAGCTCGGTCAGCGTCGGGGCCTGCGCCCCGCGCAGCGCATGGAGGACGACCGCGGAATTGATCCGCCGGAGCAGGGATGGGTCCCCGCCGGTGAGCCGCCCCAACGTATGTCCTCCCAGCCTGTACCTGTGTGTGGCGGATCGTACCGGGCGCGGGCCGTCGCGGCGAGTGGTCGCCCGTACCCGCCAAGACGCGTGGCGTCCCGTAAGCGCTGACGGGACGCCAAACGTCCTACGGGGACGGTGCGCGGGAGCGGTGGAGTGCCGGTGCCGCGCGCGGCCGTCCCGCCGGCCCAGGCGGAACGGCAGGGCGGGGGGCTACGGCTTCGGCTCGTGACCCGCGGCGACGCGCAGTCGGGCGAACTCCTCCGCGAGAGCGGCCGGCGACCAGTGCGCGTTGAGGCCGCTGGGGCTCGGCAGCGCCCAGATCCGGGTCGCGCCGATCGTCCGCTCCTGCGGGCCGACCTGGGCGTGCTTGTCCGCGAAGGCCACCCGGTAGGCGGTGACGCCCAGCACGGCGAGCCAGCCGGGCCGGTACTCCTCGACCTTCGCGGTCAGCTGCTTCCCGCCCTCGACCAGCTCCCGCGCCGTCAGCTCGTCGGCCCGCGCGGTCGCCCGCCCGGCCACGTTGGTGATCCCGAGGCCGAGCGCGAGCATGTCCTCCTGCTCGGCCGGGGCGAACCGGCGCGGTGTGAAACCGGAAGCGTGCAGCGCGGGCCAGAAGCGGTTGCCCGGCCGGGCGAAGTGCTGCCCGAGATGCGCGGACATCAGCCCCGGATTGATCCCGCAGAACAGCACCCGCAGACCGCCCCCGATGACATCGTCCAGGGTGCGGTCGCGGGCCGCCGTGAGCTGTTCCGGAGTCATACGGGCTGCCGCCTGCTCGTCCTGCTCGTCCCGGTGGTCAGAGGATCGCGCCGGGGCGGTACGCGGCGGCCCGCGGGTGCGCCTTGGTGACGTCCTCGATCCGCCGGACGACCTCGGCGACCTGTCCGGCCGCCGCGCCCGTGAACGACAGCCGGTCGGCCATCAGCGCGTCGAGACCCGCCCGGTCCAGCGGGATCCGCGCGTCGGCGGCGAGCCGGTCGAGCAGTTCGTTGCGCTCGGTGCCCTGCTCGCGCATGGCCAGCGCGGACGCCACCGCGTTCTCCTTGATCGCCTCGTGCGCGACCTCGCGGCCGACGCCCGCGCGCACCGCGCCCATCAGCACCTTCGTGGTGGCCAGGAACGGCAGGTAGCGGTCCAGTTCGCGGGCGACGACGGCCGGGAAGGCACCGAATTCGTCCAGCACCGTCAGGAACGTCTCCAGCAGCCCGTCGAAGGCGAAGAAGGCGTCGGGCAGCGCGACCCGGCGCACCACCGAGCACGACACATCGCCCTCGTTCCACTGGTCGCCCGCCAGCTCGCCGGTCATCGACGCGTAACCGCGCAGGATCACCATCAGGCCGTTGACGCGTTCGCAGGAACGGGTGTTCATCTTGTGCGGCATCGCCGACGAGCCGACCTGGCCCGGCTTGAAGCCCTCGGTGACCAGCTCGTGCCCGGCCATCAGCCGGATCGTCTTGGCCAGCGACGAGGGACCGGCGGCGAGCTGCACCAGCGCCGTCACCGCGTCGTAGTCCAGCGACCGCGGGTACACCTGGCCGACCGAGGTGAAGGCCCGCGAGAAGCCGAGGTGGTCGGCGATCCGCTGCTCCAGATCCGCCAGCTTCGCGCTGTCGCCGCCCAGCAGGTCCAGCATGTCCTGCGCGGTGCCGACCGGACCCTTGATGCCGCGCAGCGGATAGCGGCCGATCAGGTCCTCGACCCGCTCGAAGGCCACCAGCAGTTCGTCCGCGGTCGTCGCGAAGCGCTTGCCCAACGTCGTCGCCTGCGCCGCCACATTGTGCGAGCGGCCCGCCATCACCAGCTCCGCGTACTCACCCGCGAGCTGCCCCAGCCGCGCGAGCACCGCGACCGTACGGTCCCTGACGTGCTCCAGCGACAGCCGGATCTGAAGCTGCTCCACATTCTCCGTCAGGTCCCGTGACGTCATGCCCTTGTGGACCTGCTCGTGCCCGGCCAGCGCGTTGAACTCCTCGATGCGCGCCTTCACATCGTGCCGGGTGACCTTCTCGCGCTCCGCGATCGAGCCGAGGTCGACCTGCTCGACCACCCGCTCGTAATCCGCGATGGCCTGCTCCGGCACCTCGATCCCCAGGTCCTTCTGCGCTCGCAGCACGGCCAGCCACAGCCTGCGCTCCAGCACCACCTTCTGCTCGGGAGACCACAAGGTGGCCAGCTCCGCCGAGGCGTAGCGGCCTGCGAGGACATTGGGGATGCGCGGCTTAGCAGTCACGTGCGGAGAGTTTACCGGGTATCCGGGCGGCCGGATTCCGCCGGTCACACGCGCCGGAGCCCTGGTCAGCGGTCCGGGGACGGGGCCGTGACCGCCGCGCGCCGCAGGTGCCCCCGGCGCCGTACCACTGCCGAGTCGACCCGGGTCTGTCGTAGGTCTGCGCCGGGCGTACGCGGCCGCCCGGACGCTTCCGCGCGTCGGTTCGCGCCCTGTCCCCGGTGATCGGCGAGGTCCCACGATCGAGGTGTGGCGATTCGCACGATTTCTGCCACATGTTCTGCTACCCGGTCACCCGGCTGTCCGGGACCGAGACGGAAGGAACACGCTCATGAGCACGTCATCAGGGGACGGACCTCCGCAGGACGAGGTCCGCGCGGTCACCACCGCCCAACTGACCCAGGTCGCCGACAACGGCATCTGGGGCACGGGCGCGAGCGTCAATCCCGACGCGGCCAACCTGGGCGAGGCGCTGGTCGCCGCGTTGCAGGGCAACACCACCCAGAACCTGCTGCCGCGCGACCTGCGCCGGCTCACCGACGACGTGCTGCGGGTCGCCACCGTCGGCTTCCCGTGGATCCGGGCCCAGGACGGGACCCGGCTGGCGGCGCACACCATCAGGCACAACTCCGCGGAACCGCGCCCGCTGGTCATCCTCCCCGCGGGCTGGACCCCGGTCGGCTGGCCGCTGTTCGAGTACGCGCACCTGACCCTGGCCCTCAAGGGCTACCACGTGCTGGCGTACACCCCGCGCGGGATCGGCCTGACCGTGAACATCCCCGGCCACGGGTACGTGGACGGCCCGTTCACCTCGGGCGGCTTCATCGACGTCGGCGGACCCAACGACTGGGCCGACGGGTCCTCGGTGATCGACTACGCGCAGGAGCACTTCGCGCCGAGCAGGATCGGATTCCTGGGCGAGTCCTACGGGTCCGGGATCAGCCAGCTCGTCGCGGCGAACGACGACCGGGTGGACGCGGTCGTGGCGCTGAGCACCTGGGGCAATCTGGCCACCAGCCTCTACCACCACGACACCCGGCACCTCCAGGCCGTGGCCGTCCTGCTCGCCCTGACCGGCGGACCCGTGGAGCGCAAATTCGACGAGGCCACCCAGCAGATCCTGGCGGACTTCCACGCGAATCAGAACATGGACGCGGTCGTGGCGTGGGGCACGGAACGCGCACCGGAGGCGTACACCGACGCCACCAACGACCGCGGTGTGCCGACCTTCATCTCCAACACCTGGCACGAGGGCCTGTTCCCGGTCAACCAGGTGCTGGCCACCTTCAACCGCCTCACCGTCCCCAAGCGGCTGAACATGTGGATCGGTGACCACGCGGTGCCGGAGGGTCCCGGACTGACCGGACCGCTGGCCGGGCCGACCGGCCCCAACCTCGCGATGGCCGAGGCGTACGCCTGGCTCGACCACCACCTGCGGGGCGAGGCGAACGACGTGCCCGACTGGCCCCAGGTCAACAACCAGATCATGTTCACCTACGAGACCCGGCCGGGCTCCGGCACAGGAGACGACACCGTCGTCACCCCGGCGCGGCGCGAACCCCGGCAGACCTGGGGCGACGTCACCGTCTCCACCGAACGCTGGTATCTGGCCAACACCGGGGCCGGCCGCCGGGACGGGTCACTGACCGAGGAGCCCGCGCCCGGCTGGTCGCGCGGGTTCATCGCCGGGCACCTGACCGAGGCCACGGCGGTGGACGGGATCGTGGCGACCGGCAAGGCCGAGTGGAACGGCAATCCGAAGACCTACGAGACGGAGAAGTTCGACCGGCAGCACCTGGCGCTGTGGGCCACCGATCCGCTCCCCGCGGGCGCGGACCCGCACGTGGCGCGCCGGATTCGCGGCATCCCCGAGGTCCGGCTGACCGTGCGCAGCTCCGCCGCGTCCACGACCCTGGTCGCGTACCTCTTCGACATCGCCGAGGACCGGACGGCGCGGATCGTCACGCACGAGCCGTACACCCTGTCCGACCTCGTGCCCGGCCAGGACACCACCGTCACCTGGCAGCTCCAGGCCGCCGCCTACGACGTGCCCGCCGGCCACCGGCTGGCCCTGGTCGTCAACAGCAAGGACAAGCTCTACTCCGACGCCGACGTCGAGGGCAGCACGACCACCGTCAGCTCCCCGCCGGGAGAGGAGTCCCACCTGGACCTGCCGCTGGGCTGACGGGCGACCCGTCGTACGGCGGATCAGTCGTCGTACGACGGACCGGCCGCCCACGGCAGCAGGTCGGGGCGCTTGGCGGGACGGCCGTCGCCGGAGGAGCGGCCGGTGAGGCGGCGGCCGATCCACGGGACGAGGTGCCGCCGGGTGAAGCGCAGGTCGGCCGTGCGGCGGGCGGTCCAGCCGGGGCGGACCGCCGGGGGGAGACCGACCGTCCAGTCGGACTCGGCGGGATGGCCGAGGGTCTGCCAGACGGCCTCGGCGACGCGCCGGTGGCCGTCCGCCGTGAGATGGAGCCGGTCGTCGGCCCACATGCGCTGGTCGCCCAGGACCTCGGCGCCGTACAGGTCGACGACCAGGGCGCCGTGGCGGGCCGCGAGGTCGTCGAGGAAGGCGAAGAGCTGTTCCATCCGGGGCAGGAAGCGGGCGGCGACCGGCCCGCGCCGGGCGGGGCTGCGCATCAGGACGAGCTGGCCGCAGGCCGGCGCGAGCCGTTCGACACAGCTCTCCAGGACCGCGCAGACCTCGTCCACGTCGCACTTGGGCCGCAGCACGTCGTTGAGGCCGCCGACCAGGGTGATCAGGTCGGCGCCCATCGCGGCGGCCACGTCGACCTGGTCCTCGGAGATCTGCCGGATCAGCTTGCCGCGCACGGCGAGATTCGCGTACCGGAAGCCCGGACCGTCCTCCGGCTCCGGCTGCTGACCGGTCCCGGTCGCGGTTCCGTCCCCGTCCCCGGTGGCGGTGCGGGAAGCGGCGGCGAGGCGGGCGGCGAGCAGGTCCGCCCAGCCCCGGTAGGACCCGTCGGGCAGCAGGTCGGACATGCCCTCGGTGAAGGAGTCGCCGACCGCGACGAAGCTGCTGTACGCGGCCGGCGTCCGCGCGCCCGCCTCCGCGCCTGCCTGTGTGTCTGTCTGTGCGTCATTCTGCATGGCGCCGGAGATCCTATGCGACCGCTCAGGAGCACCGGCAACGAGGTCGGGACCCGTTACCGGTCGCCCCGGCCGTTCAGGGGCGTCCGGGACCGACCAGCTCCTTGAGCACGTCCTCCATCGTCACCAGCCCGATGCCGCGCCCCGCGTCGTCCACGACCGCCGCCAGGTGGGCGCTGCCCGCCCGCATCGCGGTGAGGACGTCGTCCAGCGGGGTGGCGGCGCCGACGCGGGTGATGTGCCGCAGGGCGGTGCGCCGGAAGGGCGCGTCCCGCGGATCGGCGTCCAGGGCGTCCTTGACGTGCAGGTAGCCCAGGACCCGGCCGTCGGGGTCGGCGACCGGGAATCGGGAGTAACCGGAGTCGGCGGCGAGCGCTTCCAGGCCCTCGGGCGTGATGCCCAGCGGCGCGCGTACCACCCGCTCGGGCGGCACCACGATCTCGCCGATCGGCCGCCTGCCCAGCTCCAGGGCGTCCCGCAGCCGCTCGGCGGCCCGCTCGTCGAGCAGCCCCGCCGCCCCGGCGTCCACCACCATCCGGGACAGCTCGTCGTCGGAGAAGACGGCCGCCACCTCGGAGCGCGGCTCCACCCGCAGCAGCCGCAGCAGCGTGTTGGCGAACGCGTTGATCGCGAAGATCACCGGCCGCAGCGCCCTGGTCAGCCCCACCAGCGGCGGGCCGAGGACCAGCGCGGACCGCACCGGATCGGCCAGCGCGATGTTCTTCGGCACCATCTCGCCGAACAGCATGTGCAGATACGTGGCCACGGCCAGCGCGATCACGAACGCGATGACGTGGATCGCGCCCTCCGGCACGTGCACGGCGTGGAACGCCGGCTCCAGCAGGTGCGCGATGGCGGGCTCGGCGACGATACCGAGCACCAGCGTGCACACGGTGATGCCGAGCTGCGCCGCGGCCAGCAGCGGCGAGAGGTGTTCCAGACCCCACACCACGCTGCGGGCGCGGCGGTCGCCGCTCTCGGCGAGGGTTTCCACCTGGCCGCGGCGTACCGAGATCATGGCGAATTCGGCGCCGACGAAGAACGCGTTCACCACGAGGGTGAGCGCGCCGATGAGCAACTGGACGACGGTCATCGGTCACGTCTCCGCTCGGCCGTGCCCGCGGTGTCGCCGGGCGCGTTGCCGGGCGGGTTGCCCGCCGTAGCGCCGGGCGTGCCGCCCGCCGCCCTGTCCGCGGCGGCGGGGGCCCGGGCCGCCCGCGCGGGGGAGATCAGCCGGGCCCGCGACGCCCGGTGCCCACTCGCGTCGGTGACCTCGATCCGCCAGCCGTCCAGCTCGAAGGCGTCGCCGCGCGCCGGGATACGGCCGAGGCGCTGGGCCACCAGACCGGCCAGCGTCTCGTACGGCCCGTCGGGGGCGTGCAGCCCGATCCGCTCCAACTGGTCCTCGGTACGGGTCGCGCCGTCCGCGTCGTAGATCCGCCGCCCGTCCGGCGCCTCCCGCAGGAAGAGCAGGTCGGGAAGCTCGTGCGGGTCGTGCTCGTCGCGGACCTCGCCCACGACCTCCTCCACGATGTCCTCCATGGTCACCACGCCCGCCGTGCCCCCGTACTCGTCGATCACCACGGCCATCGAGCGCCGTCCGCCCAGCCGGTCGAGCAGCCGGTCGACCGTCAGCGTCTCCGGGACCAGCAGCGGTTCGCGCAGCAGCTCGGTGACCGGCACGCGCGGGCGCCGGTCGGCGGGGACCGCGAGGACGTCCTTGATGTGGGCGGTGCCGATCACCGAGTCCAGGCTGCCGCGGTAGACGGGGAAGCGGGACAGGCCGGTCGCGCGGGTCGCGTTCGCCACGTCCTCGGCGGTGGCCTGCGCTTCGAGCGCGGTGACCTGGACGCGCGGCGTCATCACGTTCTCGGCGGTGAGCTCGGCGAGGTTGAGGGTACGGACGAACAGCTCCGCGGTGTCCGCCTCCAGCACACCCTCCTTGGCCGAGTGCCGGGCCAGCGCGGCCAGCTCCTGCGGGCCGCGCGCCGACGCCAGCTCCTCCGCGGGTTCGAGGCCCATCGCGCGCAGCACCCGGTTCGCGGTGTTGTTGAGGTGGTGGATCAGCGGGTGGAAGGCGGCGGTGAAGGCGCGCTGCGGCGCCGCCACGGCCTTGGCGACCGGCAGCGGAGTGGAGATCGCCCAGTTCTTCGGCACCAGCTCGCCGACCACCATCAGCGCCACCGTGGACAGGGCGGTGCCCAGCACCAGGGCGACGGAGGACGACGCCGAGTCCGGCAGCCCCGCGGCCCGCAGCGGCCCGCGCAGCAGCTCCGCGATCGAGCTCTTGGCGAGCATGCCGATGACCAGCCCCGTCACGGTGATGCCGAGCTGCGCGCCGGAGAGCTGCACGGTCAGTGTGCGGACGGCCGCCAGCGCCGCCGCGGCGCCGCGCTCGCCGTCCCGCGCCGCGCGCTCCAGCTCACCGCGCTCGATCGTGGTCAGGGAGAATTCGGCCGCGACGAAGACGCCGCAGGCGAGGGTGAGCAGTACGGCCACCAACAGCAGAAGTGTTTCAGTCATCCGGTCACCTCGGTCCCATGATCGGCCACGACCGGGCCGACCGCTCGGTATTGGCGGTCCGGGGCCGGCCCGGTCGTCGCTCGGTGGACCGTCATGAGGTGAGCGGTTTGGTCCACCGGCGCCAGCGGGACTCGCGGGTGTACCCGGCCGCTCTCCAGGCGTGCTGCGCCCGCTCGTTGCGTTCGAGCACCATCGCGTCGCCGCGCCTGCCGCCGAGCGCGGTGAAGCGGCGTTCGGCGGCGTCGAGGAGCGCGGTCGCTACGCCCTGACGCCGGGCGTCCGGGTGGACGGCGAGGCGGTAGAGGTGGCAGCGCCAGCCGTCGAAACCGGCGATGACCGTACCGACGAGGTCGCCGTCCCGCTCGGCGAGGAGCAGGGCGCCGGGGTCGCGGGCGATCAGTCGTTCCACCCCCGCCCGGTCGTCGCTGATGCTGGTGCCCTCGGCCGCGACCCGCCAGAAGGCGAGGACGGGCAGGGCGTCGGAGGGGGTGGCGGTCCGAAGGTGAAGATCGCTCATCACCGCAGCCAATCACCGCACCGATTTCCGGGTGGGGAATTCCGGCATGCGAGATGAATGTCGTTCATGCCCTGCCAACGGTCGAAGGCCCCGATCCGTCCCCGGGGGGCGCGGGAGGTTCCCGCTGTTGCCGAGGAAGGCGCCCTTGCCGCTACTAGCGCCACGGCGCTAGCGTGGACGCATGTCGAAGACCCAGTTGAACGTTCGGGTGGACGAAGCCACGGCCGAGACGGCCCGGCAGCGCGCGTCGCAGCGCGGTATCAGTGTGAACCGCTATATCGAGGAACTCGTCCAGCAGGACGAGGGCGAGAACGGCAAGGCATTCGTCGAGGCCGCCGCCGACTTCATGAAGCGTTACGAAGAGGTCTTCGCCGAGGAGTTCGGCACCCGGGCGGCCGCCCGGGGTGAAGGCGCGCGTTGACCCTCCGTATCGACCTCGCATGGCTGCTGATGGTCGCCGAGCACTACACGCCGGGCGACCCGCAGGTGACCGACTGGGGCGCGCTCGTCGCGGCCGTCAGCAGGCACGACGCGGAGATCTTCGGCACGCCCGTCTACACCGACACCCACACCCGCGCCGCCGCCATGCTCCAGTTGCTCGTGCACGTCCCGGCGCTGGAGGAGACGAACGCGCTGTTCGCCTCGGCCGTGGCCTACGCCTACCTCGTCGCCAGCCGCCTCAAGCCCTCCATGACGCCGGAACAGGTACGTGACCTGGCCCGGCTGGTGAAGGACGGCTCGGCGCCACTGGACCGGATAGCCGACGAGCTGCGCACCTGGACGACGGAGGCGGAGCTGGGCCCGGCCGGACAGGTCGGATAGCGGCGCGCTCGCGGTCGCCCGTACGTACGGCTGCGCCCGCTCGCGGTTGCCCGTACGTACGGCTGCGCCCTGTACGGCGATGCCCCGCGCGCCTACGCCTTGTACGGCGCCGGGGCGAAGACCTCCGCGAAGGCGGCCGCGTCCCAGGTGCCGCCGAGCTGCGGGGCCAGCCAGTCGGGGGCGGCGGTGCGGAAGGCGGCGGGGGACAGGGCGCCGGCGGCTTCCGGCAGCGCGCCGAGCAGCGGCGCCTGCGCGACCTCGGGCAGGTCCGCGATGTTGCAGCGCTCGGCCAGCTCCGGCTCGGCCCGCCAGCTTCCGATGATCACACCGATGCAGTCGACCTTGCGGGCGCTGAGCGCTTCGACGGTCAGCGCCGTGCTGTTGAGGGTGCCGAGCCCGGCCGGGGCGACCAGCAGCACCCGCGCCCGCAGCAGCGCCGCCGCGTCGGCGAGGGTCGAGCCCTGCTCGTCGTAGCGGACCAGCAGCCCGCCCGCGCCCTCGACCAGCACGACGTCGTGCACCGCGGACAGTTTGGCCGCCGCCTCCGCGATGTCCTCGGGGCCCACCGGCCGCAGCCCGGCGCGGCGGGCCGCCGTCGCGGGCGCCAACGGCTCGGGGTAGCGGGCCAGTTCGGCCGCCGTCACCGGGCCCGCGAGCCTGGCCACCTCCGCGGCGTCCCCCTGCTCGCCGTCCGCCACGCCCGTCTGGGCGGGCTTGAGCACGGCCACGCTCAGCCCCTGCGCGAGCGACGCGGCGGCCACGGCGGCGGTGGCCACCGTCTTGCCGACCTCGGTACCCGTTCCGGTGATGACCACGATGGCCATGGTGTCGCTCCGTTCCTCGTTGCCGTGCCATGTCATGTCGCCGTGCCGCTCCGGGCGCCGCGCGTGTGCCCGGAGCGTACGGTCCCGGCGCGCCTCGTACCCGTGCCGGGACCGCTCATTCCGCCCAATTGGTGACGAGCGCGGTCAGCTCGTACGACGTATGCCGTACGGCGCGCGGTATGTCGGATGCCGTGCGTCTGCCGCCCGGGACGCGGCCCGGTCAGCCCGCGACGGCCGCGTCCCGTACCGCCGCGCAGATCCGCGCCACGTCGTCGTCGCCCGTCACATAGGGCGGCATCGTGTAGACGAGATCGCGGAAGGGCCGCAGCCACACCCCGGCGCGCACCGCGGCGGCGGTGGCCGCGGCCATGTCGACCGGGTGGTCGAGCTGGACGACGCCGATCGCGCCGAGCACCCGCACATCGCGGACACCGGGCAGCGCGGCGACCCCGTCCAGGCCCTCGCGCAGCCCGGACTCGATGCGCTTGACCTCCAACGCCCAGTCGTGGTCGAGCAGCAGGTCGACGGAGGCGCAGGCGACGGCGGCGGCCAGTGGATTGCCCATGAAGGTCGGGCCGTGCGCCAGCACCGGCACCTCGCCGCGCGAGATGCCCTCGGCGACCTCGCCGGTGCACAGCGCCGCCGCCATCGTGAGATAGCCGCCGGTCAGCGCCTTGCCGACGCACATCACATCGGGGCAGACCCCGGCGTGCTCGGCCGCGAAGAGCGTGCCGGTGCGGCCGAAACCGGTGGCGATCTCGTCGAAGACCAGCAGGACGTCGTGTTCGTCGCACGCCTCCCGCAGCACCCGCAGGTACTCGGGGGAGTGGAAGGACATGCCGCCCGCGCCCTGCACCACCGGCTCGACGATGACGGCGGCCAGCTCGTCGGCGTGCCGTCCGATCAACTCCCGCAGATGCGCGGTGTACACGGCGTCGGGCGCCGCGTCGAAGCCGGGCGGCGGGGCGTCGGCGAAGATCTGCCGGGGCAGCACGCCCGACCACAGCTCGTGCATGCCGCCGTCCGGATCGCACACCGACATCGGCTGCCAGGTGTCCCCGTGGTAGCCGCCGCGCCAGGTCAGCAGCCGCTGCTTGTCCGGCCTGCCCAGCGAACGCCAGTACTGGAGGCACATCTTGATCGCGACCTCGACCGACACGGAACCCGAGTCGGCGAGGAAGACATGCCGCAGCGGCTCCGGCGTGATCTCCACCAGCTTGGCCGCGAGACGTACGGCGGGCTCGTGCGTGAGCCCGCCGAACATCACATGACTCATCCGGTCGAGCTGGGCGTGCGCCGCGTCGTCCAGCACGGGGTGCCGGTAGCCGTGGATCGCCGACCACCACGACGACATGCCGTCGACCAGTTCGGTACGGCCCTCGGCGGGCGCCGCGAGCCGCAGCCGTACGCCGGAGGCGGACGCGACGACAAGCGGCTCCTGACGGCCGGGCATCGGGCCGTACGGATGCCAGACGTGCTCCCGGTCCAGCGCCAGCAGCGTGTCCGGGTCGAGCGGCGCGTCGGGCGAGGGGCAGGGCTCAGGCATTGGGCGGCAGGTCCGTCCCCGCGCCGCGTCGCCGTACCGCCACCAGATCGGGGCGCGGGCCCTCGGCGCGTACCGGTTCCGTCCGCACCGTCTCGGTCCGCACGGGCGCCGCGCTCGCGGCGGGTGCCGCGTCCTCGGCGTGGCCGCAGGGGCCGCAGCCGCCTTCGTGCGAGCCGCACACGGAGCCGGAAGCGTGGGAACCGCAGCCGGTCGCCGCCTCCGCGACGTCGGCGCGGTGCGCGGGCAGCGTGGACGTCCCCGCGCCCTCCACCTCGAAGCCCGCGTCGGCGATCATGTCGAGGTCGGCCTGGCCCGCCTGGCCCTCGCTGGTCAGATAGTCGCCCAGGAAGATCGAGTTGACCAGGTGCAGGGCGAGCGGCTGCATCGTGCGCAGGTGCACCTCACGGCCGCCCGCGAGCCGTACCTCGACGTCCGGGCAGACGAACCGCGTCATCGCCAGGATGCGCAGGCAGCGCTGCGGGGTGAGATTCCACTCCTTGGCCAGCGGCGTGCCCTCGAACGGGATCAGGAAGTTCACCGGCACCGAGTCCGGGTCGAGCGCGCGCAGTGAGAACACCACGTCCACCAGGTCCGCGTCGCTCTCGCCCATACCCGCGATCAGCCCCGAGCACGCGGACAGCCCGGCGGCCTGCGCCTGCCGCACGGTGTCCACACGGTCGGCGTAGGTGTGCGTCGTGGTGATGTCGCCGTAGGTGTTCTCGGAGGTGTTGAGGTTGTGGTTGTACGCGTCCGCGCCCGCCGTCCGCAGCCGCTCGGCCTGGCCGCCGGAGAGCAGGCCGAGGCAGGCGCACACCTCGACGTCCTCGTTCTGGTCCTTGATGGCCGCGATGGTCGCCGAGACCCGGTCCACGTCGCGGTCGGTGGGACCGCGCCCGCTCGCCACCAGGCACACCCGCTTGGCGCCGCCCGCCACCCCGGCGCGCGCCGCCGCGGCGGCCTCGTCGGGCTTGAGCCAGGTGTACTTGAGGATCTCGGCCTTCGAGCCGAGTCGCTGCGAACAGTACGAGCAGTCCTCGGGGCACAGCCCGGACTTGAGGTTGACCAGGTAGTTCAGCTTGACCTGGCGTCCGAACCACTGGCGGCGCACCTTGCCCGCGGCGGCCACCACGTCGAGCAGTTCGTCGTCGGAGGTCGCGAGGACGGCAAGCGCCTCGTCCCTGGTGGGCAGCTCGCGCCGCAGCCCCTTGTCCACGAGAGTGGTCAGCAGATCCATAGGGGCGATCCTCGCGCACGACGGCACCCGCGGCCAATGGCGGACCGCACAACTCGGGTGGCTACTGGTGTGTGCATCACCACACCCTGTGCATGTGTGCGGGCCAGTACGTTGCTGATGACGTCCGTGTGAGGGGGCGCGCGGCCCGACCAGAAGTGCCGCTGAACCGAAGTGCCACTGAAACGCTGAGCCGAAGAACCGCTGAGCCGAAAAGCCGCCGATCCGCCCGACCGGCTCGCGCACCGATCCGCCCGATCCATCGACCCGCCGACCCCAGGGACACCCGTGAAGAGCACCGACCCCGCCGACCCGCACGCCTCCGCCGGGAGCGACACCGCCGACCCGTCAGGTCCCTTCGGCTGGATCGCGGAACAGGCCAGGATCAGGCGCGAGGCCGGGCTCCGGCGGGAGTTGCGCCCCCGCCCGGCGGACTGGGAACTGCTCGACCTCGCGGGCAACGACTACCTCGGCCTGACCCGGCACCCCGAGGTCACGCAGGCGGGCGCCGACGCCTGCCTGCGCTGGGGCGCGGGCGCCACCGGCTCCCGGCTGGTCACCGGCAGCACCGCGCTGCACGCGGAACTCGAAGCGGAGATCGCCGACTTCACCGGCTTCGAGGCGGCCCTGGTCCTCGCCTCCGGCTACGCCGCCAACCTCGCCGCCGTCACCGCGCTGACCGGCCCCGACACCCTGCTGGTCTCCGATGCCGCCAACCACGCCTCACTGATCGACGGCTGCCGCCTGTCGCGCGCCACCACCGAAGTGGTGCCGCACGCCGACCCCGAGGCCGTACGCAAGGCGCTCGGCGCGCGGGCCCGGCGGGACGCCGACGCGTCCCGGTCCGGGGGAGCGTCCTCCGTCGTCGTCAGCGACTCGGTGTTCTCGGTGGACGGCGACGCGGCGCCGCTGCCCGCGCTCGCCGCGGCCTGCCGCGAGTACGGCGCCGCGCTGCTCGTCGACGACGCGCACGGCTTCGGCGTGCTGGGCGAGGGCGGGCGCGGCGCGCTCGCGGCGGCCGGACTCGCCGGGGCCCCCGACGTGGTGAGCACGGCGACGCTGTCGAAGGCGTTCGGCGCGCAGGGCGGTGTGGTGCTCGGCCCCGCGGCCGTCATCGAGCACCTGGTCAACGCCGCCCGCACCTTCATCTTCGACACCGGTCTCGCCCCGGCCGCGGCGGGCGCCGCCCTCGGCGCGCTGCGGCTGCTGCGGCGCGAGCCGGAGCGCGCCGACCGCGCGTTGCACGTGGCCCGCGCCTTCCACCGGATGCTGACCGCCGCGGAGTTGGACGCGACGGCGCCCGACGCCTGTGTGGTGTCGGTGCGCGCGCCCTCGCCCGAGGCGGCCGTCGAGTGGGCGGCCCGGTGCCGGGCCGCGGGTCTGGCCGTCGGCTGCTTCCGGCCGCCGTCCGTCCCCGACGGGGTGTCCCGGCTGCGGCTGACCGCGCGCTGCGACCTGACGGACGCGCAGGTCGCGGGTGCGGTGGACGTCATCGTCCGTACGGCGCCGCGCGGTTGACGGCGCGGCCCGCCGCCGTCCGTCCGGCGCAGGAACCGAACCGGTCCTACGCGGGGCCGAGGTCGTCCCGGCGCAGCGCCCCGACGAAGTGCGACCAGGCACCCGGTGGGAAGAGCAGCGCGGGCCCCTCCTGGTCCTTGGAATCGCGGACGGCGAGCAGCCCCGAGGCCAGTCTCGCGGTCTCCACGCAGTTGTTCGCGGCGGTGCTGTGACTGCTCCTCCGCCATGTCACGCCGGAAATCGACGCGCTCGAGGAAACGTACCCGGACTGTGCCGCCATGGTGGCCTCCTTTATGCGCCTGCGAATCGCGACATCTCCCCGGCGATCTTACTGATCAACGCGACGGACTCGTCGCGAGGAAGGGCAATGTTGCTCAATCGGGTGAAAGCGGCGCCGTAAGCGGTGATGTCTTCTTTTCGATCGACGTAGAGACTACTCGTCAAATGATCGATAACAACCACGTCGAGATCAGCGATGCGCGGAAATGAGAAGATAACGAACGAACCCGTAACTCCTATGTGGCCTCCGGCACCGAAGGGCAGCACCTGGAGCCGGATCTGCGGCAGCGCGGCGGCGCGTTCCAGTGACCGCAACTGATCGGACATGACCGCGGGGCCGCCGACCACGCGGCGCAGCACGGCCTCGTCCAGCACGGCCCACAGTTCCAGCGGCTCGTCCTGGCGCAGCACCGCCTGCCGGGCGATCCGCACGTCGACCAGTGCGCCGGCCTCGCTCCGGGTCAGATGCGGCATGACGTCGCGGGTGAGTGCCCGGGCGTAGGCGGGGGTCTGGAGCAGGCCGGGCACCACGCTGTTCTCCATCGAGCGGGCCCGGCTGGCACCCGCCTCCAGGCTGATGAAGTCGCGGTACTCCACGGGCAGTACGTCGCGGAAGTCCTGCCACCAGCCGCGCTGTCTGCCCTGACCTGCCAGCGTGCCCAGCAGGTCGCGCAGATCGCGGTCGCGCACCTCGTAGACGTCGAGCAGCACGTCGACGTCCTCGGCGCTGACGCTGCTGCGGCCGGTCTCGATACGGCTGACTTTCGACTGGTGCCAGCCGGCCGCCTCGGCGACCTGCTCGCTGGTCATTCCGGACAGGTCGCGGAGTCGGCGCAGTTCGCCGCCGAGCTTGCGTCGTCGTACGGCGGGGACCCGTTCCATGGCCTCTCGCACCTCCTGAAGTGAGGGATGCCGGTAGTCGGGCGGTCATTACGACAGTGTGCCGACCAAATGCGTATCCACGTAGCAGAGTTCACCGATTTGAGCGACAGATATATGCATTGCGCGGTGGACCGTCCGAAACGGCGGCACGATTAGTGGCAGTCTGGCGCGAACCAGCCACTTCCGGGCGTGGCCCGGAGAGCCCGCGCCGATACCCCGGTCCGCGGTGGGATGGGAAAGGAACGATGTCGCCATGGCAGATCTGCAGGAAGCTTCCGTCACTCTGCCGAGCGACCCTGCCTCGGTACCGGCGGCCCGGCGCTACGTCTGCGCCCGACTCGCCGAATGGGGACTGCCGTCGGACGCCCCCTCGGTCGACGCCGTGCGCCTGATCGTCTCCGAGCTGGCCACCAACGCGGTGCTGCACACCTCGGGGATGTCGCCGACCTTCACCGTGGACGTGCGTCTCGAACGGCAGGAGCAGTTGCTGATCGGCGTGACCGACAGCCACCCGCGCTGGCCCCAGCGGCTGCCCGCGGCGGTCCAGCAGGACAACGGGCGCGGGATGGTGATCATTCGGCATCTGGCGGCGGAGTCCGGCGGCAGGCTGCGGATCACGCCGACCGACGAGGGCGGCAAGACGGTCTGGATCACGATCCCCTGGGCGGTCCCGGTGGCCTGAGCGACGGGCGCTGTTCACGGGCGCGTCGGCGGCACCAGCAGCGCCTCGGCTCCGACCGGTGCGAAACCGGCGGCGAGGAAGGCCCGCACGCTGGCCGCGTTGCCCGGGGCGATCTGGGCCCACAACGGCGCGCCGTCCGGGACGAGATGACGGGCCGCGAGGGCGAGAAGGCGGCCGAGGCCCTTGCCGCGGGCGTCCGGGTCCACCTCGACGGCGGTCTCCCAACGGCCCGCCACACCGCGGCCGATGAGGACGGTGCCGCCGGGCGCGGTCCAGGCCCGCACGTCGTCGCGGTGCTGGAGCGCCCGCACGATCCGCGGATGGGAGCGGTCGGTGGTCTCGGTGAGGGGGAGCGGGGGCGGGCCCGGCAGCGGGGCGGCCAGGGCCAGCAGGTCGAGGTTGTTGACCACACGGCCGGTGCGGGCGCAAAGAGCGGTCAGGAAAGGCGGGTTGAGCGGAGCGGACAGGTCGTCGGGCGGGAGCAGGGCGCGGAGACCGGCACCGGTGCCTTCGGACGCCGGGCATTCGGCCGTACCCGCCGTACTCCCCGTACTCGCCGTCCCCGACGCGTCGGCGATGTCGGCGAAGACCACAGTGTGGGCGGTGAAGGCGATGACTCCGGCGTCGCGGGCCGACGGCTGGGCGACGAAGGTGACGGTGCCGTCGGCGGGCGGGAAGTCGCCTCGCGCGGCGGCGTCCAGCAGGGACCGCAGGGAGGGCCCGGCGCGGTGCGCCGCGGTGGTCGGCGAGCTCATCCGACCATCCTCTCAGCCGTCCCGTACGCGGCCGGACGCGCCTACGATCGGGTGACATGCGGCCGATCGCGGGGCCGGTCCCGCGAGTCTGTGCGTCATGATCAAGAACCGAGTCCGGTCGCTTCTCACGACCGGCGCGCTGACCCTGACCGCCGTACTCGCCGCGCAGACCGCGGCCACGTCGGAGACCGCGTCGGCCGTCGCCTCCGGACCCCTGTCCCCCGCGGCGCCCACCGCCCTGTCCGCGCCCTCCACGTCCCTCGTGCCCCGTCCCGCCCCCGCGGGCGACGACGGCTGGTGCCCGGTGGTCCACGACCCGCTGTTCGCCGCCGCCGACCGCAGCGTCGACGTCGAGCGCATCACCCCCGAGCCGTCCTACCGCCGCACGTGCGGGGAGCTGTTCCGCTCGGACGGCCGCGCCCCCGCCGTGGTCTTCCAGGAGGGCTTCCAGCCCAAGGCCGCGCAGGACGGGCAGTACGACCTCGCGGCGTACGTGCTGAAGAACCAGCCGTCGCCGTTCGTGAGCACCAGCTACGACCACGACCTCTACAAGCAGTGGAAGCCCGGCTTCAACTACTACGTGGACGCGCCCGGCGGCATCGACGTCAACGCCACGATCGGTGACACCCACAAGTGGGCCGACCAGCACGAGGTCGCCTTCCCCGGGGGCCTCGCCCGGCGCTTCATCGTCGGCGCCTGTCCCGTCGACAAGGCGACCAAGGACGAGGACCTGGCCGGCTGCGTACGCAACCCGTACTACGTGCCGTGGCGCGGGATTCCGGCGCCGCGTCCGCTCGCGCCGGTGCTGCTCCCGGCGGGCTGACCGTCCCTGATCCGGCCGGGGGAGCCGCACCCCCCGGCCGGACCGGCTGTCCACGCCGCTGAAGGGGGTGCGGCGGGTCGCCCCGTCGCACCCGAGCCGCCGGCCCGCACTGTTCTACGGCTCCGGGCCGCTGTTCGGGCCGGACGACGGCCGGGCCGCGCGGCGGCGAGTGCCCACCGCTCCACGGACCGTATACGCCGTACGGGCGCGATACGCGGCGCGGCCGGAATCGGCCGTCCGGGTCACGCCACCCGCCCGTACCAGACGGCGCTGGTCCAGATCCTTTCCAGCCGGACCCTGGCGCCGGTCTTGGGGGCGTGCCAGATCCGGCCGCTCCCGGCGTAGATCCCGACGTGGTAAATGGACCGGCCGGTGTGGAAGAACACCAGGTCACCGACGCGGCGGGCCCCCGACGAGATGTGCCGGGTGCTGTTGTACTGGGCGGCGGCGGTACGCGGCAGCTTCTTGCCCGCGCGCTTGAACGAGTACAGCGTCAGCCCCGAGCAGTCGAAGCGGTTCGGGCCGGTGGCGCCCCACTGGTAGGGCGAGCCTTTCTTCGACGCCGCCACGTTCAGGGCCTTCACGCCCATCGTCGCGGCCTCGGCCTGCTGGGCGGTGCCCGGCAGCAGCGCGGGCAGTGCGACCGCTGTGGCGGTGAGCACGGAGGCCGTCCCGAGCCGGGACAGCCGTCCGGAGATGCACTTGAGCGCGAACATGCGCAACCCTTCGTCATCAGCCTCCGAAGGATGACCTGTCGGGTTCGGGCTGGCGAAGATGCCCGGCCGCGTGGTGCGGCTTCACCCCAAGGGACGGCTCCGGCGCTGTGCCGTGACCGACCCGTCGTACCTGGGTCCTCCGCTCCCGCCGGTGCACTCATGTCGACCTGACGTCCACGCGGCGGCGGGACTGGGCGTCCGCGTGGACCGCCCCGCCACGGCGGCGGGGGCTTGTCGTCACTACGGATGGTGACGCACAGAACCGGCCACAGCCGGGCGGGAAACGCGCGGTGTGAGTCAGGTCACGACTCACCTATTCGGGTGGACACCGGGGTGAATCACCCGGTCCGCGCCCCCGGTCGCATCATCTGACCTGCGGATATGTGACGGACGATGGGCGGTTTTGGCCGGTGCGCGCAATTCGGCCGGAGAGCATGAATCGGCGGTGAATACGCCGATGGGATGAGCCCCTTTGGTGCAGTGCCGACGGTTTCGGGCGCGCAGAGTGACCGCGCTCACACCTGGCTTGCGTCGGCGTGCCGCGCGAGCTCTCCGTCGGCGGACCGCACGAGGCTCACACCAACGGGCCGCACGGGCCGCACGGGCCGCGCTGTCCGCACCAGCCTCACGCGGGCGGCGGCCCCGCGGCCGGATCGGGCGCCAGCGCCACCAGCCCCGACCGCCGCTCGCCGTCCAGCACCCGCAGGGCGCGGGCCAGTGTCGCGTGGTGCAGTTCGGTCTCGCCCCGCATGTGCATCACGGTCAGCGCGTCGCGCAGCGCGGTCGCCCGGCCCACCAGCGCCTGGGCGGCCCGCAGGGCGCTGTAGGTGTCGGCGGTGCGGGACGGATTGATCCGGCCGAGCAGATCGACGACCTCCAGGTAGGAGTCGATCAGCTCACCCTCGGAGCGGGTGAGCGCCGGAAGCGGCGGCAGTTCCGGGACCACCGCGGGTCACCGCAGGCCGTACGCGGGGCCGTTGGTCTTGCGGCTGGTGGTCAGCTTGTCCACCAGCCCGTAGGCGACGGCCTCTTCGCCGTCGAGGACCTTGTCCCGCTCGATGTCGGTACGGATCCGCTCGATGTCCCGGCCGGTGTGCCGGGCCAGCAGCGTCTCCAACTGCTCGCGGGTGCGCAGCAGTTCGTTGGCCTGGATCTCCAGGTCCGAGATGGGCCCCTGGACCACCTCGCCGAGCGACGGCTGGTGGATCAGCACCCGCGCGCCCGGAGTGATCATGCGCTTGCCCGGCGCGCCCGCCGCCAGCAGCACGGCCGCGGCCGAGGCGGCCTGCCCGATGCAGACCGTCGCCACGTCGCAGGTGACGAACTGCATCGTGTCGTAGATGGCGGTCATCGCCGAGAACGAGCCGCCGGGCGAGTTGATGTAGAGGTTGATGTCCTGCTCGGGGGCGGCGTTCTCCAGGTGGATGAGCTGGGCCATCACGTCGTTCGCCGAGGTGTCGTCGACCTGGGTGCCCAGGAAGATGATCCGCTCCTGGAGCAGCTTGGAGTACGGGTCCATCGTGCGGACGCCGTTGCTGCTGCGTTCGGTGAACTCGGGCAGGACGTAGCGGGCGGTGGGACGGAACACGGCGTGCACCTCCGGGCGGATCTGGGCGCAGGAACTGGCCACAGGTCAAAATGTACAGGACGTACATCTCGTTATGATGGGGAGCATGACCCATGACGTCCCGGTGACACAAGCGCGTGCCGAGCTCGCGGAACTGATCAACCGCGTGGTCTACGGCGGCGAACAGGTGGTGCTGACCCGCCACGGCAAGCCGCTCGTCGCCCTGGTGTCCGCCGCTGACCTGCAACGACTGCGTGATCTCGACGAGCAGGCCGAGGAGCAGGTGATCAGTACGGTCTCCGCCGTCGGCTCCCGTACGTCCGCCACGGGCGAACGCCGACGGTTCGGCATCGCGGCCGAGCACCGGGGTCACCAGACCGGCGACCGTCGTCCGTAACAGCGACCGCCGCCCGTAACAGGGGTTAACGCAGTCGAAACCGCGTCGAACTAATCTCGCGGGTTCTGACGACTGTGAGGTGTGGCTGTGCAGTTGACCCCCCACGAGCAGGAACGCCTGCTCATCCATGTCGCCGCGGACGTGGCGGCCAAGCGGCGCGCCCGCGGGCTGCGGCTCAACCACCCCGAGGCGGTCGCGCTCATCACCGCGCATCTGCTCGAAGGGGCCCGCGACGGCCGCGGCGTCTCGGAACTGATGGAGTCCGGGCGCACCGTGCTGACCCGCGCCGACGTCATGGACGGCATCCCCGAGATGATCCACGACGTGCAGGTCGAGGCCACGTTCCCCGACGGCACCAAGCTCGTCACCGTCCACCAGCCGATCGTCTGACGGGCAGGAGCGCCATGATCCCCGGAGAGATCCTCAGCGCGGACGCGCCCGTGCCGCTCAACGCGGGCCGTCCGGTGACCCGCCTCACCGTTCTCAACGCGGCCGACCGGCCCGTCCAGGTCGGCTCGCACTACCACTTCGCCGAGGCCAACCCCGGTCTGGAGTTCGACCGCGCCGCCGCCCGCGGCCTGCGGCTGAACATCGCCGCGGGCACCGCCGTACGCTTCGAGCCCGGCATCCCCGCCGAGGTCGAACTCGTGCCGATCGCCGGACAGCGCGTCGTGGCCGGGCTGCGCGGCGAGACCGCGGGGGCGCTCGATGGCTGACCTCTCGCGGGCCGTATACGCCGACCTCTACGGCCCCACCACCGGGGACCGGGTCCGGCTGGCCGACACCGACCTGCTGATCGAGGTCGAACGCGACCTGGCGGGCGGGCCGGGACTCGCGGGCGACGAAGCCGTCTTCGGCGGCGGCAAGGTGATCCGCGAGTCGATGGGCCAGGCGCGCACCAGCCGCGCGGAGGGCGCGCCCGACACCGTCATCACCGGCGCCGTCGTCCTCGACCACTGGGGCGTGGTCAAGGCGGACATCGGCATCCGCGACGGCCGGATCACCGCGCTGGGCAAGGCGGGCAACCCCGAGACGATGGACGGCGTCCACCCCGACCTCGTCATCGGCCCCGAGACCGAGATCATCGCGGGCAACGGCAAGATCCTCACCGCGGGCACCATCGACGCGCACGTCCACTTCATCTCGCCGACGCTGCTGCCGCAGGCCCTGTCGGCGGGCGTCACCACCGTCATCGGCGGGGGCACGGGACCGGCCGAGGGCACCAAGGCGACCACCGTCACGCCCGGCGGCTGGCACCTGGCGCGGATGTTCGCGGGCCTGGAGGCGTACCCGGTCAACGTCGGGCTGCTCGGCAAGGGCAACACCGTCAACCAGCGGTCCATGCACGACCAACTGCGCTCCGGAGCCGTCGGGTTCAAGATCCACGAGGACTGGGGCGCCACCCCCGCCGCCATCGACGCCTGCCTGACGGTCTGTGAGCGGACCGGCGCCCAACTGGCCATCCACACCGACACGTTGAACGAGGCCGGATTCGTCGAGGACACCCTGGCCGCCATCGCGGGCCGGGGCATCCACGCCTACCACACCGAAGGCGCGGGCGGCGGGCACGCGCCCGACATCATCACCGTGGTCTCGCAGCCGCACGTGCTGCCGTCCTCGACCAACCCGACCCGGCCGCACACCGTCAACACCGTCGAGGAGCACCTCGACATGCTGATGGTCTGCCACCACCTCAACCCGTCGGTCCCCGAGGACCTCGCCTTCGCCGAGTCCCGGATCCGCCCGTCGACCATCGCCGCCGAGGACGTCCTGCACGACCTCGGCGCGATCAGCATCATCAGCTCCGACTCACAGGCCATGGGCCGGATCGGCGAAGTCGCCCTGCGCACCTGGCAGACCGCGCACGTGATGAAGCGACGGCGCGGCGCGCTCCCCGGCGACGGCGCGGCCGACAACCACCGCGCCCGCCGCTATGTCGCCAAATACACCATCAACCCCGCGGTCGCGCAGGGCCTCGACCACGAGATCGGCTCCGTCGAGGCCGGGAAGCTCGCCGACCTGGTGCTGTGGGAACCGGCGTTCTTCGGAGTCAAGCCGCAACTCGTCATCAAGGGCGGGCAGATCGCCTACGCCCAGATGGGCGACGCCAACGCGTCCATCCCCACCCCCCAACCCGTGCTTCCCCGGCCGATGTTCGGCGCGGTCGGCGCCGCGCCCGCCGCCAACTCCGTCAACTTCGTCAACGAGGCGGCGCTGGAGGACGGCCTGCCCGAACGCCTCGGCCTCGGCAAGGAGTTCGTGCCGATCCGCAGTACACGCGCCGTGACCAAGGCCGACATGCGGGAGAACGACGCGCTGCCGAGAGTCGAGGTCGAACCCGACACGTTCACCGTACGGATCGACGGCGAGGTCGTGGAGCCCGCGCCCGCGCCGGAACTGCCCATGGCCCAGCGGTACTTCCTCTTCTGAGACCATGACCCCGACGACACCGCCCCCTACGACACCGCCCCCTACGACCACGACACCCGCCGCGCGCGCAGCCCTGCTGCTGCTCGCCGACGGCCGCTTCCCGGCCGGCGGCCACGCGCACTCCGGCGGCGCGGAGGCCGCGGTCGCCGACGGCCGGGTGCGGGACGCGGCGACCCTGGCGGACTTCTGCCGGGGCCGTCTGCACACCACTGGACTGGTCGCCGCCGCACTGGCCGCGGCGGCGACCTTCGGCCTCGACCCGCTCGTCCTCGACGCGGCGGCCGACGCCCGCACCCCCTCGCCCGCCCTGCGCACCACCTCCCGCAAGCTCGGCCGCCAGCTTCTGCGCGCCGCCCGCGCCGCCTGGCCCGCACCCGCGCTCGACCAGCTCGCCGCCGCCCGCCCGCGCGGCGCCCACCAGCCCGTCGTCCTCGGCGTCACCGCCCGCGCCGCCGGCCTGCTCCCGCAGGACGCGGCACACGTCGCCGCCTACGAGTCCGTCAGCGGGCCCGCGACCGCCGCCGTACGGCTGCTGAGCCTCGACCCCTTCCACGCCGCGGCCGTACTCGCCCGGCTGGCACCGTGCGTCGACGAGGCGGCCGCCGCGGCGGTGCTCGCCGCCGAACGCGCCCTCGCCGAAGGCCCGGACGTGCTGCCCGCCGCGTCCGCGCCGCTGCTCGACCTTGCCGCGCAGGACCACGCCGCCTGGCCCGTACGCCTCTTCGCCTCGTGATTCGCCTCCTGACCCGCCTCCCGATCCGCTTTCCGATCCGCAGCCTGATCCGCCTCCCGATCCGCAGCCTCATCCGCCGCCCGGTTCCGAACGCCGTCCGCACCAACGGAGTTGACCATGCATCTCGACCACCCCGAGACCTTCCCCGAGCGGTACGCGCACTCCTCGCCCGCCGTCCGCGCCGACGGCAGGCGGCGCGCGCTGCGGATCGGCCTCGGCGGCCCGGTCGGGTCCGGGAAGACCGCGACCGTCGCGGCGCTGTGCCGCAGACTGCGCGACGACCTGTCGATCGCCGTGGTCACCAATGACATCTACACGCGCGAGGACGCCGAATTCCTGCTGCGCAACGCGGTGCTGCCCGCCGAACGGATCGCCGCCGTGGAGACCGGCGCGTGCCCGCACACCGCGATCCGGGACGACATCTCCGCGAATCTCGAAGCCGTCGAGGACCTGGAGGACGCGGTCGGCCCGCTCGACCTCATCCTCGTCGAGTCCGGCGGCGACAATCTGACCGCCACCTTCTCCAAGGGACTGGTGGACGCGCAGATCTTCGTCATCGACGTGGCGGGCGGCGACGACATCCCCCGCAAGGGCGGCCCCGGCGTCACCACCGCCGACCTCCTCGTGATCAACAAGACCGACCTCGCCCCCTACGTCGGCGCCGACCTCACCCGCATGTCCCGCGACGCCGCCGCCCAGCGCGGCGACCTGCCGGTCGTCCTCACCTCCGTCGCCGCCCCCGACGGCGTCGCCCCGGTCGCCGCCTGGGTGGGCGACCGCCTGGCCGCCTGGGCCGCCGTCCCCGCGACGACGGCGTGAACGACGTGGCGGTCCGCGACACCGCGCGCGGTGTCGTCGCCACGGCGCGGATCGTCGCCGCCCCCGACGGGCACGGCGGTACGGCGCTGCCCGTGCTGGCCGGTGACGGACCGCTGGCGCTGCGGCGCAGCCGGGTCGTCGGCGGCGCCGACGGCGAAGGGGCCGGGGTGATGGTGGTCGGCGCGATGAGCGCGCCGCTCGGCGGCGACCGGCTGCGGATCGAGGCGGAGGTGGGGCAGGGCGCACGGCTCGCGGTGGGGTCCGCCGCGGCCACGGTGTCCCTGCCGGGGCGGGACGGCGGGCGGGCGACGTACGACGTGCGGCTGACCGTACGGGCCGGTGGCGCGCTGCGCTGGCTGCCCGAGCCGGTGATCGCCGCCCACCGCAGCGACCTGCGGATGACCACCCGCGTGGACCTCGGCCCCGGCGCGCGCCTCCTGCTGCGGGACGAACAGATCCTCGGCCGCCACGCGGAACCCCCCGGCCACCTCAGCACCCGGCTGACCGCCCACCTCGACGGCCGCCCGCTCCTGGACCAGGAACTCCGCTTCGGCCCCGGCGCCCCCACCGGCTGGGACGGCCCGGCCGTCCTCGGCCGCTACCGGGCAGTCGGCCAACTCCTGCTGATCGAACCCGGCTTCGCCGACCTCCCGGCCGTCGCCCGCACGCTGCTCGCCGACCCCGCCGAAGGCCGGGCGGCCGTCACCCCGCTCGCGGGCCCCGCCGCGTTGATCACCGCGGTGGCCGCGGACGGCCTGCGCCTGCGCCGTCTGCTGGACGCCGGTCTGGCGGCCGTCCGGGCCGCGAGCGCCCCGGCCGACTAGAGCCTGTCCGGCGGATCACGAACGGCCCCTTCGGTGCCTGGCACGCCCGCCCGCCGCGTTACCTGAATGCCCGCACAGCTCCGCTGTGCGGGCATCCCGGCGCCCGGAGCGCGACCAGCGCAGGCCCGGGGGAACGGCCGTCACCCGTGCGGCGGCAGCCACCTCACGCCCAACTCGTCCGCAGAATCACACTTTGATGAAGAATCACCCGCCTGGCCTGTTCACAGGCGACTCACAGGGGAAAGGATTCGCTCCGCAGCAACTGTGACCACCGTGGCCACAAGCCACGGACCAGGAGGGGAGTTTCCGCCTTGAGACGCACGATCGTGCTCGTCTCCACCGGCGCCCTGATCGCGGGCGCCATCGCAGCCGCCCCGGCGGCCACCGCACAGTCGCACGACCAGCCGTCGAGATCGGCGCGGTCCGTCACCGTACCCGAGTCCGTCGGCGTGGTGATCGCCGCCGCGAACGCCGCCCGCAAGGGCATCGACTGGGCGGCCTGCCCGGCGAGTTGGAACATTCCGTCGCCGATCACCTGCGGCTATGTGACCGTGCCCGTCGACTACGGCAAGCCGTTCGGCGCGACCGTCAAGCTGGCCGTGGACCGGGCGGGCAACACCGGTACCCCGGCCGAACGGCAAGGCGCGCTGATCTACAACCCGGGCGGTCCCGGCGGCTCGGGACTGCGCTTCCCGGTCCGGGTCACCACCTCCTCCGCGCTGTGGGTCAAGACGGCGAAGGCGTACGACTTCGTGGGCTTCGACCCGCGCGGCGTCGGCCACTCCGCCCCGATCTCCTGCGAGGACCCGCAGGAGTACGTGAAAGCTCCCAAGGCCGACCCGGTGCCGGACAGCGAGGCCGACAAGCTCGCACAGCGCAAGCTCGCCGCCGAGTACGCCGACGGCTGCCTGGAGCGCACCGGCGCGCGGACGCTCTCCCAGATGACCACGCAGAACACCGCCCGCGACCTGGACGTCATCCGCGCCGCGCTGCACGAGAAGAAGCTCAACTACCTGGGCGTCTCCTACGGCACGTACCTCGGCGCGGTCTACGCGACGCTCTTCCCGACGCACGTGCGCCGGTTGATCGTGGACAGCGTCGTCAACCCGGCGCAGGACCAGATCTGGTACCGGAACAACCTGGACCAGGACGTGGCCTTCCAGGGCCGCTGGGACGACTGGGAGGCGTGGGTCGCGACGTACGACTCCGTCTACCACCTCGGCGACACGCCCGCGAAGGTCGAGCAGAAGTGGCTCGCGCTGCGCGCCGCCGCCAAGAGCCACCCGATCGGCGGCGTCGTCGGGCCGAACGAACTCCTCGGCTTCTTCCAGAACGCGCCCTACTACGACTCGACATGGGCCACGGTCGCGGGCGTCTGGAGCCGCTACGAGGCGGGTGACACCCAGGCGCTGCTCGACGCGGCGGCGCCCGACCTGTCCGACACCGCGGGCAACATCTCGGCCGAGAACAGCAACGCCGTGTACACCGCGGTGGAGTGCACCGACGCCAAGTGGCCCACGAATTGGCGCACATGGGACCGGGATAACACCGCGCTGCACGCCAAGTACCCCTTCCTGACGTGGGAGAACGCCTGGCTGAACCTGCCGTGCGCCACCTGGGGCGTCAAGCAGCAGCGCCCGGTGGACGTCCGCTCGCACCACGGGCTGCCCGCCGTGCTGATCGTGCAGAGCACCAGGGACGCGGCGACCCCCTACACCGGGGCGCTCGAACTCCACCGCCGCCTGGCGGGCTCCCGCTTGATCACCGAGAAGGACGCGGGATCGCACGGCGTCACCAACCTGGTGAACCCGTGCATCAACTCCCGTGTCGAGAGCTATCTGTTGACGGGCACGGTCGACGCCCACGACGTGGTGTGCGGACCCCACGCCGCACCCGTCCCCGCCGCGCCCTAGGGCGAGGAACCCGCGAGACCGCGTACGGGCGGTCCACCCACCTTCACGGTGCGGTGGGCCGCCCGCCGCGCGTCCGGCGTGACGGCCGCGCCGCCACGGGGCGACGACGACCGCGGTACGGCTACGGCCGCTTCGCGGCGGTGTCGGTGAAGGCGGCGGCGAAGGCCGCACGGGTGGGGGAGTCAGCGCGCCGGTCCAGGACCGCGAAGACGGCCTGGTCGAAGGCGCCCACGAAGCGGCCGTCGCCGGTCAGCAGCCGGGCGAAGGCGGCGGCCACCCGCGCCGGGTCGTTCATGAAGACCCCGCAGCCCCAGGCGCCCAGCACCAGCCGCCGGTAGCCGTGTACGGCGGCCACCTCCAGGACCCGCTCGGCGCGCGCGTCGAGGGCCGCTCCGACGAGGGGCACGCGCTCGGGCGTCGTGCGCGCGATGACCCCGGCGTTCGGCGCGGGCGAGGTGAGGAAGCCGACGGTGTACGGCACGTCGAGCAGCGTGCCGCTGTCGTCGCGGAAGACCGGCACGGCGGGGGAGTGGATGACGCGGTCGCTGTAGAAGACATCGGTGTCCGCCCGGTGGTGGGCGTAGAACTCGGGCGCGCGCAGCAGACAGGTGTAGAGCGCGGAGGAACGGCACAGCGCCTCCTCCTGCGCCTGCGCTCCCTTGACGTAACCGCCGCCGGGGTTGCGTGCGGAGGCGAAGTTGAGCACGGCCACCGCGCCGCCCGCGGCGTCTGCCGCGACCAGCCTGGCCGCCGCCTCCATGCTGCTCTCCGGCGTCACCTCGCAGCGCACGGGCCCGTCGCCCCACGCTCCCTCGCCGGGGACCGCGACCGGCGCGGGGCCGTACATCCTGGTCCCGTCGGCCGCCGCCGCGACGGCCTCGCCGAGCGGGACGTACCGTCCGGCCGGGGAGTCGTACCCGCCTTCCGCCGCGATCCGCTGATTCTCCGTGGCGATGTTCCGCAGACGAGCACTCATGCCCAGGACGGTAGGGCGTGTACGGGCTCCGGCGCGAGTGAATTCGGGCGGTCGCGGCGGCCGTCGGGCCGATCCGTACGGGCTGATCCCGGACTTCGTACGGCTTCGTCCGGCCTTCCGGCCGGCTTCTTGCGGGCGGCGGTAGACGCGATATATCGTGAGTCGCGTTCCGTTTCCCTGGGAGGTAGTGCCGTGTCCGAGCTGTCCCCGAAGGCGCGTTCCGGCGAGCCGAGGATGCGGGCGTCCGACGACGAGCGCGACCGTACGGCGGCGCTGCTGGCGGAGGCATTCGCCGCGGGCCGGCTGACCGCCGAGGAGCACGCCGAGCGGATGGAGGCGGCCTACGCCGCCAGGACCCGCGGCGACTTGGCGCCGCTCACCGCCGACCTGCCCGCCCCCGCGCCCGGCGCCCCGCTCGCCTCGCCCGCCGACAACGAGGCGGTGCGGGCGCTGTTCAGCAAGGTCCGCCGCTCGGGCCAGTGGCCGGTGCCGCCGCACACCGTCGTACGGGCCAGCTTCGGCGCCGTCGTGATCGACCTGCGGCAGGCGGTGTTCACCCGCCGCGAGGTGGTCATCCAGGCCGACTCCTTCTTCGGCAAGGTCGAGGTCATCGTCCCCGACCACGCGCAGGTCTACGACGTCGGCACGGCGCTGTTCGGCAAGCGCTCCCAGCACGGCCGCCGCAGCGACAAGAGCGGCGTGGACGGACCGGTCGTACGGATCACCGGACGCTCCGTCTTCGGCCACGTCCGGGTGATGCGCCGCTTCAAGTGGCCCTGGCGGGACGGCCGCTGACGCCGCGGCGCGGACCGGGCGTCACGCCCCGCGCCCGGCCAGCCAGCGGTCCTCGGCCGCGTAGTCGAACCAGTCGCCGTGCTCCGACAGCCGCGCGGGCAGCGGGAACACCTCGCGCCAGTCCGCCTTGTCCAGCTCCGCCGCCAGCCAGGCCACCGTCCCCGGCAGCGACTCCTCGTACGAGGTGACCGCGCGGTAGCCCAGTTCGCGCTCGGCCGCCGACATGTCCAGCACCATCGGATACGGCATGCCCCACGGAGTGTCGCCCACGGTCGGCTCCGGCGGCGGCCCGTCCACCAGCACGGTCTCGCTGGTCACGCCGAGCGCCCGGTCCACCGCTGCGGAGATCTCCGCGACGGTCGGCACCCGCGGATCACCCGCGTTGAGCGCACGGGAGCCCGGCTTCGCCGCCGCCAGCCGGACCAGCTCGGCGATGTTCGACGCGTGCACCGGATGGAACCGGCTCCTGCCCCCGTACGCCAGCACCCGCACCGGACGGCCGTCCAGCGCGCGTTTGACGAAGTACATCTCACGCGGCAGCGGACTGTGCGGGCCGTGGATCGCCCCGGCGCGCAGCAGCGTCGACGGCAGCCGCTCGCCCGCCTCCAGCAGCGTCCGCTCCAACTCGACCTTGCGGGTGCCGTACGTCGAGGGGCCCGGCGCGACCGTCGCGCAGGTCTCCGGGAGCGGCACCGGAAAGCGCGGGGAGCCGTCCGGCTCGGCCTGCGTGTCGAAATTGCGGCCCGCCTCGTCCTCGTACACCGCCGCGCTGGAGATCACCACCGCGGAACCGATCCGGTCGGACAGCGACAGCAACTGCCGCGCGTCGGCGCCGTCGTAGGCCACACAGTCCAGCAGGACGTCGCAGCCGTCGCCGAGCGCCGCGGCCAGCGCGGCGCTGTCCGAGCGGTCAACCCGGACCGTACGCACGCCCGGCGGCCACCCCTCGTCCGAGCCGCCGCCGCGCGAGGCGGCCGTCACCTGCCAGCCGTCCGCGGCCAGGGCGCGTACGGCCTGCCGCCCGATCTGTCCAGAAGCGCCGATCACGAACGCGGTTCCCGTCATGGTGAGGACGCTATGCGGGCGGGCACCGCGCGGACCAGAGGGGTTCGCCCTGCGCGGATTCGCCCTCGGCGCAACCCCGGCAGCGCGAGAAGGAGCCCCGGCAGCGCGTGGCGGGGTCCCGGCAGGGCGCGGCGCAATCCCGGCGGGGCGGGAACAGGCCCCGGATCAGGACGACTTGCGGCGCAGCCGCCCCCCGGTGCCGCCCTGCGCGAGCGCCGCCTGCTCGGCCTTCACCTCGCCCGCGTACCGGTCCACGTACTCCTGCCCGGACATCGCCATGATCGCGTACATGATCTCGTCGGTCACCGACCGCACCACGTACCGCTCTTCCTCCATGCCGAAGAAGCGGCTGAAGTCCAGCGGCTCGCCGAAGCGGATGGTGACCCGGCCGATCCGCGGGAACTTCCGTCCCGGCGGCTGGAGTTCGAAGGTGCCGAGCACCGCGCAGGGGATCACGGGGGCCTGGGCGCGCAGCGCCATCAGCGCGACGCCGGTCCTGCCGCGGTACAGCCGCCCGTCGTGCGAGCGGGTGCCCTCCGGGTAGATGCCCAGCAGCTCGTCGCGCTCCAGGACCTCGATCGCCGCGGTGACGGCCGCCTGCGACGCCTTGCCGCCCGACCGGTCGACCGGGATCTGTCCGACGCTGCGGAAGAACGCCGCCGTCAGCCGCCCCTTCAGACCGGGACCGGTGAAGTACTCGGCCTTGGCCAGGAAGGTGATGCGGCGCGGCAGGATCGCGGGCATCACGAAATGGTCGGTGAACGACAGGTGATTGCCCGCGATGATCGCCCGGCCGCTCTCGGGGATGTTCTCCATCCCCTCGATCCGGGGCCGGAACATCAGCCGCAACAGCGGCCCGAGGACCACGTACTTGAGCAGTCGGTAGAACACGGTGGCTGCCTCCCCTGACCCGTCCCGGTGCGCCCGGAGAGCGGTGCCCCGATCCTCGGTGCCCCGGCAGAGTAGTGCCCGCGCCCCCGCCGCGCGAGCCCGGAGCACGCCCGCGACCCGCGCCTTTGCCCGGCCCGGGGCGTACGCACGGTTCTCCGGTCAGTGCCCGGCCGGCTCCGACTCCTCGCCCTGCCCGGCGTGTTGGGCCGCGCGCGGCATCAGGAAGGCCACCAGGAAGGCGGCGGCGAGCCCGCCCGCCGCCATCAGCAAGGTGGCCACGGCCGCCGCGCCCATGCCGTGTCCGGTCCGGGCGAAGAAGGCCGTGCCCAGGACGGCGACGCCGATCGAACCGCCGAGCTGCTGCACCGCGTTGAGCACCCCGGAGGCGGAGCCGGTCTCCTGGTCGGACACACCCGCCAGCGCGATGTCGAAGAACGGCGCCATCACCACACCGAGTCCCGCGCCGCTGACCAGCAGGGACGGTACGAGCTGCCAGCTCGTCACGGAGTCGCCCGCCAGGCGCACGGTCAGCGCCACCGCGCCCACGGACAGCGCGGTGAGCAGCAGTCCGCCCTGTACGGCACGGCGGCCGTAGCGCGGGCCGAGCCACATGCCGGACAGCGTCGCGCCGACGGCGGAGCCGAACGCCCAGGGGATCATCGTCGCGCCCGCGTGCAGGGCGCTGAAGCCGAGCCCGTACTGGAGGTAGAGGGTGACCACCAGCATCAGGCCGGTCAGCGCGGCGAAGAAGACCAGGCCGACGGCGAGGGAGCCGGTGTAGCCGCGGTGCCGGAACAGCCCCGGCTCGATCAGCGGCGAGCCGCCGCGGGCCCGTACCGACTTCTGGTAGCGCGCGAAGAGGACGAGGACCGGTACGGACGCCGCCATGCAGAGGTGACTCCACAGCGGCCAGCCCAGGTCGCGGCCCTGCACCAGCGGATAGACCAGCAGCAGAACGGCGACGCTGAGGATGCCGACACCCGGCGCGTCGAGCCGGGGCGGCCGTGGGGCGCGGCTCTCCGGCAGTACGCGCAGGGCGGCGGCGAAGGCGACGAGCGCGATCGGCACATTGATCAGGAAGATCGCCCGCCAGCCGGTGCCGAACAGATCGGCGTCGGTCAGGAAACCCCCGAGCACCGGACCGGCGACCGCCGCCAGACCCATCACCGGCCCGAACACGCCGAAGGCGGCGCCCATTTCGGCCGGCGGAAAGACCTCCCTGATCAGGCCGAGGCCCTGCGGCACCATCATCGCGGCGAACGCGCCCTGCGCCGCCCGCATGCCGATCAGCATGTCCGCGGAGCCCGAGCAGGCGCACAGCAGCGAGCAGACCGCGAAGCCCGCCACCCCGATCAGGAACATCCGGCGGCGGCCGACGATGTCACCGAGCCGCGCCCCGGTGATCATCAGGACGGCGAAGGCGAGGGTGTACGCGGCGGCGATCCACTGGATACGGGTGGAGCTGCCGCCGAAGTCCGCCTGGATCGAGGGCGAGGCCACGCCGACGATCGTGGCGTCCAGCAGGTCCATCACCTCCACGGCCAGGACCACGGCGAGGGCGAGCCAGCGCAGCCGCGCACCGCCGGCCGGGGCCGCGTCCGGCTCCGACGCGCGATCCGGGTCCTCGGTGAGGGTCGATGCGGTCACGGTGATTCCTCCGGGCGGTGGCGGGACGACGCGCTGAGAACGAACACTGTTCTACTTACGAACACTGTTCGCGTCAAGTACGATGTTCGCAGCAGCTGTCCCTGGAGGTTCCACCGCCGTGACCGAGATCCCCGCCCCGCCCTGGGGGCCGACCCGCAAGCGCGCGCCGCGCCGCGTCCTCAGCCAGGACGGGATCATCGCGGCGGCCCTGCGGATCGTCGACACCGAGGGCATCGACGCGATGAGCATGCGCCGGGTCGCCCAGGAGCTGGGCACGGGAGCGGCCTCCCTCTACGCGCACGTCGCCGGGCGGGACGAGCTGATCGCCCTGGTCCTCGACCGGGTCAGGGCCGAGATCCACTGCCCGGTCCCCGACCCCGAGCGGTGGCAGGAGCAGGTGAAGGACGTGATGCGGCAGGCCCGCGCGGCGCTGGCCGCGCACGGCGACCTGGCCCGGCTCTCGATCGAGATCGGCGTCCCCACCGGCGAGAACGCGATGCGCACGGCCGAGGGCGTGCTCGCCATCCTCGCCGCGGGGCGACTGCCCGTGCAGGTCTGCGCCTACGGGGTCGACGCGCTCGCGCTGTACGTCACCGCCGCCGCAGCCGAGGAGGCCGCCCTCGCCTTCCGCACCGGCGTCACGACGGCGGGCAAGGACGACTTCCTGGCCCAGGTCCGCGACTACTACAAGAGCCTGCCCAGCGGGCAGTTCCCCGTCATCACCGGCATGGTCGACGAGCTGATGCGGGACGTCGGCGACGAACGCTTCGAATTCGGCCTCGACCTGCTGGTCTCCGGCCTCGCCCGGCACGCGGTCCCGGCGGCGGGGGAGTAGGCCACCCGCGCAGATCCGGCCGCCCGCCCGTATCCGGCCGCCTGCCCAGATCCGGCCGCCCGCCCGTATCCGTATCAGGCCGGTCGGCCGCCCGCACGGCCCGGGGCTCGCTCAGCCGGCCCGCTCGTTCGGCGCGCCCGCACACTCAGTGCGGCTCCCGGATCGCCGCCGCCCCCGCCGTGCACAGGCCCAGCACCACCCAGCCGAACCACAGCCAGCCGTTCGACCCCAGTGCCACGGTGTAGGCGACCACCGCTACCAGAAACGCCACCGTGGTCAACGCCATCGCTTTCACGGAACCCGGCATCGCACGCCTCCCTTCCGCAGGCGCGTGCGCGCACCCGCCGACGAGGCGGAAGCCGTATCGCGGCCCTTCCTTCATGGTGACCCCACGGGCACCCCGTGCGCCACCACGCCTCTCGGCCCGCCGCGTGCCAGGCCGCTCACCACTCCCCGTCGGTCACCCGGCCCGGATCGTCGCCCAGGTGCTCGACCTGCTCCGGCTTCGGCGGCGCCCACGGCTGTTCGTCGTCGCCCAGCCAGTCACCGACCGGCCTGACCCCGGTCAACGGCTCGGTGGCGGCCAGATCCTCGCCGTCCGCGTCGTAGTAGTCGAACCACGGCAGCCCCGCCGCGTTGTACGCCGCCCGGTCCACCGGGGACGCGGGCGCCGGTTCGCCGGTGATCTCCCGCCACTGCGGGGCCGTCGCCAGATGGACGAAGACCCGGCCGGACGGCTTCTTCCGCCAGTCCTGCGCGGGCCGCTCGTCGCGGTACACCTCCTGGCGCATCCGGCCGCCCGCGCCGAGCCCCATCGCGGGCGCCGACCTGGCCGCCATCGGTGCGGGCGGCGGCACGGGACCCCCGCCAGGGGCCATCGACGGGAGCGCGGGTCCGCCGTACCCCCCGCCCGCCTGCGCCGACACACCCCACGGCCCGTTCGTCGTCACCGTCCTGCGGCTCTGCTCGGCGCGCCAGCGCGCCAGCGGCTCCTCGCGCAGCTCGAACACCTGGAGCTGCACCCCGCCCCAGACCTCCTCGCCGGAGACCTGCCCCTCCACGGTCGCCCCGAGCCCCAGGGGCACGGCCACGAACTGCCGGATCGTGCCGGGGCCCGAGTTGATGCCGTCCAGCCACGGCTGCCGGGGCAGCACCACGTAATTCTGCGGATCGCGCGACAGCCGGTCGCTCCACGGCCGACCCGACACCGCGCACACCTTCCCGACACCGACCTGGAGGGCGGCGGGCGCGGCCGAGGAGAAGCTGAGCCACATCGCCTCGCGCTGATACACCGGCAGCAGCACCCCGCCGTGCGCGCGCCACCGCTCCGGAGTCCGCCCGGCGAAATCGCCCACGCGGCGCAGCGGGAAGGAGCCCAGGCCGGGCGGCAGCGGGTGCGTGCCCTTCTCGGGCAGCCGCAGCGTCCGCATGAAGCGGACCGTCACCCCGCCGGGCAGCTCCAGCGCCGCCCCCGAGATCCGTACCTGTTCGCCCATCCCGGGCCCCCCTCCGTCAGCCGCGACCGCGCGCCTCCAACGATGCCAAATACGCGTTGTACGCGACGAGTTCCGCGTCACCGTCGCGGTCCGCGGCCCGGTCGCCGCGCCGTGCCTGCCGCTGCTCGGAGGTGTACCACTGGAAGAGCAGCGCCACCAGCACGACGACCGACGGGATCTCGCTGAACGCCCAGGCGATGCCGCCCGCCGCCGTCTGGTCGCCGAGCGCGTCGATGCCCAGCGAGGCGGGCGGGTGCTCGAAGGTGGTCAGCATCGGCTCGCTGGCCATCATGACCGCGATGCCGAAGAACGCGTGGAAGGGCATCCCCGCGAACAGCTCCAGCATCCGCATCACATAACCGGGCCGGTGCGGCCCCGGGTCGACGCCCATGATCGGCCAGAAGAACAGCAGACCCACCAGCAGGAAGTGCACCATCATCGCGATGTGCCCGGTCCTGGTGTGCATCAACGTGTCGAAGATCGGCGAGAAGTACAGCCCGTACAGGCTCGCGATGAACAGCGGGAGCGTGAAGGCCGGGTGCGTGATGATCCGCAGATACCGGCTGTGCAGCAGCTTCACCAGCAGCTCGCGCGGTCCGGTGCGCCCGCGCTCGGCGGCGGGCAGCGCCCGCAGCGTCAGCGTCACCGGGGCGCCCAGCAGGATCAGGATCGGCGAGAGCATGCTCAGCACCATGTGCTGCACCATGTGCACGCTGAACATGACCATGCCGTAGTCGTTGAGCTTGGTGCACATCACCAGAGCGACCGTCAGCACCCCTGTGACGAACGCCACGGTACGGCCGGGCGACCACGAGTCGCCGCGCCGCCGCAGCCGCAGCACACCCCAGCCGTAGAGGACCAGCGCCACCAGGCAGCCGATGAGGAAGAACGGATCGCCGCCGCTGAACGACAGCCCCCGGCCGAGGGTGAACGGCGGCAAGTCCATGTGCATGCCGTGTCCGCCGTGGTCCATCCGTCACTCTCCTGTCGCGCCGGGCCGCGTGCTGCCGGTCCGGCCCGTGCTCCGATTCGACCCTTGTGCCCGCTCCAGAGTAGAACCGCCCCCGGACGCCGATTCGGCCGGGGGCGGGGAGCGCCGACGCACGTGGTCGGAGCACGTCATGAAGCGTCAGGACACGCCACTCACAGCACGCACTCGGCCTCGACGTACCGCTCGGCGGGCACCGTCTTCAGGTGCTCGACGGCCTCCCCGAGCGGGACCAGCGTGATGTCGGTGCCGCGCAGCGCCGTCATCATGCCGAACCGGCCCTTGTGGACGGCCTCCACGGCGTGCCAGCCGAAGCGGGTGGCGAGAACGCGGTCGTACGCGGTGGGCGTGCCGCCGCGCTGGACGTGCCCGAGGATGACCGGCCTGGCCTCCTTGCCCAGCCGCTCCTCCAGCTCGACCGAGAGCTGGTTGGCGACGCCGCTGAACCGCTCGTGGCCGTAGATGTCGGTCGCGCCCGACGTGAAGTCCATGGTGCCCTCGCGCGGCTTGGCGCCCTCGGAGACCACCACGATCGCGAACTTCTTGCCCGCCTCGAAGCGCTGGCCGACGACCCGCGCCAGCTCCGACACGTCGAACGGCCGCTCCGGCACCAGGATCGCGTGCGCGCCCGCCGCCATCCCGGAGTGCAGCGCGATCCACCCGGTGTGCCGCCCCATGACCTCCACGATCAGCACCCGCTGGTGCGACTCGGCGGTGGTCTTGAGCCGGTCCAGGGCCTCGGTGGCCACCATCACGGCGGTGTCGAAGCCGAAGGTCACGTCCGTGGACGCGATGTCGTTGTCGATGGTCTTGGGCACACCGACGATGGGCAGGCCCGCGTCCGACAGCAGCCGGGCCGCCTTGAGGGTGCCCTCACCGCCGATCGGGATGATCGCGTCCAGGCCCAGGTCGGCCACGTGGCCCCTGGCCTGTTCGACCCCGCCGCGCAGGTGGGCGGGCTGGACCCGCGAGGAGCCGAGGATCGTGCCGCCGCGCGCGAGGATGCCGCTCACGGCATCGAGGTCCAGCTTGCGGTAGTCGCACTCGAGCAGGCCCTTCCACCCGTCGTGGAAGCCGATGACCTCGTCACTGTGGTCCACCACGGCGCGGTGCACCACGGACCGGATGACGGCGTTCAGCCCGGGGCAGTCGCCGCCGCTGGTCAGCACACCAATACGCATTGCTCTCGTTACTCCCGCAACTCGACCGGACGGCCGGACCCCGTCGTCCGGATGGATCGCAGCCAGCTTACCGAGAGCGGCTGTCACGCCTCCACGGCGACCGAACTGCGGACACCTGACGATTACTCAAACTCCGGGGAACGCCTGCGCAGCGTGACGGACCCACCTCGGACCCCCGCCGACGCACGACGCCCGCGCCCTCCTGCGAGGACACGGGCGCGGTACGGGTCAGGCGGGTCGGAACGGTGTCACGCGGGCTGTACGGCCGCCGCGATCCGCTCGGCGCGCAGCGCCTCGAACCACTGGTCGTCGACCGGCGGCAGCGCGTTGACGTCCAGCGCGAGCTTGATCAGCAGGTCGGCGATCTGCGGATTGCGGGCCATCACCGGACCGTGCATGTACGTGCCGAAGACCGTGTCGTTGAAGGCGCCCTCGGTGCCGTCCCCCGTGCCGTTGCCCTTGCCCATCCGCAGCCGGGCCAGCGGCCTGGCCTGCGGGCCGACATGGGTGACGCCCTGGTGGTTCTCGAAGCCGGTCAGCGGCGGCAGATTGAGGTGCGGGTCGATGTCGGCCAGGACGTCGCCGACGCACCGCTCGCCCTCGCCGCGCACGCTCACCACGTCGAGCAGGCCGAGGCCCGGCTCGGGGCGGCCCAGGTCGTTGACGAACTCGTGGCCGAGGATCTGGTAGCCCGCGCAGACCGAGAAGACGATCGCGCCGTTGGCGACCGCGCGGTTCAGCCCGCCGTCGCGGCGCAGCCGCTCCGCGGCCAGCCGCTGCGGGCGGTCCTCGCCGCCGCCGATCAGATAGATGTCACCGGACGTCGGCACCGGCTGGTCGGAGCGGACGTCGACCCGGGTGACCGGCACCCGGCGCTGCTGGGCGCGGCGCTCCACGACCAGCGCGTTGCCCTGGTCGCCGTAGGTGCTCAGCAGGTCGGGGTAGACCCACACCAGGCGGAGGCTGGACTCACTCATGCGTGCTTCTCCTTGTCCGTCGTCAGCAACGTGACGCGATGTGACGCGACGTGGTCGCGGTCAGTTGCCGACCCGGCGGCGCAGGTCCTGGAAGGCGGTGTAGTTGGCGATGGCCTCGATCCGGCCGGGCGGCGCGGAGCGCACCGCCTCGTCGAGGTTGGCGCAGACCCGGAACTGGAGCCCGGCGACCTCCAGGCGGACCGCGAGGTCCAGCTTGCGGTCGCCGATCACCATGATCGGGTGTCCGGCCAGCCGGGTGTAGTCCACGTCCCACAGCCAGGAGGTGTCGGTGCCGTCGGCGCCGCGCGCGTTGACCGACAGGATCACCGGGGTGGGCGGGCCGTCGATCAGGGAGAAGGTCTCCAGCCAGCCGGCCGGGTTCTTCGCCAGCAGCAGCCGCAGTTCGCGCTGCTGGAAGCTCACCACGTCGTAGCGGCCCGCGACCGCCTGCACCGCGTACATCCGCTCCAGCGCGACCTTGGGGTCGATGCCGAAGGCCGCGGCGGCGGCGGCCGAGACCGCCGCGTTCGACTTGTTGGCGCGGCCCGGGAGCTGGAGGTGGATCGGCCAGGCGGAGCCGTGCGGGTCGATCACGTGGTCGCCGGACAGCGCCCAGGTCGGGGTGGGGCGGCGGAAGCCGCACTCGGCGCAGAACCAGTCCTCCGACGGGCGTTGCAGGACGCCGCCGCAGGACGGGCACGACCAGGCGTCGTCCTTCCACTCCTGGCCCGCCGCGACCCACACCACGGTCGGGCTGGAGGAGGCGGCCCAGGTGATCAGCGGGTCGTCGGCGTTGGCGATGATGATCGCCTCGACGCCTGCCAGGCCCTCGCGCCACTTCTCGGCCAGCATGCGGGTCTCGGCCGCGCGGTCGAGCTGGTCGCGGGAGAGGTTGAGCAGCGCGATGGCCTTGGGGGCGACGTCGCGGGCGACGCCCGCCAGGTACTTCTCGTCGACCTCGATCACGCCGAAGCGCGCCTCGGAGCCGCCCGCCAGCGCGGAGGTGATCCCCGCGGGCATGTTCGCGCCGAGCGCGTTGGAGACGACGGGGCCGCCCGCGCGCAGCGCCTCGGCCAGCAGCCGGGTGGTGGTGGTCTTGCCGTTGGTCGCCGACACCAGGATCACGTCGAGGTGCCGGGCGAGCCTGGCCAGCAGGTCGGGGTCGAATCTCAGCGCCACCTTGCCGCCGATCACCGAGCCGCTGCCACGGCCTGCCGCACGCGACACGCCCGCCGCCACCTTGCCCGCCGTCACGGCCAGTTTCGCCCGCGGCGACAGCGGCTCCGAGTTGCCTGCCATCGTCTCTCTTCCTCCTCGACTGCGACCGGCCCCGCTGCCCCGTGGCGGCTGGTTGTACGCCTCCGAGCGCCACTTGGGCGGCCGACAAGGTTCGGTCCCGGCTCAGCCTATCGACTCCGGGCCCCCGGACCGCACCGCGCCGCCCCGGTCGGACCGTGCGCCGAACTCCACGCGCACCGGGGGCATCCGCGCCACCGGCGCTGTCTGTGGGGACGGGTGCGGCCCGCTCGCGGTTCCTGATCCGCCGACCGCGTCACAGCCCCGGGCTGCCCGCCCGGTCGCCGGCCGCCGCGAGGCGGCCCCACAGCAGGTCGGCCAGGTGCCTGACCAGCAGGTCGCGGGAGAACGGCCGCTCGCCGAGCCACCAGTCGCCCGCCGCGTACATCATGCCGACGATGCCGTGTCCCCAGGCGCGGGCGAGCTGCTCCGAGTCGGGGCCGAGGTCGAGGCGTTCGGCGATCACCTCGGCCAGGTCCTCGCCCATGCGGCGCAGCAGCGGTACGGAGTGCCGTCCGGCGTCCAGTCCCTTGTCGCCGTCGGCGGGCGCCTCGGCCGGGTGCATCAGGAAGCGGTAGACCTGCGGGTGGGCCTCGATGGCGGACAGATACGCGTGCAAGGTGGCCTCGACGCGGTCCCTGCGGTCGCCGGGGGAGTCCAGCGCGGCCCGCAGGGTGGCCAGCAGCGCGTCGGTGTGCCGCTTGGCCAGCGCCCGGTACAGGCCGCTCTTGTCGCCGAAGTGCCGGTAGAGGATCGGCTTGGTGATGCCCGCCTCGGCGGCGATGGCGTTCATGGACGCCTCGGGCCCGTCCCGCAGGACGACGCGGTCGGCCGCTTCGAGCAGCTCCGCCCGGCGCCGTTCCGTGGCCGTCCGCTGGTCCTGCCGCTGGCCGGTGTCCACCCGCGCCTCCCCAATTGTTCGATTGCTGGTGGTCAGCGCAACGTAACACCCCGCCAGCCGCCCCCCGCGCGCGGCGGAATGAGTTGACATGGCCTACCGGTCGGTAACAGACTGCTGTTACCGCTAGTAACTGGCACGTGGAGGGGAAGATGGGCGACTTCACGCTCGAACTCAATGACGACCAGCAGTCCGTGCGCGACTGGATCCACGGCTTCGCCGCCGACGTGATGCGCCCGGCCGCCGCCGAATGGGACGAGCGCGAGGAGACCCCGTGGCCCATCATCCAGGAGGCCGCCAAGATCGGACTGTACTCGCTGGACTTCTACGCCCAGCAGTTCTTCGACCCCACGGGCCTGGGCATCCCGCTCACCATGGAAGAGCTGTTCTGGGGTGACGCGGGCATCGCCCTGTCCATCGTCGGCACCGGACTCGCCGCCGTCGGCGTCCTCGCCAACGGCACCGAGGAGCAGATCGGCACCTGGGTCCCGCAGATGTACGGCGACGCCGACGACGTCAAGCTCGCCGCCTTCTGCTCCTCCGAGCCCGACGCGGGCTCCGACGTCTCCGCGATGCGCACCCGCGCCGTCTACGACGAGGCCACCGGCGAGTGGGTGCTCAACGGCACCAAGACCTGGGCCACCAACGGCGGTATAGCCAACGTCCACGTCGTCGTCGCCGTGGTCGACCCGGAGCTGGGCACCAAGGGCCACGCCTCCTTCATCGTGCCCCCCGGCACCCCTGGCCTGTCCCAGGGGCAGAAGTTCAAGAAGCACGGCATCCGCGCCTCGCACACCGCCGAGGTCGTCCTGGAGGACGTACGGATTCCCGGCGACTGCCTGCTCGGCGGCAAGGACAAGCTCGACGAGCGGCTGGCACGGGCCCGCGAACGGGCCAAGTCGGCCCATGGCGGCGAGCGGGTGAAGAACGCGGCGATGGCCACCTTCGAGGCATCCCGCCCGGCGGTCGGCGCCATGGCCGTCGGCACGGCGCGCGCCGCGTACGAATACGCCCTCGAATACGCCACCGGCCGCGAGCAGTTCGGCCGCCCGATCATCGACAACCAGGGCGTCGCCTTCCAGCTCGCCGACATGCGCACCCAGATCGACGCCGCCCGCCTCCTGGTCTGGCGCGCCTCCTGGATGGCGACGGCGGGCAAGCCCTTCACCTCCGCCGAGGGCTCGATGTCCAAGCTCTTCGCCAGCGAGACCGCCAAGAAGGTCACCGCCCAGGCCATCCAGATCCTCGGCGGCAACGGCTACACCCGCGAGTACCCGGTGGAGCGCATGCACCGCGACAGCGCGATCTACACGATCTTCGAGGGCACCAGCGAGATCCAGCGTCTGGTCATCGCCCGCACGCTGTCCGGGATGCCGCTGCGCTGAGGCGGCGCGACGGCACAGGGCTCAGGGGCGGACGCCGGGGGTGTCCGCCCCTGACGCATGTCCCGGCGGCCACCCCCTCGTTGGGCAGGGTGTACATCATCCGATACGCGCCGATTTCCGGCGCAAGCCCCGGGGAGGGCCGATGGCCGACCCGCAGTGGAAACGACTCATCGAACACGTCATGGCGGTCCCGGAACGCGTCTACGAGCACTGGAGCGGCGCCGACGGCTGGGACAACGACACCGAATTCGGCAAGGAGTACGGAGAGAACCGCGTCTCCTGGTGCGTGATCTTCGACTGGGACATGTACCACGACGTCGGTCTCGACCAGGCCGTCCCGAAGACCGACAACGTGACCGCGTTCAGCACATGGGCCCGAAGCAAGGGCGCCTGGTCCGCGTACCCGAGCATCGGCGCCTGGGTGAATCTGGACGGCGGCGGGCACACCGAGATCGTCACCGGCTTCGACGAGCGCTACGTCCACACCAAGGGCGGCAACAGCGTGAAGGCCGGGGCCACCGACCGGGGCCAGGGCAACGGCGTGTGGTCGCACCGTGAACTGCGTCACGCCCAGCGCGTCACCGGCTACTTCGCGCCGCGCTTCCCCGACGGGATCTGCCCGCCGACCGCGGACCCCGCCGACCCGCGCGGCGGCACGGCGGTCGCCTCCTACCGAGTGCGCCCGACCGCCACCACGCACCCGGCGCCCGCGTTCCCCGGCCGTGAGTACTTCGTCCTCGGCGCGGTCAGCGACCACACCCTGCTGCTCCAGACCTGGCTGCAACGCGGCAACTGGGGCCCGCCGTACAAGGTCGGCCCGTCCCGCACCATGACCGCGCTCGACCTGACCAAGGTCAAGGCCCTCCAACGGCACTACGTCGCCGCGCTCGGCCCGGCGGACGGCGCCGTCGGGCCGCTGACCTGGCTGTACGCCTACGAGGTCGCGTACGGCCTGCGCGCGAGATGACCGCCGCCGCCCGGCGCGGCCCCGCGTGACTAGTCCCCGTCGTTGCGGTAACCGCGCAGCAGGAACCAGGCGAGGAACACCACACCGACCACCGAGACGACGATGATGCTGCGCATCACCGGACCGGGGCCGGGCGAATTCGACATCGCGAACGTCGTGACGTCGTGGAACGCGCCGAGATCCATGTGGGTATGCATGGGGGTACTCCTTATGGTCCGGCTGCCCAGGGTAGACCCGCGCCCCGAGCCGTCCGCGCTCCGGGTCGGCCCGCGCGCCGACCCGGAGCGCGCGCCCAGGTCAGTGGCCGGAATGCGGGCAAAGCGGCACCAGTGTGTCCGGGCGGTCACCGCACGCGCACGTCGTCTGGTTCAATAGGACACATGGCCAGCACTACTGACTCCGGGACAGGTCGCGACGACCTCGAACCCTTCTGGCCGTCCCGGCAGGAGCACCACTTCGACCGCTGGTGTTGCCGCGCGACCCCCGCGCGGACCCGCGTCCTGAGCTGACCCCGCCGCACCGGCCTCCGAGCCGCTGCCCGCAGCCACCGGTCCCCGCGCAATACGGCGTCCTGACGACCCCATCGCGCGAAAGAGCCGAATCATGTCGAACCTGCCGAACGTCCACTCCCTTTCCACGCTGCCCGCCCGACCGGGCGGCGCGCCCTCCTCCGGCGGCGCTCCGGCCGTCAACCGGCAGCGACTGCGCGCCGTACGCCCCGACGAGGTGCCGCCCGCACCGGACTTCCTGCCGCCCGGCGCCACCTGGCTGCCCGCGCCGGGGCATGTGCTGCCCACCATCCCCGGCGGCGCCCCGATGGTCGGTTACCTGGTGCTCGTCCCGGCCGAGCAGGTCCCGACCGCCGTCCCCGCCCCGGCCCCCGAGTTCCGCACCGGCCGGGCGGAGACCTCCGACCCGCTGTCCCAGGTGCCGATCAGCATCGACGACGAGCGCCGCACCGCCGCGGTCGACGGTCGCCAACTTGACCTGACCTACCTGGAGTTCGAACTGCTCGCGCACCTCGTCGCGCACCCGCACCGGGTGCACTCGCGCGACCAGCTCGTGACCACGGTCTGGGGATACGGGCATGTCGGCGACGGCCGCACGGTCGACGTCCACGTCGCCCGGCTGCGCCGCAAGCTCGGCGCGGAGCACCGCGCCAGCATCGTGACGGTGCGCCGGGTCGGCTACAAGTACGCCCCCGCCGCGCCGGTATCGACCGCGGGCGCGACCGCGGCTACGGCACGACCGTGACCGGCCACCGTCCGGCTTTCACGAGCCGGACGGCGACCGAGCCGACGAACCGGTGCCCGGCGCGCTCCGAGGCGCCCACCACGACCGCGTCCGCGGTGAGCTGTTCCGCGGCCGTGGTCAGGCCGTTGTAGGGGTCGCCGCGGAAGGTGTGGAACTCCCATCGCACCGTGAACGTCCCCTGCAACCGCTCGACGGAGTCGCGGATCTCCGCCATGAGCTGCTCGGCGATCCCGGTGTCGACCTCCGACACCGGGACCCCGAGGGCGGCGCCGGTCGGCATGTACGGCTGCACGTAGACCAGGGCGAGCAGCGCGTGCTGCCGCCGCGCGAGCCCCGCCGCGTACGCGGCGGCCCGCCACGACGTGTCGGAGCCGTCCAGTCCGGCGAGGATGACCTTCGGTCCGTCCGTGCCGCGCTCGAAGTGCGCCGGCAGCTTCTGCTCTTCCACGCGCGCCAGGCTATCGGCCTCCGGCCTGCGGTTTCATCCCCCGGCACGCAGCGTTCTCACTCCAATGGGCGCATTGCCACGACATGTGCACCTTTGCGGGGCACGCTGTGCGAGAGGAGTGAAACAGGCGGCGGTACCGCGCCGGAGCCGCGCACCCCACGGGTCGGTCGGCGTACCCGCGACGGCTCGCCGCCCACGCCGCTACCGGGGAGGTTTGTGATGCCGAGCGTGTCCACGAACGTGTTCGTGTCGAGGCCGACCACGGAGGTCTTCGACTTCCTCGCCGACGCCCGCAATCTCGCCCTGTGGAGCTCGGGGGTGGCCTTCGTCGACTCGGCGCCCGTCCCGCCGGGTGTGAACGCGGAGTACCGCTACCGCTACCCCGGACGGCGCAGACCGCACCGGCTGGTCTGCGCCGCCTTCGAACCGGGCCGCCGGATAGTCTTCCGCGGCCAGCGCATGTGGTGCCCGCTGGGCACCCAGGTGCCCGTGTACGGCTTCGAGCTCGCCCCGCACGCCGACGGCACGCTGGTGCGGCTGTCGGTCACCAGCTCGCTGCGCGCGGCTCTCGTCCTGCTCGCCCCGGTCGTGGCCATGGCCTGGCGCCGTGACCTGCCCGCGGACGCCAGGAAATTCTGCGATCTGCTCGGCGGCTCCCGCGCTCCGGCCGCCCCGCTGCACGCTCCCGTGTCCGCCCCCGCGGTCGCCTCGGCCCCCGAGGACCCGGCGCGGTCCACGTCCGCGCCGAGTGGCTTTGACTTCGCTCATTGAGTGTTAAACTAATAATGTGAAGACGTTCGCACACGTTCTTCACCCTTTACTGCCCCGGCCTGGTCCCCCCGTCCCGGCCGGGGCTCCTCCATGTCCGGACCCGCTCCGGACCCGCTCCGGGCCCGCCCCGAACCCGCTCCGGGCTCGTTCCTGCCTGTGCCCGGCCCGCGCCGGCCCGCCTCGGGGGCCGACTGTCAGACCCTCGTCGTACGGTGCGGACATGAACGACGCACATGAGCCGCGAATTCGCATCGAGCCCTGGTCGGCGGACGACCTGTGGCTGCTCCGCAGGACGAACACACCCGAGATGACCGAGTACCTCGGCGGACCGGAGACCGAGGAGCAACTGCTCTCCCGGCACCAGCGCTACCAGGACATCGAGAAGACCGGCGGCAGGATGTACCGCGTGGTGCTCGTCCCGGACGGCGAGGTCGCCGGTTCCATCGGCTTCTGGGAACAGACGTGGCGGGGCGGGAAGGTCTACGAGACCGGCTGGGCGATCCTCCCGGAGTTCCAGGGCCGGGGCCTGGCGGCGGACGCCGCCCGCGCGGTGACCGAGGCGGCCAGAGCCGCCGGTGCCCACCGCCACCTGCACGCCTTCCCCAAGGTCAGCCACCCGGCGTCGAACGCCGTCTGCCGCAAGGCCGGATTCACGTTGCTGGGCGAGGCCGACTTCGAGTACCCCAAGGGCAACCCGATCACGTGCCACGACTGGGTGATCGACCTGACGCCGGACGCCCCTGAGGCTGACCCGGCCGGAACTCCCACGGCGACCGGCTGACGGTCGCAGGGCGTTCGCGGGGCGCCGCGGGACGCCGCGGGCCGTCAGGAACCGGCGGCCCGCAGTTGGGGCACGATCTGCTGCCGTACGTAACCGCGCACGTCCTGGCCGCGCAGGCCACCACGAATCACCGTCACCGAGTGCGCGGCGGCGGCCTTCCGCAGCCGACGCGCGGCCAGCGGGCCCACACCGCCGCCGATCACCAGCGCCGTCACACCGCCCGCGCCGATCAGGGAGACGGCGTCGCGCGCGCCGGTGACGCCACGCGCGTCGAAACCCTCCTCGCGAAGGACCGTGGTCGCGGAGCTGACAATGCTCTCCATACGGCCGATTACCACAACGGTCATGCTTAGCTGCTGCCCATCCACACCCCGCACACACCCGGCTGGCGCTCATCCGCCACCACCGCACCGAGGAGACCCCGTGCGCCCACTGACCCCGACCACCCTGGTCACCGCCGCAGCCCTCGCCACCACGCTCGCGGTCGGCGGCACCGGCGCCGGTCCCGCTCCCGGCTCGGGTACGGCGCAGCCCCGGCCCGTGGCGAACCTCCCGCAGATCATGAAGGACACCGGCGGCGGCACCCAGCTCATCACCGCGAGCGCCCCCACCCTCGGCTCCACCAGCGGCACCCTCACCTGGTGGGAGAAACAGAGCGGCGGCTGGAAGGTTGTCGGGACCGCGCCCGCCCGCTTCGGCGCCCACGGCCTGGCCGACGGCGCGACCCGCACCCAGAACACCAGCACCACGCCCACCGGCCTCTACGGCCTGCCGCTCGCCTTCGGCAACGCCGCCGCGCCCGCGGGCACCGCCCTGCCGTACCGCGCGGTCACCCCGACCGCCTGGTGGTGCGAGGACACCCAGTCGACCTCCTACAACCGCTGGGTCGACCCGCTGCCGAAGGACTGCCGGGGCACCGAGTCCGAGCGCCTGGCCGACTATCCCGGGCAGTACGCGCACGCCGTCCTGATCGACTTCAACTACGCCAAGCCGGTCAAGGGCCGCGGCGCCGGCATCTTCCTGCACGTCAACGGCAGTGGCGCGACGGCCGGTTGCGTCTCGGTACCCGCCGACGCGATGAGCCGGATCCTCGCGTGGCTGCGGCCCGCGGCGCAGCCGCACATCGCCATCGGCACCGTGGACGGCGGCACGGCATTGACCGGTTACTGAACCCCCTGGCGCGCTGTTGGGTGACGCTACCGCCCCGTACCGTAGGGCACAGGCGCAACACCAGTGACGCGAAGGGGAATTGCCGTGTCGTTCGCAGAGGACCGGTCGCAGGCCGTGGAAGACGTCGTCCACGCGTGGACGCACGGCACCGACTGCCTGTTACGCGAGGCCGACGGCGGCTCGGGGGAGACGGTCGGGACGGAGACCGGGCCCAGGATGCTCTCGCACGCGGAAGCCGTGCAGATCGTCCACGCCCAGCTCGTCCTGATCGCCCTCGGAGCCGACCTCGGCCGCCTCCAGACGACCGCGAGGACCTGCTACCGCACCGCGGTCGACACGCGGCTCGAACGGCCGGAGGACGCCCGCGCCTATGCCAGGGCCGCCGATCTGTGCGAGCGCGCCGCCCGGCTGGTGGTCGACGCGGGAGCCGCGGGCGACGACCGGGCCAGGCGCCGCCTGCTCGCCGTCGCCGAGCACGACACCGCCGTGGCGACCGGAGCCGTGGACCCCGAGGTCGCCGACCGCGCCCGCCGCGTCCTGGAGTCCGCGCTCAGCGAGGCCGAGAACAGGGCCGCCCGCGATACCGCGCCCCAGCAGCGCGGCCCGCGCTATCCCGGCCCGACCTACGACGAGACCACCGGACGGCACCGCGTCGGCGTCGGCGCGACCGGCGAGCCCGCCTACTGGCAGCTCAACACCCCCGGCTCCGGCATGGAGAGCGGCCTGATCTGCGGCGCGCCCGGCAGCGGCAAGAGCAGCTTCCTGCTGATGGTGCTCTACGAGGCCGCGCGCCGCGAGGAGTTCACGCTGTGGCTGGCCGACCCCGGCGGGCGGCACGACACCCCGGCGCCGATCGCCGAGGCCGCCGCCCGTACCGCCGCCACCCGCGAGCAGACCGTGGACCTGCTGCGCGACGCGGTGGCGGTGATCGCCGACCGCGCCCGCCACCACGGCCCGGTCCCCGACCCCACCGACACCTGGCAGGGCATCGTGCTCGCCGTCGAGGACTGCCGACTCGTCTTCGCCGACGACCTGGAGGCCACCCGGCTCGCCGAGCGTGTCGTCGCCGTCGGCGGCCGGTTCGGCGTGGCGCTGGTCGTGACCGCGCCCGACGCCGACCTCGCGTCCTTCGGCGGGAGCCTCGCGTTGCGCGCCGGGCTCGCCAGGACCAACTGCTTCCCGCTCGGTCCCGGCGGACGGCAGATGCTCACCGCGCTCGGCCGCGCGGTCTGACGGCCAACCGCCTCCGGCCGGACGTCGGTCGGCGGGCCGCCCTCGGCCGGCTCTCGCCCGCCGACCGCCGGATCTGACACTCCTCTGACACGCGCCTGGCCCTTTCCGGAAGGTCGGGCGGTGCATCTGTGGTTCCTGACCGAGACCTGAAGCCGGGGATCTTGTGACGGACCGGCGGACCGAAGAACCTGGTAGTCAGGATCCGGTGCGGTGTCGGCGAAAGCCCCCGGCGCGGTCCTTTCTCTCGGAATCTCTACGAATCTTCACGAATCTCGCGGATTCTCCCTGATTCTCTTTGGTTCTCTCCGAACGACCATGACGACCGTCCCCTGACGTCCGGGTGCGGCCCCTGAATCGTGTTGTCGGGCTCTGTGGTGTGGGAGGTGTGGACGATGGCAGGTGCGATGTCGTCGAACGCGGTGGCGGCCGGGACCGTCGCCGGAAATACGGTGGCGCCGCCGGAGGAACGGGTGGGCGAACCGGCCCCGTTGAGCAGACTGATGTCACTGCACCAGGCGCACCCGGTGGACGGCCGGTCACTGCGGACGGTGTGCGGGATGTTCGTGACCGGCGTGACGGTGATCACCAGCGGCGAGGACGGCAACGCCGAGGGCACCACGGTGAACTCGTTCACCTCGGTCTCCCTCGACCCGCCGCTGGTGCTGTTCTGCCTGCACAACGAGTCCCGACTGCGGTCCGTCGTGCGGGAGTCGGGGAAATTCGTCGTCAACTTCCTCCAGGGGCAGCAGGAGGGCGTGGCCCGCGCCTTCGCGGGCAAGGGCACCGCGGAGATCCACGACGTGGCCAACCACCCGTCGGTGACGGGCGTTCCGGTGCTCAGCGAGGCGCTGGCGTTCCTGTCCTGCCACCTGGTCGAGGAGTTCGACGGCGGCGACCACACGATCTTCCTCGGCCGCGTGGTCGAGTTGGGCGTGCCCCGGCAGCACCAGGAGCCGCTGGTCTTCTTCCGCGGCTGGCTCGGCGCGCTGGAGGAGGAACTGCGCGGCGTGCACCCCATCATCGACGGCTGACCGCCCGCCCGTTCCCTGTCTCCTTGGCACGGCGGTGCGTCGCACGGCGGTATTTCGCGACGCTCCGCGGTCTTCCGCGTGGATCCGAGGTGATCCGCGCTGTTCGTGTTCCTGACGTTTCTGCGAGTTCCCGAATTCGACCGGTGGAGGGTGTGATGGGCGTGGATTCCGGCAAGGTCGTCCGACTGGAGGACGTCGTACCGATCACATACGGCGGAGGCGAGGAGACCCGCTTCCTGCTGCGCGGCTCGGACACCAGCGGCCGTTCCTCGTTCTACGAGGTCCGGATGCCCGCGGGGGAGGGCTCGGTGTGGCATGTGCACCATGACACCGACGAGTCCTTCTACGTCCTCGAGGGCGAATTCGAGGTCAAGGTCGGCGAGGAGATCCACAAGGCGCCCGCCGGGACGATGGTGCACGGCCCGCGCGGCGTGTGGCACTCCTTCTTCAACGTGGGCGAGACCACGGGACTCATGCTCTGCACGATGACGCCCGGCGGCATCGAGCTGTTCTTCGAGGAGCTGAGCGAGGTGCTGACCCGCCCCGAGCGGCCCGACTGGGACACGATCAAGGCGGTCGGCGAGCGGCACGGCATCACCGCCGCCCGGCCGCAGGGCGGACCGCACGGCGGCCCGCCGGTCAGCGCGCCGCAATAATCCGTACCGTCGCGCACCGTCCTCGCGACGGGGGTCGGGAGCCGCCGGGTGACCGGCGCCCTGCGCGCCGTCGGGTGACGGGGGGCGGCCGGTCCGGGGGATTCACCCGGCGGCTCCCGGGCCTAGGGGGTGTCCGCGCGCCGTCCGGCCTCCCGGGGGCGCGCGTCCTCCTGCTCGGGGTCCAGCTCCGGCTCGGGCACCGTGTCCGGCGCGAGCCGCGGCGCGCCCGTCGGCTCACCGCTCTCGTCGAGCCGGACCCGGGAGAGCTTGTCGGGGTTGGTGACCAGGTAGATGTCGGTGATCTGGTCGTTGCTCGGGTTGAGGTCCATGACCATGACCGCGTACGGCGAGTCGCCGGAGAAGACGACGGCCGACGGGTCGCCGTTGACCTGCTGGTAGCGGATGTCCAGCGACTCGGGCAGCCGGCTGGTGGCGTAGCCGTTGAGGAAGCGGGCGACCTTGTCCCGGCCGTTGACCGGCCGGAGCGCGGAGCGGACCTTGCCGCCGCCGTCGGTCCACATCGTCACGTCCGGCGCGAGCAGGCTCATCAGCTCGGCGATGTCACCGCCGAGCGCGGCGGCCACGAACCGCTCGGTGACCTGCTGCTGGAGGTGCGGATCGGCCTGGTACCGGGGCCGCCTGGCCTGGACGTGCTCGCGCGCCCGGTGCGCGAGCTGCCGGATCGCGGACGGGCTGCGTCCCAGGATCTCGGCGATCTCCGTGTGCGCGTAGCCGAACACCTCGTGCAGGACGAAGACCGCCCGCTCCAGCGGCGTCAGCGTCTCCAGCACCACGAGCAGCGCCATGGACACCGACTCGGTGCGCAGCGCGGACTCCGCGGCGTCCACGGCCTGCGCGCCCTGCGGGCTGTCGAGGGCGTCGGGCGTACGGGTCAGCAGCGGCTCGGGCAGCCAGGGGCCGATGTACGTCTCGCGGCGACGGCTGATCGTCGCCTGCCGGGCGAGCGCCTGGTTGACCGCGATCCGCACCAGGTAGGCGCGCGGGTTGTCGATCTCCTCGGCGTCCGGCTGGCGGACCCGGCGGGCCCAGGCCAGCCAGGTCTCCTGGAGGACGTCCTCGGTGTCGGAGACACTGCCGAGCAGGTTGTAGACCACCGAGAACAGGAGTTCCCGATGGCCGACGAACACCTCGGTCGCGCGGTCACCAGCAGCCGAGGGGAGCTGAGCCGGAGTGTCGGACACGATGTGAGCCTCCCGTGATGCGTTTCACCTATGAGGTACCGCGGACCCGAAAGCGTGACACTCGCGCCGCGAAATGTGACGCGCGTCTCTTTCACCTGCGATATTCCGGCGCGCCCCACCGATCTCCATGAGTGCTGGAATGATCACACGGTGCCACGATGTCACATCGACCGTGGCCCGAAGCTCTTTATCCGCGGGGCCGGACACGGTCTGGCGGTGGCCCGGACGCCGGGCCCGGAGGGGAGCCTCCGGACCGTCGAGGCTCCGAGCGGTCACCCCGATCCCCGGGGGGCCGATAACGACATTCGTACGAAGAAAGTGGTGGGCCGTCGTGGCCGAGTCGAAAGACCCGAACGTGGACATCGATTTCACCGTCATGTATGCGACGCACAAGGCGTTCCGACGCGACCTGCGCCGGCTGGCGACCGCGGTGGCCGCCGGTCAGGCGACGGCGCCGCAGGTGCGCGCGGGGTGGGACAACTTCAATCACCAGCTCCACAACCACCACTCGGTCGAGGACCGGGCGCTGTGGCCGCAGGTGGAGGCCAAGATCGCCGACCGTCCCGACGATCAGCGGCTGATGAAGGAAATGGAAGAGGAGCACGCCGAGCTGGGCCCGCGCATCGAGGCGGTGGACACCGCGATCAAGGGCGGCGGGGGCGACCTGGCCGCGCTGATCGAGGACCTTTACCAGGTGATGGACGGCCACTTCACGCACGAGGAGGAGGCCGCGCTGCCGCTGATCCAGGACGTGCTGTCGCCCGCCGAATGGCGGACCTTCGGGCTCGCCAACGCCAAGAACCTCGGCATCAGCGGCGTCAGCGTCTACATCCCCTGGGTCATCGACGACGCGACGCCGGACGACCAGAAGCGGTTCCTCGGGTCCTTCCCGCCGCCGCTGCGCGTCGTCAACAAGCTGATCTGGCAGCGCGGTTACGCGAAGAAGGAGCTGTTCAAGGTCTGACCGGACCCGGGCACCGACGACCGGGCGCCTGAACGGCCGGAATCGGCGGGCACCGCGCCACCGGGCGCGGTGTCCATGCTCGGGCGCGGTGTCCATGCTCGGGCACTGCGGAAAGGCGTGGCCATGGACAGCACGGCGATCGTGGAGCGGGCCCGACCGGCCCCGCCCGCCCGCCGCACCGGGCGGGTGCCCGGCGCGGCCGAGCTGCTGCGGAGGGTGCCGTGACCGGCGCTGTGGTGGTGACAGGTCTGGGCATCGTCTCGCCCGCGGGACTGGGCGCCCGCGACTACTGGGCGCAGGCGTGCGGGAGCGGGCACGGCGCCGGACGGCACGGCGAGGCCCGTACGGCGGGCGAACCCGCCTGGCAGACCGCCGCCCTCCTCGACCCCGCTCCGGGCGACCAACTGTGGGGCAGGCCCGCGCCGCAGGCCGACCGGATGGCCCGGCTCGCGCTGGCCGCAGCGGACTGGGCGCTGGCCGACGCGGGCATCCGCCCGCAGGACCTGCCCGACTTCGGCCCCGACGCGGTGACGGCCGTCACCGCCGCGGCTGCCGCCGCCGCGGCTCCCGGCGGGCGGTACGGCGAGGGCCGCGGGCCCGGCTTCGGCGCCCGCTTCCGGGCCGGCACCGGCACCGGCGGACCGCGCGGCCAGGCCGGGCGGCAGAGCGGCGCGTACCGCTCCTTCGCCTGGTTCTACGCCGTCAGCAGCGGCCAGATCTCGATCAGGGACGGCATGAAGGGCCTGGACGCCGTGGCACACGCCCGGCGGCAGATCAGGCAGGGCGGACGGCTCATCGTCTCCGGCGGTGTGGACGCGCCGGTCTGCCCCGCCACCTGGAGCGCGCACACCCCGCCGCCCGCCGCCCGGCCCGGCGGCGGAGCGCTGCTGGTACTGGAGACCGCGCACGCGGCCCTGGCCCGCGGCGCCAAGATCTACGGCGAGGTCGCCGGATACGGCGCGACCTTCGACCCCGACCCTAGCGGCGGACGCGAACCGGGCCTGCGGCGCGCGGTGGAACTGGCCCTGTGCGACGCGGGAGCCGTCCCAGGCGAGGTGGACGCGGTGTTCGTCCCCGGCCTCGACGCGGCCGAATCGGCCGCCGTCACCGCGGTGTTCGGCGTGCACGCCGTACCCGTCACCGCGCCCCGCACCATGACCGGGCGCCGCTACCCGGGCACGGCCGCGCCGCTGGACCTGGCGGCAGCCCTGCTCGCCATGGAGGAGGGCCTGATCCCGCCGACCGCGGACGATCTGCCGTCCCCCGGCTACGACCTCAATCTGGTCCTGTCGCCGCGCACCGCGGAACTGCGCACCACGCTGGTGGTGGCCCGCGGCCACGGCGGCTTCAACTCCGCCGTCGTGCTGCGCACCCTGGACTGACCGCACCGCCCCGCGACAGCGCGGCGAGCAGCAGCACCGCACCGACCCCGTGACGTCCCCTCTCCCGTACCGGGAGCCGGGGACGTTTTCGCGTGCCCCGACACATTCCTACCCGGGAGGGACGAAGCAGCATGAACACAACCGCCCAACAGGCCCAGTCCAATGAGAAGTTCGATGTGGCGATCCTCGGCGCGGGAATGGCCGGCGGTCTGCTGGGCTCGGTGCTGGCCCGCAACGGGGTGAAGGTCCTGCTCATCGACGCGGGCGTGCACCCGCGCTTCGCGGTGGGGGAGTCCACCATCCCGTACACCTCGTCGATGACCCGGATCATCGCCGAGCGCTACCAGGTGCCCGAGATCGAGCCGCTGGCCAGCTTCAAGGGCATCCAGGAGAAGATCGCCCCGTCGTGCGGGCGCAAGCAGAACTTCGGCTTCGTCTACCACGTCGAAGGGCAGCCGCAGGACCCCGAACAGATCAACCAGCTCGTGGTGCCCGAGTGGCAGCGCACCGAGACGCACCTGTTCCGGCAGGACGTGGACGCCTATCTGTTCAACCTCGCCGTGAAGTACGGCGCGGTGCCCAAGGTCGCCACGAAGATCGCCGACATCGAGGTGTTCCCCGAGCACGGCGTGCTGCTGAGGTCCGACAAGGGCGAGGAATTCCACGCCAGTTACCTCATCGACGGCAGCGGCTTCCGGTCGCCGGTCGCGGAGAAGTTCGGGCTGCGCGAGACCCCGACCCGCGCCAGGGCGCACTCGCGCTCGCTGTTCACGCACATGGTCGGCGTCACACCCTTCGACGACGCGAAGGCGGCCCGCTCGCACAAGCAGCCCAGCCCCTGGCACAACGGCACCCTGCACCACGTCTTCGACGGCGGCTGGCTCTGGGTGATCCCGTTCGACAACCACGACGGCGCCCTCAACCCGCTGTGCAGCGTGGGCCTGCAACTGGACGAGCGCAAATTCCCCGCCGAGCCCGGCGTCTCCGCGCAGGAGCAGTTCGACCAGTTCCTGGAGCGGTACCCCGAGATCGCCGAGCAGTTCACCGACGCCACCGCCGTACGCCCGTGGGTGGCCACCGGCCGGCTCCAGTACTCCGCGACGCAGACCGTCGGCGAGCGCTACTGTCTGACCGCGCACGCCGCCGGATTCATCGACGCGCTGTACTCGCGCGGCCTGACCAACACCCTCGAGGTCGTCAACGCCCTCGCCTGGCGGCTGATCGAGGCGTCCAAGGACGGCGACTGGTCCGTCGAGCGCTTCGCGTATGTCGACAGCCTCCAGCAGGGCCTGTTCGACATCCACGACGACCTCGTCTACTGCTCCTTCGTCGGCTTCCGCGACTACGACCTGTGGAACGCGGTCATCCGGGTGTGGGAGTCGACCAGCATCCTGCCGACGGTCACCATCGACCGGGCGTATCGCACCTTCATGGCCGACCCCGAGCGCGACGAGCAGGTCTTCCGCGACCTGGAGAAGCGCGATGTGCCCGGACTCCCGGCCCCGGTCGGCCAGGACATATCGGAGCTGCTCGGCTTCACCCGCTCCATCTGCCAGCAGGTCGAGGCGGGCACGCTGGAGGCCAAGGCCGGCGCGGCCCAGCTCTTCGAGCGGCTGCGGACGTCGGAATTCCTGCCCGCCCCCTTCGAGTTGGGCTCGCCCGACAACAGGTGCTTCGAGGCCACCCCGGCGGTGATCCAGAGCGCCGTCGAATGGGCCGGTACGGACGCGCCCGCGCACATCGCGCAGCTCTTCGCGCGCTGAGCCCCCGCCGTACCCAGGTCGTCGAGCGCCGCCGTACGCAGGGCACCCCGCCGTACGCATCGCAGACGCACCGCACCCGCGACAGCGCCGCCGGACGCCTCCTGACGGGCCGTCCGGCGGCGCGTCCCTGCCCGTGGCCCCGTTCGCCGGAGGCAACTTCCTTTCAGACAGGAGTCAGACGTGGACGAGAAGGTGGACGAGAAGGTGCACGAGAGGGACAGCACGGACGCGGGCGGAGCCGCTGCCCTGGACACCGATGTGATCATCGTGGGGGCGGGGCCCACCGGGCTGATGCTCGCCGGTGAACTGCTGCTGGGCGGCGCCCGGGTGATCGTCGTGGAACGCCTGGACGAACCCACCGGGCAGTCGCGCGGCCTGGGCTTCACCGCCCGCGCCATGGAGGTGTTCGACCAGCGCGGGCTGTTGCCCGCCTTCGGCGGCCCCGACGGCACCCTGGAGATCTCCCCGGTCGGCCACTTCGGCGGCCTGGTCTTCGACTACACGGTGCTGGAGGGCGCGCACTTCGGCGCCCGCGGCATCCCGCAGTCGCTCACCGAGTCCGTGCTGGAGGCGTGGGCCGTGGGCCTGGGCGCCGACATCCGCCGCGGCTGGGAATTCCTCGAAGTCGCCGACAGGGAAGGGGCGGTGACCCTCACCGCGGGGACCGCGGACGGCGTACGCCACCTGCGCGCCTCGTACCTGGTCGGCTGCGACGGCGGAAAGAGCGCGGTCCGCAAGGCCGTCGGCTTCGACTTCCCCGGCACCGACCCGACCCGCGGCATGTACCTCGCCGACGTGGTCGGCTGCGGGCTGCGCCCGCGATTCCTCGGCGAGCGGCTGCCCGGCGGCATGATCATGGCCGCGCCGCTGGGCGAGAACGTCGACCGGGTCATCGTGGTCGAGAACGGCACCCCGCCGCCGGACCGCACCGAGGAGCCGACCTTCGCCGAAGTGGCAGGTGCCTGGCAGCGGATCACGGGCGAGGACATCAGCGCCGGTACCGCCGACTGGGTCGGCTCGTTCACCGACGCCAACCGGCTGGTCACCGAATACCGGCGCGGGCGCGTGCTGTTGGCGGGCGACGCCGCCCACATCCACCTGCCCGCGGGCGGCCAGGGCCTGAGCACCGGCGTGCAGGACGCGGCCAACCTCGGCTGGAAGCTGGCCGCGGTCGTCACCGGCTGGGCGCCCGAGGGTCTGCTCGACACCTACCACGCCGAGCGGCACCGGGTCGGTGAGCGGCTGATGATGAACACCGCCACCCAGGGCATGGTCTACGTCGGCGGTCCCGAAATGGACCCGATCCGCGAGATGTTCGCCGAGCTGATCGAGTACGACGAGGTCAAGCGGCACCTCGCGGGCACCGTCAGCGGTCTCGACATCCGCTACGACTTCGGCGCGAAGGACGACGACCACCCGCTGACCGGACGCCGGTTGACCCCGCTGAAGGTCGACACCGACGGCGGCGGCACCGACACCACGGAACTGCTGCACACCGCGCAGGGCGTGCTCGTCGACCTCGCCGACGCGGCGGCCGTGCGCGCGGTCGCCGCGCCCTGGAAGAGCCGCGTCCTGACCGTCAGCGGCACGGTCGCCGAGCCCGAGGGGCTGTCCGCACGGGAGTTGGCGGGGGCCACCGCGGTGCTGCTCCGGCCCGACGGACATGTCGCCTGGGTCTCGACGGGCGGTGAGGACGGCCTGGCCGAGGCGCTCCAGCGGTGGTTCGGCGCGCCCGAGACGGGCGCGTGAGTTCCAGCCTCCGACCGGAGGGCGCCGACCGTTCGAGGGCCGGCGCCCTCCGCCAACCGAAGGGCGGGGCACGGCGGTCCGCGGGCGGGCCCTTCCGGTCGCTGGCCGTGCGCAACTTCCGGCTCTTCGCGCTCGGCCAGGTCGTCTCGGCGGCCGGCACCTGGATGATGGTGGTCGCGCAGGACTGGGCGGTCCTCTCGCTCACCGACAACTCACCCACCGCGCTCGGCCTGGTGACGGCCCTTCAGTTCACCCCGGTCCTGCTCCTCGCGCTGTACGGCGGGCGGCTCGCCGACCGCCACGACAAGCGCGCGCTGCTCGTCGCCGCCAACCTGGTCTGCGGTGTGCTCGCCGCCCTGCTCGCGCCCCTGATGCTCACCGGGACGCTGCGGCTGTGGCATCTGTATCTGTTCGCCCTCGGCCTCGGCACCGCGAGCGCCGTGGAGATCCCCACCCGCATGTCGTTCGTGCGCGAGATGGTCGGCCCCGAACTGCTGCCCAACGCCTCGGCGTTGAGCGCGGCGTACTTCAACGTCGCACGGGTGGCGGGGCCCGCGTTCGGCGGCCTGCTCGTCGGCTGGCTCGGCACCGGACCCGTCGTCCTGCTCAACGCCGTCAGCTATCTGGCCACGGTCGTCGCGCTGCGGATGATGCGGCCCGCCGAACTGCACCGCGGGCCGCCGGGCGCAGCCCGCGCCCGCGTGATCGACGGCCTGCGCTACACCGCGAGCCGCCCCGACCTGCTGCTGCCGCTCGCCCTGGTCGCCGTCATCGGCCTGGCCGGGTTCAACTTCCAGCTCACGCTGCCGCTGGTGGCCAAGACGGTCTTCCACACCTCCGCGGCCTCCTTCGGACTGCTCACCACGGCGCTGGCGGCCGGATCACTGCTGGCGGCGCTGGTCACCACCTCGCGTACGACCCGGCCGAGCGGACGGCTGGTGACCGGCTCCGCGCTGGCCTTCGGCGCGGCCGAGACCGCGGCGGGCTGGGCGCCGAACTACCTGAGCGAGCTGCTGCTGCTCGCGGTCACCGGCTTCACCACGCTCTACTTCGCCCAGGCGGCCAACCACCGCATCCAGCTCGGCGCCGACCCCGCGTTCAGCGGGCGGGTGCTGGCCATCTACGCGCTCATCCTCCAGGGGACCACCCCGCTGGGCGCGCTGGCGGTCGGCTGGCTCACCGAGCACTGGGGCGCCAGATCAGGACTCTACGCGGGTGGCATCGTCTCGCTGGCCGCGGCGGCGGTCGCCATGCTGCTTGACCGGCCCCGTCCGGGCCGAGGGGACGACGGCGACCGGGCGGACGACGGCGACCGGGCGGACGGCGGGGACCGGGTGGACGGCGGGGACCGGGCGGAGCGCGAGGGCGACGGTGATCGGGAGGCCGGGCGCGCGCGGGAGACCGGCAGCCGGTCGCCCGAGACCCCGGCCGTCCCGACGACCGGCGCGTGACGCCGGCGCGCACGGTGCCCCGAGGCACCCGAACCCCCGCCCGTACGCGCCCCGTCCGTACCGCGCCCGTCCCCACGAGGGCCGCGGGCCCGGTCCCGGACGACCCCCGCGGGCCGACGCTCCGCCACCGCGCGGAGCGACCCGTGCCCCGCGGAGCCGTCCGCGCGGCACGTTCTCGAACCTGCCGGTGAACCGCCGCGCCACAGCGCAACGGCGGCGCCGGTCCGTGCACTACCGATGGAAGGCGGTATGCCGTGATGGAACAGACGGTCCCCCTGCACCTGAGGGGGCTTCCCGACCCGCACGTCCTGCGTGCCGCGGGCATCGACGTGCGGACCAGGATCATCGAGCGTTACATCTGCCGTCAGTTGGAGCCGTATCTTCATGTGCCCCCGGCCCACCGGATCAGCACCGACCGGTCGCTGCGCAGCCAGGGCGTCGACTCGATCACCGCGCTGGCGCTGCGCCGCAGGCTCGTCTCGGCGCTGGGCGTCGACGTCCCCGCCGCGGACCTGCTGCGGGACGACTCGGTCACCGAGGTGGCGGCGCTGCTGGCCGGGCTGGTGACCCCCGTACCGCAGAGCGTCCCGCAGACGGCCCCGGTCGGCGCCGTCGCCGGGGCCGTCTTCGACACCCCGGCGGAGAGGCCGCGGCTCACCGCAGCGGCGCGCACCGCGCGGTGAGCGGCGCGGTGGACCGTACGGGGGCCGCCACCGCACCGGCTCTGACCGTCGCGCCGGGCGACCTGCACATCTGGGTGCTGCCCCGGCCCTGGACGCACACCGACCCGGCGCCGCTGCCGGTCGGGGAACTGGACGACGACGAACGCGAGCGCGCCGCGGGCCTGCTGCGTACGGGCGACCGGGTGCGCTACCTCTCCGCCCACGTCGCCCTGCGCCGCCTGCTGTCGGCCTACACCGGCCTCCCGCCGCGGGCGCTGCGGCTCGGCCGGGACCGCTGCCCCTGCTGCGGCGGCCCGCACGGCCGCCCGGTGCTGCTCGACCGCCCGCGCGGTCCCGTGCCCGACTGGCCGCACTTCTCGCTGTCGCACAGCCACCAGGTCGCGGTCGTCGCCCTCGCGGGCGCCACCGTCGGCGTGGACGTGCAGCGGGTGCCGCCGGCCAACGCCGTACGGCTGTGCCTGCCCGACCTGCACCCCGCGGAACAGGCGGAGTTGGCCGCTGTGCCCGGCCGCAGGAGGCCCGCGGCCTTCGCCCGGCTGTGGACCCGCAAGGAGGCGTATCTCAAGGGCCTCGGCACCGGTCTGCGCCGCGACCTGGCCGCCGACTACCTCGGGACGGCGGCGGGCCGGCGCGGCGGCCCGCACCGCCCGTCCGGATGGTCCGTCACCGATGTGCCGGGACCGCCGGGCCACGCCACGGCGGCGGCCGTCCGCACCCCGCACCACTACCGCACCGTCGTCCGCACACTGACCGCCGACTGCCTCCACGCCGAGGACGCCACGGAGCTGATCGCCGATTCCCGCACGCGGGTGCACCGCGTGCCGCAGGCCGCCGTCCGGCGGCCACAGGAGTGATCGACATGAACCCGAGCAAGGGAGGGTGGAGCGCCATGCCCAACGCGGAGTCTCCCGCCGAGGTCCCCGACCGGTTGCAGGAACTGAGCGACCTCAAGGAGCTGGCCCGCCAGGGCCCCGACCCCACGGCGACAGAACGCCAGCACGCCAAGGGCAAGCTGACCGCGAGGGAGCGGATCGACCTGCTCCTGGACAAGGGCAGCTTCACCGAGGTCGAGGCGCTGCGGCGGCACCGGGCCAGCGGCTTCGGCCTGGAGGGCAAGCGCCCGCACACCGACGGCGTGGTCACCGGCTGGGGCACGGTCGAGGGCCGGACGGTCTTCGTCTACGCCCACGACTTCCGGATGTTCGGCGGCGCGCTCGGCGAGGCGCACGCCGAGAAGATCCACAAGATCATGGACATGGCCATCGCGGCCGGCGCCCCGCTGGTCTCGCTCAACGACGGCGCGGGCGCCCGTATCCAGGAAGGCGTCTCCGCGCTCGCCGGTTACGGCGGCATCTTCCAGCGCAACACCAAGGCGTCGGGCGTGATCCCGCAGATCAGCGTGATGCTCGGCCCGTGCGCCGGGGGCGCCGCGTACTCCCCGGCCCTGACCGACTTCATCTTCGCCGTCCGCGGCATCTCGCAGATGTTCATCACCGGGCCCGACGTCGTGCAGGCCGTCACCGGCGAGGAGGTGACCCAGGACGCGCTCGGCGGCGCCGACGTGCACGCCAGCGTCTCCGGCGTCGCCCACTTCGCCTACGACGACGTGCACACCTGCCTCGCCGAGGTCCGCTACCTGCTGTCGCTGCTGCCGTCCAACAACCGCGAACTGCCCCCGGCCAGCCCCGGACAGGACCCGGTGGACCGGCCGGGCGACGCGCTGCTGGAGATCGTGCCGACCGACGGCAACCGCAGCTACGACATCAGGGACGTCATCGAGGAACTGGTCGACGACGGCGACTCGATGGAGGTGCACGCCGCCTGGGCGCCCAACATCGTCTGCGCGCTGGCCCGGCTCGACGGGCAGACCGTCGGCATCGTCGCCAACCAGCCGTCGGCGATGGCCGGGGTGCTGGACATCAAGGCGTCGGAGAAGGCCGCGCGCTTCGTGCAGTTCTGCGACGCCTTCAACATCCCGATCGTCACCCTGGTCGACGTCCCCGGCTTCCTGCCCGGCGTCGACCAGGAACACGACGGCATCATCCGGCGCGGCGCCAAACTGCTGTACGCCTACTGCAACGCGTCGGTGCCGCGGATCTCGGTGGTGCTGCGCAAGGCGTACGGCGGCGCGTACATCGTCATGGACTCGCAGTCGATCGGCGCCGACATCGCGCTGGCCTGGCCCAGCAACGAGATCGCCGTCATGGGCGCGGAGGGCGCGGCCAACGTCGTCTTCCGCCGCGAGATCGCCGCCGCCGAGGACCCCGAGGCGATGCGGATCCAGAAGATCGAGGAGTACCGCAGGGAACTCGTGCATCCCTACTACGCGGCCGAACGCGGCCTGGTGGACGACGTCATCGACCCGCGCGACACGCGGTCGGTGCTGATCCGGTCGCTGTCCATGCTGCGGACGAAGGACGCGGACCTGCCGCGCCGCAAGCACGGCAACCCGCCGCAGTAGCCCGCCGTACTCCGCACAGCCCTTGACGGTGCATCAGCGCAGCCGCCCGCAACTCGTGCATTCCGTCCGGCAGTTCCGAGACCGAAGGGGACACCCCCATGCCCGCCGCCATCACCGCTCCCACCCCCGCCGCACCGCACCTGGTGCGGGTCGGCACGCTGACCATCCCGGCGCAGCCGGGACCGCCCGCGCTGGAGACGATCAACGCCGCGCCCGCCGTGGTGCCGCTCGCCGCACCCGAGGCGGCTCCGGCGCCGACGACGCTGGTACGTGTCGAGCGCGGCACCGCGACACCCGAGGAGATCGCCGCGGTCACCGCCGTGCTGCTCGCCCGCGCCGCCACCGTTCGCGCGGCGGCCGACGCCGACCACGCGACGGCCGCCCGCCGCCGGGGCGCCGCCCGCTGGCGCGCGCACGGCTTCACCGGCCCGCGCGCCTGGACCGCCGGGACCCGGGATCTGCTCGCGAGTTGAGCGCGGGCGGTCCCCTAGGAGTACCTGAGCGCCCGATGCACCGAGCACCGAGCACCGAGCACTGAGCACTGAGCACCATCAACGGCCCCACGCGCTTCGGCGCGTGGGGCCGTTTTTCGTCGTCTCACCCGAGACTCCCGCCGGAGGCGATTTCCCCCGGCCGCGCGGCGGGGTCCCGCGGCCGGAAGAGGGCAGGCGTCGTAGCGTGACGGGGACGTACAACGGATCATCGGACCGCACGACGCGAGGGGACCTCATGTGCTGGAGCGCCACGGCCGATCTGGCGGCGGGCTCGGTGATCTGCGCCCTGGGCGTGACCTGCGTCGCGCGCGTACGCCGGGCCCGGGACCTGCCGCTGGCGGCGCTGCCGCTGGTGCTCGGCGCCCATCAGCTCATCGAGGCCGCGGTCTGGCACCGCGGCGGCGGCACCGGGCCCGCCACCCTCGCGTGGGCGATCATCGCGCTGCCGCTGCTGGCCGTCTATGTGCCGCTCGCCGTGCTGACCGCCGCGCCGCCGGGCGGGCGGCTGCGGCTGGCCGTACCGGTGCTGGCCGGACTCGCCACCGCCGTCGTGCTCGTCGCCTGCCTGATCGACCGGGCGCCCGTCGCCGACATCCGCGGCCACACCGTCGGCTACGCGGTGGACGTGCCCGCCGTACCGCTGGTCATCGCCGGATATCTGGTGGCCACCGTCGGCTCCCTGCTGCTCAGCGCGGACCGGATGCTGCGGCTGCTCGGCGTCCTCACCGGGGTGGGGGCCGCGGTCTGCGCGGCGGTGTGGCGGACCGAATTCGTCTCCACCTGGTGCGCCTTCGCCGCCGTCGTCTCCGTCGTCCTCCTGCTGTGGGTACGGCGGCCGTCGACGGGGCCGGCGCCGACCGCGCCCGTACTGTCGTAGCGGCTGATCACACGTCAGACTGGGCGGATGCGTCCTCACCGTACCGTGTCCACGGTCGCCCTCACCGTCGTCCTGATCACGCTCGGCCCGGCTCTCGCCGCCTGCTCGTCGGGCTCGCCGTCCCCCGGCTCGCCCGGCGCCGCCCGTTCCGGCCCTTCCGACACCGGCGCCGTCGATCCCGACGCGGTCGACCCCGACAGCGGTGTGAAGCCGTCGGAGTCGACCGCCTCGGGCCGCACCGTCGCCACGTACACCGCCGCCTCGGCGATGAGCGCGGACCAACTCCAGGAGACGGTGCGTCGGCTCAAGGAACGCGCCGCCGCCTTCGGACTGACCGGCACCCGTATCGAACAGCGCGGCAACGTCATCACCGCCGACGCGCCCGGCGACAGCGGCGACCGGCTGCGGCAGTTGGCGGCGACCGCCGAGCTGGCCTTCCGGGCGGTCAAGGGCGATCACGCGGAGGGGTCCGCCGAGATTCGGCAGCGCTTCGACGCCCTCACCTGCCCGGTCACCGGCACGCCCCCGCTGTCCAGGCCCGAGGAGCCGACCCCGGCCTGCGACGCCAAGACCGGCCAGAAGTACCTGCTCGGCCCGGTCGCGCTCGACGGCGAGGACGTCAAGAGCGCCAAGTCCGCGTACGAACCGAACTCCGGCCAGTGGATGGTGAATCTGAACTTCACCGAGCGGGGCGCGAAGACATTCGGCACGGTCACCGCGGCGCTGGCCCAGGAAACGCCGCCCGCCAATCAGTTCGCGATCCTGCTCGACGACGACCTGCTGTCCGCACCGGCCGTCCAGCAGGCCATCACCGACGGCGCGGCGCAGATCTTCGGCGACTTCGACCGGCAGCGCGCGGAGGACCTGGCCGCCCTGATCGGCAGCGGCGCGCTGCCGGTACGGCTCACGGTGAGCGGGGTGACGCGGCAGCCGTAGCCGGTCGCCGCGCCGGCATGATCGCCGGACACTGTGTGTCCGGCGTGTGTTCGGGTGTGTGTTTGGCTAGGGTGACGGTCGGAGGTGGTCCGGTTGTCGAATGAGCAGGGCGAGCTGTTCGCTTCGGTCGACGCGCTGCTCGAACAGGTGGCCGCGCAGGACTCGCTGCCGGAACCCGCCGAGCGCAAGCGGCTGCGTGAGGCGGCCGGGATCAGCCAGGACCAGATCGCGAAGACGCTCAAGGTGCGGCGCGAGACGGTCACCGCGTGGGAGTCCGGCCGCGCCGAGCCGAGGTCGCCGAAGCGGGCGGCGTACGTACGGCTGCTGGACGGTCTCGCTGCGCTGCATCCGGCGCCGCCGGTCGTCCCGGCTCCTGAGCCGGCCCCGCAACCTGTGCCCGTACCTGTGCCCGTACCGGAGCCCGCGCCGGTCGCCGTGGTGGCGCCGCCAACTCCCCGTTCCGCGGCCCCCGTTGACCCCGCACCCGAACCAGCAGCCGCCCCCGCGCGCCAGCCCGCCCCGCCGCCGCGCCGCCCCGCCCCCGCCCGCCGCCCCCAGGCCCCCGCCTCCGTCCGTGCCCCCGAGCCCGGTGCCGATCCGCGGTTCGCCAACGGACCGCTGGCCGTCGTGGACGGCGACGGCAGCGCGTACTGCGTCGGCGGCCTCGTCCTGGAATGCCCGGCGGACGACATTCCGTCGCTCGTGCAGTGGGCCCTCACCGACGCACGCCTCGGCGCGGCCCGGCTGCACCGCTCGGGCAAGGACGCCGACCCGCTGGTCGTCCTCACCGAGTCCGCCACCACGCGCTTCGGCCTCCCCGCGGAACTGGCCGACCGGCGCGGGCTGCGGCTGCCCGAGGACCACGAGGCCGTACGCCGCGTCGCCCGCGCGGGATGGCAGCTCACCCGGCGCGGCTTCGGCCCCTGGGCACGCGTCTACCGGCCCGCGCAGGCCGGACAGCGCCAGTGCGTACAGCTCGCGATCCTGCCCTGGGGCGCGCTGGACAGCCGGTCGTGGGGGAACGTGGACCAGGCGCCGCCCGCCGAAGTGGCCCGCATCCTCGGCACGTACGCCACCCGCGTGATCACCCCGCGCGGCTCGACCGCCGTCTGCGGCCTCGAACTGATGACGAGCCTGCGCCCGCCGACCAGGGCCGTACGGGACGAGACGAGCGGCGCGTGGGTGTCGGGGAAGGTGGCCGGCGCGCTCGGCGCCGCCGTCGACCCCGCGCCGCCCGAGGCCCCCGACGAGCACCCCGTGGCGGCCCGGCTCCATCCGCGCGGCCACCGGCGCACACCGGACCAGGTGCTGGACGAGGAGGCGTACGACTGGATCCGCGACCCGCAGCTCCTCGGTGACGACGAGTGCGCCAGGCCGTACGCGGTCGGCATCGACGTCAACATGGCCTTCGCCGCCGCCGCGAACCGCCTCACCGTCGGCCTCGGCGCCCCCGTCCACCGCACCGCCCCCGGCTTCGACAAGGCGCTGCCCGGCTGCTGGCTCGTCGACCTCTCCGGCATCGAACTCGACCCCCGGCTGCCGAGCCCCTTCACCCCCCAGGGCACCCGCCCCGAGGGACCCGCCTGGTACGCCACCCCGACCGTCGCCTACGCCGTCGAACTTGGCCACGACGTCAAGCCCGTCGAGGCGTACGTACGGCCGGAGACCGGCGCGTATCTGGACGCCTGGTACACCCGGCTGCGGGACGCCTACCTCGCCACGATGGGGCAGCTCGGCGTCACCGCGGGGATGGACGAGGCGGACTTCCTGGCCGCGATGGCCGTCCACAAGGACACCGATCCGGGCCTGGCCGCCGTGCTGTCCGCCGTCAAGGCGACCGTCAAGGGCGGCATCGGCAAGCTCCGCGAGCGCCCGCAGGGCGCGGGCTACCGGCCGGGGGAGCGGTGGTCCGCGCTGGACCGCCCCACCTGGCGGCCCGACATCCGCGCGGCCGTGATCTCCTCCGCGCGGGTCAACATGCACCGCAAAATGCGGAAGTTCGCCGCCGTCGGGCTCTACCCGCTCGCCGTGCTGTCCGACTGCGCCGTCTACGCCTCGGACGGACCCTCGCCGCTGGACTTCCTGCCGCGCGCGCCGGAGGGCAAGCCGCTGCCCGGCGGATTCCGGCTCGGCGTCAGTCCCGGCATGGTCAAGCACGAAGGCACCCAGGACCTGATGTGGGCGGTCGAACTCCTCGACCAGGGCCACAACCCGGCCCGCCACATCAAGGGCACCGACGCCGCCGTCGACGGAGAGTAGGACCACAGCGTGGGCATCATCGGCGACAGCCTCGACAAGGCGACGGCCAACACCCAGACCCGGCCGATCCCCAAGTCCGCGCAGGCCCAGATGCGCTTCCTGGTCAAATACGCCAAGGGCTCCACCCGCGCCGTCGCCCAGCGCCTCGGCGTCACCCAGCGCACCGTCGAGCGCTACCTGAAGGGCACGCTCAAGCGGCCGCGGCGCGAACTCGCCGACCGCCTCGCCGCCGCCGTCCGGCAGGACTGGCAGCCCCGTGTCAAACAGCGCGCCCAGCGCCGCGCCGCCACCTCCGACGGCCTCGTCATCGAGACCCGCGCCCGCTTCGGCTTCACCGCCGCCCCCGGCTCCACCGACGACGGCCGCATGCGCCGGATCACCCAGCACCTCCCGCCCGCCTACGCCGCCCGGCTCTTCGAAGCCCAGTCCTCCGGCGCCACCGAACAGCAGCTCCAGGCCATCGCCGCCGAGGGCCTCCAGGAGGTCTACTTCAAGGACAGCGGCCGCCGCGCGGACGGGCTGCTGGTCGAGTTCACCGACATCGACTACGTGGAAATAGACTTCTGACGGAGGCGCTCGTACGGGCGGACCGCACGCACACGGTGACGCCGACCTGGCGGACACCGCGCTGCGCGCCGCGGAGGCCAAGGCGCGCGAGCGCGGCGCCGCCGTGCGGTTCCTGCACCACGACGCACGGCGGCTGCCGGAGCTGGGGGAGCGGGCAAGAGGCGAGGCCCGACGCGCAAGAGACCGGGCACGAGACCGCGTATGAGGCGAGGCCCGAGGCGGAGAAAGGCCGTGCGGGCCGTCAGTAGCGCAGCACGGCCGCGATGTGGTGGGAGCCGTTGAGCATCGCGTCGGGGACGAAGTGCACGCGGGCACCGGTGTCGAGGGCCTGTTCGGCGATCTCGTCGACGATGTCCTCACGGGCGCCCGGGGTTTCTGGCGTGGCGGGGACGAGGTGGTCGGCGTCGTCGCGGACGGTGGTGCGGTAGTCGTCCTCGATGACGACGACGGCGGCGCGGCCCTCGACGACGGACTGCCAGACCTCGTCCACGCCCGCGGCGAAGGTACGGCGGCCACGGGCGGCGTCGAGTTCCGCGAGGACATCCGAGACGTCCTGGTCGGCGCGCTCGCGGACGGCGGGCAGCACGGCCTGCCGGACGGCTTCGGCGGGGCCCTTGGACAGACCGCCCTGGAGGACCCGGATGGCCTCCTTGGCATCGGGGCTGACCTCGTCCAGGACGGCGAGGGCCTCGGCCTCCGCGACGACGTAGAGGGGCCGCGGCTCGGCCGTGAGCACCGTACCGACGGCGTCGGCGACCTCGCGCAGATAGCGGCGGGTCTCCTCGTCGTTGAAGGTGCTGGGCCGGTCCCCGATGCGCTCCTCGCGCTCGATGTCGGTGTCGGGAAGCGACCGGGTCTTCGGGAAACCGCTCGCGGTGTGCTCGGTCAGCCGCTCCCGGCCGCCGCCCCACAAAGTGGCGTGGTCGGCGGAGACCGCCAGCACCCAGTACGGCTGGTCGGCCGCCTGCGCGGCGATGAGATTACGGGTCAGGAACGTCTGCGCGAGCAGCACCCGCTCCGGCACCGAACGGTCCAGCGACCACACCTGGTGCTCACCGGGCGCCGCGAAGATCGCCAGACCGTCCTCGGCGTGCACCAGGTCCACCTCGGACAGCGCCTTGTCCAGCTGCTCGACCACATCGATCCGGTCGGCCCTGGACACCTCGGGGTCGGACTCCACCTCGTCCTTGGCCCGCGCGATGAGATTGCGCAGGCGTACGGCGTCCTGTGCGTTGTCCGGCTCCCGGCGGTGCGTCGGCATCAGCACGGAGACGGCGGGGTAGTGGCGCGGACGGCGCAGGTCGGCGAGGGTGGCGGGGCTGAGAGGCGAGTGCATGGCAGGCCCTTCCGGCGAAGTCCCCCCGGACATGAAATCCCTTTGTCTCTTTATGGATATCTCACTGGGGCAGTGGCCGCAGCTCGTACAGCAGTGCGTCCTCCGCCCACGCCAGCGCGTCCTCCACGCTGTCGTGCCGTACCGCGACACCGCCCCAGTGCTGGTCCGGCGCGCCGACCAGGGCGACCTGGTGCCCCGCCGCCGAGATCCGCTCGAAGGCGTTGCCGAGCATCAACCCGGCCACCGGATTGACGTGCGTCACGCGCTCCATGTCGACCACCACCCAGCCGGGCACCAGCGGCACGGCGCTTGCCAGCGCGTGCAGCAGCCGCTCCGCCGCGGGGAAGTCCACCTCGCCGCGCGCGGCCACCAGCACCACCCGGTCGCCGTCCCGGTCCAGCAGGTCGCGGTCGGCCGTCACCCGCTCCCGCCCGGAGGAGACCCGGGTCCCCGTACCGCCGCTGCCGCCCGTGCCGACCCGCGTCACGGTGTCCGCGCCCGGCACCGGGTGGTGCATCAGATGCATGCCGAACCGCCGCGACAGCTCCCGCAGCGCGACCACCCCGCGGATCGTACTGCCGGTACGGTCCAGCGGCGGGCTGTAGCAGGCGATGCCGAACCGGGCCGGGCTGGCCGCCGCGAGCCCGCCGGACACCCCGCTCTTGGCGGGCAGCCCCACTCGCACCAGCCAGTCACCGGCCGCGTCGTACATCCCGCAGGTCGCCATCACCGACAGCACCTCGACGGCCACCTGCTCGGCCACCACCCGCTCGCGCGTCACCGGATTGACCCCGCCGTTGGCGAGCGTCCCCGCCATCACGGCCAGATCGACGGTGTTCACCAGCACCGAGCACTGCCGGAAGTACACCTCGGCCGCCTCCACCGGATCGGTGCGCAGCGAACCGGCCGCGTGCATGAGATACGCCAGCGCCCGGTTGCGGTCGCCGGTGGCCGCCTCCGAGCGGTAGACGTCCTCGTCCACGGTGAGCCGCCGCCCGGCGAAGGCGCTCAGCGCGTCGAGGATGCGCGCGGACCGTTCGCCCGGCGAGGCGGCCGGTACGAGATTGGTCGTCGCGATGGCCCCCGCGTTGATCATGGGGTTGGCGGGGCGGCCGGTGCCGTGCTCCAGGCTGATCGCGTTGAAGGCGTCGCCGCTCGGCTCGTTGCCCACCCAGCGGGTCATCTCGTCGAGGCCCAGCTCGGACAGGGCCAGCGCGTGCACGAACGGCTTGGACACCGACTGCACGGTGAACTCGGTACGTGACCTGCCCGCCTCGTAACGGTGGCCGCCCATGCTCACCAGTGCGATGCCGAAGTCGTCCGGGTCGGCCAGCGCGAGCTGCGGGATGTACGACGCCACCTCGCCGTCCCGCAGCGGCAGCAGCCGCCGGTGCACCTCGGCCAAGCCCTCGCTGACCACGTCGAACGCCACCGGATCGGTCATGGCCTCATGCTCGGCCCGCCCCGCCGACCCCGCAAACGCGCAAGGCCCGCGGCGGGCACCCCCTCGCAGGGCCGGTGCGGACACCCCACCGCCGGGCCCGGCGCGTCACCCGTACGGCACCGCGCACGCTGCGCGCCGCCGGGGCACCCCGCACGGTGGAGGGGCGGCCGGAGCGTGTGCCCGGCCGGTGACCAGCGCAGAAGCCGGAGGGGAAGCCCGTGAGCCGACGTCGTACCGAGGGGACCCGCGCAGGAGAAACCGGTGACGGACGGGCCCGTACGGCCCGCTCGCGCCGCCTGCGCTCACTGACCGCGGCGGCGCTGGTGGCCATGGCGGCCGGCGGCCTGGCGCTGGTGTCGGCCTGCGACAACTCCTCCGGCAACAGCTCGACCGGAGCGACGACGCCCGGCGGCCCGCCCAGCACCGGGAACTTCTCCGGCACCCTGCCCTCACCGCTGGACTCCCTCGCCTCCGCCGCCCAGCAGACCGCCTCCGCCGCGCAGTCCTCCGCGAAGGCCGCCGCCTCCAGCTTCGAGGCGTCGGTGGAAGCGGGCGCGGGCAGCGCCGCGGCCGAGGCGAAGTCGGAGCTGGCCAAGGTCGACGGGCAGGGCAACGCCGTCAAGGACGTCCAGCTCACCGGCTTCCCCAAGGCCAGGACCGGCGGCCTCAACGCCGTCCTGGTCAGCATCACCAACACCACCGACACGAAGGCGTCCTTCGCCGTCAAGGTCGAATTCGCCGACTCCGACGGCGCCGTCGTGGACTCCACGGTCGTCGGCGCCCGCGACGTCGAGCCCGGCAAACACGCCCAGCCGGTTGCCTTCAGCACGAAGGACGCCGACAAGACGCTCTTCCCGCGCGTGGCCCAGGCCCAGCGCTACTGAAGGACGCCCCGGCCCGCTCCCGCCCCCCCCGTCAGCGCGTCCGCCCCGGCGGGGGGCCTGCTGACAGCCCTGGACTCGTGTGCGAAGCTGCCTTCCGCGACAAGGGGAGGTGGCGGTGGGACGGGCGGGGAACGGGGGAGGGCCGCGGACGAGCGCCGGGGCACGGGCGGCGCTCGGCGTCCTGGTGATCGCGGGTCTGGCGCTCAGCGCCCTGGTGCTGCGGCCCGAGGGCAAGGCGTTCGGCAAGGGCGGCGGACCGCTCGGCGGCAATGTGTTCGTGGTGGCGCTCGGCCTCGCGTGGTTCATCGGCGCGCTGATGCTCCACAACCGCTATGTGCTCCAGGTCGGTGACGACGCCGAGTCCGACCCACTGCGGCAGCGGCTCGCGGACGTGGTCCGCGCCGCACTGCTGGGCGCCGCCTTCGTCGTCCCACTGCTGATCTTCGTCATGCACCGGTTCCACGCGTCCGGCCGTACCTCAGGCGGCGGCAAGGACCGCAAATGGCGAGACGCCACCGCGCCGACCCCCAGCGCCCCCACATCGCCACGTCCGCTCAAGAGGCACCAGGACAACCACGGCTTCCCCTCCTGGCTGACACACGTCCTGATCGGCATCGGCATCGGACTGCTGGTGCTGGCCGTCGTCCTCGCCGCCGTGCTGCTCTGGCGCTATCTGCGGTCGGGCGAGGCGGAGCGGCAGGACGGCCCCGGGTACGACCAGGCCGACGACGAGGACGAAGTGCTCGCCGAGGCCGTGGAGTCCGGGCGCCGGGCGCTGCGGGACGACGCCGACGCGCGCGCCGCCGTCATCGCCTGCTACGCCGCCATGGAACGGTCCCTCGCCGCCTCCGGCATCGCCCGCCGCGCCTCCGACAGCCCGCAGGACCTGCTCGAACGGGCCGTCACGGCAGGCCGGTTGGCCGGCCCGAGCGCGGCGGCGCTCACCGCGCTCTTCCGTGAGGCGCGCTACTCCACCCACCCCATGGACGACGGCCACCGGGACCGCGCCGCGCGGGCACTCACCGAGATCGCCGCCCAACTCGCCCCGGACGAGGCCGCGTCGGGCGACGGCGGCGGTCCCGGGGAGCGGACCACCGAAGCAGCCGCGGAGGCCGCACAGTGAAAGAACACCTCCGGCGGGCGGCGGGCCCGCCCGGCTCCGTACGCCACTCGCTGACCCTGCTCGGCTGCCTCGTCGTCGCCGCCGAAGTGCTGCTCGCGCTCACCGACGGCCTCGTCGCCGCGGCCACCGGCCTCGCCCTGATCACCGTCGTCGCGCTGGGCGTGGCCCGGTACGTCGGCGGCGCGGGCGCGCAGGACAGCGGATACCGCAAGTCCGTACGGCTGCTCGGCGGTCGCGCCCCGGCGCTCGGCGAATGGCCGCGGGTCGTCCGCAAGGCGCTCGGCCCCGAAGGCGCCCTGCACTTCCACTCCACGCTCCGCCCGCAGCTGCAGCGGCTCTTCGCGGCCCGGCTCGCCGAGCGGCACGGGGTGCTGCTGCGCAAGAGCCCCGACCGGGCCCGCGCGATCGTCGGTCCCGACCTGTGGCCGTGGATCGACCCGACGACCGGCCCGCCGCAGCCGGCGATTCCCGAAGCCGTACTGCGGTCGCTGCTCGACCGGCTGGAGACGCTGTGACCGTGCCCGTATTCCGCGCATGCGCCGTGCGCCGCCCCGTGCCCGTATTCCGCGCGTGCGCCGTGCGCCGCCCCGCCCCCGTACCCCGTTTCACGACGCTCCACGACCAGGCAAGGTGAGGACCGCAGTGACCAGCTCCGAGCGCATATCCGACCACGACGCCGACGCCCTGAGCCCGCGGCGGGCGGGTGAGAGGGCCGCCGAGGTGCTCGCCGAGATCCGCACCGCCGTGGTCGGCAAGCCGGAACCGCTGGAGCTGGTCATGCTCGGCGTGCTCGCGGGCGGCCACGTCCTCATCGAGGACCTGCCGGGACTCGGCAAGACGCTGCTGGCCAGATCCTTCGCCACCACCCTCGGACTGGAATTCCGCCGCATCCAGTTCACCCCCGACCTGCTGCCCTCCGACGTCACCGGCGCGCCCTTCTACGACCAGCACAGCGGCGAGATGGTCTTCAGGCCCGGCCCCGTCTTCACGCACCTGCTGCTCGCCGACGAGATCAACCGCACCCCGCCCAAGACCCAGGCCGCCCTGCTGGAGGCGATGGCCGAGTCCCAGGTGTCGATCGACGGCAGCACCCGCCAACTGCCCGACCCGTTCGTGGTGATCGCGACCGCCAACCCCATCGAGTACGAGGGCACGTACACCCTCCCCGAGGCGCAGCTCGACCGGTTCCTGCTGCGGGTGCGGATGGGCTATCTGTCGGCGCCGCAGGAGACCGACATGCTGCGGTCCAGGATCGACAGGGCCGCGCCCGAGGCGAAGCTGCGCACCCTCAGCGGACCGTCGGAAGTGCTCGCGATGCGCGCGGCGGTGGAGCGGGTCGAGGTCGAGGACGACCTGCTGGAGTACATCGTGGCGCTGGTCGGCGCGACCCGCGACCACGCGCACATCCAGGTCGGCGCGTCACCGCGCGGCGGCCTCGCGCTGGTCCAACTCGCCCGCGCCCGCGCCGTGCTCGACGGCCGGGACTACGTCACCCCCGAGGACGTGAAGTGGGTGGCGGTCCCGGCGCTCGCCCACCGCGTCACGCTCCGCCCCGAGCTGTGGGTCCGGCAGATCAACGCCGACGACGTGATCCGGGAGATCGTGCAGTCCGTACCCGCCCCGCAGACCCTGCCGCTGGCGGCCCGTGACGCCGTCGCGTCATGACCGACCCCCACGCGGCCGTCGCCCGCGCGCTCGGCGGTGCCCAGCCTCCGCCCGGCGAGCGGCGGGCCGTGCCCGCGGAGCCACCGCCGCCGCCGCCGACCGGCTGGCGCGCGGGCGAACGCGCCCTGCGGTACGGCACGGTGACCGCGGTCGCCGTCGCCGCCGCCCTGCTCACCGGACGGCCGTGGCTGCTCGCGCTGGCCGCCGGCCCGCTGGTGCTGCTCGCGCTCTCACTCCCGTACGGCACGCGCACGGCGCGGATGGACGTCACGGTCGACGTCGAACCGCGGCGGCTGTTCGAGGACGAGACCGTCACCGCCAGGATCACCGTCGCGTACGACGGCGACCGCGGGCGGCTCGACCCCGGCGTCACGCTGGGGCCCGGTGTGCGGCTCGACCATCTCACCGTGGGCAGCTCGCGCGTGGAACTGCGGCTGACCGCCGAGCGGTGGGGCCGCTGGACGCTCGGTACCGTCGACCTCGACCTCTACGACGCGGGCGGCACCGCCCGCCGCACGGTCCGCGCGGACCTCGGCGAGGTGCGGGTGTTCCCCGTGCCGTCCCGCGCCGGGATGACGCCCATCCCGGTCCGCCTCCCGCAGCGGCTCGGCGAGCACACCGCGGCGCAGCGCGGTGAGGGCGTCGAGGTCACCGGCGTGCACCCGTACATCCGCGGCGAGCGGCAGCGGCGGATCAACTGGCCCGCCACGACCCGCCGCGGCTCCCTGCAACTCCAGCAGTTCGCCGCGGAGCGCGCCGCCGACACCGTCGTCATGCTCGACGGACTCGGCGACGTCCTCGACCCGGTCACCGGCACGTCCTCGCTGGACGAGACCTTCCGCGCGGCGGCCGGACTGGCCCGCGCCTATCTGCGCACCCACGACCGGGTCGGCGTCGTCTCGGTGGGCGGCACGACCCGCTGGCTCCAGCCGGGCAGCGGGGACGGCTACTTCTACCGGATCGTCGAGAGCGTCCTCGAAGTCCGCAAGGACATCTCCTACCGCACCGAGGGCGTGAGCAACCTCCCGCCGCCCGCGCTGCCCGAAGGCGCGATCGTGTACGTCTTCACGCCGCTCGCCGACCAGCGGATCCTCGACGTGCTGCATCGCGTGGCGGCGCGGGCCCTCGCCCTGGTGGTGATCGAGATCGCCACCGCGGACCCGTACATCGAACCCGGCGACGTCAACGCGGAGCTGGGCCTGCGGCTGTGGCGGTCCGAGCGGGACGCGACGCGCTTCGCGCTGAAGGAGCGCGGCATCGCGGTGGTCACCCACGAGCGCGGCGAGACCCTCGATCTGGCCCTGGCGCCGCTGGTGCGCACACGTATCCACGGAGGCAGGCGATGAGCGGTACGGCGGAGCGGCCGGGCGCGGCCCCGGCACCCTCGCCCCTGACGCCCGCGGCACCTTCGGCTCCCGCCCTGACGCCCGCGGCCCCGGCCCCCTCGGCCGATGCGCCCGCAGCGCCTTCTGCACCTTTGGCCCCCGCCCGGGCGGCCCGCCGCATCCGGCTCCCCGCCCAACTGCCCGCCCGCTGTCTGGCCGTGGCGCTCGCGCTCGCGGCATGCGACGCGCCGGAGGCCGTACGCCACTCGCTCGGCGCACAGGTGGCGCTGCTCGTGGTGGCCGGGGTCGCCTGGTGGGCGGCGCCGATGGTGGACGAGCGGCCGGTGCGCAATTCGATGCGCTGGGCGAAGATCGCCGCCCGCCGCCGTTCCACCGTCCTCGCCGTGGGGTCGGTGGTGGCCGCGGCGGTCACCGAACCGCCGACCTGGCTGGCCGCCTGCGTCGTGGGCCTCTTCCTGGCGTATCTGCTGATCACCGACGACTGGACGCGGGGCGCGACCGCGCCGCGCGCCGCCCGCGGCCCGGCCCCTGCCCTGACCGCGGCGGCGGCCGTCGCCCTGACCTTCGTCTGCGCGACGGTGCCGGTGGCCGGTACCGACTGGGCACGGCTGCCCGCCGCGCTGGCCCTGGCGGCGACGGTCGGCTGCGTCGCCCTGGCCGTGCGCGGCCGGCGCGGCCCGCGCTGACCGCCGCCTCCTCGCGCGGTGCGGCCTCGCCGCGTGCCGCGGCCTCCCGCGCTCAGGCCGACTCCGCCGCGGCCAGCGCGCGGGCCTGGGCGAGCCACCGCGTGAACAGTTCGGCGTCCACGTCGTCCAGAGCGCGCAGCTTGACCGAGGCCATGGCCCGCGCGCCCGGCTCCAGCCGCCCGCTGGCGTCCTCGACCTGCTGGCCCTGCCAGAGCCCGAAGGTCACATAGGAGCCGTACGCCTTGAGCAGGCAGACCGGTGCGACGCCCGGCGCTCCGCCCAGGCTCCACACCGGGTGGCCGTGCCACATGGCGCCGGGCGCGTCCGGCAGCGCGGCCTCGATGATCTCCCGCGCCTTCGTGCCGACTTCGCGCAGCGGCTCCTCCAGGGCGGCGAGGTAGTCGGTGACGGTGGTGGTGGACGTGGCCATGCGGATCACTCCCGAGGATCGGATACGGCTTGTGCGGGGTTGACCGGCGCGGCGTCCGAAACTCATCGCCTCCGGCGGAGGTTTTTTCACCGCCACGGTCCGCCGGGTCCCGCACCGGCCCGGACAGGCTCCGGGCCGGCCCTGTATCGGTTCAGCAAAACCCCTGACATCAAGGGAACACCCCGCTTCCCATCAGCACTTGTGGTGCTTTACCGTTTAATGGACAGCCGGTCGGCGGGGTCGCTAGGTTGGGCGCCGCGGGCCACGGGGCCGACAACCGGCCGGAAACCGCCCGGCGGCAAGGCAACAGCAGGCAAGGAGCAGGGATGAAGGACGTCACGCCGATCGCCGACGGCTGGAGGCTGCGCCTTCCCGAGTCCGGGTCGGCAGCCGGAGGCGGAGCCGGAGGGGACGCCGCGCCCGCGCTCGGGTCCGGCACCGTACCCGCCCAGGTACCCGGCTGCGTGCACACCGACCTGATGGCCGCCGGGCTGCTGAAGGACCCGTTCCTGGACCGGAACGAGACCGCGGCGGCGTGGGTGGGACGCGCGGACTGGACGTACGAGACAGTGCTGCCGCCGCGTGCCACCGGGCACGAGCGCACCGACCTGGTCTTCGACGGCCTGGACACGGCGGCCGAGATCCGCCTCGGTGACACCGTCCTCGGCGCCACGCGCAACATGCACCGCGGTTACCGGTACGACGTCACCGAGCGGTACGGACCGGCGGGCGAGACCGCGCTGACCGTCGCCTTCACCTCCGCCTACACCGAGGCGGAACGGGTCCGCGCGCTGGTCGGCGACCGGCCCAACTCGTACCCCGAGCCCTTCCAGTACATCCGCAAGATGGCCTGCTCCTTCGGCTGGGACTGGGGTCCGACACTGGTCACCGCCGGGATCTGGAAGCCCGCGCGGCTCGAACACTGGTCGACCGCGCGGCTGTCGGGCGTCACCCCGCTGGTCACGGTGGCCGACGGCACCGGACGGGTCGAGGCCCGGCTGGAGATCGAGCGCACCGCGTCCGGCCTGAACCGTCCGCTGACCGTCCGCCTGCGGGTGGGGGAGACGCGGGTCGAGGCCGACGTGCCCGCGGGCGCCGACCGGTGCACCGTCACCGCCGAGGTGCCCGGCCCCGAGCTGTGGTGGCCGCACGGCTACGGCGCCCAGCCGCTGTACGACTGCGAGGTCACCCTCGTCGACGCCGGGACCGAGGGCACCGACGGCGAAGGCGGCGTCGCGCTCGACCACTGGCAGCGTCGCATCGGCTTCCGCACCGTCACCCTCGACACCGCCCCCGACGAGAAGGGCACCCCCTTCACCCTGCTGGTCAACGGCGAGCCGATATTCGCCCGCGGGGTCAACTGGATCCCGGACGACGTCTTCCCGACCCGGATCACCCCCGACCGCTACCGCCGCAGGCTCCAGCAGGCCAAGGACGCGGGCGTCGACCTGATCCGCGTCTGGGGCGGCGGGATCTACGAGAGCGACGACTTCTACGACGCCTGCGACGAGGCCGGGCTGCTGGTCTGGCAGGACTTCCTGTTCGCCTGCGCCGCCTACTCCGAGGAGCAGCCGCTGCGTTCGGAGGTGGAGGCCGAGGCGCGGGAGAACGTGGCCCGGCTCGCCCCGCACGCCAGCCTCGTGCTGTGGAACGGCAACAACGAGAATCTGTGGGGCTTCCGCGACTGGGACTGGGAGCAGGATCTGGCGGGCGCGTCCTGGGGCGAGGGCTACTACCTGGGCCTGCTGCCCCGCGTGGTCGCCGAGACCGACCCCACCCGGCCCTACTGGGCGGGCAGCCCCTGGTCCGGCTCCTGGAACCACCACCCCAACGACCCGGCGCACGGCACCGCCCACTCCTGGGAGGTGTGGAACCGCCGGGACTGGACCGGCTACCTGGAGGACGTGCCGCGTTTCGTCGCCGAATTCGGCTGGCAGGCGCCGCCCGCGTACGCCACGCTGCGCCGGGCGCTGACCGACGACCCGCTCACCCCGGACTCGCCCGGCATGCTGCACCACCAGAAGGCCGCCGACGGCAACGGCAAGCTGGACCGCGGCCTGGCCCACCACTTCCCGGCCCCCGCCGACTTCGACACCTGGCACTACCTGACGCAGGTCAACCAGGTCCGCGCCATCGCGTGCGGCATCGAGCACTGGCGCTCGCACTGGCCTGCCTGCGCGGGCACCGTCGTCTGGCAGCTCAACGACTGCTGGCCGGTGACCTCGTGGGCCGCGATCGACGGCGACGAGCGCGAGAAGCCGCTTTACCACGAGCTGAAGCGGCTCTACGCGGACCGGCTGCTCACCGTCCAGGAGCGCGCCGACGGCCTGATCGCGGCCCTGGTCAACCAGAGCGCGCGGGACTGGTCGGGCACGGCGGTCCTGCGCAGGGTCGCGGTGGACGGCGCCGTACTCGCCGAAGCCCGGCTGCCGTTCACCGCGACGGCCCGCACGGTCGCCGAGATCGCCGTACCGCGCGACCTCGTACCGCCGGGCGACAGCACCAAGGAACTGCTGACCGTCGAGGCCGAAGGACCCGGCGGCGGCGAGGACGTCCGCGCCCTGTGGTTCCCGGCCAGGGACAAGGACTTCGCCTACCCCGCGCCCCGCTGGGACCTGGAGCTGGCCACCTCTGACGGCGGCGCCACCGAAGTGACCGTCACCGCCCGGACGCTCCTGCGCGATCTGCTGCTCCAGGCCGACCGGCTCGACCCCGCGGCCCACGCCGACCGGGGCCTGGTCACCCTGCTGCCCGGCGAGCGCGTCACGATCACCGTACGCGGCTGGGACCGGCCGGAGCCCGGAGCCGCCGCCGCGGCGCTGTACTGCGTCAACTCCGCGGTCCAGCGCACGGATCCGGGCGACGAGCGGTGAGCCCTCCGGCCGGGAGCCGGGACGCCGCCCCACCGCGATCCTCTACGACAACGACCTGATGGCCGTCGCCGGTCTGTCGGTGGCCGCCGAGATGGGCCTCGCCGTCCCCCGTGACGTCTCGCTGCTCGCCTGGGACGACTCGCAGCTGTGCCAGCTCACCCCGCCGAAGCTGTCGGCGATGAGCCATGACGTCTTCGGCTTCGGCGCCGAGGTGGCCCGGCGGCTGCTGACCGTGCTGAAGGGCGGCACACCCGGGACGGGACCGGTGGCCACCCCGGTACTGACCCCGCGCGAGAGCACCGCCCCGCCCGCCCGTACGACCTGACCGGCGAGCGCCGGTCCGCTTCGCTCCCGCTGCGTCCCTACTTCGTCGCGCCCCTGGTGAATCCGTTGTAGATGAACCGCTGGAGGAACAGGAAGATCACCAGCGTCGGCACGATCACCAGGATCGCGCCCGCCGAGATGTCCTCCCAATGCGCGCCGTAGGGCCCCTTGAAGCGGAACAGCGACGTCGAGATGGTCCCCAGACTCTCCGACGGCATGTACAGGAAGGGGATGTAGAAGTCGTTGTAGACCGTGATCCCCTTGATGATCACCACCGTGGCGATGGCCGGTTTGAGCAGCGGCAGGATGATCCGCCAGTAGATCGTGAAGGTGTTCGCGCCGTCGATCCTGGCCGCCTCGTCCAGCGAGACCGGAATGCTCCGGATGAACTGGAGGAAGATGTAGATCGACACGATGTCCGTGCCCATGTACAGCACGATCGGTGCCCAACGGCTGTCGTACATGCCGAAGTTGTTCACGATCTTGAAGGTCGCCACCTGTGTCGTCACGCTCGGCACCAGCGAGCCGATCAGGAACAGCGCGATCACCAGCCGCCGCAGCCGGAAGTGGAACCGGTCGATCGCGTACGCCGCCATCGAGCCGATCAGCACCGTGCCCGCGATCGAGAAGACCAGGATGAAGGCGGTGTTCCCGAACGCGCGCAGCATCTTCCCGGCCCGGAAGGCCGTCACATAATTGTGGTAGTTCAGCCAGTTGTGCGGCAGGGACAGCGCCCCGCCGTCCGCCGTCATCTCCTGCGACGTCTTGAGCGAGGTCAGGAACACCGCGACCAGCGGCAGCAGCACCACCGCGGAGGCCAGCACGAGCGAGAGGTACACCAGCGCTCTGACCAGCACCCTGCGGGTGCGGGCGGGCCGGTCGACGGTCTCCGGCGGCGGGGCCTGCGCCGTGTCGCGGACGAGCAGCGAGGTCATACGAGATCGTTCCTCTCGTCGGGCACCACGACGCGCTGCAACCAGGTCACCAGCAAGATGATCACCAGCAGGGCGACGGCCGCCGCCGAGGCCAGCCCCATCTTGTTGAACTCGAAGGCCAGCTTCACCGTCTGGATCACGAAGGTCTGAGTGCCCGCCGCGCCGCCGGTCATGATGTACGGGATCTCGAACGCCGACAGCGAGCCGGAGATCGCCAGGATCGCGCTCAGACTCAGCACCGGTTTGATGCCCGGCGCGATGATGTGCCGGAACTGCTGCCAGCGGTTGGCGCCGTCCAGTTCCGACGCCTCGTACAGCTCACCGGGGATCGACTGGATCGCGCCGAGGAACAGCACGAAGTTCAGGCCCATGAAGCGCCACACCGACACCGCGGACAGCGAGGTGTTCGCCGTCCGCCCGCTGCCCAGCCAGAAGTGGTGCCCGTGCACCCCGAAGGCGCTCAGCACGGTGTCGAGGGTGCCGTGCGGCTGGAAGAAGTACAGGAAGACGAAGCCGATCGCGACCCCGTTGAGCAGGTAGGGGAAGAACAGCAGGCCCTTGAAGAGATTCCGGAACCGCAGGTCGAAGCTGAGCACGGTCGCGAAGTACAGCGCCAGCGCGATCTGCGCCACCGACGCCACCAGGTAGTAGACGCTGACGAAGAAGACCTGGAACAGCTCGGGTCTGGTGAACAGCTCCACGTAGTTCTTGGTCCCGACGTAGTTCCGGTCGGGGCTGACCCCGTCCCAGTCGGTGAAGCTGTCCCTGATCATGGTGCCGACCGGCAGGTAGGTGAACGTGATCAGCAGAGCGAGCGGCACCGCCAGGTACAGCCACGGCGTCACGGTCCGCCAGGCCCGGGCGCGCGTCACAGGGCGGCGGCCTTCTGCGCGTTCGCCCACTTCTTGGCGAGGCCGGCGAAGATGCCGGGGAGATCACCCCCCGCGGCGCCGCGCGCCACGTCGATCAGGTGCTGGCGGTACTCGGGCTTGTCGGTCATGCCGATCTCGGACTGGTTGTCGATCCTGGTGACCTTGGCGCTCTGCGCCTGCGACATCTCCACGAACCGCACACCGGCGTCCTGGAACGGCTTGAGGGCCGACGGCAGCGGTCCGCCCTTGAGCGTGGGGACGGCCTGATTGGTCTGCACGTAGCCGGACTTGTCGGTGAACCAGTCGATCCAGGCGCGGGCCGCCGCCTTGTTCTTGGAGTGGACGTTCACCGCCTCCTGGTAGTCGGGCGCCACCGGGGTGCAGAAGGTGCCGTTCTTCTGGGAGGGGAAGGGCATGTAGCCGATCTCGGACGGGTCGCGCCCGGCCTTCTTCGCCGCGTCCTGCATCTGCACGATGGACCACGAGCCCAGCCACATGGTGGCGATCTTGCCGGTGGCCAGCAGATTCTTGCTGTTCTCCCAGTTGGTGGTGGTCGGGTCCTGCTCGGAGAGCTTGTCGTGCACGATGGTGTAGAGCAGCGTGTCGCCGACGTTCAGGTCGGTGCCCGCGCGCCAGGGGTCCGGGTCGGTGGCGGGCTCGTCGGCCGCCTTGGCGTCGCAGGTGGCCGCGCCCTGCACCGAGGTCCAGGCGGTCAGCGGCCAGCCGTCCTTGTAGTTGGTGTAGTACGGCGTCGCGGAGGTCTTGGCCTTGACGGCCTTGAGGTCGGCGAGGAAGGCGTCGGGAGTGGTCGGCCAGCCGGTGACCCCGGCCTGCCGCCAGACGGCCTTGTTGTAGACGAAGCCCGCCGCGTTCGCGAAGTTCGCGATGCCGTAGACCTTGCCGCCGACCGTGGCCTTGCCGGTGAAGGTGTACTTCTTTCCCAACTCCTCGGCGCTGCCCAGCGAGGCGAAGAACTTCGGGTAGTCGTCGGTCTTGATGGCCGCCGGGATCATCAGCACATCGCCGTAGTTCGAGGTGTTCATCCGGATCTTCACCTCGCCCTCGTAGTCCGTGATCCCCTCGAAGGTCACCCGCACCTTCGGGTAGAGCTTGCTGAACGCGGCGGCGTACTTCTTCATCGTGCCGTCCTGCACGAGGTCGGTCCGCTGGGTGAGGACCTTGATGTCACCCGACACCGCCGACGGGTCGGCGGGCACGGTGGCGGTACCGCCCTTGGACGTCGAGCCCCCGCCACCGCAACCCGCGGCGAGCAGCGCCATGGTCGCCAGCAGCGACCCGGCGAGTGCCTTGCCCTTCATGTGCACCATCTCCGTCTCCACAGCGCGGTACTTAAGCGATTCAGTGGCGGAACGACCGCACTATTGCATTGGGTTGTGGGCCGGTAAAGGGACTGATTCAGCGCTGATGCTTAACCGTTACATTGCGGTTCAGCGCGCCGCCGTCCGAGGGCGCGGGTTCGGGGCGACGGGCGCGGCGCGCCGTGGGGTAGGGTCGATGCCGTCAGCGGCGGGCCAGGACCCGCCACAGCAGTGGAGATCAGCCGAGGAGGTGGGACCGATTACCGGTATCGCAGGCCGGGTGCTCCCGCCGTACGGCCGAGCGGTCTCTCCGACGTAGGTGAGGCCGGGGGAGTGCCCGTGGGCTTCCCGAAAGGCTCTACATGTCGGACTTCACCGCACCGTCGCCCGAATCCACCGTCGTCGCCGCGCTCAGGGCGGCGGGCTGCGTCTTCGCCGAGGACGAGGCGCGGCTGCTCATCGCGGCGGCCGGGACCCCCGAAGAACTCACCGAGATGGTCGCGCGCCGCGCGGACGGTCTGCCGCTCGAACACGTCCTCGGCTGGGCCGAGTTCGCCGGACAGCGGTTCGCCGTGGACCCCGGCGTCTTCGTACCGCGCCGCCGTACCGAATTCCTCGTCCAGGTCGCGGCCGGGCTCGCCGCGCCCGGCGCCGTCGTCCTGGATCTGTGCTGCGGCTCGGGGGCCGTCGGCGTCGCCCTGGCCACCGCGCTCGGCGGCGGCGTCGAACTGCACGCCGCCGACCTCGACCCGGCCGCGGTGCGCTGCGCCCGCCGCAATGTGGCCCGCGTCGGCGGGCGGGTGTACGAGGGTGACCTCTTCGCGCCGCTCCCGGCCGACCTGCGCGGACGGGTCGGGCTGCTGGCCGCCAACGTCCCCTACGTACCGAGCGAAGAGGTCGGCCTGCTGCCGCCCGAGGCCCGCGACCACGAGGCCCTGATGGCGCTCGACGGAGGCGCCGACGGCCTCGACGTCATGCGCCGTGTCGCCGCGCGGGCCACCGACTGGCTCGCCCCCGGCGGTTCCCTGCTGGTCGAGTCGAGCGAGCGGCAGGCCCGGCGGGCGGTCGGCCTCTTCACCGCCGCCGGGCTCCGCGCGCACGTCACCGACTCGGACGAGCTGTACGCGACCGTCGTCGTCGGCACCCGCCCGCCGCTCGGGGCGGGCGGCTAGGGCCCGCCCCGAGCGGCGGGCGGGCCGTCGGTCAGTCGGCCTGCTGGTCGGCGGTGCGCAGGCCCGCCGACCACTTCTCCTCGATGTTGCCGAACCGCCAGACGGCGAAGGCGACGGCCCAGGTGGCGAAGAACAGGCCCACGATGACGTAGCCGACGATGTTGAGGTCGATCCCGCCGACCCAGTCCCAGAAGGCGCCGTGGAATCCCGCCTTGTCCGCGACCAGGCCGAGGAGTTCGACGGTGCCGATGATGAGGGCGACGGCGACGGACAGGCCGGTGATGGTCAGGTTGTAGTAGACCTTGCGGACCGGCTTGGAGAACGCCCACTCGTAGGCGAAGTTCATGAACGAGCCGTCGATGGTGTCCAGCAGCGACATGCCCGCGGCGAAGAGCACCGGCAGGCAGAGGATCGCGTACCAGGGCAGCCCGGACGCCGCGCCGGAGCCCGCGAGCACCAGCAGCGCGATCTCGGTGGCGGTGTCGAAGCCGAGGCCGAAGAGCAGGCCCAGCGGGTACATCTGCCACGGCTTGGTGATCGACTTCATGACCCGGCCCAGCAACCGGTTCATGAAACCGCGGTTGTTGAGCTGCTCCTCCAGCGCCGCCTCGTCGAAGTGGCCCTCGCGCATCTGCCGGAAGACCTTCCAGATCCCGGCCAGGATCACCAGGTTGATGAAGGCGATGACGTACAGGAAGGTGCCGGAGACGGTGGTGCCGATCCAGCCGGTGACGTTGTGGAGCTGGGAGTTGTCGTCCTCGACGGGATTGGCGAGCGCCTTGATGCCGAGCGAGAGCAGGAAGGCCAGGCCGAAGACGATGCTGGAGTGGCCCAGCGAGAACCAGAAGCCCACCGACAGGGGCCGCTTGCCCTCGCCCATCAGCTTGCGGGTGGTGTTGTCGATCGCCGCGATGTGGTCGGCGTCGAACGCGTGCCGCATGCCGAGGGTGTACGCGGTGACGCCGATGCCGATGCCGAAGGACTTGGTGCCGAGGCTGTAGTGCTCGGGGGCCACGATCGCCACCAGCGTGAACCAGCCGATGACGTGCAGGGCGAGGATGAAGGCGAACATGCCGCCGACCCTCGTCCACTCGGCGCGGGTCATCGAGCCGGCGATGCGGCGCCAGCGGGACCCTGGTGGTGCCGATGCGTCCGGAGACGTGGCGGTGGTCATTTCATCAGTCCTTTGTCGAAGCGGGCGAAGCCAAGCTAGACGCACCTCTGTCCTTGTTGCAAGGTACTGGCAATAAGGATGCCCACCCTGGCCTGCCCCAAGCTCAGCGGGGTGCCGGTACCACCGGCGCGAGGACGCAGTCGCCGCAGAGCCCGCCCGCGCCCCCCGGCGCGGCCCGGTAGATCAGGCAGCAACTGCGCCGGCGGAAAGGCGCGCCCGGTACGCCCGTACGCGCCCCCGTGCTCGTACCGCGCAGCGGCGGCCGGTCCAGCAGCAGGGCGGCCAGCGACCGTACGCGCCCGGCGTCGGCGGGGCGCGCCGCGGCGAGCATCCCGGCGGCGCCGTTCAGCGCGGAGGCGCTGTTGCCCCACAGGATGTGCGGGGACACCTTGAAGGGCGCGAAGGCGTCGGCCAGTTCGCGCACCGGCCCGTCGAGCAGATGGCGGGCGAGGGCGGCGGCCAGGGCCTCCCCTCCCGCGGGCGCGCCGGGAGCCGTGTCCTGGCCGGTTTCCTGAGCCGTGTGCGGCAGCGACAGCGGGAAGGGGCCGCCCAGGACCGGCTGCCAGCGCAGATCGGCGAGCCGCAGGCCCGGCGCGACCTCGCCGCGCAGGACCGCGAGGGCCAGCGTCGGCGACAGCACCCGGGCGACCAGGCCGAGGTGGGCCACGGACGCGGCGACCCGCGGTTCCACGGCCTCCGCCTCCCGGCCGCCCGCCGCCGCGAGATACCGCCTGACGCCCGCCACCCGGTCGCCGAGCGCGGGTCCGCCGTCGGCCAGCTCGGCCATCGACCGCCAGGGGGCGCCGGTATCGGAACCGGCGCGGTGCCCCTCGGCGGCGAAGAACGGGCCGAGGGCCGCGAGATCCGCCGTCCGGGACGCCTCGGCGGGTGGCTCGGACGGCGGCGGCGCGTCGTCGTTCATCGGTTCACGCGCTGACCGGGTCCGTCCTGCCGGTCTGCGCGGCGGGGGCGGTGCGCGAGGCGAGCACCCGCTCGGCCAACGGGCCGAAGGCCAGCCCGATCACCGTCCACAGCAGGAGCTGCGCGGCCACCGAGTAGAAGCGGAAGGAGAACAGCACATCGGCGGGGAATCCCGGATAGACGATCCGGCCCTTGTCGTCGGTGAGCGGCAGCGGCGTCTCCGTCGCGTGGTTGCCGAAATTCTCCTTGTTGTACGCCAGGTGGCCCAGTTGCGGCAGCAGCGCCATCACCACGCCGATCGCGACGACGAAGGCGGCACCGGCGAGCAGGGTCGCGTTCCAGTTCCCGAACCGGGCCTGGAGCCTTCTGCCGAGCAGTGCCGCGCCGACCAGGAAGGCCAGCGAACACACGACCATCACCAGATAGAGCCCGGTGCGGTCCTTGATGGTGTCCTCGTGCCCGATGGCGGGCGGATTCGCCGGGTACTTGAGGAACGGCACCAGGTAGATGCCGAGGAATCCGCCGCCCGCGACCAGCAGCGCGAGATTGCGCGCCCGCAGATTGCCGACGCGTCCCAGGCAGACCGCGTAGGCGACCGCGAAGAGCGCGCCCATGGCCATGCCGAAGAAGATCATGCCGACGCCGATGCCCACGTCCGCCTGGACGGTGCGGCTGAACAACTCGTGTCCCGCGTGCTCCATCGGCAGCCCGGCGGCTTTGTCGAGCGCGGCCTGCGCGTCGTCCCTGCCGCTCTCGTAGTCGATCGCTTTACTGATGTCCGGCTCCGCGAAGATCCGCGCGAAGAGGAATGCGAGCAGCCCTGCGACTGCGCCGACGACTATGCCGCGCAGGATGAGTTTCTTTTCCATGTCGAATTGTCCGTCTGTTCTGTCGGCTCCGTCGGCGCGAACTCAGTGGCAGGGGAAACCGAGGAAGTGCCGGGCGTCGTGGACGAACTCGTGGATGTGGGTGTCCTTGCCGAAGACGCTGACCGCGCCCTGGTCGACACCGATGAAGTAGTAGACGGCGAAAGCCAGGATCGCGGTGCCTACCAGCCACATCACGGCCTTCGAGACCGGCAGGACAACCGGTGTGGCGGTGGTGGTGGGAGCGGACACAGAGCTCACGGGTGGGCCTCCTTCAGGGATTCGGCGTCCCTCGATCGAATGGGGCGTTGTGACGGCGGAGTATCTGACTCACCGGCCACCTCCTCGATGACCGGCTACACAGTGGCGCGACCGTGCTGGATTTTCACCAGCTTCCTCACGCCATCACGTAATTGAGCGTAGGGGCTGTCGAACAGGCACGTCAATCGGGCCTGCGACGTTGTGACATACGCCCCTGACCGCTGTGCGAGACTCCGGACCGTGAAACAGATCTTCGTCATCGGTATCGGGGCGGGCGACCCGGACCAGCTCACCCTCCAGGCCGTGCGGGCGATCGGCCGCACCGAGGTGTTCTTCCTGCTCGACAAGGGCGAGGAGAAGGCCGATCTGGTCGCGCTGCGCGAGGAGATCCTGCGGCGGCACGCCGTACGGCCGCACCGCGTGGTCGTCGCGCGCGACCCGGAGCGCGACCGGGAACGGACAACTCCCGGCTACGCGAACGCGGTTGACGACTGGCGACGGCGCCGCGCCGACATCTACGAGCGGCTGATCGCCGGGGAACTGCCGGACGACGGCTGCGGGGCGTTCCTCGTCTGGGGCGATCCGGCCCTGTACGACAGCACGTTGGGCATTCTCGAAGAGGTGCACGGCCGGGGGAGCGCCGCGTTCGAGTGGACGGTCGTGCCCGGCGTCAGCAGCGTCTCGTCGCTGGCCGCCAAGCACCGCACGGGCCTCAACCAGGTCGGGCGGCCGGTGCAGATCACCACCGGGCGCAGGCTCGCCGACGGCGGGCTGCCGGACGGGGTGGACGACGTGGTGGTGATGCTGGACGCCCACCAGACCTTCGGGCGCTTCACCGGCCAGGGGCTGGAGATCTACTGGGGCGCGTATCTCGGCACGCCCGACGAGATCCTGCTGTCCGGACCGCTGGACGACGCCCTCGCGCAACGGATCAGCGACGTACGGGCGCGGGCCAGGGCGCGCAAGGGCTGGATCATGGACACCTATCTGCTGCGGCGCGGCGTCCCCAAGTGACCTCGCCCGGCGCGGAGTCGAGGCATGTGCTGATCCTCGGCGGTACGGGGGAGGCCCGGCGGCTCGCGGAGCTGCTCGCGGCCGAACCGGGGTTGGTGACGACGAGTTCGCTGGCCGGGCGGGTCGCGGAGCCCCGGCTGCCGGACGGCCGGGTCAGGATCGGCGGCTTCGGGGGAGCGGACGGGCTGGCCCGCTGGCTGCGCGAGGAACAGGTGGACGCGGTGGTCGACGCCACGCATCCCTTCGCCGCCGTCATCAGCGCCCACGCGGCCGAGGCGGCCCGCGCCGTACGCCTGCCGCTGCTCGTGCTGCGCCGGCCGGGCTGGGCGGCCGGTCCCGGCGACCGCTGGCACTGGGCCGACTCCGTCGCGGACGCGGCGGCCCTGCTGCCGGGCCTCGGGAGCCGTCCCTTCCTGACCACGGGGCGCGGCGACCTCGCGGCCTTCGCCGCGGCGTCCGCCACATTCCTGCTGGCACGCTCGGTCGACCCGCCGGACCCGCCGCTTCCCCCGCACGTCCATGTCCTGCTGGCCCGCGGCCCGTTCACGGTGGAGTCCGAACGGGCGCTGCTGCGCGAGCACCGGATCGACGTCCTGGTCACCAAGGACAGCGGCGGCGCAGCGACGGCCCCCAAACTCACGGCGGCCCGTGAGGCGGGCATCCCCGTCGTGATCGTCCGCCGCCCGCCCCCGCCGGAGTCCGTCCCCGTCGTCGCGACCCCCGCGGAGGCCGTCAGCCTGCTGCGTGCCCCACGCAGGACCTGGCCGCCTCCGTGGGGGTGGCCGTCCCCGCGAGGACCTGGTCACGGTGGGTCCGCGCCGTGACCATCAGGGCGTCGAGGGTGTCGCGGGTGCGGACGAGGTCGTCGATATGGGCCGAGAGGCGGTCGCGCTCCAGGGCCATCCGGTCGAGGGCGGCGTCGGAGTTCTCCTCGCTGGGGGAGTCGACGCAGGGGAGCAGTTCGGCGATGGTGCGGCTGGACAGGCCCGCCGCGTAGAGGCGCTGGATGAAGGCGACGCGCTCGACCTCCTCGTCCGTGTAGTGCCGCTGCCCGCTGCCGCTGCGCACGCTGGTGAGCAGCCCCTGCTCCTCGTAGTAGCGCACGGACCGCACGCTGACCCCGGCCCGCGCCGCGAGTTCCCCGATCCGCACGATGTCCTCCCGGCTGTTCCCACCGCCCGGGCGGTGGCTCCCGGGCGGGCTATGGTCTGCGTCACAGAGCTTGCCTCTGACGTCAATGTCAGGTTTTAGCGTAGCAGTCGCGTCCGGGCGACCGGGCGGTACGGAAGTGACGCGCTACGCATGAAGGAGCCCGACGTGACGAACCTCTTCACCAGCTACCGGCTCGGCGGTCTGACCCTGCCCAACCGGCTGGTCATGGCCCCGATGACCCGGGTCAGGGCCGCGGCGGGCGGGCTGGCGACACCGTCGATGGCGGCCTATTACGCCCAGCGGGCGACCGCCGGGCTGATCGTCAGCGAGGGCGTGCAGCCGAGCGCGATCGGGCAGTCCAACCCGGGCACGCCGGGACTGCACACCGACGAGCAGACCGCCGCGTGGCGCCCGGTGACCGACGCCGTGCACGCCAGCGGCGGCCGGATCTTCGCCCAGCTCATGCACGGCGGCCGGGTCTCGCACCCCGACACCATCGGGACGCTGCCGGTCGGGCCCTCGGCCGTCGCCGCCGTGGGAGAGGTGTTCACTCCGACCGGCCCGCAGCCCGCCCCGACGCCCCGCGCCCTGGAGACCGCCGAGATCCCCGAGCACGCGCGGTCGTACGGCGACGCCGCCCGCCGCGCGGTCGACGCCGGGTTCGACGGGGTGGAACTGCACGGCGCCAACGGCTATCTGATCTCGCAGTTCCTCTCGTCCAACGCCAACCTGCGCACCGACGGGTACGGCGGCTCGGTCGTGAACCGGATCCGCTTCGCCGTCGAGGCGGTCGCCGCCACCGTCGAGGCCGTCGGCGCGGACCGCACCGGCATCCGGCTCTCGCCGGGCGCCACCTTCTGGGGCGTTCGGGAGGACGACGTACCGGAGCTGTACGCGGCGCTGCTCACCGAACTGGCGGCGCTCTCACCGGCGTACGTCCACCTGGAGGCGACCGCCGACGAGGAGGTGCTGACCGCTCTGCGCCGGGCGTGGCCCGGCACCCTCATCATGAACCCCGTGCTGCCGATGGGCCCCAAGCAGACGGGCCGGGATGACGCCGACCACTGGCTCGCGCTGGGCGCCGACCTGATCAGCTTCGGCCGCGGCTTCATCGCCAACCCCGACCTGGTCGAGCGGCTGCGCGTCGGCCTGCCGCTGGCCCCCGTCGACGAGGCCACGTACTACCAGGGCGGCGACGCGGGCTATCTCACGTACTCCTCCCACCAGTACGCGGCCTGAGACCCTCGTCGGTCAGGCGGCCTCGACCGCGGGCCTGAGGACGTCCTCGCACCACTGCCGGAGCGTGGTGGGGGTGTCGACGGCGTGCTGCGGAGTGCGGGTGATCCCGTTGTCGAGGCCGCCGTCCTTGGCGATCGCCATGTCCAGCATGCCCTGGGCGATGGCCTCGGACATGCCCGCGCCGAGGAACCGCTCCTTGAACGGCCCCGCCGGGACCTGCTGGTAGCGGACCGGGAAGCCGAGGACGTCGGCGATCACGGCGGCCGTGTCATTCTGCGACAGGTCCTCGGGGCCGAGCAGCGGTACGTCCTCCCGGCCGCTCCACGAGGGGTCGAGCAGCAGGCGGGCGGCGACGGCGGCGATGTCGCGGGTGGCCACCGTGGGCATCGCGCGGTCGGGGGAGAGCGCGTTGAAGAACACGCCCTGCGCCTTGATCACTTGGGCCTGGCGGAGCAGATTGTCCATGAAGCTGGGCAGATTCAGGGACCGGAAGGCCGCGCCGGTCTCCGCGAGCCGGTCGTCCAGGGCCAGCGTGGCCGTCACATGCCCGGCCCGGTCCGCGTAGGCGGTGCCGCGGCCCAGGGAGCTGACGCTGACGACGTGCTTGACGCCGTAGGCGCGGATCGCCTCGACGGCGGGCCGGGCGAAGTCGGAGTACACCTCGTCTAGGGTGGCCGCGTGGGGGTTGGGCGGCGGCAGCCAGAACAGCGCGTCGGCGCCGTCGAGGGCGCGGGCCACGGCCTCGGGGTCGCCGTGCGAGCCCTGGACCACCTCCGCGCGCTCGCGGACGTCGGCGCTCAGCCGGGCGGGGTCGCGGACGACGACGCGGACCGGCTCGTCGGCGGCGAGAACGCGGTCGACCACCTGGTGTCCGATATTTCCGGTAGGTGCGGTGATGACGATCATGAGTTCACTCCAGCGGCATGGGAAAAGGTCGCTCGAACAAGTAAACTCTACCGTACCGTTTACTTTTGAGGATACAAGCCGATGACCGAAGAAGGCGGGCCGCGACAGCGCGGGGAGCAGCGACGGGGCGAGGAGTTGCGGCGCCACATCCTGTTCATGGCCAAGGACGTGTTTCTCGAGGCCGGGTACGAGCGCGCCTCGATGGACGCCGTCGCCGCCCGCGCCGGGACGTCCAAGCGGTCGCTGTACGCGCACTTCGAGAACAAGGAGAAGCTGTTCCTCGCCGTCCTCGGACTCGTCCGCGAGCTCTACCTCGGCAGGCTGCGGACGCCCGACGCGTACTCCGCGGACCCCGCGGAGGCCGTCACCCTGTTCTGCGGGCGGTTCCTTCAGCTCATGACCTGGGAGTCGCAGGTGCGCACCTGCCGGCTGAGCATCGCCGCCGCCGCGTGGCTGCCCGCCAGTTCGCGCGCGTACTTCGACGCCATGTTCGCCACCACCCACGAACGGCTGGCCGCGTATCTCGTCGAGCGCTACGGCATGGGACCCGAGGACGGCGCCGCCCTCGCCGAGGACCTGCTCGGCCGCACCGTGCTGCCGCGCGTCTTCCGCACCCTGCTCAACGTCGAGGACGCGACCACGGGCATGCCGGAGGACGACGCGCTCGCCGCGAGCGTCGACCTGCCCGCCATCCGCCGGGTGGTCGCGACGGCGCTGCCCGCCGCCGAGGACTGACGGCTACCGGCGTCCGCGCTGAGGCGCGGTCCTCACGCGCAGGACGGGCACACACCCCGGTAGGTGACCTCGAACGCCGAGACGGTGAAACCGAAGCGCTCCTCGGGCGGCAGGTCGGCCAGCGGGTCGCCGGTCGGGTGGACGTCCCGGATCGTGCCGCAGCGCGAGCACACCAGGTGCTGGTGGGCGTGGTGCGCGTTCGGGTCGTACCGCTTGGCGCGGCCGTCGGTGGAGACCTCGATGACCTCGCCGAGCGCGACCATCTCGCCCAGGGTGTTGTAGACGGTGGCCCGCGAGATCTCCGGCAGCCGCCCGGCCGCGCGGGCGTGCACCTCGTCGGCCGTCAGGTGGACGTGGTCGCCGTCGAGAACCTCGGCGACGACGCGGCGCTGGGAGGTCATCCGCCAGCCGCGTCCGCGCAGCCGCTCCAGCAGGTCACTCATGTCGGTTCACCTATTCAGGTTCGGCGGGATGCCCGAAGTTTACTCATGGGCGTCCGGAGTCTGATGGGATATGAGCTTGGCCCGCTTCTTGACTTGGACACAGTCCATCGTAGGATCGGTTCCGGCGATAGCCAAGGGACAGGAAGCCCCCAGCAGGGCAGGAGACGGAGACGTGACGGGACCACCGCCGTGAAGTCGCGCGGCGTCGGCCTGAGGGTGGGGACCGCCCGCGTCACGGCCACCGCCCGCCCGACCGTGTCCGATGACCCTGGCTCGTCGTTCGACTTGTCGCCCGACGAACCGCGGTCGTCTCCCGGGGCCGAGCGCCCCGACTGTTCCATTTCCGCGCAGTTCCTGAGCACCGTGATCCGCCTGGTCCGGAAGGATTCCCATGTCTGAGAACCATGATGCAATCGTCACTGACGCGAAGGCGGAGGGCGGGGGTGGCTGCCCGGTCGCGCACGGACGCGCGCCGCACCCGACTCAGGGCGGCGGAAACCGCCAGTGGTGGCCCGAGCGGCTCAATTTGAAGATCCTTGCCAAGAACCCCGCCGTGGCCAACCCGCTCGGCGAGGACTTCGACTACGCCGCGGCGTTCAAGACCCTCGACCTCGCGGCGGTCAAGCAGGACATCGCGCAGGTGCTGACCAGCTCCCAGGACTGGTGGCCCGCCGACTTCGGCAACTACGGCCCCTTCATGATCCGTATGGCGTGGCACAGCGCGGGCACGTACCGCATCAGCGACGGCCGCGGCGGCGGCGGCGCGGGCCAGCAGCGCTTCGCCCCGCTCAACAGTTGGCCGGACAACGCCAACCTGGACAAGGCCCGCCGTCTGCTGTGGCCGGTCAAGAAGAAGTACGGCCAGAGCCTGTCCTGGGCCGACCTGCTGATCCTCACCGGCAATGTCGCCCTGGAGCAGATGGGCTTCGAGACCTTCGGCTTCGGCGGCGGTCGCGCGGACGTCTGGGAGCCCGACGAGGACGTCTACTGGGGCCCCGAGACCACCTGGCTCGGCGACGAGCGCTACACGGGCGACCGCGAGCTGGAGAACCCGCTCGGCGCCGTCCAGATGGGCCTCATCTACGTCAACCCCGAGGGCCCCAACGGAACGCCCGACCCGCTGGCCGCGGCCCGCGACATCCGTGAGACCTTCCGCCGGATGGCGATGAACGACGAGGAGACCGTCGCGCTGATCGCGGGCGGCCACACCTTCGGCAAGACCCACGGCGCGGGCCCGGCCGACAGCGTCGGCGACGACCCCGAGGCCGCCTCCATCGAGCAGCAGGGCCTCGGCTGGAAGAACAGCTACGGCACCGGCAAGGGCGGCGACGCGATCACCAGCGGTCTCGAGGGGACCTGGACCAACACCCCGACCGCCTGGGACAACAGCTTCTTCGAGATCCTCTTCGGCTACGAGTGGGAGCTGTTCCAGAGCCCCGCGGGCGCCAACCAGTGGCGGCCGAAGGAGGGCGCGGGCGCCGGCACGGTACCGGACGCGCACGACGCGTCCAAGAGCCACGCCCCGACGATGCTCACCACCGACCTCGCGCTGCGGGTCGACCCGGCGTACGAGCAGATCTCGCGGCGCTTCTTGGAGAACCCCGCCGAGTTCGCGGACGCCTTCGCCCGCGCCTGGTACAAGCTGACCCACCGCGACATGGGCCCGGTCGTGCGCTACCTCGGTCCCGAGGTCCCCTCCGAGGTGCTGCTGTGGCAGGACCCGCTGCCCGCCGCCACCCACGAGCCGCTCGACGCCTCCGACCTCGCCGCCCTCAAGAGCCAGATCCTCGGCTCCGGGCTGTCGGTGGCCCAGCTCGTCTCCACCGCGTGGGCCTCGGCCTCGTCCTTCCGCGGCAGCGACAAGCGCGGCGGCGCCAACGGCGCGCGCGTCCGTCTCCAGCCGCAGATCGGCTGGGAGGTCAACGAGCCCGACCGGTTGGCGACCGTGCTGCGCACCCTGGAAGGTGTCCAGGAGTCCTTCAACGCCGCCCAGAGCGGCGGTAAGGGGATCTCCCTCGCCGACCTGATCGTGCTGGCCGGTGGCGTCGGGGTCGAGCAGGCCGCCAAGGCGGCCGGGTTCGACATTCAGGTGCCGTTCACGCAGGGCCGCGTGGACGCGACCCAGGAGCAGACCGACGTCGAGTCGTTCAGCGCCCTGGAGCCGACCGCCGACGGATTCCGCAACTACCTCGGCAAGGCCAACCGGCTGCCCGCCGAGTACCTGCTGATCGACAAGGCGAACCTGCTGAACCTGAGCGCCCCCGAGCTGACCGTCCTCGTCGGCGGCCTGCGCGTCCTGGGCGCCAACTACCAGCAGTCCGCCCTCGGCGCCCTCACCGAGACCCCCGGCACGCTGACCAACGACTTCTACGTCAACCTGCTCGACCTGGGCACGACGTGGAGCGCGACGTCCGAGGACGCGAACACCTTCGAGGGCCGCGACGCCTCCGGCGCGGTCAAGTGGACCGGCACCCGCGCCGACCTGGTCTTCGGCTCGAACTCCGAGCTGCGCGCCCTGGCGGAGGTCTACGCGAGCGACGACGCGAAGGAGAAGTTCGTCAACGACTTCGTCGCGGCGTGGGCCAAGGTCATGGACCTCGACCGGTTCGACCTGGTCTGAGAACGGTGCCTCCGGGGCACCGCGTGAGGACGCCTGACCGCGTCTGACGCACATCCCGGCCACGACGTCCGGGGCGGTTCGCAGAAGCCGCCCCGGACGTCGCTGTGTGCGGGGCCCTTTCGGCCGCCGGGTGCCCAGGCGCCCAGCGGCCCGGGGGCTCAGTCCTGGGCGAGCACCGCGCGGATCACATGCCGGGCGTTACGTGCCATCGTCGGATTCGTCTCGCGGTAGTACGGCAGCGCGTTCACCGCCTGGGAGAGAGCCCGGCCCCGCCCGCGCCTCCACGTCGCGTCGTCGACGCCGAGCGCGCCGCGCAGGACCTCCCGCGCGTCGGGCGGCAGCAGATTCCACGCGGGGAACAGGTCACAGGCCGGATCGCCCACGCCCGCGCACCCGAAGTCGATCACCGCGGTCAGCCGGCCCCCCGACACCAGCAGATTGCCCGGCATCAGATCGGAGTGCACCCACACCGGCGGCCCGTCCCGGACGGGCGCGCGCAGGGCGTCCTCCCACACGGCGGTCAGGCCGTCGCAATCGACGCCCTCCTGCGGAATCCCGCGCAGTCGCGCGATCGCCGACCGGGTCGACGCGTCATGGTGGGCGAGCGGTTCGCCGCGATAGGCGGGCGGCGGGTCCGGCAGCGTGACGTCCCGCATCGCCCGCACGAATCCGGCGATGTCCTCCGCCAGGCGTACGGGTTCGCTCAGCGCCCCCGCCTCCGGCGGTTCGCCGTCCAGCCACCGGTACACCGACCACGGCCACGGATACCCCCGCGCGGGCTCCCCGGCGCCGAGGACTTCGGGAACGGCCGCGGGCAGCAGGCGCGCGAGCCGCGGCAGCCACTCCTGCTCCAGCGCGACATCCCCGGCCCCGCCCGCCACGAGCGGCAGACGGACCACCATGTCGTCGCCGAGCCGGTACATCGCGTTGACCGTGCCGCCGGACGGGAACCGCCGCACGTCGAGCCCCGCCCACCGGGGGAACTGTTCGGCCACCAGCCGCCGTACGAGGTCGGCGTCGATGGGGTGCAGGCCAGGGTGCATGGGCGGGGTGGTCATGGGGCGTCATACGACCTCGCGGCGGCGGCTCCCGTCAACCGCTTTTCCCCCCTCGCCGCCCCGCCGCGCGGGCGCCCCGCCGGGGGCCGGCGAGGGGTGCCCGATCCCGCCCCCGCAATCCATTTGCCATTCCTTTACTATGGCTCGGTCGGTCCGCCCGCGACCCTGGTAGGAGCCGCGGTCGCCGCCGACCCGGCGAACGCGCCGCGCCGCCCGACCGCCCGACCAACACCGGTCGGCCCGGACGCCGTTCACACGACACGTCCCGTCCCCCTTGGAGCACGCAATGCAGCACACCGTCCACGCGCGCAAGACCCCGCTCCCGGGGGTGGGCATCCGCTACGACGTGTCCACCGACGCCGGTCGGCACCTGTCGGTGGTCGTGCACCACGACGGGCGGCGCACCCTGGCGTTCCACGACCCGGAGGACGACGACGCCTGCAAGGACGCCGTGGTCCTGGAGCCGCACGAAGTGAGCGCGCTCGCCGAACTGCTCCCGCCCGACCCGGTCGCGCACCTGCGCCAGCACTTCGAGATCGACCTGGTCACCGAGCACATCACGGTGAGCAAACGGTCGCCGTACGCGGGCCGCACGCTCGGCGACACGCAGGCCCGTACCCGTACCGGCGCCTCGATCGTCGCCGTGCTCCGCCGGACGGCCGCCGTGCCGTCGCCCACTCCCGACTTCCGCTTCGCGGTCGGCGACATCCTTGTCGTCGTCGGCACCCGCGAAGGTGTGGACGCCGTCGCGGAACTGATCACAGGAGGATAAGAGCCTGTGCACGACACGACCGACATGCTCATCGAGCTCGGGGCGATCATTCTCGCCCTGGGCATCCTCGGCCGCCTCGCGGGACGTGTCGGCTTCTCGCCGATCCCGCTCTATCTGCTCGCGGGGCTGGCCTTCGGCAAAGGCGGGCTCATCCCGCTGCACGCCAGTGAGGACTTCGTGGCCACCGGCGCCGAGATCGGCGTCGTCCTGCTGCTTCTGCTGCTCGGCCTGGAGTACAGCGCTTCGGAACTCGTCACGAATCTGAAAACGCAGTACCCCTCGGGCGCGGTGGACTTCGCGCTCAACGCCGTACCCGGCGCGGTGGCCGCGCTGCTGCTGGGCTGGGGTCCGGTCGCGGCCGTCGCGCTGGCGGGCGTGACGTGGATCTCCTCGTCGGGTGTGATCGCGAAGGTCCTCGGGGACCTCGGCCGTCTCGGCAACCGTGAGACCCCGCTCATTCTGGGTGTGCTGGTCCTCGAAGACCTTTCGATGGCGGTCTATCTGCCGATTCTCAGCGCCCTGCTGGCGGGCGTGAGCCTGGCGGGCGGCACCCTCACACTGCTGATCTCGCTCGGCACGGTCGGGATCGTCCTGTACGTGGCGCTGCGCCACGGGCGGCTGATCAGCCGCGCCGTCTCCTCCGACAATCCCGAGATGCTGCTGCTGGTCGTGCTCGGCCTGACCCTGCTGGTGGCCGGTGTCGCCCAGCAGCTCCAGGTGTCCGCCGCCGTCGGCGCGTTCCTGGTCGGCATCGCGCTCTCCGGTGAGGTCGCCGAAGGAGCCCGCAATCTCCTGACCCCGCTGCGGGACCTGTTCGCGGCGGTCTTCTTCGTCTTCTTCGGCCTGAGCACCATCCCCGCCGACATCCCGCCGGT
>NZ_JBIVIV010000011.1:0-332227 GCF_044749865.1 Streptomyces sp. NPDC088910
CCGGTCCGGCAACAACGGCTCGATTCGCGCCCACTGCGCGTCGCTTAACGGCACACCCGGACCAACGATCAGATGATCCGAACGAAACGGCCTAGTCGGCGGCCCGCGCGTGACGCGTGCGGGTGAGGGACTTCCGACGGTCGGGGGCCTCCACGGGGATCGCCCCGGCGGGGGCCCTCAGGGCGTAACGGGGGCGTCGGACGCGTCGCACCGGGAGGGCGCGGAAGACGGAGAGGACGCGGCAGAAGGAGGGGGCGGGGAAGCCGTTTCGGGAGGCGTGTCCCCCAGCAGATAGCGGGCTCCGGGGCCCGCCGCCCCCGCCGCGTCGTCGACGTTGTAGAGACCGCAGCGCGTCAGGGAGAGGCAGCCGCACCCGACGCAGCTGGTCAGCTTGGCCTTGAGGCGTCGCAGCTCGGCGATCTGGTCGTCGATGCGCTGCTCCCAGGACCGGGCCACGCCGTTCCATTCGGCGGTGGTGGGGACGTGGTCGACGGGGAGCCGGGCGAGGGACGCGCCGACCTCGTCGAGCGAGAGCCCGATGCGCTGGGCGGCGCGGATGAAGGCGAGCCGGCGCAGCGTGGAGCGGCGGTAGCGGCGCTGACCACCCGAGGTGCGTTCGGAGTGGATCAGCCCGAGGTCCTCGTAATAGCGCAGCGCTGAGGCGGCGATGCCGCTGCGGGCCGAAAGCTCGCCGATGGGCAGCAGGTCACGGGTGGAGAGGGTCACATCGGCCCAGCATACGCTTGACTTCAAGTCGGCTTGAAGTTGCAAGGTCGTCCCATGACGATGACGCACCGCACCGGGCCGTCCGGCCACTCAGAAGAGCCCGAGCGCTACGGGTACGACGACCTGCGCCACCTGATGTCGCGGATGACCGGCGACGAGAAGCACGACACCGCCGCCACGTCCACCCTCGACGTCCTGTGGGTGCTGTACGACCGGGTACTGCGGGTCGGGCCCGAGAGCGCCGACGCCCCGGACCGGGACCGCTTCCTGCTGTCGAAGGGCCACGGCCCGATGGCGTACTACGCCGTTCTCGCCGCCAAGGGCTTCATCCCGTACGAGTGGCTGGCCGGTTTCGGAACGTACGACTCCCCGCTCGGCCACCACCCGGACCGCACGCTCGTACCGGGCGTCGAGATCGGTTCCGGGTCGCTCGGGCACGGGCTCGGTCTGGGGGTGGGCAGCGCGCTGGGGCTGCGGGCCCAGGGGCTGGACGAACCGGCGGTATGGGTGCTCGTGGGCGACGCCGAGATGGACGAGGGCAGCAATCACGAGGCCGTGCAGTACGCGGGGGCGGTCGGCCTCGACCGGCTCCATGTCGTCGCGGTCGACAACGCCTCGGCCACGTACGGCTGGCCCGGCGGGCTGGCCTCGCGGTTCGCCGCCGAGGGCTGGTCCGCGGTGACCGTGGACGGCCGGGACCACGCCGCGCTGTACGAGGCGTTCACCGCGCCGCATCCGGGACGGCCGCACGCCGTGGTCGCCCGCGTCGAGCCGAAGTGACCGCCGGGTCCACGGGTGACGGCAAGCGACGTCACCCGAACGTCGACACCCGAGCGACAGCGGCCGAGACCGCGACCGACGCCGAGGCGGAGGCCGCCACTGCGACCGCGACCGCGGCTGAGGCTGAGGGCAGGCGAAGAAACGACATGACTGGGGATTCCATGGACACCATGCGGGAGCGGTTCGCCGCCGTCACCACCGAACTGCTCGACTCCGATCCGCGGCTGGCCGTCGTCCTCGCCGTGATCTCTTCAGACCGCTTCAGTGACGCCGCCCGCGCCCACCCCGACCGGGTGATCGACGTCGGGATCAGGGAGCAGTTGCTGGTCGGCGCGACGGGCGGACTGGCGCTCGCCGGGCTGCGGCCGATCGCGCACACCTTCGCGAGCTTCCTGACCGAGCGGGCCTTCGAGCAGGTCAAGCTCGACATCGGGCACCAGGGCGTGGGCGCGGTCCTGGTCAGCGCGGGGGCCTCGTACGACGTCGCCGCGGGCGGGCGTACGCATCAGGCGCCGGGCGACGTCGCGCTGCTCGACACGCTCGACGGCTGGACCGTCCATGTGCCGGGGCACCCCGACGAGGCCGACGCGCTGCTGCGGCACGCGGCGGCGGACGGCGACAGCCGCGTCTACGTACGGCTCAGCGATCACTCGAACGTGGCGCCGCGACCCGTCTCGCCCGGCCGCTTCCAGGTGCTGCGCGAAGGGCGCGCCGGGGTCGTCCTGGCCGTCGGGCCCATGCTGGACGCCGTCCTCGACGCGACGGCAGGGCGCGATGTGACGGTGCTGTACGCCTCGACGGTACGGCCGTTCGACGCGGCGACCGTACGGGAGGCGACCGCTCGGACCGATGCGGCCGACCTCGTCGTCGTGGAGCCCTACCTCACCGGTACGTCCTCGGCGCACGCCGCCGAGGCGCTGGCCGACGTCCCGCACCGCGTGCTCGCGCTCGGCACCCGCCGCGCCGAACTGCGTCACTACGGCACCTGGCAGGAGCATGTCGCCGGGCATGGCCTGGACGCGCGGTCGCTACGGGCCCGGATCGACGCGTTCCTGCGGGTCTGACCCGCGAGGGGACGTGGCGGAGGGCGGCACCGCCCGCCCGCGGACCGAGGCCGGAACCATACGACCGGGGCGCGGGCGGCAAGGCCGGGGACGCGGTCCGAATGCATGGAACTGAGGGCCGTTGACCCCGGCCGCGGTCGGAAAGTTCGGGGCCCCGTACCGCCCCGGCCGCGGTCGGGAAAGCCTCGGTGCCCGTACGCGCCCGGCCTCGGTCCCGGACCAGGTTCCGACTCCGGCTCCGGCTCCCGACTCCCGACTCCCGACTCCCGACCTAGAGTCGACTCGGCGAGAGCCCCTCAGGCCCCGTGCCCGCCGTCCGGCGCCGGTACGGCCCCCTGCCGCGGTACGCCCGCCGGGTGCGTCGGCTGCGCGGCGGCGGGCCCGCCCTCGAAAGCGCCAGCACTCGCCGGAGCAGCCGGACCGCCGGGAGCCCCGACAGCGCCCGGACCACCAGGCGCGCCCGGCCCCGGCGCGGGCGGCACCGCCCCCTTGCCGCTCCCCCCGGCGGCACCCCCGCCGGAGGCGCCCGGCTTCGGCGGCGCCGCAGAAGACCGCCCCACCTGCCGCCGCGCGTCCTCCGCGCTGTTCTGCGCGCCGAGCGAGCCGAAGTAGAAGCCGGAGACGGTGGCGAGGACGGTCATCAGCGAGGTGACGATGGTCTTGCGGAGGTCGCCGGAGTCGGCGCCCGAGGACAGCATCGCGACGGCCAGCGCGAAGGCGACGAGCGCGAGGATGAGGACGGCGATAACGCTGCGGGTCAGACCGCGGACGCCGCGCGGCTCGCGGAGGTCGCGCAGCAGGTCGCGTACCTCGTGGTCGCGGGCCGCGTCCTCGAGCAGCCGGTCGGTGATCTGCTGGCGCCAGGCCGTGGCCCGCCGCACATCCATGATCAGCGGTATCACCGCGACCGCTGCGACGGCCACGACCACCACCGAGATGAGGACGAGCGCGGAGCCGCCGTTGAGCCCGCTGATCGGCTCGGCCGCCGCGGCCGGCCCCCGGCCGGTCCCGGCATTCGCCGCCGCGACCTGAACGGTCGTGAAGTCCGTCATGGTGAAGCGCCCCCCTCGTCCGCACCACGGGTCCGCCCCCCGCGCCCCGGGCGGGCATGCTCCCAGCGCCGCCGTACGCCGGTCAAATCGGCAGGTACCGCCAACTCCCTTACGGCGGAAGGCAGTACGTCACCGCCGCGCCCGGCGCGGAGCCGACCCGCTCCCCCGGACAGGCCCTAGCCACGCGGGCCCTCATCTCAGGAGAATCATCCGTGACCGACCAGGCCACCGGCATGTCCCAACGCCGTTGGGGGCCGCGGAGCCTGGCGGCCGTACAGCCCGATACCGCCCCATACCCGTACAGCCGCATGCGATACAGCGGGCACACCACCAGCATCCTCATGAGGAGCAGCACGATGCGCGACGCGTCACAGTCCGGGGTAGTTCCGTACTACGAGGATGTGTCGCCCGGCACCGGCGCGCTCGCGCCGCGCGCGTGGTGGGCGGTGTCGGACGCGCGGCGGGTGAATCTCGGCGGCGCCTGGCGCTTCCGGCTGTCGGCGACGGCGGACGCGGAGGACGACTCCTTCGCCCAGCCGGGGTTCGACGCGACGCGCTGGGGCGCGGTGACGGTGCCGTCGCACTGGCCGCTCCAGGGGCACACCCATGAGCACGAGTACGGGCGGCCCGCGTACACCGACGTCCGTTTCCCGTTCCCGGTCGACCCGCCGCACGTGCCGACGGAGAATCCGACCGGTGACCATCTGCGCGCCTTCGACCTGCCGGACGACTGGCCGGGCGGCGCGGCGGTGGTGCGTTTCGACGGTGTCGACTCGTGCGCGCGGGTGTGGCTGAACGGGCAGGAGCTGGGGACCTTCAAGGGCAGCAGGCTGCCGGTGGAGTTCGAGGTCGGCGAACTGCTGCGCCCGCGCGGCAATGTGCTGGCGGTCCGGGTCCACCAGTGGTCGTCCGGAAGCTACTTGGAGGACCAGGACCAGTGGTGGCTGCCCGGCATCTTCCGCGATGTGACGCTGATCGAGCGGCCCGAGGGCGCGGTGACCGACTTCTTCGTGCACTGCGGCTACGACCACGCGAGCGGCACGGGCACGCTGCGGGTGGACTGCGAGCCGGGCGGGACGGTGACCGTACCGGAGTTGGGGCTCGACCTGGCGACCGGTGAGGAGGTGACGGTGCCGGTGGAGCCGTGGTCGGCGGAGGTACCGCGGCTGTACGACGCGGAGTTGGCGACCGAGGGCGAGCGGATACCGCTGCGGATCGGCTTCAGGACCGTCGCGGTGGAGGGCGGTGTGCTGAAGGTCAACGGCCGCCGGATTCTGCTGCGCGGGGTGAACCGGCACGAGTTCGACCCCGACCACGGCCGGGTGGTGGACGGCGAGACGATGCGCCGCGACCTGCTGCTGATGAAGCGTCACAACATCAACGCGGTCCGCACCAGCCACTATCCGCCGCATCCGGCCTTCCTCGATCTGTGCGACGAGCTGGGCATGTGGGTGATGGACGAGTGCGATCTGGAGACGCACGGTTTCGAGGTGGTCGGCTGGCGCGGCAACCCGGTCGCCGACGAGCGGTGGACGCCCGCGCTGCTGGACCGGGCCGCGCGGATGGTGGAGCGGGACAAGAACCATCCGTCGGTGGTGATGTGGTCGCTGGGCAACGAGTGCGGCACGGGCGCCGGGCTCTCCGCGATGGCGGACTGGATCAGGCGCCGTGACCCGGCCCGGCCGGTCCACTACGAGGGCGACCTCACCTGCGCCGACACCGACGTCTACTCCCGGATGTACGCCAACCACGCCGAGACCGAGCTGATCGGCCGCCGCGAGGAACCGCCGCTGGCGGACGCGGAGTTGGACAAGCACCGGCGCGAACTGCCTCTCATCCTCTGCGAGTACGCGCACGCGATGGGCAACGGGCCCGGCGGGCTCAGTGAGTACCAGCGGCTGTTCGAGGCGTACGAGCGCTGCCAGGGCGGTTTCGTCTGGGAGTGGATCGACCACGGGCTGCGGCAGCGCACCGCGGACGGGACGTCGTACTTCGCCTACGGGGGCGACTTCGGCGAGGAGGTGCACGACGGGAATTTCGTCTGCGACGGGCTGGTCTTCCCCGACCGCACGCCGTCACCGGGGCTGACCGAGTACAAGAAGGTCGTCGAGCCGGTGAGGATCGAGGGCGACGCGGAGCGCGGCACGGTCACGGTGACCAATCTGCACGACTTCACCGACCTGTCGTATCTGGCGTTCCGCTGGTCGTACGAGGTGGCGGGCGCGCGGAGCGACGCGGGCCGGTTCGAGGTGCCGTCGCTCGGCCCCGGGCAGAGCGCGGTGCTCGAATTGCCGCGGGCGGCGTGGACGGTGGGCCGCGGCGAGGGGTGGTGGACGGTGCGGGCGGTGCTCGCCGAGGACACCGCGTGGGCGCCGTCGGGTCACGAGGTGGCGTGGACGCAGTTCGCGGCCCCCGCGCCGGCGGACGCGGCCACCGCGCGCGTCGGCGATCCGCACTCCCCGCGGCTCGCCGAGGGCGGTCTGATCGTGCTGGGCCCCGGCGTCTTCGACGCGGCGGACGGCACGCTGCGCTATCTGGAGGGCGCGGCGGTCACCGGACCCGTGCTGGACGTGTGGCGTGCCCCGACCGACAACGACCGCGGCGCGGACTGGAATCCCGAGGGGCAACTGGACCGGCTGTGGCGGGAGTTGGGTCTCGACCGGATGCGGCACCGGATCGTCTCCGTGGCCGTCGGCGGTGACGCGCTCACCGTCACCACCCGGGTCGCCCCGGCCTCCTCCGACCTGGCGCTGCGTACCGTCTACACCTGGACGGCCACCGGGGACCGGCTGCGCCTGGGCGTCGAGGTCACGCCCGAGGGCGACTGGACGCTGCCGCTCCCCCGGCTCGGGGTACGGCTCGGCCTGTGCCAGACCCTGGACCGCGTCGAGTGGTACGGCGGCGGGCCCGGCGAGGCGTACCCCGACACGCGCGCCGCGTCCCGGATCGGCCGGTACACCGGCACCGTGGACGGGCTCCAGACGCCGTACGTACGCCCCCAGGAGAACGGCGCACGCGCGGACGTGCGGTGGGCGCGGCTGCGCCGCGCGGACGGCACCGGGCTGCACGTGGAGGGCGAGCCGCCGTTCTGGTTCACCGCCCGTCCGTGGAGCACCGGGGAACTCGACCGGGCCACGCACACCCACGAGTTGACGCGTTCCGAGGTGCTGTGGGTGCACCTCGACCACGCGCTGCACGGCATGGGCAGCGCGGCCTGCGGCCCCGACGTACTCCCCCGGCACCAACTGCGCGCGGCGCCCGCCGCCTTCGCGTTCACCTTCATGAGCCTGCCCGCCGCCGCTGACCCCGAGGAGCCCGCGGACCTCCCGCTTCTGGAGACCGAGTGACCACCGCGATACGCCCGTTCAGGCCGGAGGACCTGCCCGCGCTGTACGACATCTGCCTGCGCACGGCTGACGCGGGCGGGGACGCGAGCGCGCGGTATCCGGAGCGGGACCACGAGTTGCTGGGGGCGATCTTCGCGGCGCCGTACGCCGTGCTGGAGCCGGAGGCGGCCTTCGTGCTGGACGACGGGCACGGCCGGGCGGTCGGTTACGTGCTGGGCACCGGTGACACGGCGGCCTTCGTCGAGCGCTTCCGCGACGAGTGGCTGCCGACGGTCGCGGACCGCTTCCCCGAGCCGGCCGGGGAGCCGGGGACGCCGAGCGAGGCGCTGGCCGTGCTGCTGCACCACCCGGAACGGATGGCGCAGCAGCCGGAGTTGGCCGCGTATCCGGCGCATCTGCACATCGATGTGCTGCCGGACTTCCAACGCGGCGGCCACGGGCGGGCGTTGATGGAGGCGTTCCTCGGCGCCCTGGCCGCCAGGGGCGTACCGGCGGTGCATCTGGGGATGCTCACCGCCAACGCTCCCGCGCGGGCCTTCTACGACCGGCTCGGCTTCCACGAGATCGCGGTGCCGGACGCCGGGGAGCTGACCTACTTGGGCCGCGCCACCTCGTAGTCGCCGCTGTCCGTACGACCGGCGTCCTCGGAATCGGAGCCAGAGCCGGGCCCGGCCTCGGAGCCGGAAGCGGACTCGGACCCGGACTCGGCCGCCGCGTCCCCGTCCACGCTTCCGGCGGCCTCGGGAGCCTCGGCGGTCTCCGACCCGTCCGGTGCGTTGATCCGCTCGGTCCCCTCCGCGTGCTCCGGCCGCGCGGGCCAGCCGCCCGCGGGCGGCATGGCGACGGCCCGCCACCACCAGTCCTCGGGCTGTTCGTCGGCGGGCTCGAAGGGCGCGCCGGGCCGCGGGGTGGCGATCTTCGCCCCGGTCTCGCGCGCGGCGGCGACGCTGCCCTCGGCGGGCACCGCCCACGAGTGCATGGCCAGGTTGAAGGTGGCCCAGTGGATCGGCAGCATCGTGCCCGCGGGCGTGCCGCCCGACAGGTCGCTGTGCGCCAGCAGCCCCTCGGCCGGGGTCATGTGGATGTCGGGCCAGTACTCGCTGTAGGCGCCGATCTGGATCATCGTGGCGTCGAACGGGCCGTGCTGCGCGCCGATGTCCGCGAAGCCGGGGAAGTAGCCGGTGTCGCCGCTGTGGTAGATGCGGTGGGTGCCGTCGGTGACGGCCCAGGACGCCCACAGGGTCTGCTGGCGACCGCGCAGGCCGCGTCCGCAGAAGTGCCGGGCCGGGGTGGCGGTCAGGGTGAGCCCCGCGATCTCCGTGGACTCGTTCCAGTCCAGCTCGCGCAGCCGCTCGGGCGGTACGCCCCAGTGCTCCAGGTGCGCGCCGACGCCCAGCGGCACCGCGAAGACGGCGTCGCTGCGGACCAGCGCGACGATGGAGGGCATGTCCAGGTGGTCGTAGTGGTCGTGCGAGATGACGACCGCGTCCAGGCCGGTCAGCGACTCCAGCGGGACCGGCGCGGGGTGCACGCGCTTGGGGCCCGCGAAGGCGAAGGGCGAACAGCGCTCGCCCCACACCGGGTCGAACAGCACGCGCCTGCCGCCGATCTCGGCGAGCACCGTGGAGTGGCCCATCCAGGTCAGCCGCAGCCCGGAGGCGGGCGGGCGCGCGATGTCGGCGAGCGTGGTGGGGTGCAGGGGCACCGGCCCCGCGGGCTTGCGCGGCTGCCTGGCCTCCTTGCGGAAACTGGCCGGAAGCGCCTTGAACATACTGCCGCTGGGGACGCTGCGGGCGCCGACGGGGTTGACGAAGGCGCCGTCCGCGTAATTCGGTGAGGAAAGGATGCGTTCCAGCCGGGCGCCCGTGGGGTCCGCGCCGAACGACGGGGGGCGCATCTTCACGAGGCGGGACGGCTGTCGGCCGGCGCCGGTCACGGGTCCTCCAGAGCAGATGACGACGAGCGGCGGGGTCCCGCCACCACCCATTATGCGGCGGTCCGCCGCGCCCGCCGGGGCGCCGAGGCCCCGGGCCGGGCCGCCTTCACCGGTTCTCCCCCGTCCCCGGTGTCACATCTGCCGTCATATCCGCTTACGGTGGCCCGGCCGCCGCGACGGCCGTTTCGCGTCACTCCCCCGGTTCGCCGCTCCCGCCGTCGGCCAAGGCCCCGCCGCCCGACACGCCCCCGCCGCCGGCCAGCGCCCCGCCGCCCGACACGTCCCCGTCCCGATCCCCGTCACCGAAGGCCAGCGACACGTGGTCGCGGACCGGCCGGAACCCCAGATGCCGGTACAGCGCGTTGCTGACCGGATTGGCGAGGTCGGCGAAGAGCACGACATCGCGGGCGCCCGCGTCGAGCGCGGCGCGCGAGACGGCCGCGGTGGCGCCGCCCGCGTACCCGTGGCCCCGGTGCGCGGGCGGGGTGTAGACGGCGACCACCCGGACGGTGCCCGACGGGTCCGCCGCGTCGGCGGCCCTCCCGGCCATCGCGACGGGCTCGCCGTCCCGCTCCCACAAGGTGCGTCCGCCGAGCGCGATGGCGTCGTCCATGGCCCGCTCGTCGTCCACGGGCGGCTCGCCGATGTCGACGGTGAAGGCGCGGTGCCAGCGCAGCAGCAGCTCGCGGTCGGCGGGGCCCGCGACCCTGGCGCGGCCGGGCGGCGCGGGGCTGCGCGGGGTGAGGTCCCCGAGCCGGTAGAGCCGCGTGGCGCGCTCGACCGTGACCTCGGCGCCGGTCCTCGCGGCCCAGGCCGCGCCGAACGCCTCGGCGCTCTCGCGCTCGCCGCGCACCCCGCCAGGGGCCTCGCCGGGCCAGACCTCGGCCAGCTCACCGGCCGCGGACGGCGGGCCGCCGGTCAGCAGCGGCGGCTGCGGCGGCGTACGGAGGAAGGCCGCGGCGACCGCGGCGCCGGGTTCGGGGCGCCACCAGCCGAACAGCGGCGGCTGCCCGCCGTACGCGTCGAGCCCGCGGCGGCGCAGCGCGGCGGTGACGGTGACCGGCACCGAATTCTCCACCGGGCGCTCCCGCAGGAACGGTCCCGCCTCGGTCTCGAACGCGGTCAGGTCCGCGGTGATCGTCCAGCTCATCGGCCCATGGTGGCCCCGCGCCCGGGCCGCGCGCACGCCGTTTTCCGGCGTCGGCCGCGCGGGGCGCTCACGGCGTCAGCAGCCCCCGGCGCTCCAGCAGCGGCTCGGTGCGCGGCGGCCGGCCGCGGAAGGCGGCGAAGGCCGCCATCGGGTCGACGCTGCCGCCCCTGGAGAGCAGCGCGCGGCGGAAGGTGTCGCCGTTGGCGCGGCGCAGGCCGCCGTTGTCCTCGAACCAGGTGACGGTGTCGGCGTCCAGGACCTCGCTCCAGATGTAGGAGTAGTAGCCCGCGCTGTACTGGCTGGCGAAGATGTGCTGGAAGTACGTCGTCCGGTAGCGCGGCGGGATCGCGGGGTGGGCCAGTCCCGCCTTCTTGAGCGCCGCCGCCTCGAACGCCAGCGCGTCGCCGGGGTCGGTGCCCGCGGGCAGGGTGTGCCAGGCCCAGTCGAGCAGGGCGGCGGCGAGGTATTCGACGGTGGTGAAGCCCTGTCCGAACCGGGCGGCGTCCCGCATGCGTTGGACGACATTGGCGGGCATCGGCTCGCCCGTCTCGTGGTGGACGGCGTAGCGCTCCAGGACCGAGGGCCACAGCGACCACATCTCGTTGACCTGGGAGGGGTATTCGACGAAGTCGCTCGGCACGCTGGTGCCGGAGAAGTACGGGTAGCGGACGGCGGAGAACAGACCGTGCAGCGCGTGCCCGAACTCGTGGAAGAGCGTGTCGACCTGACTGAACGTCAGCAGCGCGGGCTCGCCCGCCGCGGGCTTGGCGATGTTGTGGTTGTTGACCACCACCGGTCGCTTGCCCAGCAGTTCCGACTGGCTGACCAGGGAATTCATCCAGGCCCCGCCGCGCTTGGACGCGCGGGCGAAGAAGTCGCCGAGGAAGAGGCCGAGGGGGCTGCCGTCGGCGTCGAAGACCTCGAAGACCCGGACGTCGGGGTGGTAGCCGACCAGGTCGGGGCGTTCGGTGACGGTGATGCCGTAGACCTCGTGGGCGGCGTGGAAGACCCCGTCGTGCAGCACCTTGTCGAGCGCGAAGTACGGGCGCAGCGCGGCCTCGTCGATGTCGTGGCGCTCCTTGCGGACCTTCTCCGCGTAGTACGACCAGTCCCACGCCTCGACGGGTCCGCCCGCCAGTTCCGCGAGGGCGTCCGCCTCGCGCTCGGCGTTGGCCAGAGCGGGCGGCACCAGGCGGTCGAGCAGGTCGGTGACGGCCTGCGGGGTGCCCGCGGTGCGGTCGGCGACGACGTACGCGGCGTGGCTGGGGTAACCGAGCAGCGCGGCGCGTTCGGCCCGCAGGGTGGCGATGGTGACGGCGAGCGGGCCGTTGGTGTCCTGGGCGCGGTTCAGGGACGCGGTGAGCAGGCGGCGGCGCACGTCGCGGTCGTCCAGCGAGCCGAGTTCGAGCTGGTTCGAGAAGTTGCGCAGGCTCAGTACGTAGGAGCCGTCGTGGCCGAGCGCGGTGCCGTTCTCGGCCGCGGCGGCGATCGCGCCCGCGGACAGGCCGGAGAGCTGGGCGGGGTCGTCGAGGACGAGGGCGGCGGCCTTGCTGGCGGCGACGATGTTCTGGCCGAAGGCGGTGGAGGCGGCGGCGATCTCGGCGTTCAGCTCGCGCAGCCGTCGCTGGCCGTCCGCGTCCAGCTCCGCGCCGGAGCGCTGGAAGGCGGTGCGGTAGCGCTCCAGCAGGCGCAGCGACTCGGCGTCGAGGCCGAGGGAGTCGCGGGTGTCGTACAGCGACGTGATCCGGGCGTAGAGGCCGGGGTTGAGGCGGACGGCGTCGGTGTGCGCGGCGAGCAGCGGGCTGATCCGTGACTCGGTCTCCTGCACGGCGGGGGTGATGTGCGCGGACGCCTGGTTGAAGAAGGCGGCGCTCACCCGGGCGAGCAGCGCGCCCGAACGCTCCAGCGCGACGAGGGTGTTCTCGAAGGTCGCGGGCTCCGGGTCGGCCGCGATGGCCTCGACCTCCGCGAGGTGCTCCGCCAGGCCCTGCTCGAAGGCGGGCAGGTAGTGCTCGTCCCTGATGTCGGCGAACGGCGGCAGCTCGTACGGCAGCGGACTCGGGCTGAGGAACGGATTCGTCGTCACCCCGTCGACCCTACGCGGCGCCCTGCCCGCCGTCAGGCCGTGACGAGCGCTCGCGCGGATCGTGAAAAGCGCCCGCACAGGTCACTGACCTGTGCGGGCGCCGATGTGATGCCGGTACGGCGGTGGGACGGTGATGTGCTGCCGGTACGACGGTGGGACTGCGGTGCCGTGCGGCTACGGTCCCGGTGTCAGCCGCCACTCTTGCGACGGAATTCCCGCTGTCCTCCGGCCTTGCCGTGCGCGCCATGGATCTTGGACTGGTTGTTGCCGCCCGAGGCGGATCCCTTGCGCGCGCTCTGCTTGCGCTCCAGTGCCTCGCGGAACTTCCGCTTCACCTCGTCCTCGTCCGGCGCCTGCGCCTCGGCGTCCGAATCGGTCTCCGGTTCCGCCGCGGCGTCCTGCGGTGCTGCTTCAGCGGCCACGGTGGCCTCCTGCTCTTGGTCGGTCATGCCACCAGAGTCGCATGCCGGACGGCGTCGGCCCACCCGATATCGCCGGGGCACACGGCGCGTGTACGGTTCCGTTCACCACTTCCGGGGAGGATCAGACTGATGACCTGGCTGTTGTACGGCGCCACCGGCTACACCGGCCGCTTGATCGCCCGCCGCGCCGCAGCACTGGGACAGCGCCCTGTGCTGGCCGGTCGCAACGCCGCGAAACTGGTGCCGCTGGCTGCCGAACTGGGCCTGGAACACCGGGTGTTCGGTCTCGGTGACCCTGCCGCGATACGCCATGGACTGGACGGCGTGGAGACGGTGGCGCACTGCGCGGGCCCGTTCGCGCGCACCGCGCTGCCGATGGCGACGGCCTGTCTCGACTCCGGTACCCACTATGTGGACATCACCGGTGAGATCGATGTCTTCGAGTCGCTGCACGCGCTCGACGCGCGCGCGGAGAAGGCCGGGATCACCCTGCTGCCCGGCGCGGGCTTCGACGTGGTGCCGACCGACTGCGTCGCCGCGCTGCTCGCCGCCCGGCTGCCGGACGCGACCCAGCTCGACCTCGCCTTCCTGATCGGCGGCGGGGCGAGTCCCGGTACCGCGCGGACCGCGCTCGAAGGCATGGGCGTGGGCGGCAGGATCCGTACCGGCGGCGAGATCCGTACGGTGCCGGTCGGCTCCCGACAGGTGCAGGCCGCCTTCCCTTCCGGCACCCGCAAGGTCGTGTCGATCCCGTGGGGCGATGTCAGCACCGCCTACTACTCGACGGGCATTCCCGACGTGACCACGTACACCTATGTGCCCGTGCCGACGCCCGCGCTCGCCGCGAGCAGGCTGCTGCGGGTCGGGCCGCTGCGCGGAGCGCTGGCGGGTGTGGTCGGCAAGCTGGTGCGCGGTCCCGGCGAGCGCGCCCTGAGCGGGAGCCGCAGCGAGGTGTGGGGCCGTGCCCGCGACGCGGCGGGCAACACGGTGACCGCGACCCTCACCGGCCCCGGCCCGTACGGCATGACGGCCGATTCCGTGCTGCGGATCATCGGGCGGCTGCCGGGGCTGCCGACCGGCTTCCAGACGCCGTCGCTGGCGCTGGGCGCGGACTACGCGGGCACGCTGGACGGGGTGACGGTCACGGTGGAGGCGCTGGGCTGAGCGCGCCGCCGGGCGCGGTGTCCTCACACGGCGCGGTGTCCTGACGCGGCGGGCGGTCCCACCCCGCAGGGGCCGCTCAGCCGCGGTTGCCGACCAGGAACAGCAGCCAGATGAAGAAGGCCAGCGCGTGGGCGACCACGACGTAGACCAGGACGCGCAGGACGACGCCGCGTTCCTTGCGTTTCTCGCTGCCGTTGGTGGTGCCGACCACGAGCGAGCGGGGCGGGGGCACCTGCTCGGGGGTCGGGGCGGGTGCCGGGTTCTGGCCGCTCATCGCCGGGCTCCTCTGGTCTCGTCGCCCCGGGCGCGTGCGCGGGGCTGATCCGTACGGTCCTGGTGGGTGCCGCGCGTGGGGTCGGCGCGGCCGGTACCGGTGCGCGGGGCGTCGGCGGGCGCGGGGCCCGCGGCGGCGTCCTGCGGGCTGACGCACAGGGCGGAGGTCTCGCTCTGCATGAGGGTGTGGACGAACAGCAGGTCCACTCCCCCGGCGTCCGCCGCCTCCAGCCGGTGCGGCACCAGCGAGTCGAAGTGCGCGGAGTCCCCCGCACCCAGGGTGTGGCCGCGGTCGCCGAGGCTGAGCAGCAGCCTGCCCCCGGTCACGTACAGCCACTCCTCGCCGGGGTGGACGCGGACGAGCGCGCGCTGGGCGCCCGAGGGTATGTGCACGCGCAGCGCCTGCATCGCGCGGCCGGTGCCGCCCGCCCGCCAGTACGTCCAGCCGCCCGCGGGCACGGCCGTCATACGGTCGCCGCGTACGATGGGATCCGGCTCGGCCTCCGTCTCGCCCAGCAGGTCGGAGACGGTGGTGCCGTAGAGCCGGGCCAGGCCGAGCAGGACCGGCAGCGAGGGCTGGCGCAGGCCGGACTCCAGCCGGGACAGATGGGCCGCGGACAGCTCAAGCCGTCGGGCGGCGGTCTCCAGGGTGAGGCCGCTGGCGCGTCGCCGGTCCCGCAGGCGGGGCGCGAGGACGAGATGGTCCGTGGACAGCGCACCCGGGGGTGGCGCACTGTCCACGGAGTCGAGGATGTCCGTGCCGTGGGTGGCGTCCATGCCTTCCATGGAACAGCACGGCTTGCCTCTCAGGCAAACGAGTTACCTCAGAGGCAAAAACCCGCGGTGATCAGCGCTTGCGGCCGATGCCCCCGTAGACCCCGATCTTGCGCAGCTCGGCGGGCTTGAGCTCCGGGCCCTCCGGGTGCCAGAGCGGGACCTGGACCAGACCGGGCTCGATCAGGTCGTACCCGTCGAAGAAGGCGAGCACGTCGGCGTGGCTGCGGGCGGTCAGCGAGGCGGTGGCCTTCTTGTAGACCTCCATCACCTCGGGCGCCACGTCGGTGTGGAAGTCCGCGGTGGCGTGCGAGAGCACCAGGTAGCTGCCGGCCGGCAGCGCCTCGCGCAGCGTGCCGAGCATGCCCGCCGGGTCCTCGGCGTCGGTGACGAAGTGCAGCACCGACACCAGCAGCAGCGCGACCGGCTCGTCGAAGTCGATCAGCTCGCTGATGGTGGGGTGCTCCAGGATCGTGCGCGGATCGCGCATGTCCCCGAGGAAGAAGCCGGTGTTGCCGGTGCCGATCAGCCGCGCCCCGGCGTGGGTGGCCACGATCGGGTCGTTGTCGATGTAGGCGATCCGGACGTCGGGCGAGACCGAGTGCGCGACCTCGTGGGTGTTCGGCGAGGTGGGTATGCCGGTGCCGATGTCGATGATCTGCCGGATTCCGCCCTCCACCAGGTGGCGGACGGCTCTGCTCAGGAACGCGCGGTTGGCGCGGGCGCCCAGGACCACGTCCGGGGCGACGTCGAGGACACGCTGAGCGGCTTCCCGGTCCACCTCGTAGTTGTCCCAACCACCGAGGAAGTAGTCGTACATACGGGCCGGATGCGGTTTGCTGGTGTCTATCTCGTCGACGGGGAATCCCTGGTCGGTCACGCCGTCCTCCGCTTCCTTCGCTTCTGCTGTGCCGCTGTGCTCTGTGCGTCATACGTGGTGCGTCCCGCGTCGGACGCGGCGCTTCGCGCGTCGGTGACACGCGGTCCTTCGTGCGTGGTGCTCATCCGAGGAGGAAATCCGCTTCGCCGGCCTTGGCGCCCTGGATGAAGGTGGTGATCTCGTGATTGGTGTAGATCAGCGCCGGACCGTCGGGGTCGGTCGACTGGCGCAGCGCCACCCGTCCGTCGTTCAGGCGTTTCGCTTCCACGCAGGAGCCGCCGTTGCCGCCGCTCCAGGGTTTGCGCCACCCGTCGGGACCGAGTTCGGTGGCGGGCATCCCGTTGTAGATGCCGTCGTGATGTCTGCCGTGGGCGGCGTCGTGCACGGTGTCGTAGATGTCGCCGTACCCGTACACGCCGTCGTTGCTGACGCGATCCATGGTTCAGATCTCCTTGCGCATGCCATCGAGGATGGCCTTGGTGCTCTGTGCCGGCGCGGCCTGCGCGCACATCCGGTCGAGTGCCTCCAGGAAGGTGGACACGTCGTCCCGCTCGTCGAAGTAGACGCCGCCCACCAGGCTCTCCGCGTAGGCGATGTCCGGGATCTCCTGGAGCTGGAACCGGAAGATGTGGAAGGGCCCGTACATGGCGGGGTGCGGGCCGGAGGCGAACGGGATGACCTGGAGGCGCACGTTCGGCAGCTCGGTCGCCTCGGCGAGGGCGTCGATCTGCTCGCGCATCACCCGCCGGCCGCCGATGGGGCGGCGCAGCACGGTCTCGTCCATGACGACCCACAGCAGCGGAGCCTCGTGCTTGCGCACCAGCGTCTGGCGCTCGACGCGCAGTTCGACCAGGCGGTCTATCTCCTCGGCCGCCGCGTGCGGCATCCCCGCGCGCAGTACGGCGCGCGCGTACGCGGGGGTCTGGAGCAGGCCGGGCACGTAGTGCGGCTCGTAGGCGCGGATGACGGTGGCCTCGCCCTCCAGGCTGACGAAGGCGCTGAACCAGTCCGGCAGGACGTCGCGGAAGCTGTGCCACCAGCCGGGCCGGTTGGCCTCGCGGGCCAGGGCCAGGAAGCCGCCGATCTCCTCGGGAGTGGTGATTCCATAGGTGATCAGGAGTTTTTCGACATAGGGGATCTTCAGCCCGACTTCGGCCTTTTCCATCCGCCGGATCGTGGCGTGGGTGACATCGAGGGCCTGCCCGGCCTGTTCGAAGCTGAGCCCGGCCCGCTCGCGGAGGTCCTGGAGTCGCTTGCCGAGCACCATGCGCAGGACGGTCGGAGCGCCGCCCGGCCGCGGGTCCATCACGTGGCTCAACCCCCAACTCCCTTGACTGATAAGCAGTGTGGCATGTCGTCAGCGTCAGCGACAGCGTGTTCTGTTGAATTTGCAAATTACAGAACGGACCTTGCCATGTGTCCGGCACGAGCCCCATAGTTACGGAGTGGTTCCTTCACCCAACGCTCTCCGACGCGAGCGCCATGACACCGGTGGCGGCTGTGGCCGCCACGACGTCTTTCGGCTGCCCGCGCAGAGCGCTTCGGTGGCCGACGCCCGGGGCCGGATACGCGACCGGCTGAGCGAGTGGAATGTGTGCCCCGAACTGGTGGACGACGCGAGCCTGGTGGTGACCGAACTGTTCACCAACGCGGTGCGGCACACCGACAGCGAGAAGATCACCTGCGTCGTGCACCAGCGCGGCGCGGTGATACGGCTGGAAGTGACCGACCAGGGCCGGGGCTCCAGCAGGCCCGAACCGTGCGACGCGGGCGCGGACGAGGAGGGCGGTCGCGGACTGCTCCTGGTGAGCGTGCTGGCGACGGCCTGGGGATCGGAACCCGCGGAAGACGGGACAGGGCGCGTGGTGTGGGCCGAACTGGCCGTACACCCCGCGCCCTCGTGTTAGCTACAGCGGCAGCAGATCGGGCCGCTTCGGCTCGACGTCGTCGCCGGAGGACTCCCCGCGCAGCCGCCGTCCGATCCACGGCACCAGATACTCCCTGGCCCACTGGATGTTGTCCTTGCGCACCGCGGAGGCCGGCCGCTGGGACAGCGGCGGCCACGCCTGGTCGGGGTCGGCGGGCACGTCGAGGCCGAGCACCTGCGCGGCGCGCAGCGCGACCCTGGTGTGCCCCTCGGGCGACAGGTGGAGCCGGTCGTCGCTCCAGGCCCTGCGGTCCTGCACCGAACGCAGCGACCACAGGTCGAGCACCGGACAGTCGTAGCGGTCGGCGATGGACCTGACATGCGCGGTGTACGTGGCGATCTTGCCGCGCAGGTGCCGCAGCACGGGTACGTCGCGGGTGTCGAAGCCCGTACAGACCAGCACCGTGCCGACGGCGCCGCTGAGATCGGCGACGGCGGCCTCGAAGCGCTCGGCGATGGCGTCGGGGTCACCGCCGGGGCGCAGGATGTCGTTGCCCCCGGCGCAGAAGGTCACCAGGTCGGGAGCGAGTTCCTTGGCGCGCGGCACCTGCTCGGCCACGATCTGGTCGAGCAGCCGGCCGCGGACCGCGAGATTGGCGTAGCGGAAGGTGTGTTCCTCGCGCCGGTCGGCGAGGAGTACGGCCAGGCGGTCCGCCCAGCCCACGTACATACCGTCAGGACCGGGGTCGCCGACGCCTTCGGTGAAGCTGTCCCCCACCGCGGTGTACGACCCGATCGCACCGTTGTCGTCTGTTTGCGAATCGTCAGCCACGTCGGACCATCTTTCTCCTCCGGGTGTGACTTACGCGACCGTAAGGAGGGGTTGACGCGACGTGATTCATCCCACCAGGTCAAAGCCGCCAGGAAGGAATAGGCCGCCGGGTGACGGCGCACCGGACACATACCGTTCGGTACGTGGTGTTCCGCGCTGCCGTATCGTCGGCAGTGCCCCAGGTCGCGACGTATGAGAGGTAGGAGGATCACCGGTGACGCAGGAATTGCCGCGGACCGACCCGACCGGATCCGAGCCGATAGCCGAGGCGCTGTCAGAGCCCGAACTGACCGGTGTGCGGAATTTCCGGGACGTCGGGGGTCTGCCCACGACGGACGGGCGCCGGGTACGGCCGGGCGTGCTGTTCCGCAGCGGTCACCTCGCGCACGCCGACGCCGACGCCACCGCGTTCCTCACCGGGCTCGGCCTGCACACGATCTTCGACTTCCGCAACCGGGACGACATCCGCGTCGAGGGCCCGGACGTCGATCTGCCGGGCACCGTCAATGTGAACCTCCCGCTCAGCGACCCGGCGAACAACAACAACGCCGGTTTCTGGCACACCGTCCGCAACGGCGACCTGGCCGCGCTGGAGGAGGTGCTGGGCGAGGGGCGCGCCGCGGAGCGGATGGCGCAGTCCTACCGCACGTTGATCCGCGAGCGCACCGCGGAGCACGCCCGGATGCTCGAACTGCTCACCGAGCCCGCCGACCCGGCCGTCCCCGCGCTGCTGCACTGCGCCGCGGGCAAGGACCGCGCGGGTACGTCGATCGCGATCATCCTGCTGGCGCTGGGCGTCGAGCGCGCCGCCATCGAGGCGGACTACCTGGAGAGCAACGCGCCGCACCGCCGCTACCGGGTGCGCCGCGGCGACGGCAGCACCGGCTCCGAGATCGACCCGGCGGTGATGGCGCTGCTCGACCCGCTCTTCGAGGCGCGGGCGGAGTACCTGCGGGCCGCCTTCCAGACCATCGACGAGGAGTGGGGCTCGGTCGACCGCTATCTGGAGGAGGGCCTGGGCCTGACGAAGGAGCGGCGCGAGCGGCTGCGGGACGTGCTGCTGACGGACTGAGAGACCCCCGGGGGCCCGTACGCGCGGCGTACGGGCCCCCGTCCGTGTCCCGGCGGTGCGCCTCAGCGGTTGGCGACCGCCTGCTTGACCAGCGTGCGGCCGAAGTCCCACATCAGGCCGCCCCCGCCGTGCGCGTCGTCCATGACGGCGGTGAAGGCCGTCACGAAGCGGTCGACGTCCGCCTCGTTCACGACCAGCGGCGGGATCAGCTTGATGACCTCGACGTGGTCGCCGGAGACCTGGGTGAGGATGTGGTGCCGCTGGAGCAGCGGCACCACGACCATCTGCGCGAAGAGCCCCTTGCGGGCGGCCTGGAGCATCGTCCAACGGCTGCGCAGGCCGAGCGACTTGGGGCGGCCGAATTCGATGCCGACCATCAGGCCGCGACCGCGGACGTCCTTCAGGAACTCGTACTGGTCGGTGAGCGCGGCCAGCCGGGTGCGCAGCAGGTCGCCCATCAGCCGGGAGTTCTCGACCAGCCGCTCGTCCTCCACCACCGACAGCGTGGCCAGTCCCGCCGCCATCGCCTGGGCGTTGGACCCGAAGCTGGCGGAGTGCACCAGGACCCGGTCCATGGAGGAGTAGACCTTCTTGAAGATCCAGTCCTTGCCGAGCGTGGCGCCGACCGGCACGTATCCGCCGGAGAGCGTCTTGGCGACGGTCAGCAGGTCGGGCTCGACGCCCTCTTCCTGCTGGTAGGCGTAGAAGGTGCCGGTGCGGCCGATGCCGGTCTGCACCTCGTCGCAGATGAGCAGCGCCTTGTGCTTGTGCAGCAGCTCCTGGGCGGCGCGCAGGTATCCGGGCGGCGGGATGTAGACGCCGTGGCCCTGGATCGGCTCGATGATCATCGCGGCCACGTCGCCGCGCTTCAACTCCCGCGCGAGCGCTTCGAGATCGCCCACCTCGATCGGGGTGTCGGGCAGCAGCGGTGCGAAGCCGTCCTGGAATCCGGCCTCGCCGTTGACGGACAGCGACCCGGTGGTCAGCCCGTGGAAGGAGTGCTTGCAGTACAGGACGCGCGTCTTGCCGGTGGCGTACCGGGCGAATTTCAGCGCGGTCTCGACGGCCTCGGTGCCGCTGTTGCCGAAGAACACCCGGTCCAGGTGCGGCGAGTGGGCGAGCAGCTTCTCGGCGAGCAGGCCGGGCAGCGGCTGGCAGTCGAAGCGGGTCAGGTCGGCGAGCCCCGCGTCGAGCACGTCGTGCAGCGCCTTGCGGACCACCGGGTGGTGGCGTCCGACGCCCATCACGCCGAATCCGGCGAGCATGTCCAGGTAGTCGTTGCCGTCGGCGTCCCAGAAGTGCGCGCCCTCGGCCCGCTCGTAGACCTTGTCGAAGCCGATGGTGTGCAGCATCCGCGGAAGCTGGTGGTTCAGGTGCTTGGCGTGCAGGTCGTAGCGCTCGCCGCCGCGCTCGGCGAGCAGCGTCGCCAGGTCGAACCCCTTGGCCGGGCCGGGCACTTCGCCGCCGCCGGCCTGCGGGGCGGGCCCTTCGCCCACGCTGCTCTCAGACGATGTCATCGCTCACCTGCTCCTTGCGTACGTGAATGGGTACGGCCTCCCGCGCGGTGTCGTCCGCGGCCCCGGCCGGTTCCCCGACCGTCACCGTACGCGCGCCGCCGTTCCGGGTGCCGGTACGGGTGTCGATACGGGTCAGGGCCGCGCCGATCCGGCCCGCGATCTCGGCGGGGGTCAGTCCGATGTCGGCCAGCACCTCGGCGCGCTTGGCGTGCGCGAGGAACTGCTGCGGGATGCCGAAGTCGCGCAGCGGCACGTCCACGCCCGCGTCGCGCAGCGCCTGCGCGACGGTCGAACCGACTCCGCCCGCGCGGCCGTTGTCCTCCACGACGGCCACCATGCGGTGGCGCGCGGCCAGTTCGGGCAGCGCCGGGTCGACCGGCTTGACCCAGCGCGGGTCGACGACGGTGACGCCGATACCGCGGCCGGCCAGCAGTTCCGCGACCGACAGGCAGGTGGCGCCGAGCGCGCCGACCGAGACCAGCAGCACATCGGATGTCTCGCCCTCGGACGGCCGGTGCAGCACGTCCATGCCGCCGACCCGGTCGACGGCGGGCAGCGGCTCGCCGACGGTCTCCTTCGGGAAGCGGATCACGGTGGGCGCGTCGTCCACGTCGAGGGCTTCGCGCAGTTGGGCCCGCAGTTGGTCGGCGTCGCGCGGCGCGGCGATCCGCAGCCCCGGCACGACCTGGAGGATCGACATGTCCCACATGCCGTTGTGCGAGGCGCCGTCGACCCCGGTCACCCCGGCCCGGTCCAGGACGAAGGTGACTCCGCACTTGTGCAGGGCCACGTCCATCAGGACCTGGTCGAAGGCGCGGTTGAGGAAGGTCGCGTAGACCGCGACCACCGGGTGCAGTCCGCCGGTGGCCAGGCCCGCGGCCGAGGTCGCGGCGTGCTGTTCGGCGATGCCGACGTCGTAGACCCGGTGCGGGTACGCCTTCGCGAAGGCTTCGAGTCCGACCGGTTGCAGCATGGCCGCGGTGATCGCCACGACGTCGGGCCGCTCGGCGCCGACCCGGACCATCTCCTTGCCGAAGACGGAGGTCCACGACGGGCCGCCGACCGGGGCGAGCGGGCGGCCGGTGAGCGGGTTGATCGCGCCGACGGTGTGGAAGCGGTCCGCCTCGTCCTGCTCGGCGGCCGGGTAGCCGCGGCCCTTCTCGGTGAGGCAGTGCACCAGCACCGGGCCGCTGAACCGCTTGGCGCGGCGCAGCGCGGTCTCGACGGCGGCGATGTCGTGGCCGTCGATCGGGCCGACGTACTTCAGGCCCAGGTCCTCGAACATGCCCTGCGGGGCGAAGGAGTCCTTGAAGCCCTTCTTCGCGCCGTGCAGCGACTCGTAGAGCGGCTGCCCGATGACCGGGGTCTGCTGGAGGACGCTCTTGCCCCAGGACAGGAAGCGTTCGTAGCCGTCGGTGGTGCGCAGCGTGGTGAGGTGGTTGGCCAGACCGCCGATGGTCGGGGCGTACGACCGCTCGTTGTCGTTGACGACGATGATCAGCGGGCGGTCCCGGCCCGCGGCGATGTTGTTCAGCGCCTCCCAGGCCATGCCGCCGGTGAGCGCGCCGTCGCCGATGACGGCGACCACATGGTCGTCGCCGCCCTTGACCTGGTTGGCCTTGGCGAGGCCGTCGGCCCAGCCGAGGACGGTGGAGGCGTGGCTGTTCTCGATCACGTCGTGCTCGGACTCGGCGCGGCAGGGGTAGCCGGACAGGCCGCCCTTGCTGCGCAGTTTGGAGAAGTCCTGGCGGCCGGTGAGCAGTTTGTGGACGTAGGACTGGTGGCCGGTGTCCCACAGGATCCGGTCGGCGGGCGAGTCGAAGACGCGGTGGAGCGCGATCGTCAGCTCCACCACCCCCAGATTCGGTCCCAGGTGGCCGCCGGTCCTGGCCACGGCCTGGACCAGGAACTGCCGGATGTCGGCGGCCAGTTCGTCGAGCCGGCCTTCGGGCAGTGCCTTCAGGTCGCGCGGGCTTCGGATGTTCTCCAGCATCGACATAAGTGGACCTCGTTCCCCCTGCCGGGATTGCTATGTTCAGCCGACCGTTCCCGCGACGGCTTGGCCGCCGACGGTCACGGAGGGTTCACCCGACGTGGTGCCGTCGGCCTCCATCTGCTCGGCGAGTTTCATCGCCTCTTCGATCAGCGTCTCGACGATCTTCGACTCCGGCACGGTCTTGATGACCTCACCCTTGACGAAGATCTGACCCTTCCCGTTGCCCGACGCGACACCGAGGTCAGCCTCACGGGCCTCACCCGGACCGTTGACGACACAGCCCATCACCGCGACCCGCAGCGGGACCTCCATACCGTCAAGACCCGCCGACACCTGATCCGCGAGCTTGTACACATCCACCTGCGCACGCCCGCACGACGGACACGACACGATCTCCAGCCGCCGCTGCCGCAGATTCAACGACTCCAGAATCTGGATACCGACCTTGACCTCCTCCGCCGGAGGAGCCGACAACGACACCCGGATCGTGTCCCCGATACCCTCCGACAGCAGCGCACCGAACGCCACAGCGGACTTGATCGTCCCCTGGAACGCCGGACCCGCCTCCGTCACACCCAGATGCAGCGGATAGTCCGACTGCGCGGCCAGCAGCCGGTAGGCGTTGACCATCACGACCGGGTCGTTGTGCTTCACCGAGATCTTGATGTCCCGGAAACCGTGCTCCTCGAACAGCGACGCCTCCCACAGCGCGGACTCCACCAGCGCCTCAGGCGTCGCCTTCCCGTACTTCTTCAGCAGCCGCGCGTCCAGCGACCCCGCGTTCACACCGATCCGGATCGGCGTCCCCGCGTCCGAAGCCGCCCGCGCGATCTCCTTGACCTTGTCGTCGAACTGCTTGATGTTCCCCGGATTCACCCGAACCGCCGCACACCCGGCATCGATCGCCGCGAACACGTACTTCGGCTGAAAATGAATGTCCGCGATCACCGGAATCTGCGACTTCTTCGCGATCGTCGCCAACGCGTCGGCGTCATCCTGCGTCGGACACGCCACCCGCACGATCTGACAGCCCGAAGCCGTCAGCTCCGCGATCTGCTGAAGAGTGGCACCGATGTCAGAGGTACGGGTCGTCGTCATCGACTGGACGGAAACAGGCGCGTCCCCGCCCACCGGGACCGACCCGACCTGGATACGACGCGAAACACGACGCGTCGCCAGAGGCCGGGCCGGCAGGGAGGGCAGGCCGAGCGCGACCGGCTCGACTGCTGTCATCGTCAGGTCACTTCGCCCTGTTGGAGGCGACCGTCTCACGGGCGGCGCGGATGGACTCCTTCAGGGAGCCCATGGTGGCCATGACGGCCGTGGGCTCGTAACCGCAGTGCGCCATGCAGTTGTCGCACCGGTCGTCCTTGCCCCGGCCGTACTTGTCCCAGTCCGTCTCGTCCAGGAGCTTCTGGTACGTGGCCACGTACCCGTCGGCCATCAGGTAGCAGGGGCGCTGCCAGCCGAAGAGCGAGTAGTTGGGGATCGCCCACGCGGTGCAGGGGAAGTCCGCCTTGCCCTCCAGGAAGTCCAGGAAGAGCGGGCTGTGGTTGAGCCGCCACTTGCGCCGGTTGCCGTCGTCGAACGCCTTCTTGAACAGCTCACGGGTCTGCGTCACGCCCAGGAAGTGGTCCTGGTCGGGCGCCTTCTCGTAGGCGTACGCGGGAGACAGCATCATCTCCTCGACCTTCAGATCGTCATTGAGGTAGTTCATCACCTCGATGATCGTCTGCGGCGTGTCGGTGTTGAAGAAAGTCGAGTTCGTGGTGACCCGGAAACCGCGGCGCTGGGCTTCCTTGATCGCGGCCACGGCCTCGTCGAAGGTGCCTTCCTTGGCCACGGACTCGTCGTGCCGCTCGCGCATACCGTCAATGTGAACGGTAAAGGCAAAGTAAGGAGAAGGTGTGAACTTCTCGATTTTCTTGCGCAGCAGAAGGGCATTGGTGCAGAGGAAGACGTACTTCTTCTTCGCTACGAGTTGCCGGACGATCTCGTCGATCTGGGGGTGCATCAGCGGCTCACCACCCGCGATGGACACCATCGGCGCGCCCGACTCCAGCACCGCGCCGACGGCCTGGGCCACCGGCATGCGCTGCTTCAGCACGTTGGCGGGGTGCTGGATCTTGCCGCAGCCCTCACATTTGAGGTTGCAGGCGAAGAGCGGTTCGAGCTCGACGATGAGCGGGAACTTTTCGCGGCGCCTGACCATTTTCTGTTCGAAGAGGTACGACGCGACACGGATGGTCTGACGGAGCGGCATAGCCATCTAGCTCACCTCCAGGGGAGCACGGTAGTGCGGTGCCAATCAAGAAAGGCAGGAACAAGATCTCTGAGCACCCGGAATGCGATGATCCCGGTGCGAAGCGTTCCGACACGTACGAGTTCGAACTCGGGCGTGTCGACGACGACTCGGGCCGCCGCGATGTGGCGCGCGCCTTCGGCGAGCGCGGCGCGTCGCATCGCGGCCGATTCCATGTCCACGGCGATGGCACCGGTCGCCGCCAGTGCGGTGCGCTCGGCGCCCCGCACGACATGGTCGGATTCTGCGAGGGGGCCGGTGTGCACGGTGTGACCGGCCGCCTTGAGCGCGGCGGCGAGCGCCTCGCTCTCGTGGCCGTCCTCGGCGACCACGACGTCACCGGGGCGCATGCCGGGCGCGAGCCCGGCACAGAAGCCCGTGGTGAGGACGGCCGAGCCGCGCAGCTCCGGTTGGTGCAGGGCCTCACGGACCACCCGGTCGGCGGCCGTGGGTCCCATGCCGGTCCTGAGCACGGTGACCCTTTCGGCGGCGTTCCGGGCCGCTCCCCTGCGCAGCGCGACCTTCTCGATGCGCAGGGCGCACACCACCAGCAGCGGCGGTCCTGTATGGCCCACGAACTAGGCCCCCTTTCCAGCGGCGGTTCCGGCGGTGACGGCCGGGGCACCCGCGGTACCGAACGGCTCGTCGCGTACGTATCGCCCGAGGGCGGTCAGCGGGAAGACCATGCGGTAGAGGTGGTAGTTGATCGAGAAGTCGCGGGGGAAGCCCGTACCGGTGAAGTACGGCTCGTCCCACGACCCGTCGGGGAGCTGAGTGTCGGTCAGCCAGCGCACCCCGCGCGCGACCGCGTCACCGTCCCGTTCGCCCGCCGCCAGCAGCGCCATCAGGGCCCACGCGGTCTGCGAGGCGGTGGAGGCACCGCGGCCCACCCATTCCCGGTCGGAGTAGGAGCGCAGGTCCTCGCCCCAGCCACCGTCGTTGTTCTGCACCGATTCCAGCCAGCTCACCGCCTTGCGGATCGCCGGGTGGCTCGACGGCAGACCGGCCGAGGCCAGCGCGGGGACGGCGGACCCCGTGCCGTAGATGTAATTGACCCCCCAACGGCCGAACCAGGCGCCGTTGTCCTCCTGTTCCGCCAGCAGCCACTCGATGCCGCGGCGGGCGTGCTCGTCGTGCTCGAGACCGAGCGCGGCGAGCATCTCCACCACGTGCGCCGTGACGTCGGCCGACGGCGGGTCGATGACCTCGCCGAAGTCGCAGAAGGGCAGCCGGTTCGGGAACCTGCTGGTGTTGTCGGCGTCGAAGGCGCCCCACGCGCCGTTCCGCGACTGCATCCCGACGTTCCAGCGCACGGCCTTCTCCACCGCGGAGTCGACGCGCGCCCGGTCCGGGTGGTCGATCCTGCGCAGGGCGAGGACGACCTCGGCGGTGTCGTCGATGTCGGGGTAGATGTCGTTGTGGAATTCGAACGCCCAGCCGCCCGGGGCGAGCTGGGGCCGCTGCACGGACCAGTCACCCGGCCGGGTGATCTGCTCGCCGAGCATCCATTCGGCCGACTTGACCAGCGCCGGGTCGTCCGCGGGGACGCCCGCGTCGGCGAGCGCGATGGCGGCGAGGCAGGTGTCCCAGACCGGGGACTGGCACGCCTCGATCATCCGGACGCCCTCTTCCGGCCATACGGCGAAACGATCCAGCGAGTCGAGACCGGCCTTGACCACCGGGTGGTCGAGCTCGTAGCCCAGCAGGTGCAGGGCGATCACGGAGTAGACGGCGGGTGGCTGGATTCCTCCCCAGCAGCCGTCGGCCTCCTGACGCTCGATGATCCAGCGGGCACAGGCGTGCATGGCGCTGCGCCGCACCATGCGCGGGCTGAAGCGGCGGTAGACGTGCAGCACCTGGTCGAGCCGCTCGAAGACGCCGTCCCAGGTCCTGATGGAGGCTCTGCGCCGCTTGGGGTTGGGCTGTTTGGGGTTGATGTGCAGCTCGTCGATGCCGAACGGCGCCGGGCGGACCGGGCGGTGGGCTCCGACGACGGTGAGCGGCACGATGGTCTGCCGCGCCCAGCAGCCGAACGAGTAGATGTTCAGCGGCATCCACTTGGGCAGGTAGATGATCTCGGGCGGCAGTTCCGGGAGGTCGTCCCAGCTCCACCAGCCGAACAGGGCCAGCCAGATGCGGGTGAAGACCCGGCTGGCCGCCACTCCCCCTTCGCCGCGCGACCACTTGGCGGCGAGTGCCATGTGCGCCTCGTCCGGGGAGTCCCCGGCGAGTCGCAGCGCGACATACGCCTCGATGGTGGCCGACACGTCGCCCGGCCCGCCGTGAAAGGTGGGCCAGGCGCCGTCCTCACGCTGCTGCGAGCGGATCCACCGGGCGGAGGCCGCGGTGGTCTGCTCGTCCTGGATACCCAGGAACTGTCGGAGCAACAGATCCTCGGCGTCCATCGTCACGTTCGTTTCGAGGTCGCCCTTCCACCATCCGTCGGGGTGCTGCCGTGCCAGAAGGTGGTCTGCGGCGCGCTGCACGGCACGCTGCGCCGCCGCCTCGGTGCCGTCGGCTGGAACAGGGTCCGGCTCCGAGGTGCTGCTGGCCGAAGGTGTCCGGTGGGTTGGCGTCCCTGGACTGCCATCGGTCGTCGCTGTCATGGCTTCCCCTTTGCAGTTGAGACTATCTGCGGTGTTGGGGCGGCCGTCGGCCGTCACATAAGAGGGACCGGCGACGTTAGCGCTCCACGTTTCGTTCTGTCGTTCTCTTTATTTCTCGCGGACCACCACAAAATCCGCGAGACCAACGAGCTTACGTTGAATTTGTTCCGGCATGTCCATTTTGTCCAGCGCGGCGATGGCGGTCGCGTACTGCCTCCTGGCCTCCTGGGAGGTCCACTCACGTCCACCGGCCTCTTCGATCAACGCCGCGCGCATAGCGAACTCTTCCTCGCTGAAGGCACCGGTTTCAGGATTCTTCGCGTCCGCCGCGAGCAGTTCACCCAGGCGCTCCGACGCGGACCCTCCCGCGGCGAGCGCGGCGACCACGGGAAGCGACTTCTTGCGCTGCCGCAGGTCGCTCCAGGTCTGCTTGCCGGTGGCCGCGGGGTCGCCCCAGATGCCCAGCAGGTCGTCCACCGCCTGGAAGGCGAGCCCCAGGTGGTAGCCGTACTCCTCCAGCGCGTCGGCGTCGGACTCCGAGGCCCCGCCGAGCACCGCGCCGATGGAGGACGCGCAGGCCAGCAGCGCGCCGGTCTTGTTGCCCTCCATCTCCAGGCACTCCTGGACGGTGACCCGCTCGCGGTGCTCGAAGGAGATGTCCTGCGCCTGACCGTCGATCAGTTTGCGGGTGGCGGTGGTCAGCCGGCGGGTGGCCCGGCCGGCGTCGACCGTGCCCTGTTCCAGCAGCAGCTCGTTGGCGAGCGCGAAGAGCGCGTCGCCGACCAGGATCGCCTGGGCGGGACCGTGCACCTTCCACACCGTGTCGCGGTGCCGCCGCTGCTCGTCGCCGTCCATCAGGTCGTCGTGCAGCAGCGAGAAGTTGTGCACCAGCTCCACGGCGACGGCGCCGGGTACGCCCGTCTCGGCCGAGGCGCCCGCGGCCTCCGCGGACAGCAGGGCCAGCGCCGGGCGTACGGCCTTGCCGCCGTCGCCGTCCGCGGGGCGGCCCGCCTCGTCGATCCAGCCGAAGTGGTAGGCGGCGACGGTGTCCATCGGGGGTGCGAGGCGGGCCACGGCCGCGCGCAGTACGGGTGTGGTCAGGATGCGGCCGTTTTCCAGCAGTTCGATGACGCCGGTGGCGGTCACGTTCTCTCCTCTGGTTGCACCAATAGCACTCATGCCGCCTCCAGGACGCCGTTGTCGAATGGCATCCCGAGCGCGGACAACGCTTCTCGGGAGGCGTGCAGGCCGCTGCGCACCGCGCTCTCCATGGTCGCGGGCCAGCCGGTGGCGGTCCACGACCCGGCCAGGTAGAGGCCGGGGGCGCGGGTCACCGGACCGGGCCGCAAGCTCCCGACACCCGGAGTGGGCGCGAAGGTCGCGGTGCGTTCCCGGGTGACGAAGAAGTCGCGGACGCCCGCGCCGCGGGCCGCGGGCAGCAGCCGTTCCAGCTCGGGCAGGTAGCGGGCGCGCAACTCGGCCACGGGGAGGTCGATCTCGTCCTCCACCGCCGACTGGGACACGGCCACGTACTGACCGCCGCCGGTGAGCCCGGAACTGACGGTGCGGTCGAAGACCCACTGGACGGGGCTGCCGAGTGCCGCGAAGAACGGCTGTCGGAGCACCTGTCTGTTGTAGATCACATGCATATTGAGGATCGGAGCGGTACCGATGCGCAAGAGCTTTTCCGGATCTTCGAGCGATCCGGCGGGCAGCAGGCCGTGCGCCTCGCGCTGCGGGACCGCCAACACCACGATGTCCGCGTCGAGTTGCTCGCCGCGTCCCGGTCCGGTCTCGATCGAGACGTGCCAGCCGCCGTCCGCCGCCTCTTTGATGCCGGTGGTACGGGAGCGCAGCATGGTGCGTACGCCCGCGGTGTCCAGCGCGGCGCGGGCCCGGCCGTCGTGCAGGTCGCCCAGCGGCGCCGAGGCCCAGCCGATGTCGGCGGCCCCCGGATCGGAGAGCAGTCCGGTCTTGAAGACCTTCGCGGCCAGGCCCAACGAGGCGTCGGCCGACCGCGCGTTGAGCGTGGCCACACCGACCAGGTCCCACAGCGCCTCGATGGTGCGCGCCGACTGCCCGCGCGCACTGAGCCAGCTCGCGAAGTCCGTACGGTCCAGGGCCGGGTCGTCCAGGTCGAGGCGGCCCAGCGCGAGCGCGGCGCGGCCCACCGAGGCCCGCTCACGCGGACTCAGATGCGGGTAGCGGAGCAGGCTCGCGGCCAGGTGCAGGGGCACCGGCAGCGCGGTCCTGGACAGCCGCCCCAGCCGGAGCGTGTCGGCCTCCAACACCGGTACGTCCAGCCGGTCCTGAAGGGTCACCAGGTCGCGGGCCGCGATCCGGTCGATGAACCACTGGTAGGCGTCGCAGCAGCGCAGAAAGACGTGCTGGCCGTTGTCGACGGTCAACTCGCCGCGCTTGAAGGAGAAGGCGAGGCCGCCGAGCCGGGGTCTGGCCTCGGCGAGGGTGACGCGCACCCCGGCGTCGGCCAGCGCGAGCGCGGCCGTCGTACCGGCGAGTCCGCCGCCGACCACGACGGCGGTGCGCATGCCGCCGCCGTCGGTGGTGATCCGCTCATGCGCGGTCATGCGTCCTCCCCCCTTCGGCCCCGCCGTGTCCAGCACGGCGAACCGTTGCTGGCAGTGACGCCGTACGTGTCCCGGTGGTTGCCTCGTCGTGCGCGTACCGTGCCCCGTGCCGTGCGCGCGGACCCGCGCCGTCGCGGGACGGTCTCACGCGTCACCTCGTGGGGAGCGGGCGGTACGGCGGGCGTCGAGCCCCGCGAGGCCGCGGACGGCGACGTACGCCTTCTGCCGTCCGGGCAGTGACACCCGGCCGCGCAGGACGGCCTCGGGGTCGGCGGCGATCCGGTCGAGCAGCCTGCGGTAGATCCCGGCCATGGCCGAGACGCAGGCGCCGCTGCGCCGGTCGAGCATCGGGAGCAGCCGGTATCCGGTGGCGAACAGGGCGCGGGCGCGCCGTACTTCGAATTCCACCAGACCGGGGAAGTCGGAGCCGGGCGGCGCGGTATCGCTGTGGAAACCGGCCGCGCAGCCGAACTTGGCGAGATCCTCGGCGGGCAGGTACGTCCGTCCGTTCGCGGCGTCCTCGCGGACGTCCCGGAGGATGTTGGTGAGTTGTAGGGCGAGGCCGAGCGTGTCGGCATATTCTGCGGCACGCGCATGATCGTGCCCATTCGCGGTGCCGAACACGCCAAGCGAGAGCCGTCCGATCGCGCCGGCCACGCAACGGCAGTACACGGCGAGGTCGTCCCAGGTCTCGTACGTCTCGCCGCGGACGTCCATCAGGACGCCGTCGATGAGTTCGTCGAGCCCTTCGAGCGGCAGCGGGAAGCGGCGCGCGGAGTCGGCGAGCGCGACCGCGACCGGGTCGGTGTCGTCCTCCGCGACCTCTCCCGCGCGGACGCGGGTGAGCAGCGCGCGGGTGCCGTCGAGCCGCTCGGCCTTCTCCGGCGGCGGCAGTTCACCGTCGCCGATGTCGTCGACCCGGCGGGAGAACGCGTACAGCGCGGACATCGCCTGCCGTTTGGGGGCGGGCAGCAGGCGGATGCCGTACGCGAAGTTGCGGGCCTCGTGGCCGGTCACAGCCTCGCAGTAGCGGTAGGCCGCGAGCACGGGACCGGACGTGTGGGCGGAACCGTTCACGGTCCGGCTCACCCCTCTCTTCGCAATGTCGACCCCACCTCGCGCAGCAGGCTGGGCTTGGTGGCTTTCGGCGATACCGCCAGTACGTCGTACCCCGCCGCTTCGACCGCCTTCAGCGCGGCACGGCCGCCGCCGACGAATCCGGCGAGCAGCAGCCTGAGCCTGCCACGGACGCTGCCCACCAGGGGGGTACCTTCATCCAACAAGTATCCGGCGCGTTCCGCCTCGTGCGCGACCAGGGCGCGCACCTGTGCGCCGGCCGTCGCGGCGGCGAGATCGGCCTCCTCGACCGAGAAACGCTTCATGTCCTCGGCGGGCAGATAGATCCGGTCGCGGCCGAGGTCCTCGGCCACGTCCTGGAGATGCTCCACGATCTGGAGCGCGGTGCAGACCGCGTCCGAGCGCCGGACGCGCTCGGGCGTCGAGGTGCCGGTGATGGACAGCACCAGCCGGCCGACCGGATTGGCGGACAATTCGCAGTACGCCAGCAGGTCGTCGTAGGTCGCGTACCGCCGCACCTGCTGGTCCTGCCGGTTGGCGGCGATCAGACCGAGGAAGGGCTCGGGGCTGAGGTCGTGGCGGCGGACGGTGGGCTGGAGCGCGAGCAGCAGCGGGTGCCGGGGAGTGCCGTCGAACACGCGGTTGAGGTCGGCCTCGAAGGCGTCCAGCATCGCGAGCCGGTCGTCGGCGGAGTCGGCGGACAGTCCGAGTCGCAGCGCGTCCTCCCGGCCGCCCCCCGCCAGGTCGCCGTCGCCGATGTCGTCCACCAGCCGGGCGAATCCGTACACCGCCATCAGGTCCCGGCGCCAGGCACGCGGCAGGAACACCGGTGCCACGGGGAAGTTCTCGCGCGCGGCCTTGTCCAGGACGGCCCGGGACTCGGCGTCCCCGGTCACCATGCTCTTCCCGGCACACAGGCGGCGAGCGTGCCCCGGAGCAGGATGGTCCCGATCATCATGGCCGCCACACCCCCCGTTCTACACCGCCCAGCAGATACTTCCCATTTCGGACACGCCGCACCGGGTGTCGCACCCGGGTGTCGGTCAGCGGTTTCGATCATCTCCAGGCTCCCAGCACCGGTACAGCTTACGACCGGTGATGCTGCGGCGTACGCCGGGGGCGTGACACGTGGTGGGATTGACATACAAGGTCCCCGCCGGATCGTCCGACGGGGACCTCGTACGCCTGCGAGCAGGCAGGGAACGCTACTTGCCGGTGTGCTCCTCGTACGCCTTGAGCACGTCGTCGGTCAGACCGTCCATCAACAGCTCGCCCTTCTCCAGCCACACCACGCGGTCGCACGTGTCGCGGATGGAGTTGTTGTTGTGGCTGACGAGGAAGACCGTGCCCGCTTCCTTGCGCAGTTCCCTGATCCGGGCCTCTGACCGGCGCTGGAACGCGCGGTCGCCGGTGGCCAGCGCCTCGTCGATCATCAGCACGTCGTGGTTCTTGGCCGCCGCGATCGAGAACCGCAGGCGCGCCGCCATGCCGGAGGAGTACGTCCGCATCGGCAGTGAGATGAAGTCGCCCTTCTCGTTGATGCCCGAGAAGTCGACGATCCCCTGGTAGCGGCGGCGTACCTCGTCCTGCGTCATGCCCATGGCCAGACCGCCCAGGATGACGTTGCGCTCACCCGTGAGGTCGTTCATCAGCGCCGCGTTGACGCCCAGCAGCGACGGCTGGCCGTCGGTGTAGATCTTCCCGCGCTCCGGCGGCAGCAGACCCGCGATGGCGCGCAGGATCGTCGACTTGCCGGAGCCGTTGGAACCGATGATGCCGATCGCCTCACCGCGGTACGAGGTGAAGCTGACGCCCTTGACCGCGTGCACCCGGCGGACGTTCGGCGAGCCCTTGCGGGAGATCAGCCGGCCCAGGGCGGCGGTCGCGCTGCCCTTGCCGGTGCCCGCGCCGTGCACCGTGTAGACGATGTGCACGTCGTCCACTATCACGGTGGGAACGCGGCTGTCGGAGGGCTGCTGTGCCCTCTCGACGCTCTGCTGCTCAGCCACGGCCATATTGCTCCTCCGCCTTCCAGAAGTAGACGTAGCCGCCGACGCCCACCAGCACGGCCCAGCCGACCGCGGACGCCCACACGTGCGGCGGCAACTGGGAGGAGGTCACGCTGTCGATGAGCGCGAAGCGCATCAGATCGATGTAGACCGCGGCCGGGTTGATGTCGAGCAGGATGCGTACGAAGTGCGGCGCGTCGCTGGTCAGCTTCTCGATGCTGTACATGACGCCGGACATGTACATCCAGGTGCGCAGGATGAACGGCATGAGCTGCGCCAGGTCCGTCATCTTGCTGCCGAGCCGCGCCACGATCAGCGCCAGGCCGGTGTTGAAGACCCACTGCGTGATCAGCGCGGGGAACATCAGCAGCCAGGAGGCGTTCGGCACCTCACCGGTCATCAGCACGATCGCCAGCAGGACGAACATCGACATGATGAGCTGCTGGAGCTGCATCAGCGTGAAGGCGATCGGCATCGAGGCGCGCGGGAAGTGCAGCGCCCTGATCAGACCGAGGTTGCCGGACACCGCGCGCACGCCGCTGAGTACCGAGGACTGCGTGAAGGTGAAGATGAAGATGCCGGTGACCAGGAAGGCGATGAAGTTGTCGATGCCTTTGCTGGTGCCGATCAGCAGACCGAAGATCAGGTAGTACACCGCCGCGTTGAGCAGGGGCGTCATCACCTGCCAGAGCTGGCCGAGGCGGGCCTGGGTGTACTGCGCCTGGGTGCGCGCCTTGGCGAACTCGTTGATGAAATGTCGACGGCCCCAGAGCTGCCGCGTGTACTCCACCAGGCCAGGCCGGGCGCCACTGACGGACAAGCCGTACTTGGCCGCTACCTGGGCGGGGCTGAGGCCGTCATCGGCCGTGGGTGCCGGGGGGACACCGACGGCGACCGCACCATTGTGCGTTGTCTCGCTCACAGTTGACACTTTCGTCCTCAAGGTGCGCGCCGGGGCAGGGGAATCCCGGGCTGCGCCTGATGCTCTCAGGTCCGAGCTTGTCAGATGATCGGGGGTCGGCCTAGCCGGGTCAACCTCCAGACGGTCCGCCAGCGCATCGGCCGCCGTTGACCGCAGGGGGTTGTCCATCCCTCACGGAATCCGCCGAGCCACGCTCGCAGCGCCGGCCCGGACGGCCGGCGCACCAGCGTCAGCGCGAACCAGACGCCGAGGTACGCCGGGACCAGCGGCCAGGGCAGATTGCGCCGGGCCAGCCACACTCGGTTACGGGCCACCAACCGGTGGTACACCGCGTGCCGGGCGGGTGAGGTCGCCGGATGGAACAGCACCATGTCATGCCGATAGTCGATCAGCCAACCCGCGTCAAGAGCGCGCCAGGCCAGATCTGTCTCCTCGTGCGCGTAGAAGAATTCGGCGGGCAGCGGACCGACCTGCTGGATGACGCGGCTGCGCACGGCGCACGCGCCGCCCAGGAAGGTGGTGACCCGCGAGTCCCGCATCGGGTCGGCGGCGCGCAGCCGGGGGACGTGCCTGCGCTGCGTCTGCCCGGTCTCGGGGTCGGCGATCCGGAAGCTGATGATGCCCAGCTCGGGGTCGGCCTCGAAGGCCCGCCTGACCAGCTCCGCGGTGTCGTCGCCCGGCAGCAACCCGTCGTCGTCCAGGAAGAGGACGACGTCCACTTCCTCGGCGCCGGGGCCGAACATCTCGATGCCGACGTTGCGCCCGCCGGGGATGCCCAGGTTCTCGGGCAGCTCCGCGGTGCGCACCTCGGCGGGCAGCGGCGGCAGCGGTGACCCGTTGCCGACCACGGCGACCGTCACCGGCGGGCCCTGCTGCTTGGCGACCGAGTCCAGCAGGTCGTTCAGCTCCGCGGGGCGGTTGCCCATGGTGATGATGACCGCGCCGACGCGCAGCGGCGTCCCCTGCGTGCTCACTTCAGCCTGCTGGAGGCGAGGACGGAGACCAGGTGCAGCAGGGTCTGGAGCAGCGCGATGCCCGCCAGCACGGCGACGCCGAGCCGGGTGAAGAACAGGTCGCCGCGCGCCTGGTCCACGATCGCGAGCAGCAGGATGAGCAGGGACGCCTCGACGCCCAGCACGAGGCGGTGCCACTTCAGCGCGGCGGCGGCCTTGCGGGCCAGCGCCACTCCGGAGGAGCGCGGCTCGGACGCCGCCTCCTTGACCGGCGGGAGCCCGCCCTGGTGCCGGGCGACCCCGACGAGGTCGGTCTCGGCCTTGATCAGCACCGCGCCGAGCGCGGCGAGGGTGCCGAGGAACGCCCACAGCCAGTCGATCCGGCCGCTGCCCCACAGGTCGGCGGCGCGCAGTCCGAAGCCGACCAGGACGGCGGCGTCGCACAGGTAGGCGCCGACGCGGTCGAGGTAGACGCCGGACAGCGAGAACTGCTGCTTCCAGCGGGCGATCTCCCCGTCCACGCAGTCCAGCAGCAGGTAGAGCTGCACCATCAGCACGCCGAGGACGGCGCCCGCGATCCCGGGCACCAGCAGCGCCGGGGCGGCGAGGACGCCGAAGACGGTCATGAGGTACGTCAACTGGTTGGGCGTGACGCGGGTGGGCGCGAGGTGCCGGTCTATGCGCAGCGACAGCTCACGCATGTAGAGCCGGCCGGCCCAGTGTTCGCCGCTGCGGCGGTCCTTGACCCCCGGGGGGTGAACGACCGGGCGCAGTTCAGCTACTGATGGCTTTGACATAGTCGGCGTATGCGTCCCTGATCTCGGTGGCGGAGAGGTCCAGGTGTTCCAGGATCGTGAAGCGGCCGGGGCGGGTCTGCGGCGCGTAGCGCACCGCTTCGACGAACTCCGGTTCCGTGAAGCCGATCTCCTCGGGGAGAACGGGCAGTCCGTGGCGGCGCAGGGTCTCGGCGATGAGGCCCGACTCCTCGCGCGCGCCGCGCAGATGCATCGCGAAGGCGGCGCCGATGCCGACCTGCTCGCCGTGGGCGGCGGCCCGCTGCGGGTGGAGCAGGTCGAAGGCGTGGCTGATCTCGTGGCACGCACCGGACGACGGGCGGGTGTCACCGCTGATCGACATGGCGATGCCGGTCAGCACCAGGCCCTCGGAGAGCGTGACCAGGAAGTCGTCGTCGCCGATGCCGCCGGGGTGCCGCAGCACGGACTCGCCGGCGCTCCTGGCCATCGCCGCGGCCAGGCCGTCGATCGGCTCGCTGTTCTCGCGGTGGGACAGCTCCCAGTCCGCGAGCGCGGAGAGGTTGGAGATCGCGTCGCCGATGCCGGCCCTGACGTAGCGGGCGGGTGCCTCGCGGATCACGTCGAGGTCGATGACCAGCGCGATCGGCGTCGGGACACCGTAGGAGCCGCGCCCGTTGTCGTTGTCCAGGGTGGCGACCGGTGAGCACAGGCCGTCGTGCGAGAGGTTGGTGGCGACCGCGACCATGGGAAGGCCCACCCGCGCGGCGGCGTATTTGGTGACGTCGATGATCTTGCCGCCGCCGAGGCCGATGACCGCGTCGTAGCGCTTGCCGCGCATGGAGTCGGCGAGCTTCACGGCCGCGTCGATGGTGCCGCCGTGCACCGGGTACCAGTCCGCGCCGGGCAGCTCGGGGGCCAGCCGGTCGCGCAGCTTGAGCCCGGAGCCCTCGCTGACGGCGAAGGCGAGCTTGCCGGAGGTGGAGATCCGCTGATCGGCCAGGAGTACGGCCAGGTCGGCGATCGCGCCGCCCCTGATGTCGACGACGACCGGGGAGGGGATCAGCCTGGTCAGTACTGGCACGCAATCACCCGCCCCTTGGCGAGGTCGTCGTTGTTGTCGATCTCGACCCAGGCGACGTCACCGATCGGGGCGACGTCGATGGTGAAGCCGCGGTTGACCAGCTCCTGGTAGCCGTCCTCGTAGTACAGGTCGGGGTCGCGCTCGAAGGTGGTCTTCAGCGCGTCGGCCAGCTCGGCCGCCGCCTCGCCCTCGATGAGGGTGACGCCGATGTACTCACCGGTGGCCTCGGCCGGGTCCATCAGCTTGGTGATCCGCCGCACTCCCCTGCCGGGCTCGGCGACGACCTTCATCTCCTCGTCGGCGAGGTGCTTGACGGTGTCCAGGGCCAGCACGATCCGCTTGCCGCCGCCGCGCGCGGCCAGCAGGGTCTTCTCCACCGACACCGGGTGCACGGTGTCGCCGTTGGCCAGAATCACCCCGTGCCTGAGGACGTCGCGCGCGCACCACAGGGAGTACGCGTTGTTCCACTCCTCGGCCTTGTCGTTGTCGATCAGGGTGAGGGTGAGGCCGTACTTCTCCTCCAGCGCCGTTTTGCGCGCGTAGACCGCTTCCTTGCGGTAGCCGACGACGACGGCGACCTCGGTCAGGCCGATCTCCGCGAAGTTGGACAGGGTGAGGTCCAGGACGGTCAGGCTGTCCGCAGCCCCTTCGGGACCGACGACCGGCACCAGTGCCTTGGGCAGGGTGTCGGTGTGGGGGCGCAGGCGTCTTCCGGCGCCGGCCGCCAGCACGAGGCCGATCATGCGGGTTCTCCTGTTTCGTCGTGTACAGCGGGAGCCCCTGCGGACACCCAGAAGCGGACGCTCTCGGTGAGGACCAGCAGCGCGAGCGCCGCGGCGAGCACCGTCAGCGCGACCGTGAAGCCTGTGTGGTGTGCGACGGCGGCCAGGAGGGCGACCACCAGGGTGCGGCCCTCGTGTCCGCCGGCCGCCCGTACCAGGGCCCGCGGCGGCGCCCCGGTGCCGCCGCGGATGCGGTACACCGTGTCGTAGTGATGGTAGGCGACCGCGGCCACCAGACCGAAAGCGGCGGGCAACGCCCCGTTTACCCCGGAGACGGCCGCGAGGGCCAGCACCGTGCCGTACTCACCGGCCCTGAAGATCGGCGGGACCAGCCAGTCCAGGGCCCCCTTGAGCGGCCGGGAGACGGCGAAGGACGAGGTCAGGACGTAGACCACGGCCACCAGCGGCGGCCACCAGCTGCCCCGGGAGGAGAGCGCGGCGGTGGCGGTGACCGCGGCGGCGCCGAGCAGGGCGACCGCGGGCGCCGCGAAGGACGGCATACGACCGGCGAGCGGGCGCAGGATCCGGGCCCCGGCCTCGGCGAGCGGCCCGCTGTCGGCGAGGTCGGCGAGCGCCCGGGCGGCCCGGTCGGTGCGCTGGGCCTTGCGGGTGAGTGAGCGCAGGACGCGGCCCGCGGTGGTGTAGCAGGCGGCGAGGCCGCAGCCGACCAGCAGGACGACGAAGGTGACGCGCGGGGTGGTGACCGCGGTGAGCACGGCTATCAGCGCCCAGCGCTCGCCGATCGGCAGCACGATCATCCGCCGTACCCACACCGTCCAGCCGACGCTGTCGAGCCTGCCGGACAGCGCGGCGGTGGGGCTGGTGTTGGCGGTGGCGTCGTGGTTGGCCTCGTTGAAGGCGAAGTCGACGACATGGCGGCAGGTCTGGAGGACCATCGCGCCGAGCGCGAGCGCCCATACGTCGTGGCCGCCGCGGGCGGCGCCGAGCGCGAGGCCCGCGTAGTAGGCGTACTCCTTGGCCCGGTCGAAGGTGGCGTCGAGCCAGGCGCCGAGCGTGGAGTACTGGAGGGAGTAGCGGGCGAGCTGGCCGTCGGTGCAGTCCAGGACGAACGAGGCGAGCAGCAGGACGCCCGCCGCGACGTATCCGGTCCGGGTGCCGGTGGCCGCGCAGCCCGCGGCGATCAGCGCGACCAGCAGCGACGCGGTGGTGACCTGGTTCGGGGTGAGGCCGCGGCGGGCGCACCAGCGGGCCAGGTAGCGCGAGTACGGGCTGATGCAGTGGGTGGTGAAGAAGCCATCGCGGGACTTCACCGCGCTGCGCAGCCGTACCGCCTCCTCGTCCACGGCGGCGACGGCCTCGGCCGCCGCGGCGCGCTCGGCGGCGTCGGCGGGGACGGCCGCGACGAGGACGCCCAGCTCGGGGCGGTGCGGGGCGGCGCCCTGCGCGTCGAGGGCGGCGGCCAGCGCGTCGGGGACGACGGCGGCCAAGGTGGCCGCGCGGGCGGCGGGGGCGGTGTCGCCGTCGGCGGCGGACAGCAGGGTGCCGCCGGGGGCCGATACCGACGAGGCCGGTACGGAGGGAGCGGTCTGCGACGGGACGGTGGCGCCGCCCTGCGCGGTCAGCCCGGTGACGGCGGCGGTGAGCGCCTGGCGGCCTGCGGCCTTCGCGGACACGGCGCCAGGAATCGCGGCGGTGTCGAAGCGCGGGTCGGTCAGGGCCAGGCGCAGCGCGTGCCGGTGGCCGACGAAGCGGCGGTCGACGACGGCGACCCGGTCGGCGGCGGGCACCTGGGCGAGCCGCGCGGCGACGGCGACGGGCGTGTCCGCCTCGACCACCTGGAATCCCAGCGCCCGCAGGTCGTCCGCGAGCGGCGACGCTGATCCCGCGGCGGGCGGGCCGGTGAGAATGGCGGTCGACAGAGGAACTCACTCCCTGGATGCGTGCGAAGGGCTTGCCTGTAAGGGCCGCGGTCGGCGAGTCCGGGCCAGGCACGACGGCAGAGGCTATCGGATCCACGTCCGCCACCGTTCACCGCCCGTTCGCCTGAACTTGGCGTGCCCGGCGTGATCATCATCGTTGATCACGGGCGCCCGGACAAACGACGGATGCGCTCACCCGTACGAGTGAGGTGGGCGGTGTTCCCCGCACCCCTTCTGCGCGCCTCATCACCGCAGGTCACCGCACATGACAACGGTCTCCAGTACCGGCTTGCCCACGGTGGGTAACCGGTGTTGACTGACCGCCGCACACCGGATGGCACGGCGGTCCGACGAGAGGGGGACGCGGCCATGGGGTCAGGCCACGCGCACGGCCACGGCGAAGGTCGCACGCGCAGCGGCGGCCAGGAGCGCGGCGGCGAGCGGAAGGACGGAGACGATCGGAAGGACGGCGACGGCGGCCGGAAGAAGGGCCACGGTCACGACCACAGCCACGGTCTGCGGCCGGGCGCCGACGGCACGGCCGGTTCCGCGTACCGCGGCCGGCTGCGGATCGCGCTCGGCATCACGCTCTTCGTGCTCGCGGTCGAGGTGGTCGGCAGCGCGGTCACCGACTCCCTCGCGCTGCTCGCCGACGCCGGTCACATGGCGACCGACGCGGCCGGTATCGCGATGGCGCTGCTCGCCATCCACATCGCCAACCGCCCCGCCAGCGAGCGCCGCACCTTCGGCTTCGCGCGCGCCGAGATCCTGGCGGCGGTCCTCAACGCGGTGCTGCTCTTCGGCGTCGGCGCGTTCATCTTCTACGAGGGCGTACGGCGGCTGATCAGCCCGCAGCACATCGACGCCGGCGGCACCGTCGTCTTCGGCGCGATCGGTCTGGTCGCGAACTCCGTATCACTCGTTGTGCTGATGCGCGGGCAGCGCGAGAGCCTCAATGTGCGGGGCGCTTTCCTCGAGGTGATGGCGGACGCGCTCGGGTCGCTCGCGGTGATCGTGGCGGCCGTGGTGTTCATGACCACCGGCTGGCGGCAGGCCGACCCGGTGGCGTCACTGCTGATCGGTCTGATGATCGTGCCGCGCACCTGGAAGCTGCTGCGCGAGGCCGTCGACGTCCTGCTGGAGGCCGCGCCCAAGGGCGTTGACATGGGCGATGTCCGCAGCCACATCGAGGGGCTGCCCGGCGTGGAGGGCCTGCACGATCTGCATGTGTGGACGATCACCTCGGGGATGCCGGTGCTGTCGGCGCACGTGGTGGTCAGCCAGGAGGTCCTGGAGGCGGTCGGCTACGAGAAGATGCTGCACGACCTTCAGGGCTGCCTCGGCACGCATTTCGATGTGGAGCACTGCACCTTCCAGTTGGAGCCGGTCGGGCACGCGGAGCACGAGGCGCGGCTCTGCCACTGAGCGGCACGCGAAGTGAGGCAGACTGAGGGCCTGTCGTCGAAAGCGAAGGATGGACATGCCCACCAGTCCTGCCACCGGCCGACCCGGCTCCCCCACCGCCGTACCGTCGCCCAATGGTGTTGCCGCGCAGACCCTGGCAGATGCCGAGCAGACCCCGGCGGGTCAAGCCGTGGCGGAACCGATCCTGCTCGAACTCGTCGACGAGGACGGCCGAACCATCGGCACCGCGGAGAAGCTGTCCGCGCACCAGGCGCCCGGACGCCTGCACCGCGCCTTCTCGGTGTTCCTCTTCGACGGCGAGGGCCGGCTGCTGTTGCAGCGCCGCGCGCTGGGCAAGTACCACTCCCCCGGTGTCTGGTCCAACACCTGTTGCGGGCACCCGTACCCCGGTGAGCAGCCGTTCGTGGCCGCGGCCCGGCGCACCGCCGAGGAATTGGGCGCGGCGCCGGTGCTGATGCGCGAGGCGGGCACGGTCCGCTACAACCACCCGGACCCGGCCTCCGGTCTGGTGGAGCAGGAGTACAACCACCTGTTCGTCGGGCTGATCGGCGACGCGCTGCGGCCGGACCCCGAGGAGATCGACGACACGGCGTTCGTGGGCCCGCAGGAGCTGGCGCGGCTGCGCGCGGACGGACCCTTCTCGGCGTGGTTCCAGACGGTGCTCGACGCGGCGCTGCCGACCGTGCGCGAGGTCACCGGCGGTACGGCGGGCTGGTAGCCCCCGTCCGGCGGGGCCCCGTCCGGCACCGGGCAGGACGGGCAGGGCAGCACGGGACGGGCACGCTGGTCAGGACGGGCAGGCAGGACGGGCAGGCAGGTCAGCGCAGGACGGGCCGGGGGGTTTCAGAGGGCGGTGGTCCGCAGCGGGAGCGCCGCCCAGATCACCTTGCCGCCGGTCTCGGTCTGCGCGATGTCGCACTGGCCGCCCGCCTCCGCGGTGATCGTCTTCACCAGCAGCAGCCCGCGCCCGCCGGTCTGCCCGTGGTCGGCCTCCAGCGCCCTGGGGCGGTACGGGTGGTTGTCCTCGACGGCGATCCTGATCCAGTCGGCGCCGACCGCGACCTCGACGGTGATCTCGGGCGACAGCACGGCCGCGTGCTTCACCGCGTTGGTGACCAGCTCCGAGACGATGACCAGCAGTCCGTACAGCAGGTCCTCGTCGATCGGCACCCCCTGGTCGGCGACGAGGGCGCGCACCCCGCGCCGCACCTGGGGCACGGACGAGTCGAGAGCCGGGGCGGTGAACCGCCACACCCCCTCGTACGGTCTCGGAGCCGGAGCCTGATCGGGCGGGACGCTCCCGCGCACCTCCATGACCGCACCCACCGTCGCTTTCGCGTGACGTGTCCCCGCGGCCCCTGCCGACAACCCCGGCAGCTTCCGCCTCACAGGTCGAGTGTCCGTAACGGCGGGAGCCGAACAGGCAGGAAACCGTAAGTCCGCACCTTTCTGTAATTTTTGACCGGAAACGATCGCCGACTTCGTTTTTTCGATCGATTCGCGGCAGTCTTCGGACGCTTCCCGAACTCTTCGACCGAGATCATCTGCACGTGCACCGGCGTACCGGTGCGTCCTGGCACGGCGTACCGGTGCCTCCCGGCGCGGGCGCCGTGCGCCCCCGGCCGGCCGCGCGCCGGTCGATAGGATCTGTCGGCACCGGCCAGCGCATGTCGCCCCCGTGAAGGAGCACGCATGTCCACCTCCGGCCCTGGGCTGCTCGTCAGCGCCGCGGACGGCACCGCGACCGTGACGATCAGCAATCCGGCCCGGCGCAACGCGATGACGACGGCCATGTGGCAGTCGCTGCCGGGACTCCTCCACGACCTCGCGGTCGATCCCGCCGTCCGCGTGCTGGTCCTCACCGGCGCGGGCGACACCTTCTGCGCGGGCGCCGACATCACCGACCTCGCCGACCCCGTCTCGTCGAGCGGCGCGCAGTCCGCCGCCATGGCCGCGGAGGAGGCGCTGGCCGCCTTCCCCAAGCCGACGATCGCGGCCGTACGCGGCTACTGCGTGGGCGGCGGCTGCCAGCTCGCCGTCGCCTGCGACCTGCGCTTCGCCGCGCGGGGCGCCCGCTTCGGGATCACGCCCGCGCGCCTGGGCATCGTCTACGGCGCCGCCTCCACCCGGCGCCTGGTGCGGCTCGCGGGGCCCGGTACCGCCAAACACCTGCTGTTCTCGGCCGAGTTGATCGACGACGAGCGGGCGCTGCGCACCGGCCTGGTGGACGAGGTGCTGCCGGAGGACGAGCTGGACAAGCGGGTCACGGACTTCGCCGGGGTGCTGCGGTCGCGCTCGCAGCTCACGCAGGCCGCCGCGAAGGAGTTCACCGCGACGGCGGACGCGTCGGACGACGCGGCCCGCGCCGCCCACTGGGCCCGGCAGGCCGCCCTCAGCGGCGACACCGCCGAGGGCGTCGCCGCCTTCCTCGAACGCCGCGAGCCGCGCTTCACCTGGACCCCGGCAGCGGACTGAAGCAATTGCGCGGCCGACCGAGCGGAGGAACGAAGTCGATGGCACGGCTCACGACGGCCGAGGTCCGCCGCTGGCGCGCCCGCTCCCAGGGCCTGACCGAGGACGGAAGCGACGCCGCGGGCGGCAGCGCGGGCGAAAGCGATGGCAGCGGCAGCGGCAGCGGCAGCGGCAGCGGCAGCGGCAGCGGCAGCGGCAGCGGCAGCGGCAGCGATCGTACGGTGGCGGACGCCGTCCGGCTCTCGGCCGGTCTCCAGGCGCAGGACGCGAAGGCGTGCCGGCTCCAGGTCAGGGCGCGGACCGGCGGCACCCACGGCGCGCCGACCGCGGCCGACGTGGACAGGGCGTGCGGCGCGGACCGCCGCGCCGTCGTCCGCACCTGGCTGATGCGCGGCACCCTGCACGCGGTGGCGGCCGAGGACGTCCGCTGGCTGACCGCGCTGCTCGGCCCGCGCGCGGCCGACGCGTACCGCGGGCGCCGCGCCCGGCTGGGCCTCGACGAGGAGCTGTGCGAGCGGGCGCTGCCCGCCCTGGAGCGGGTGCTGGCCGACCGGCCGCCCGTACCGCGCGCCGAACTGGTCGATTTGCTCGCGGCGGAGGGGGTGGCCGTGGACCCGGGCGGCCAGGCCCCGGCGCACCTCGTACTCTTCGCGGCGGCCAGGGGCGTGCTGTGCCGCGGCCCCGAGGCGGCGGGCGACGTGTCCACCTATGTCCTGCGTGAGCGGTGGCTGAAAGACGTCCCCGACGACGGCCCGACCGGCGACGACGCGCTGGCCGAACTGGCCGTCCGGCACGCCACCGCCTACGGCCCCGCGTCGGTCGCCGACTTCGCGCGCTGGTCCGGGCTGCCCCTGGGCCAGGCCAGGCGCGGCCACCGGGCGGCGACGGACCGGCTCGCGCAGGTCGCGGGCCCGGACGGCGAGCCGTTGTGGGCCGCGGCCGGCACGGCGCCGCCTCCGGCGCGGCCCGCGGACCGGCCGCAGGTACGGCTGACCGGCCACTTCGACCCGTATCTGCTCGGCTACCAGGACCGCGACGCCCTGCTCGACCCGGCCTTCGCGACCCGTATCGCCACGGGCGGCGGCATGCTCATGCCCTGCGTGCTGCGCGACGGCGCGGTGGTCGCCACCTGGCGCCACACCTGGCAGGGCCGCCGTCTCACGCTCCGCGTCGAGCCGCTGACCGGCCCCCTCCCCGCCCCGGTCGCCGCCGGCATCACGGCCGAGGTCGCCGACATCGGCCGCTTCCTGGGCACGGAGGCCGCGTGGGAGTGGGCGCGGGGGCTGTAGGCGTCCCCATGACCGGCCCGGCTGAACGCCCAGCGCATACGAGTCGCACCGGCACGCGGTCCGCGCCGGAGTGGGCGCAGGGGTCGCGGGCGTCCCCTCACGGCCCGGCTGAAGGCTTCAGCGCATGCGGGTCGCGCCCACCGCCACGCGGTCGGCGGCGCCCGGCGGCATGGCCGGGTGGCGGCCGAGGAGGATCACGCCGATGGTGATGGCGGCGAGACCGGCGGCCTCCCAGGCGAGGGCGCCGGGGGTGACGCGCAGGCGGTCGCCGAGGAAACCTATGCCGCAGGCGATTCCGGCCAGCGGCTGGGCGGCGGTCAGCGCGGGCAGCGACATCCGCAGCGAGGCGGTCTCGAAGGCGCTCTGGACGAGCAGCATGCCGGTGAGGCCGATGACGGCGATGGCGTACGGCTGCCAGTGCACGGCGAGGGCGGCCACACCCTCGTCACCGGCCAGTTGGCTACAGATCCGGGTGAGGGCGTCCTGGAGTCCGTAGAGCAGGCCCGCGGCCAGCGCGAGGAGCGTGGCCTCGGAGGACGGCGGCAGCCGCTTGGCCGCGCCGGTGAGCAGCAGCGCGAGCCCGGCGACGATGCCGAAGACCAGCCAGTGCCGCAGCGCCCCCGCCTCGGCCGCGCTGCCCTCCGGCTGGCCCGCGACGATGAAGGCGGTCACGCCGAGGGCGAGCAGGACGACGCCGCCCCAGCCGCTGAGGCCGAGGGACTGGCGTGGGGTGAGCCAGCGGGCGAGCGCCATGGCGAAGAGCAGATTGGTGGCGGTGAGCGGTTCGACCAGGGAGACCTCGCCGTAGACGAGGGCGACGGCTCCGAGCACCTGGCCGCAGACCATGAGGCCGACACCGAGCAGCCAGTCCGGCATCCGCACCAGGTGCAGCAGCAGCCGGAAGGACAGGAAGTCCGCGAGCGAGGCACGCGCGGCCGCACGCTGCTGCAACACGAAACCGAGGCCGAGGCAGCACGCGGCACTGACTCCCAGCAGGAACACGGCCACGCGGTCACTGTATAGGCACTGACCGCGCGATCGAGGGGTTCCGTGGGCTTCGCCACAGGTCCGCGTCGCCTTCGGGACAGCGACGCGGACAGCTCACCGACAGCTCACCGACAGCGGTCCCACGGGAGCCGGCCGGCCCGGCGGACAGCCGAGCGCCGCCCGGCCGACAGCCGGGCGACAGGGCGCCCCGCAGCCGCCGTACGGGTCACGGCCGCGCGTTCGGAACCGTTTCCGCGCTCTCCCACACGGTGAGGAACGCCAGCCGCAGGCACGCGGCGAGCGCCGGGTGCTCGATGTAGAGCGCGGTCGTCGCGCCGGTCCCGGCCACCGGGTCCGGCATGTCGCAGAGCACCAGCGACGCGTCGGCGACCACCAGCTTCAGCGGCAGCGCGGAGGTGAAACGGTGCTCCTCGCCCGCCGCGCCGAAGCGCCGTACGTTCTCCAGCACCTCCGTGTCGTCGAGCGAGTCGTGGGTGTAGATCGCCCGCACCGAGCCGCCCGAGCGGCGCAGCCGACGTACCACCTTGATGCCGGGGGTGTTCGCAGCCGGGGCGACGAAGGGCGGTTTGCAGAAGCTCAGCAGTTCGGTCTTGGCCTGGCCCTGGATGTCGGTGAACGCCTCGGCTATCGACTTGGGGTCGCGCAGGATCTCGACATAGTCGATCGGCACGGTCTGCGTGCGGCCGTCGGCCCAGACCGGGACGAGGGCGGCGGTCAGCGCGGAGGAGACGCGGTCGAGGCGTTCGAGGGTCTCGCGCTGAAGGGCCATGAGGCGGGCGACGGCCAGTTCCGGCGCGACGGCCGAGAAGGTGGCGACCCGGCCGGGGTGCGCGGTCGCCAGCCGCCGCCGTACCAGCGTGTCGAGCACGTCGTACACCCGCTGCCGGGGTACGTCCGCCGCCCGCGCGACCTCCGCCGCCGTGTACGACTCGCGTCGCACGAGGGCGAGATAGACCCGCGCCTCGTACCGCGCGAGACCCAGCGCGACAAGGTCGTTGACCGGTTCTTCCTCCGTCTCCATGGCGCCACAAGGTATACGGCGGAGATCGACTTGCGGAAGCGAGCCGGGGTCGGATCCAGGCCGATCCGAGGGCAACTCTTTGCCATAGGCCGGTAGTTACTTGGGCCCTCGGTCACTACGTTCAGCATCGGTCACCACTCACGGTGGTGGCAGTCGGCAGTAGATGACATCCGGATCACCAGTGAACGTGCGCCACACGAAGTCCCAGGCGTCGCCGTCGCATGATCGGTTGTCATGACCTTGACATGAAGGTCAGCGGCGGACGCCCTCGGGAGCCGATCCCCCCATGGAGGGCAGTTCATTGAAGTCGTCACACCCCGGCCGGGCCAGACGGGCCGTCCGCCGCACGGCGGTCGCCGTACTGTCGGCGGCGGCTCTCGTCACCGGCGGTCTGCTGGCCACCGCGGCGCCGTCCGTCGCCAGCACCCCGGCGTCGGGCGCGGCAGCCACCTCCGCGTCGTCGAGCACGGCCGCGTCGTCGCACACCTCCGCGTCGTCGAGCACGTCCGCGAGCACGTCGTCCGGCGCGTCCGCGTCCGCGTCGTCGGCCGCTCCCACCCAGCGCCTGTGCGCCGTCCCCGCCAAGAAGGGCCAGATGGCCTGCATGGCGCTGACCCGTACCGACGTCGTCCACCACCTCGGCATCACCCCGAACGCCACCCCCTCCGGCTACGGCCCCACCGACCTCCAGAGCGCGTACGCGCTGCCGTCGTCCGCGGGCGCCGGAGCCACCGTCGCGATCGTGGACGCGCAGGACGACCCCAACGCCGCGGCCGACCTGAGCACGTACCGCGCGCAGTACGGGCTGCCGGCCTGCACCACGGCCAACGGCTGCTTCAAGAAGATCAACCAGAACGGCTCGACCACGTCGCTGCCGAGCGCCGACTCCGGCTGGGCCGGTGAGATCTCACTCGACCTGGACATGGTCAGCGCGGTCTGCCCCCAGTGCCACATCCTGCTGGTCGAGGCCACCTCGGCGAGCATGGACGACCTGGGCACCGCGGTGAACCAGGCGGTCACGCAGGGCGCGAAGTACGTCTCCAACAGCTACGGCGGCAGCGAGGACTCCTCCGACACCACCGCCGACTCGCAGTACTTCAACCACCCGGGCGTCGCCATCACCGTCAGCTCAGGCGACGAGGGCTACGGCGCGGAGTACCCGGCCGCGTCCAAGTACGTCACCGCCGTCGGCGGCACCGCGCTCAGCCGCGCCAGCGGCACCACCCGCGGCTGGACCGAGTCCGTCTGGAACACCTCGAGCACCGAGGGCACCGGCTCCGGCTGCTCGGCCTACGACGCCAAGCCCACCTGGCAGACCGACACCGGCTGCGCCAAGCGCACCATCGCCGACGTCTCCGCCGTCGCCGACCCGGCCACCGGCCTGGCCGTCTACGACAGCTACCAGGCATCCGGCTGGCAGGTCTACGGCGGCACCAGCGCCTCGTCGCCGATCATCGCCTCCGTCTACGCCCTGGCCGGCACCCCCGCGGCCGGGACCACCCCCGCCTCCTACCCGTACTCCCACACCGGCTCGCTGAACGACGTCACCAGCGGCTCCAACGGCTCGTGCGGCGGCTCCTACCTGTGCACCGCGAAGGCCGGATACGACGGGCCGACCGGGCTGGGCACGCCGAACGGCACGGCCGCCTTCACCAACGGCGGTTCGACCGGCGGCAACACGGTGACGGTCACCAACCCGGGCGCCAAGTCCACCGCGGTCAACACCGCGGCCTCGCTCCAGATCAGCGCCAGCGACTCGGCCTCGGGCCAGACCCTCACCTACAGCGCCTCCGGCCTGCCGACCGGTCTGTCGATCAACTCCTCCACCGGTCTGATCAGCGGCACCCCGACGGCGGCGGGCACGTACAACGTCACCGTCACCGCCACGGACACCACCAGCGCCTCCGGCAGCGCGTCCTTCACCTGGACGGTCACCGGGTCGGGCGGCGGCGGCTGCACCACCGCGCAGCTCCTGACCAACCCCGGCTTCGAGAGCGGCAACACCGGCTGGACGACGTCCTCCGGCGTCATCGACAACAGCACCGGCGCCCCCGCCCACAGCGGCTCGTACAAGGCGTGGCTGAACGGCTACGGGACCACCCACACCGACACGCTCTCCCAGTCGGTCACGATCCCCGCCTCCTGCACCAGCGCCACCTTCACCTTCTACCTCTACGTCAGCAGCCAGGAGACCAGCACCACCACGGCGTACGACAAGCTCACCGTCGCCGCGGGCAGCACCACGCTGGCCTCGTACTCCAACCTCAACAAGGGCACCGGCTACGTGCAGCGGTCGGTCAACCTGTCGTCCTACGCGGGACAGACGGTCACTCTGAAGTTCACCGGCACCGAGGACTCCAGCCTCGCGACGTCGTTCCTGATCGACGACGCGGCGGTCAACGTCGGCTAGCCCGTCGTCCGCCGGGGTCCTCCGGATCGGCGACACCCGGCGACGGGAGGGCTTCCCGCCCCGGCCCCACAGGGGCGGGAAGCCCTCCTCGCCGCATCGGTGAAGGCGGCACCGCGTTCGCCGTCGCCACGGACACGCTCTAGAGGTCGATGACGACCTTGCCCCGCACGTGCCTGCCGGCCTGGAGTTCGGCAGCGCGGCGGATCCGCTCGACCGGGAAGGTCTCCGCGATCGGCACCCGGAGCCGGCCCGCGGCGACCAGGCGGGCGATCTCGTCCAGAGCGCCGGGAGCCGCGTTCGCGCCGTTGGCCGCGGGCACCCCGTCGACCTGCGCGGCGATGGCGCAGACGCGACCGTCCGGGACGCCGAGTTCCCTGGCGGCGTGCACGGTCTCCACACCGTGCAGGTCGACGGCGGCCGTGACGCCGCCAGGAGCGAGCGATCGGACCCGGTCGGCCAGGCCGTCGCCGTAGACGACCGGCTCCGCCCCGAGCTCGCGCAGATAGTCGGCCGACGCCGCCGATCCCGTCCCGATCACGCGCGCTCCCGCGATCCGGGCCAGTTGGACGGCGAAGACCCCGACCCCGCCCGCCGCGCCGCCGATCAGCACGGTGTCGCCCGGGCCCGGATCGATGACGGCGAGGGCGGCGGATGCCGTACGGCCGGCGATCGTGAGGGTGGCGGCGGTACGGTCGTCGACGCCGTCGGGCGTGTGATGAGCCTCGTTCGCCGCCGTCCCCCCGGCCGGGTCGATCACCACGAAGTCGGCGACCGCGCGGGACAGGGCGCCCCCGAACACCCGGTCGCCGGGGGCGAACCCGCTCACCTCGGCACCGACCTGGTCGACCACTCCCGCGTAGTCGGTGCCGAACCCGGCCGGCAGGCTCAGGCCGAACCGGGCGGCGGTGTCCGCGTCGGCGGTCATGATCCAGTCCATCGGATTCAGACCGGCCGCGGTGACCCGTACGCGGATCTGTCCCGGCCCGGCTTGCGGGGCGGGAACCTCGCGGACCTCCAGGGCCTCGGGGCCGCCGAACGACTCGAGCCGGACCGCCCTGCTCCCGTCCGCGGGAGGCTGATCGCTCTGTGCCTTCATGTGCGCCTGTCTCCTTGGGACCGAGGGAACACACCGAAACGGACTATGCTCCGTTTACATGAATGACCGTAACATAAACGGAGCGCGATCCGTTTTGGCGGACGCGGAGCCCCGCGCGCCACGGGCGGACGCGGCCCGCAACCGCGACCAGTTGCTCGCGGTGGCGACCCGCGTGTTCATGTCGGCCGACGCCGAGTCGTCGATGCGGGCGATCGCCCGCGAGGCCGGGGTCGGGATCGCCACGCTCTACCGGCACTTCCCGACCCGCGAGTCGCTGGTCGACGCGGTCTACCAGGATCAGGTCGTACGACTGACGACCGGTGCCCGCGAGCTGCTCGGTCAGCTGCCCCCGGCCGCGGCGATGCGGCGCTGGACGGACCTGTTCGGCGACTGGATCGCGACCAAGAACGGCATGCTCGACACGCTCCTCGCGATGATCGAGTCGGGCGAGATCACCCATGCGCGGACCCGGACCGAGCTGCTGACGGCCATCACGACGATGCTCGACGCGGGTAGTGCGGCGGGCGACCTCCGCTCCGACGTCACCGCCGAGGACATCGCCGCCGCCCTCATCGGCATCTTCACCGTGGCCCCCCGGCCCGGGCGCGAGGCCAAGGCCGGCCGCCTGCTGGACCTGCTGATGGACGGCCTGTCGCCCGCCGCCCGGCCGAGCCGCGCCGAAGACTGAGTCGGCGTCAGCCGTGTCGGCGTGCCGCGCCGAAGGCTGACCGGGTCAACCTCGCCGGTCTGCCGCGCCGAAGGGATCGCGGGACCCGGGCCGGCCCCCACTGCCGACCCGGGGTCCCGCGATGGTGCCGATCACCGTACGTCGACGGTGATCTTCCACCCCGCGATGGCATGGCAGGACATGACACCGGGGGTGGCGCCGGGGCAGGCGCGCCGGAACCCGCTCAGTTCGGCGGTGCCCACCCGCGCGCCTCGGTAGACGCCGGGAGAGATCTCGGAGAGGGCGGCGCCCCGCTCGCCGGGCGGCCGGTCGCCGGGGGCGGTGGCGACCCGCAGGGTGCTGCCGACACTCAGGCAGACCTCGCGGCCTTCGGCCCCGCCGCCGGGCGTGACCGTGACGTCACCGCAGACCGGCCGGGTGCTGCTGTCGCTCGGATCGGGCGACCCGACACGTACGCCGCTCGCGCTTCCGCAACCGGCCACCAGCAGTACGGCGGCGGCAGCGGCGAATGTCCGAGCGCGCATCGTGTCCTCCTCCGGCGGCCGGTTCGGGGTCCGGTCATGGATGGGACGCAGCCGGACGCCACCGGGTTCCCTCCCGCCCGGAGGGTCCGGGGCCCCGTCGGGAACGCGGCGCGGGCCGCCTCGGGAAATCGGGGCCCAGGCGCGCTCGAAGGTTCGCTCAGCGCTCGGTGATGCGGCCGTCGGCGACCTCGACGCGGCGGGTCGTGTGCACGGCGTCCAGCATCCGCCGGTCGTGGGTGACCAGCAGCAGCGTGCCCTCGTACGCGGCCAGCGCCGCTTCGAGCTGTTCGATCGCGGGCAGGTCGAGATGGTTGGTCGGCTCGTCGAGGACCAGGAGATTGACGCCGCGGGCCTGGAGCAGCGCCAGCGCGGCGCGGGTGCGCTCGCCGGGCGAGAGGGTCGCGGCGGGGCGCAGCACATGGGCGGCCTTGAGGCCGAATTTGGCGAGAAGCGTACGGATCTCGGCCGGATCCATGTCGGGCGCCGGGGCGCGGAAGGCGTCGAGGAGCGGTTCCTGCCCGCGGAAGAGGCCGCGGGCCTGGTCGACCTCGCCGACCAGGACGCCGGGGCCGAGCGCGCTGTGGCCCTCGTCCAGCGGGAGGCGGCCGAGCAGCGCGGCGAGCAGGGTGGACTTGCCCGAGCCGTTGGCGCCGGTGATGGCCACCCGGTCGGCCCAGTCGATCTGGAGGTCGACCGGCCCGAAGGCGAAGTCGCCGCGGCGCACGCGGGCGCCGCGCAGGGTGGCCACCACGGCGCCCGAGCGGGGCGCGGCGGCGATCTCCATCCGCAGTTCCCACTCCTTGCGCGGCTCCTCGACCACGTCCAGGCGCTCGATCATCCGGTCGGTCTGCCGGGCCTTGGCGGCCTGCTTCTCGCTGCCCTCGGCGCGCGCCTTGCGGGCGATCTTGTCGTGGTCGGGCGCCTTGCGCATGGCGTTCCTGACGCCCTTGTCCATCCAGCCGCGCTGCATGCGCGCCCGCGCTTCGAGTCCGGCCTTGGTGTCGGCGTACTCGTCGTACTCCTCGCGGGCGTGCCGCCGGGCCGTCTCGCGTTCCTCCAGATAGGCGGTGTAGCCGCCGCCGAAGGTGCTGACCTGCTGCTGGGCGAGGTCCAGCTCCACCACGCGGGTGACGGTGCGGGTGAGGAATTCGCGGTCGTGGCTGACCAGGACCGTACCGGCGCGCAGGCCGCCGACGAATTTCTCCAGCCGTTCCAGGCCGTCGAGGTCGAGGTCGTTGGTGGGCTCGTCCAGCAGGAAGACGTCGTAGCGGCTGAGCAGCAGCGAGGCGAGTCCCGCGCGGGCGGCCTGGCCGCCGGAGAGCGAGAACATCGGCTGGTCCAGGTCGACGCCGAGGCCGAGCGAGGCGGCGGCCTCCTCGGCGCGTTCGTCCAGGTCGGCGCCGCCGAGGGCCAGCCAGCGGTCGAGTCCAGTCGCGTACGCGTCGTCGGCGCCCGGAGCCTCGTCCACCAGCGCCTGGGTGGCGGCGTCCAGGGCCGCCTGGGCGGCGGTGACCCCGGTGCGGCGGCTCAGGAACTCCCGCACGCTCTCCCCGCCCGGCAGCCGCTCGGGCTCCTGCGGCAGATGCCCGACGGTGGCGGTGGCCGGGCTGAGCCGCAGCGTCCCGTCCTCGGGCGTGTCGAGCCCGGCGAGCAGCCGCAGCAGCGTGGACTTGCCCGCGCCGTTGGCGCCGACCAGACCGATGACGTCGCCGGGGGCGACGACCAGGTCCAGGCCGGAGAACAGGACACGGTCGCCGTGTCCGGCGGCGAGATTCTTGGCGACGAGAGTGGCACTCATAAGAGAGCGGAGTTTATCGGGTGCGACGGGAGGCGGGCGAAGGGCTTTCACGGCGGGCGGCGGAGGCTTGCCCTCCGGTCGGCGGAGGGCTTGCCTCCGGTCGGGCCAAGGGCTGTCGCCGGGTCTCGCCGTGCCGACGGGTCCGGCTCGACGCGAGGTGGGTGGCCGGTGCAGCCATATTGGCTGGTTGCCTTCTTACGCCGCCTTAACCTACGGTTGCGTAACTTACGTAGGCGTAGGTGCGAATCTCCGCTGCACCCGCAGGCCGTGCGTATGTGCCCGTGGATCCGTCCGCGGCGCCGTACGACCGACTGATCGCATGTCGCGTACGTACGTCCGTACGATCCGTACAGCCCGTGCGGGTCCCGTACACCCCCGTCCCATGTCCGTCCCCTCTCCCGTCCCCAGGAGCCCCCGTGACCTTGACCTCGCCCGACCGTGCCCAACCCGACGTCTGGAGCGACGCGACGCTGCTCTACGCGCTGGAGGAGGTCGTCGAGCGGGAGCTCAACCGGCACCTCGGCGTGGCCAAGGAGTGGATGCCGCACGAGTACGTGCCGTGGAGCGACGGCCGCAATTTCGACGGAATAATGGGGGGCGAAGCCTGGGCCCCCGAGCAGTCCAAGGTCACGGACGTCGGCCGGATCTCCCTCGTGGTCAATCTGCTCACCGAGGACAATCTGCCCAGCTACCACCACGAGATCGCGACACTCTTCGGCCGTGACGGCGCCTGGGGCACCTGGGTGCACCGCTGGACCGCCGAGGAGGGCCGGCACGCGATCGTCATGCGCGACTACCTGCTGACCAGCCGCGCCGTCGACCCGGTCGAGCTGGAACGGTTCCGCATGCAGCACATGTCGGAGGGCTTCGAGCACGACCACCGGCACAGCATGGTCCACTCCGTGGCGTACGTCGCCTTCCAGGAGCTGGCCACCCGCGTCTCGCACCGCAACACCGGACACCAGTCGGGTGACCCCGTGTGCGACCGGATGCTCGCCAGGATCGCCACCGACGAGAACCTGCACATGGTCTTCTACCGGAATCTCCTGGCCGCCGCCCTCGAGCTCGCCCCCGACCTCGCCATGCGGGCCATCCGTGACGTCGTCGTCGAATTCCGCATGCCGGGACACGGCATGCCCGGCTTCGAGCGGGCCGCCGCCCGCATGGCCATCGGCGGCATCTACAACCTCCGCATCCACCACGACGACGTCCTCCAGCCCGTCCTGCGCCACCTCAAGGTCCTCGAGATCTCCGGTCTCGGCCCCGAGGGCCTTCAGGCCCAGCAGGAGCTCGGCCTCTTCATGGGCGGCCTCAACGAGCAGGCCACCCGCTTCGACGAGCGCCGCGAAGCCCTTCTCGCCCGCCGCGCCGCCCGCGCCTAATCCCCTTCGGGCCGCGCCCCTAAGACGTCCACCTCCCGAAGGTGGGCGCTCTGGGGGCGCGGCCCCGCGCGATTGTCTTACCGAGGTCGGTACGCCCGATCTTTTAGGGGGCGCGGGGAACTGCGCGCTCAGCCACGACGGTGGCGCGGCCTGAAAACCGCCCCCAGCGGGGCAGTTGCTATCAGTATTCGGGCCGCAGGCCCGGTGGGGGCCGGTCGCGCTGTTCCTCGCACCCCTGATGGGACCCGGCTCCCGAGCCGTGCGGGCCCTGGACGGCACGCCCGGTCTTTTCAGGGGCGCGGGGAACGGCGCGACCAGCCAGGGACGACGTGCACGTCACCACCGCCCCCAGCGGGGCACCGGCTGTCGCAGGGACACCGACCCGGTGGAGGTGGGAAACAATCATGCACGCATGCTTGATTGTTGCGGGCCCCGCCTGCCACCCTCGTGGCCATGGCCGATCCGCAGTCCGTCCGTACCGTCCTGGCCGATCTGAGAGCGGAGAGCGACGCGCTCGACGACGTGGTGGCCGGGCTGGAGCCCGAGCAGTGGGCGAGGCCGACACCGGCCGAAGGCTGGACCGTTGCGCACCAGATCGCGCATCTGGCCTGGACGGACGCCCAGGCGCTGCTGGCGGTCAAGGACGCGGAGGCGTTCGCCCGCGAGGTCGGCGACGCGGCGGCGCGGCTGGACGCGTACGTGGAGGACGGCGCCCGGGAGGGCGCGATCCTGCCGCCGCCGGAGCTGCTGGAGAGGTGGCGGTCGGGCAGAGCCCGGCTCTGGGCGACCCTGACCGGCGAACCGCCGGGCAGCCGCTTCCCCTGGTACGGGCCGCCGATGAGCACGGCGTCGATGGCGACGGGCCGCCTGATGGAGACATGGGCCCACGGCGAGGACATCGCCGACGCGCTCGGCGTCGAGCGCTCACCGACCCACCGCCTGTGGCACGTCGCCCGAATCGCCTTCAGGGCACGGGACTTCGCCTTCGCGGTGCACGGCCGCACCCCGCCCGGCACGGAATTCCGCCTCGAACTGACGGCGCCCGACGGCGCCTTGTGGACCTTCGGCCCGGACGAGGCCGAGCAGCGCGTGACCGGCCCCGCACTGGACTTCTGCCTGCTGGCGGTGCGTCGCAGGCACCGCGACGACGTGGCGGTACGGGCCCAAGGCCCGGACGCGGACGCGTGGTTGTCGATCGTGCAGGCATTCGCGGGCCCGCCGGGCAAGGGACGGCCGCCGCGCGGCGGCGCGGAGGGGAGCACGTCATGACGCAGGTCGACATACGCGGAGCGGACTTCGCCGAGCGGCGGGCCGCGATGCTGGAACGGCTGGCCGAGGTCGAGGCGGGGCACGCCGCCGCGCTGGCCGGTGGCGGCGAGAAGTACCAGGAGCGGCACCGGAATCGCGGCAAGCTGCTGGCACGGGAGCGGATCGAGCTGCTGCTCGACCCGGACACACCGTTCCTCGAACTGTCCCCGCTGGCCGGCTGGGGCAGCGACTTCGCGGTGGGCGCCTCCCTCGTGACCGGCATCGGCGTGGTCGAGGGCGTGGAGTGCCTGATCACGGCCAACGACCCGACGGTGCGCGGCGGCGCCAGCAACCCGTGGACGCTGAAGAAGGCGCTGCGGGCGAACGAGATCGCCTTCGCCAACCGCCTGCCGGTGATCAGCCTGGTGGAGTCGGGCGGCGCGGACCTGCCCAGCCAGAAGGAGATCTTCATCCCCGGCGGCGCCCTCTTCCGCGACCTGACGCGGCTGTCGGCGGCCGGAATCCCCACGGTGGCCGTGGTGTTCGGCAATTCGACGGCGGGCGGCGCGTACATCCCGGGCATGTCCGACCACGTCATCATGGTCAAGGAGCGGTCCAAGGTCTTCCTCGGCGGGCCGCCCCTGGTGAAGATGGCGACCGGCGAGGAGAGCGACGACGAATCGCTCGGCGGCGCCGACATGCACGCCCGGCGCTCCGGCCTGGCCGACTACTTCGCACTGGACGAGCTGGACGCGCTGCGTACCGCCCGGCGCGTCGTCGCCCGCCTCAACTGGCGTAAATCCGGGCCCGATCCGCGTCCTGACCCGCTGCCCCCCGCGTACGACGAGGAGGAGCTGCTGGGCATCGTGCCCGGCGATCTGCGCACCCCCTTCGACCCCCGCGAGGTCATCGCGCGGATCACGGACGCCTCGGCCTTCGACGAGTTCAAGCCGCTCTACGGGCCGAGCCTGGCCACCGGCTGGGCGGAGGTGCACGGCTATCCGGTCGGAATCCTCGCCAACGCGCAGGGCGTGCTGTTCAGCGAGGAGTCGCAGAAGGCGGCGCAGTTCATCCAACTCGCCAACCAGCGCGACATTCCGCTGCTCTTCCTGCACAACACCACCGGCTACATGGTGGGCCGCGAGTACGAGCAGGGCGGCATCATCAAGCACGGCGCGATGATGATCAACGCGGTCGCCAACTCGCGCGTCCCGCACATCTCGGTTCTGATCGGGGCGAGTTACGGCGCCGGGCACTACGGCATGTGCGGCCGGGCCTTCGATCCGCGGTTCCTCTTCGCGTGGCCGAGCGCCAAGTCCGCGGTGATGGGTCCCGCGCAGCTCGCCGGGGTGCTGTCCATCGTGGCCCGGCAGTCGGCGGCGGCGAAGGGCCGTCCCTACGACGAGGAGGGCGACGCCGCGCTGCGGGCGATGGTGGAGCAGCAGATCGAGGCCGAGTCGCTGCCGATGTTCCTGTCGGGACGGCTCTACGACGACGGCGTGATCGACCCGCGCGACACCCGTACGGTGCTCGGCCTGTGCCTTTCCGCCGTCCATGGCGCGCCGATCGAGGGCGCCAGGGGCGGCTTCGGCGTCTTCCGGATGTGAGGGGTCCCTTTCCGATGACCGATTCGAGCAGCGCTTCGCCGAGCGGGGACTTCACCGCTGACGGGCAGTCACCTCCAATGCGCCACAAGGACATCGGCTCCGTGCTGGTGGCCAACCGGGGCGAGATCGCGCGCCGTGTCTTCCGGACCTGCCGCACGCTCGGCATCGCCACGGTGGCGGTGTACGCGGACGCCGACGCGGACGCGGCACACGTCGCGGAGGCCGACGCGGCGGTACGGCTGCCGGGAAACGCGCCCGCCGACACGTATCTGCGGGCCGATCTGCTGGTCGCGGCAGCGCTCGCGGCGGGCGCGGACGCCGTGCATCCGGGCTATGGATTCCTGTCGGAGAACGCGGAGTTCGCGCGGGCGGTGGAGGCGGCGGGGCTGGTGTGGATCGGTCCGCCGCCGGACGCGGTCGAGGCGATGGGGTCCAAGACGCGGGCCAAGGAGTTGATGGCCGCGGCGGGCGTACCGCTGTTCTCCGCGCTCGATCCCGCGCAGGTCACGGCCGCGGACCTGCCGCTGCTGGTGAAGGCGTCCGCGGGCGGCGGCGGTCGCGGCATGCGGGTCGTACGCGAACTGGACGCGCTGAAGAGCGAGTTGGCCGCCGCGAAGTCGGAGGCCGCAGCCGCCTTCGGTGACGGCGAGGTGTTCGTCGAGCCGTACGCGGAGGGGGCCAGGCACGTCGAGGTGCAGGTGCTGGCCGACGCGCACGGCACGGTGTGGGTGCTGGGCGAGCGCGACTGTTCGCTCCAGCGGCGGCACCAGAAGGTGATCGAGGAGACCCCGGCCCCGGGTCTGGGCGACGAGGTGCGCCGCACGCTGCACGAGTCCGCCGCCCGCGCGGCGCGCTCGATCGGCTACACGGGCGCGGGCACCGTGGAGTTCCTGGTCGCGCGGGACGGGCGTCCGTACTTCCTGGAGATGAACACCCGTCTCCAGGTGGAGCATCCGGTCACCGAGTGCGTCACCGGGCTCGACCTCGTCGCGCTCCAGATCCGTGTCGCCGAGGGGGCCGCGCTGCCGCCCTCGCCCCCGCGGCCGCACGGCCACGCGGTGGAGGCCAGGCTCTACGCGGAGGACCCGGCCCGCGGCTGGCAGCCGCAGCCGGGCGCGCTGCATCTGTTCGAACTGCCGGGCGTGGACGCCGAATTCGCCGTGACGCCGGGGCTCGACGCGGGGTTGCGGCTGGACGCGGGGGTGAGCGGCGGCGAGACGATCGGCGTCCACTACGACCCGATGCTCGCCAAGGTGATCGCCTGGGCGCCGACCCGCGCCGAGGCCGTACGCCGTCTCGCGTACGCGCTGGAGCGGGCCCGGCTGCACGGCCCCGTCACCAACCGCGACCTGCTCGTACGGGTGCTGCGGCACCCGGACTTCGCCGCCGCGCGGCTGGACACCGGCTTCCTGGAGCGCCGCCTGGACGCGCTCATCGGGGCGTCGGGGGCGACCACGGACGCGCCGGGGCCGGCCGACGGGGACGGCGGCCCCGTGCGGTTCGCGGCGCTGGCCGCCGCGCTCGCCGACGCGGCCGGGCGTACGTCGGCGCGCGGGCCGGTGCCGGTCCGGCTCGGCGGGTGGCGGAACGTTCCGTCGCAGCCGCAGGTGAAACGCTTCCGCAGCGAGCCGGACGGCCGGGAGTACGAGGTCGGTTACCGGCTCGGCCGCGCCGGTCTGGAGGCGACCGGCGCCGACGGTATCCGGCTGGTGTCGGCGTCGGCCCGGCGTGTCGTCCTCGACATCGACGGTGTGCGGCGGGTGTTCGACGTCGCCGCCTACGCCGAACGGGTGTTCGTCGATTCCCCGTTCGTGTCATGCGCTCTGACCGCTCTGCCCCGCTTCACCGCCCCGGAGGATCTGACGCCGCGGGGTTCGCTGCTTGCGCCGATGCCCGGCACGGTCATCCGGATAGGTGAATTCTCACCGGGCGACCGGGTCGAAAAAGGCCGCCCGCTGCTCTGGCTCGAAGCGATGAAGATGGAACACGTGATCGCCGCTCCCGCCACCGGGACACTCACGGAGCTCACCGCCGAGGTCGGCCGACAGGTCGACGTCGGCGCCGTACTCGCCGTCGTCAAGGAGGAAACCACGCCATGAGCACCGTTCAGGGAACCTTCGACAGCGCCTTGCTGGAAAGCGACGAGCGGCGCGCCCTGCGCAAGGCCGTCGGGGACCTCGCCCGCCGCTACGGTCGTGAATATTTCTCGGCCACCGTACGTGCGGGCAAGCACACCGACGAGTTGTGGCAGGAGGCGGGCGGCCTCGGATACCTCGGGGTCAACCTGCCTGAGGAGTACGGCGGCGGGGGCGGCGGTCTGGCGGAACTGTCCATCGTGCTGGAGGAGTTGGGGGCGGCTGGCTGCCCGCTGCTGCTGCTCGTCGTCTCCCCCGCGATCTGCGGCACGGTCATCGCCCGCTTCGGCACCGACGAGCAGAAGCGGCGCTGGCTGCCCGGGATCGCCGACGGCTCGCTGCGGATGGCCTTCGGCATCACCGAACCGGACGCCGGGTCCAACTCGCACCGCATCACCACCACCGCGCGGCGCGACCCCGACACCGGCGGGTGGCGGCTGACCGGCCGCAAGGTCTTCATATCCGGTGTCGACATCGCCGACGCCACACTGATCGTCGGCCGCACCGAGGACGCCCGCACCGGCAAGCTCAAGCCCTGCCTGTTCATCGTGGACCGGGAGACACCGGGCTTCGAATTCCGGCAGATCGAGATGGAGTTGGCCGCACCCGAGAAGCAGTTCCAGCTCTTCCTCGACGATGTCGCGCTACCTGCGGAAGCGCTCGTCGGCGACGAGGACGCCGGCCTGCTCCAGCTCTTCGCGGGGCTCAACCCGGAGCGGATCATGACCGCCGCCTTCTCCATCGGGATGGGCCGCTACGCCCTGGACAAGGCGGTCGAGTACGCCAAGTCCCGGCAGGTGTGGCAGGCTCCCATCGGCTCCCACCAGGCGATAGCGCACCCGCTCGCCCAGGCCCACATCGAGCTGGAACTGGCCCGGTTGATGATGCAGAAGGCCGCCTACCTCTACGACGCGGGCGACGACATGGGCGCGGGCGAGGCCGCGAACATGGCGAAGTACGCGGCGGCCGAAGCCGGCGCCAAGGCCGTCGACCAGGCCGTGCACACCCTCGGCGGCAACGGCCTCACCGCCGAGTACGGTCTCGCCTCGCTGCTGACCGCGTCCCGTGTCGGCCGGATAGCCCCGGTCAGCCGGGAGATGATCCTCAACTTCGTCTCGCACCACACACTGGGACTGCCGAAGTCCTACTGACGACACACCGCCGAGGAGGCGCCCGTGACCACCGCACCACTTCGCACCCGCGCCGCAGCGCCCTTCCGCGCGGTCGCGCGGACCACGGAGGGCGCCGCCACCAGCACCGAACGGCCGGACCCGTCATGGACCTGGTGACCGACCGCTCCCCCAAACAGGACCGCAGCCGCGCCACCCGTCGGCGGATACTGGAGGCCGCCGTCTCGTGCCTCGCCGAGCACGGCTGGTCGGGCAGCACCGTCGCCGTGGTGTGCGCCCGCGCCGGTGTCTCCAGAGGGGCGGCCCAGCACCACTTCCGCACCCGCGAGGAGCTGTTCACCGCGGCCATCGCGCACATGGCCGAGGAGTGGGTCGCCGCCGTCAGAGAGCGCGCCCTGGCCCTCCCCCGCGCGGGCCACGACCGCACCTACGCCGTCGTCGACATGCTGGTCGCGGTCCACACCGGCCCGCTGTTCCGGGCCGCTCTCCACCTGTGGGTGGCCGCCTCCGACGAGGAACAGCTCCGCCCCCGCGTCGCCGCGCTGGAGTCCCGGATCGGCCGCGAGGCCCACCGCCTGGCGGTCGAATTCCTCGGCGCCGACGAATCCCTGCCCGGCGTCAGGGAGACCGTCCAGGCCACCCTCGACATGGCCCGCGGCCTCGGCCTCGCCAACCTCCTCAGCGACGACTCCGCCCGCCGCGCGGGAATCGTCCGCCAGTGGTCCCGCGTCCTCGACACGGTCCTGCGCGAACAGCCCTAGCGGCGGCCGGAGTCGGCGCCCGGCCTGCGGGTGAGGGCGGGATCAGTGCAGGGAGGCGTCGGCGGGTCCGGAGGAGAGGCGGGTGAAGTGGACGCGCAGGCCGGGGCGTTGGGGCGCGCAGCAGAACAGACCCGCGCGGGCGTCGGCGGCGGGGTCGAGCCAGGCCAGGCGGATGGTGCGCCAGGGGTCGTCGGCGCGGCGGGCGCGGACGGTCACGGCGTCGCCCGAGCGGCTGACCCGGACGGTCACCTCCTGGCCCGCCCAGTCCGGGACCGGGGCGAGGGACCAGTCGGAGGTGCCGTGGGTGACGACGGCGCCGACCTGGGGCGAACCGTCGGAGATCTCGACGCCCGCCTTGATCCAGGACTCGGCGTCGACGCGCACCAGGACACCGGCCTGGTCGTACAGCTCGGTGAAGTCGGCGACGAAGGTGACCTCGATGGCGGTGCCGGACGGGAAGGGGGTGAGCAGCGCGTGGCCGTCGTCGCGGACGAAGCCGTAGCTGGTGGTGCGCCAGAAGTCGCTGCCCTCGTTGGCGGTGACGTGCAGACCGGTGCTGTCGGCGACGGCCTCGGCGGGCGGGTTGAGCCAGGTCGCGTCGGACCAGGGGATGTCATGGTCGATCGGAGAGGTCACGGAAGTACCGCCATTCGTTGCCACAGGGTCGATAGCCGAGCCACCGGTTGACGGCCAGCATCGCGGCGTTGCCGTCGTCGTTGCTGGTGAACGCCTCGGTGTAGCCCGCGGCGCGGGCTCGGTGCAGGGAGTGGGCCTTGGCGGCCTTGGCCAGTCCGCGGCCCCGGAAGGCCCGGCGGGTGCCGGTGCCCCCCGACCAGTAGCGGTCGTGGCCGTCGGTCTGGACGTTGACGACCGCGGCGACCACACCGTCCACGACGGCGACCGTCGTCAGGTCGTGGTCGTAGTCGGACCGGTCCCAGGAGGTGGCGCGCCAGTCCGCGTAGCCGGGGACGCCGGTGGCGACATCGCCCGGCTCGTCCTCGATGGTCTCGGCGTCGGCCTCGTACACCGGGCGCGGGTCGGCGGCGTAGTCCGACGCGGGGCGCAGCAGCACGCCGGGCGGCAGCGGGGGCACGCCGGGCAGCGGGGCGCCGGGGGTGAGGTCGAGGCGGAGGAAGCTCGCGGACCGGCCGCGCCGGTAGCCGTGCCGGGCGGCGAAGGCGTGCGCCGAGGGCTCGTCGATCGCCCACGCGTAGACGGTGCTCGCCCCGAGGCCGGCGACATGGGACTCGGCGGCGGCCAGCAGAGCGCCGCCGATGCCCCGGCCGCGCTCCCCCGCGCGCACGTTCAGATTGACGAAGGCCATTCCGGGGGTGTCGTTGTCCGCGAAGAGCCCGGCTCTCGCACTGCCGACGATCCGGCCGTCGCCGGTCTCCGCGACGAGCATCAGGAAACGTGTTTTCTCGGGTGCGTCGGTGACCTGCGCGTGCACGGTCCGCGCGGTCGTCACCATGTACGGGACGGTCTCGCGGCCCACGGCGGCGACGGCTTCGGCGTCCGCCGGGCCGTACTGTCTGATGATCACCTTCACGGTCCCGCACCCTACGCGGCGCCGCCGCGTACCGCCCCCGAATTTCCGGCTCACCTGGGCAGAGGCTCCCGCCGGGCCCGTCCGAGGTGGATGCTGGAGGTGAGGGAGATGGCACGGATGCGCAGAAGCGGATACGAACCCGTCCAGGCGCGCAGCCCGCTGCGGCTGCGGCTGGGGCTCGCGCTGTGCGGTGTGGTCTGGGGTACCGCGGCGGCCGTGGGCTTCGCGCTCGCCGGTCTGCCGGTCTGGGCCGCGGTACTGGCCGCCGTCGCGCTGCTGGCCGCGATCGACGCCGTCCTGGTCGTCCGCCGCATGCGGCAGGGCTCGCGCTACCAGCCGAGCCGCACGACCCCGCCGTACCGCCCGGCGGCGCCGCACGCGGGAAAGCACTGAGGACCGGTCCGGCGACCGCGGGCGCGGGCACGCGCCCGGGACAAGCGAAAGGGCCCGGCACCTGAGTGCCGGACCCTTCCTCTTCAGTAGCGGGGACAGGATTTGAACCTGCGACCTCTGGGTTATGAGCCCAGCGAGCTACCGAGCTGCTCCACCCCGCGTCGATGAACACCACCCTACGGGGTGCCGGCGCTCACACCAAATCGATGCGATGGCCGCCGCGCGCACAGGGCGCCGGGAGGTTTGGCGGGGGCGCCGCCGCGCCAGGTAGGGATCATGAGCACATCTGGATCAGGACCGAACACGGCAGCGAACGCAATCCCGGCCGTCACCCTCTCCGACGAGGTGCGGGACGCCGTCGCGAGCGGCGCGCCCGTGGTGGCGCTGGAGTCGACGATCATCGCGCACGGCCTGCCACGGCCGCGCAATTTGGGGGTGGCACGCGAGCTGGAGGAGATCGTCCGGGAGCAGGGCGCGGTGCCCGCGACCGTGGCGGTACTCGACGGGGTGCCGCGGGTGGGGCTCACCAAGGAGCAGGTGGAGCGGGTCGCCGAGGACGCGTCGCTGCGCAAGCTGGGGTTCCGGGACCTGGCGCCCGCGCTGGCGGCGGGTGCGAGCGGGGCGACGACCGTGTCGGGGACGGCGTTCCTGGCCGCGCGGGCCGGAATCCGGGTGTTCGGTACGGGCGGCCTCGGCGGGGTGCACCGCGACTGGGTGACCGTGCAGGACGAGTCGGCCGACCTGGGGCTGCTGGCCAGGACGCGGATCACGGTGGTGTGCGCGGGCGTGAAGTCGATCCTGGACGTGCCCGCGACGCTCCAGCGGCTGGAGACCCTGGGCATCGGCGTGCTCGGCTTCGGCACCGACCGCTTCCCCGGTTTCTACCTCAGCGACTCCGGTGAGCCCGTGGACTGGACGGTCGAGTCCGCGCGGCAGGTCGCGGACGTGATGGCCGCGCAGGACGCGCTGGGCGGGCACGACTCGGCGCTGATCGTCGCCAATCCGGTGCCGCGGGAGCTTCAGCTCGACCCGGAGCTGCACGACCGGGTGCTGGCGGACGCGCTCGCCGCCGCCGAGGCCGGGGGTGTCACAGGACAGGCGATCACGCCGTTCCTGCTGGGCTACCTCACCGAGCACACCGGCGGCGCGTCCCTGGAGTCCAACCTCGCGGCCGTACGCGGCAATGTCCGGCTCGCGGCCGGGATCGCGGTGCGCTGGTCGCAGCGCGCATGACCGGCGACAGCGCCGGACCGGGCGACGGGACGGGACCGGCGGACGACATGAGACGGTCGGACGGCACGGGACGGTCAGATGGCGCGAGGCCGTCCGACAGCGCCGGACCCGCCGCTGTGGAGCCGGTGCCTTCCGGACTCCTCGTCGTCGGCGATGTCGTCACCGACGTGGTGGCGCGGCACGCGCGGCCCCTCGCCGCCGACACCGACACCGCCGCCCGGATCGCGGTGCGGCCGGGCGGCGCGGGGGCCAACGTGGCCTGCTGGGCGGCCGGTCGGGGCGCGCGAGTGCGGCTGCTGGCCCGCGCGGGCGCCGACTCCGCCGACTGGCACCGCGCCGCGCTGGAGGCCGCGGGCGTGGAGCCGGTGCTGCGGGTCGACGACGAGGCGCCGACGGCCGTGGTGATCGCCCTGGTCGACGCGGCGGCCGAACGGACCCTGGTCACCGACAGCGGCGCCGCCTTCCGGCTCGGCCCCGCCGACTGGGACGAGGCGCTGCTGGACGGCATGGGGCACGTCCACCTCTCCGGCTATCTCTACTTCTCCGAGTGGGGACGCGAGTTGGCGGCCGTGGTCACCGAGGCGGCGCGCGCCCGGTCGCTGCCGGTGAGCGTCGATCCGGCCTCCGCCGGTTTCCTGCGCGAGGCGGGCGTGGCCCGTTTCCTGGCCGACGTGGCAGGTACGGATCTGCTGCTGCCCAACGACGCGGAGGCGGCGCTGCTGTCCGGTGTGCCCGAACCGGCCCGCGCGGCGGCCGAGTTGAGCGCGGCGCGCGGCGGCGGCACGGTCGTGGTCACCCTCGGCGCGGGCGGCGCGCTGGCCGCCGTGAACGGCGAGGTGACGGTACGGGTGCCCTGCGTCCCGGCCGTCGCGGTGGACACCACGGGCGCCGGAGACGCCTTCACCGGCGGCCTGTTGGCCGCCCGTCTCGCGGGCGCGGACCTCGCCGCGTCGCTCGCGGCGGGCTGCCGCACCGGAGCGGAGGCGGTGACCGTGGTCGGCGGGCGGCCGGAGACGTAATGGGGGGGCCGTCGGAACGCGCCCCCGCCGTAACGTCGCGGACCGCCCGACCGGCGCCGTCAGATGGCGTCCCACGGCGCGGACTCGTACAACTCCCCCACCCGCGCCAGGAGTTCGGACCGCGTGGGCAGCGGGACGCCGTCGATCTCCGAAATGACCGCTGTGCCGCGCGAGTTGGCCAGGAAGGCGCCGTCGTACGACCCCACGTCGGTGAGCCGCAGCGGGCGGCGGTCCTGCGGGACACCGGCCCGTACGAGTTCACGCTCCAGGACCTGGAGGGTGATGCCGCGCAGATGCGGGGCGGCGTCCGGCCAGACGACGGTGTCGCCGTCGATGAAGCCGACGTTGGTGATGGCGCCCTCGGCGATCTCGCCGCCGGGACCGGCCAACAGCGCCTCGTCGTACCCCCCTGCGGCCACCTGGCGGCCGAAGTACGCCTGCCCGAAGCCGCCGACGTGCTTGAGGTGGGCGGCCGGGCGCTGGTAGGGCACCGACTTGAGGCGCTTGAGGCCGGGTTCGACACCGGCGGGCGGGCGGACGGCGACCATGACGGCGACCGGCTCGTCGGCGCCCTCCACCGGCTGGAAGACGTTGACCCGCACGGAGGCGTCCGCGCGCCCCGACCCGGCCAGCGCGTGCCGCACGTGCGCCCGAACGCGCTCGCCGTCCAGGCCCGCGCCGAACAGCTCCCGCGTGGCGGCGTCGAGGCGTTCGACGTGGAACGCCAGGCCGCGCACCTTTCCGCCGCGTACCTGCATCGCCGTGAAGTGGCCGTAGCCGCCGAGCGCGGGCGCGATGGCCTCCACCGTCGCGGCCCGGCCGTCGATCTCGATGAACGGTGATTGCGTCATGACCTCACCCTAGGCACGCCCGCCCTTCCGGCACACAGGCCCGTCAGCCAGCCAGCGCGGCAGTCAGGTCCAGCTCGACCAACTGCGCGGTGAAGCCGAGCTGTGCCACCCCGAGCAGGGTGCTCGCGGTGTCGAAGGCGCCGCCCAGCGGCGAGGCGTTCAGCGCGTCCCACACCGTGGACAGCGTCTTGCGGTCGTCGCTCACCACGTAGATGACCGAGCGCACGACGTCGCCCGGCCCGGCGCCGACGGCTTCGAGCGCCGTCAGGGCGTTGGCGGCCACCTGGCGGGCCTGGGCGGCGTAGTCGCCGCGGCCGACGATCCGGCCCTCGGCGTCGAGCGGGCACTGACCGGCGAGGTAGGCGGTCCGCCCGGCCTCGACGACGGTGATGTGGTGGTAGCCGGGGGTCTGGTGGAGGGCGGGAGGATTGACGCGGGTGATGTGGGCGCTCATGGGTGGTGAGTCTGCCGGGGCGCGGGGGCCTGGGCCCACTCATTTTCGGCTCCCGGACCGCGCGGGCGGCTCGGGCGGTCCGGGAGTCCGGGCAGTCCGGCCACCGGAGATTTGGCCGGGGGCCGTCGCGGTGTCGGTGGGGGGTGGAATCATGTGCCGCAGCGGACGGGCCCGGCATCCGTGGTGACACGCGCATCGGCCGCGTCGGGACCGGCATCGGAATCGGAATCGGCGGGAGACGGGGAGCCATGGACGCGGACGGGGGTGTCGGACAGGAAGAGGCGGGTGCGCGGCAGGCGCCGGTCGGCAAGCAGGCGCGGAAGGTGTCCGGCCAGGCCGCGAAGCTCGTCGCCTCGGCTCGTACGGTCACCGCGGACCACACACGGGTGCGCGCGGACGTGCGGGCCGCGCTGGTCCCGCTGCGGGAGGCACGGGTCCGCCGCGAGCTGGACGGCATCCCGGTCGCCCGGCTCAAGGACGTCACCGAGGGCAGGCTGCGCCTCGGCGCCATGGAACAGGCCGGGTACGACACGGTCGGCAAGGTCTACGGCGCCCGGTCGTACGAGCTGCGGCAGGTCCCCGGCGTGGGCGCGCAGAGCGCGGACCAGGCCATAGCGGCGGCGCGCCAGATCGCGTCGGCGGCCGAGGAGCACGTGGCCGTCCGTATCGATCCGGCCGACCGGGACGACCCGGACACCACCGCCCTGGTGATGGCGCTCAACCGGCTGGTCAACGCGGGTCCCGAGATTCCGCGGGCCGTGGAGACCGCCGCGCGCGTGGACGCCGAGCTGACACCGCTGCTGGCCGCCGCCCGCCCGGCGGGCGCCCGGCTGCGGATGCTGCTGGCGGGCAGGCTCGGGCGGCTGCGCGCGCAGGACGCCGTGCGGCGGATCGAGGAGCTGCTGGCGGAGCACACCGCCGACGGCACCGGGCTGCTGCTGACCCAGGCGAGCACCGACCTGCTGCGCCCGGCGGCGCCCGCCGCCGAGGCGTGGCTGGACTTCGAGGTCAGGCCGTCGGAGTACACCGTCCTGCTCGCGGAGATCGCCGAACTCGCCCCGGACATCGACGCGGCGGAAGGCTTCCTGCCGTCGTCGGTCTCCGAGCGGGTGCGCGGACAGCGTCTTGACGACACGCACCGCCGGGTGTCGCTGCGCGGCTACCAGGCGTTCGGCGCGCGCTTCGCGCTGGCCCAGCGGCGGGTGATCATCGGCGACGAGATGGGCCTGGGCAAGACCATCCAGGCCATCGCGGCCCTGGCCCACCTGCGGGCGGAGGGCCGTACGCACTTCCTCGTCGTCTGCCCGGCGAGCGTGCTGGTCAACTGGTCGCGGGAGATCGAGTCGCGCAGCGCCCTGGACGCGTACCGGCTGCACGGCCCGTACCGGAAAGCGGCGTTGGCGGACTGGGTGCGGGACGGCGGCGTGGCCGTCACCACGTACGACGCGCTGAGTTCGCTGGACGTGCCCGAGGGGGTGCCGCTGGGGATGCTCGTCGTGGACGAGGCGCACTACGTGAAGAACCCGGACACGCGCAGGTCGCGGACCGTCGCGCTGTGGACGGCCAGGACCGACCGCGTGCTGTTCCTGACCGGCACCCCGATGGAGAACCGCGTCGAGGAATTCCGCAGTCTGGTGCACCACCTCCAGCCCGATCTGCTCCCCCACATCCGGCACAGCGACGCGGTCGCGGGCTCGCAGGCGTTCCGCAGGGCCGTCGCCCCGGCCTATCTGCGCCGCAATCAGCAGGACGTGCTCACCGAACTGCCGGAGCTGGCGCAGTCCGACGAGTGGGAGGAGTTCAGCCGTACGGATCTGGCCGCCTACCGGACGGCGGTCGCGGAGGGGAACTTCATGGCGATGCGGCGCGCCGCCTACGCGGCGCCCCATCGTTCGGCGAAGCTCCAGCGGCTGCGCGAACTGGTGAAGGAGGCCGAGGAGAACGAGCTGAAGGTCGTCGTCTTCTCCTTCTTCCGCGACGTGCTGACCACCGTGCACGACGCGCTCGGCCCGGCCGCCTTCGGCCCGCTGACCGGCGCGGTCGCCGCCACCGAGCGCCAGGAGATGGTCGACGCCTTCGCGGCGGTGCCCGGCCACGCGGTGCTGCTCAGCCAGATCCAGGCGGGCGGCACCGGGCTGAACATGCAGGCCGCCTCGGTGGTGATCCTCTGCGAGCCGCAGGTCAAGCCGACCCTGGAGGCCCAGGCCATCGGGCGCGCCCACCGCATGGGCCAGATCCGCCACGTGCGCGTGCACCGGCTGCTGATCGCCGACAGCGTCGACCAGCGCATGCTCGACATCCTCGGCACCAAGCAGGTGCTCTTCGACGCCTACGCGCGCCGCAGCGACCTCGCGGAGTCGACTCCCGACGCGGTCGACATCTCGGAGCAGTCGCTCGCGCGGCGGATCGTGGAGGAGGAGCAGATGAGGCTGTCCCTCACCAAGTGACGGGGGCGCGCGGCGCGGTGCCGTAGAGGGCGCCCGAGGAAGCCGGGGGCCGAGGGGGGCGAGCGTCGCCGGGAGGCCGAGCCCGCCGGGGGCCGGGAGGCGCGGGGGGCCGGGAGGCGCGGGGGCTGGGGGGCCGGGCCGTAAATCGCGTTCGTCGTGCCGGACCTCTGCGGTACCGTGATCAGGTCCTGTTGTCTCCGATAGAGGTGGACGTTGCGCATCTGAGGTCCGCGATCATCGCGCGGTACGGCCTTCGCTTCGCCGTATACGCGTCACGTGGCAGTCGGCGTTCCCGCCGCGCCGTGACGTCCGCGCAGATGCGACCTCGGTGCCCTGGGCCGTCCGTCACCTCACGGAGGCCCGCACCCTCCCGCTGTCCGGCCAGGTCGCCGCGTGGTGCTCGCATACGAAGCCCCCCATCCACAGCGCTTTCGACTGCGAGACCCACCATGGCCCATCCCACCGCCACCCCGCCCGGCGCGTCCCTGACCTGCTCGGGGCTGTCCTTCCAGTGGCCGGACGGCACGCCCGTGTTCGACGGCCTGTCCCTGACCATCGGCCGCGGCCGGACCGGGCTCGTCGGCGCCAACGGCACCGGCAAGTCCACGCTGCTGCGGCTGCTCTCCGGCGAACTGCGGCCCGCGCGGGGCTCGGTGAGCGTCGGCGGCACCCTCGCCTGCCTGCCGCAGAACATCACACTCGACACCGGCCGCCGCGTCGACCAGGCGCTCGGCATCGCCGAGCGGCGGGCCGCCCTGCGCGCCATCGAGGCCGGTGACGTGGACGAGGCGCACTTCGAGACGGTCGGCGACGACTGGGATGTCGAGGAGCGGGCGCTGGCGACGCTCGGCACGCTCGGTCTCGGCGGCATCGGCCTCGACCGGGCCGTCGGCGAGATGTCAGGCGGCGAGACCGTACTGCTGCGGCTGGCCGCGCTCCTGCTGGAGCGCCCCGATGTGCTGCTGCTCGACGAACCCACCAACAATCTGGACCTGGTGGCCAGGCGGCGGCTCTACGAGGCCGTCGACTCCTGGCGCTCCGGCGTGCTGGTCGTGGTCAGCCACGACCGTGAACTGCTGGAGCGCGTGGACCGGATCGCCGAACTGCGGACGGGTTCCGTGAACTGGTACGGCGGCGGCTGGTCGGCGTACCAGGAGGCGCTGGCCGCGCAACAGGAGGCGGCCGGACGGACGTTGCGGGCCGCGGAGGCCGATGTGCGGCGGCAGAAGCGGGAGTTGGAGGAGGCGCAGATCAAGGTGGCCAGGCGCCAGAAGCAGGACAAGAAGCTGGACGCGCAGCGGCGGGCGCCGCGGATCGTCGCGGGCGAGAAGAAGCGGTCGGCGCAGGAGTCGGCGGGCAGGCTCCGCGGCGTGCACGAGGACCGGCTCGACGAGGCGCGCGAGCGGCGCGAGGAGGCAGCGGACGCGGTCCGTGACGACGCCGAGATCCGGGTCGACCTCCCCCACACCGCCGTGCCCGCCGGCCGTACGGTCCTGAGCCTGCGCGCACTGCGCCCCCGGTACGGCCGGCTGCTCGACGGCACCTTCGAGCTACGCGGCCCCGAGCGCGTCGCGCTGGTCGGACGCAACGGGACGGGGAAGACCACGCTGCTGCGCACCCTCGCCGGTGAGCTGGCGCCGCTGTCCGGCGAGGCGGTCGGTCACGTACCGCTGCGGTTCCTGCCGCAGCGACTCGACGTGCTGGACGAGGAGTTGAGCGTCGCGGCGAATGTGGCCCGGCGGGCGCCCGGCGTCACCGACAACCACATCCGTTCCCAGCTCGCGCGGTTCCTCTTCAAGGGCGCGCGGGCCGAGCAGCGCGCGGGCACCCTCTCCGGCGGCGAACGCTTCCGCGCCGCGCTCGCCGCGACGATGCTCGCCGCTCCCGCGCCCCAACTCCTCATGCTGGACGAGCCCACCAACAACCTCGACCTGGCCAGCCTGCGTCAACTCACCGGCGCCCTGGACTCCTTCGAGGGCGCCCTGCTCGTCGCCAGCCACGATCTGCCGTTCCTGGAGTCGATCGGCGTGACGCGCTGGCTCCTCGTCACGGACGAGCTCCAGGAGACCACCGCGGAGGAGGTCCGGGGACTGCTCGGAGCGGCCGAGGCGTAGGGACGGGCATCAACCGGGACGAGACCCGCAAACCCCGAGCCCGGAAACCCTGAGGCTGCCGAGGTCGCTGACAGCCTTGACGTACCTCGGACCGGGAAGCCGACCGGGTCGCCGCCCGCTCAGGGCTGGATGTTCTCCAGGTCCTCCAGGAGACCGGGGTGCTTCGGCTCCCAGCCGAGCACCTTGCGGGTGTGGGCGCTGGACGAGGGCTGGTCGGCCGCGAAGATCGGGCCGAGAGTGCCGTACGTCTGGGCGGGCACGGACTCGACCGGCAGGTTCAGCCGGCGGCCGATGACCGCGGCGATGTCCCGGACCTGGTCGCCCTCGTCGGCCACGGCGTGCCAGGCGGTCCCGGCCTCCGCGCCTTCCAGCGCGAGCCGGAAGAGCACCGCCGCGTCGAGCGCGTGCACGGCGGGCCAGCGCTGGGTGCCGTCGCCCGGGTAGCCGGAGACGCCGCTCTGGCGCGCGATGTGGGTCAGCAGACCGGCGAAGCCGCCCGTGCCCTCGTTGTGGACCGTACGCGGCAGGCGCACGGCCGAGCTCCTGACCCCGCGCGAGGCCAGGTCCAGGACCGCCGTGACCGCCCGACCGCGACCGCCGACGGGTCCCTCGGTCGGCACCGGGTCGCTCTCGACGGAGGCGCGGCCCGGCACGTAGGGCGTGCCGGAGGCGGTGACGAAGGGGCGGTCGCTGCCGACCAGCGCCTCGCCGAGGGCCGCGAGGGCGGCGGTCTCCTCGGCGACCGCGTTCGCGACCGCTTCGGCGCTGCTGAAGTCGTTGGCGAACGCCAGGTGGACCACCCCGTCGGCGCGCCCGGCGCCGGTGCGCAGGGCGTCCAGGTCGGCGAGGTCTCCCCTGATCGCCTCGGCCCCGGCCGCCTCCGCGGCTCGCGCGGACGCGTCGGAACGGGTGAGCGCGAGGACGGTGTGGCCGTTGCCGAGCAGTTCGGCGACGACGGCGGAGCCGATCAGACCGGTGCCGCCGGTGACGAAGACGCGCATGGAAACACTCCCACAAGTGACGGGACTCTTGTCCCATCACCGTAACAGACTGATGGGACAAGAGTCCCGTCAGATAGGATGACCTCATGAGCCGGTGGGAACCAGGGGCGCGCGAACGCCTCGTCGTGGCCGCCGTCGACCTGTTCACCGAGCAGGGGTACGACGCCACGACCGTCACGCAGATCGCCGAGCGTGCCGGGGTCACCAAGAGCACCTTCTTCCGGCACTTCCCCGACAAGCGCGAGCTGCTGGTCGCGGGGCAGGAGACGCTGAGCCGGCTGCTGGCCGAGGGAATCGCCGAGGCGCCCGCGGACGCCAGCCCGCTGGAGGCGGTCGCCGCCGGTCTCGCGCGCGCCTCGACCGCGATGGGCCCCATGAACCGCGACTTCGCCCCCCGCCTCAAGGCGGCCGTCGCCGCCAGCGCCGAGCTCCAGGAACGGGACGCGCTCAAGAGCGTCAGCCTCGCCAACGCGATGACCAGCGCTCTGGCGGCGCGCGGGATTCCCGGTCCGACCGCCGCTCTCGCGGGCGAACTCGGCCTCCTCGCCTTCAAGCGGGGTTACGCGGTCTGGTCCGAGGGCGACCGCGACGCCGGGGACGACCTGGGCGGGCATCTCGTCACGGCCCTCGATGAGCTGCGCGCGGCGAGCGCGTCGCTGGGCTGAACCGGAGACAGCATGCGGTCACTTGCCCGCGCCGACCGCGTTCATGTGGATCTGAGTGGTCTGGAGGTTCTCGTCGGGGTTGTCGAGCGGGATGTTGATGGTCGCGCCGACGCTCGTGGAGTGGGTCTCGTTGGGCGGCGTGACGGTCATCGTGGTGAAGGTGTAGCCGCTGCCGCCGCTGTTGTTGAACGGGTAGTACAGGACGGCTTCGGTGCGCTCGCCGGGAGCCAGCGTGACGGTGGGCACCTCGCTGCCGGGGCGGCGGGCGACGTTCACGGTGTCCGTGCCGCTCTTCAGGTCGATGCCCGCGAAGCCGTGCATCGTGCAGGAGCCGGAGCCGGTGTTCTTGAAGTGGATCAGCTCCATGCCCTCGCCCGAGATGCCGTGCTCGGCCGAGATGGCCAGGTTCGAGGTCTTGCACATGGCGCCGGCCGCCGACCCGCCGTTCGAGGAGCCGCCGTTCGACGAGCCGGAGCCTCCGGTCGTACCGCCGGAACCGCCGCTGGAGCCGCTGTCGGAACCGCTGCTGGAGCCGTCACCGGAACCACCGGAGGAGCTGTCCTGGCCGGGCGCGGCACTGGGCGACGACGTGGCGCCGGGGGCACTGGGCGACGCCGTCGTACCGGAGGCGCTGGAGTCGTCGGGGCCACAGGCCGTGAGCGACATTCCGGCGGCCACGACGACGAGGGCGAGAACCGAGAGCCTCTTGCTGCTGCGCATTGCTACTCCGTATGTCGGGTGCCGGCCCGCCCGTCGCGGACCTTCTGCGCTGATGGAGGCACCCGGCAGGGGCGGCGGTTGCGCGGGGAATCCCACCGGGACGCCCCCGTGACACGCGAGAAGCATGATCAAGACAGACGGAATGCGGTCGTCGCATCCGTCACACGAATCCCCGGCGGCCCGGTGGGCACGTCGCCGCACCGGGCCGGTGGTCACTCGTCGTAGGTGATGTTCCCGTGCTCGTCCATCGTGGGGTGGATCTTCGACGGGCCGTACGGGTCGACGTCGGAGGGGCGGGGCGGCTCGGGGCCGTCGGCGCCGACCCGGATCAGCCGCGCGACGCGGGCCACGGAGAACTGCCGGCCGCCGACCTCGAGTTCGTTCGCCCGGCCGGCGGCGCGGAACTCCTCGGCGGCGCGGGCGTAGTCGGCTTCCTCGTCCGCGTCCAGCTCGTACATCCGGGGCCACATGGTGGTCAGCGCGTCGGCCAGGGCCCGGCGGGCGGCGTGCGGGGTGGCCAGGATGTTGATGGCCGGCTCCCAGCCGACGTCCGTCCGCTCGACCACCCGGAACGCCGCCGGGAGCAGGACGACTCCCGGATGCGTCCGCAGCGCGGACCGCGAGTCGGCCCGTACGTCGGCGGGGTAGCGGAGGCTGCGGTAGTGCAGGTCGCGCAGCGCGAGGCGTTCGGCGCTCGCCATCACCCCGGTCGCGGCGGCGTGGTCGATGACGACGTCGCCGTCCAGCTCGGGGTCCGCGGCGCGGTCGTCCCAGTCCAGGACCGCGGGATCGGGGTCGGTGGGGCGCGGCGGCTCGACCTTGCCGTCGTGGGTGTAGAAGAACTCGTCGCCGCGGACGACCCGGTAGCGGGTCCCGGCCACGGTCAGCTCGTCGAGGGGTTCCGACTCCAGACGGTCGACCGCCGACAGCAGCTCCCGGCGCAGCGCCGGGTCGTCGGTGTCCTCCTTGGCCCGGAACCAGAGGCGGGAGTTGAGGGCGTCGCGCGACGCCTGGGGGAAGCCGTCCGTCATGGGGGTCAGCAACCGCCATCCGACGTCGCCCGGTGCGCACGCCGCCAGGGCGAAGAGCGGGCCGCGGACGATGTAGTGCCCGTACCGCTGCGCGGCGTCTCTGCGGTCTGCCTCGGCGGCCAATTCGACGGGGTGGCCGCCTAGTTGGACGTTCATGATCAGGTTCTCTGACGCTGTGGGTTCGTCCCCGCTCATGGAGCCATTGTCCCCACACCCGAGCGGCGGCTGTCAGCGAATTGCCTGATACCGCACACCACACGTACGCGACATCGTTGTCAGCAGGGGGCTGAAAAAGGCCGCCCGAAGGCGGCCTTGTCAGGAAAACCATGGGTGTCCGAGGGGGGACTTGAACCCCCACGCCCGATAAAGGGCACTAGCACCTCAAGCTAGCGCGTCTGCCATTCCGCCACCCGGACGGGGTGTGGCACCGCGACCCGCGGGGCCGTGGTGACGGGGTCAACGATACCAAGGATTCGGAGTGCTTCTCACCTGGGATTGCGGCGGGCGGTCCGGCCGGGTGCGGGGCCCGGACGGACGCTGCGGAGCAGGTGGGGGCGGGTAGGGGCGGGTGGGGGCTCAGGTGGCGATGCCGATGGCCTGCTTGACGGTGGCGGGGTCGGAGAGGGCGTGGAGCATGAAGTGGGCGACGTCGGCACGGGAGGCGAGGGCGCCGCCCCGGAGGTTCTGGTCGACGGCGGTGCGGTAGGTGGTGGAGAGCGGCTTGTCGGTGAGGCGGGGCGGACGGACGGAGGTCCAGTCGAGGCCGCTGTCGCGGAGGATGTCCTCCATGAGGGCGAGGTCGGCGAAGTGCTTGCCCAGGAAGAGCTTGCCCATGGGGGCGCCGACATAGCGCATGAGGGGGCCCTCGCCCGGGTCGTGCTTGGGCGGGTTCGGACGGCCGGGCGACGGGGTGGTGGAGACCGGCGCGGCGCTGACGACGACGATCCGGCGGGCGCCGGTGGCCTGCATGGCCTCGACGATGGCGCGGGTGCCGACCGAGGTGATGCCGGTCTGGGCCCGTGAGCTGGGACCGAACGCGGACAGGACGCCGTCGGCGCCCTCGACCGCGCCGCGCAGCGCGTCGGCGTCGGGGTGGGTGAGGTCGGCGGTGACGGAGTGGACGTCCCGGGTGAGTCGCGCCGGATTGCGGACGACGGCCGTCACGTCGTGTCCCGCGTCGACCGCCTGATCGACCAGGAGCCGGCCGATCCCCCCGGTCGCCGCGAAGATCGTGAGCTTCATGTGGTGGCTCCCTGTGTGTGCGTGTGCTGTGCCAGGTTCAACGCGGCGCCCCACCACCGGGTTTCGGGGTGCGGGCGCCGGGCACTTGACGCACGGTCAGGAGCGGCCGTTCAGGGGGCCGGTCAGGAACCGTTGTTCGGGGCCTGCTTCGGACGGGCGGCGATGGCACGGTGGTGCCGTACGACCTCGTCGATGATGAAGTTGAGGAACTTCTCGGCGAAGGCAGGATCGAGCTTGGCGTCCTCCGCGAGGCGCCGCAGCCGGGCGATCTGGTCGGCCTCGCGGGCCGGGTCGGCGGCCGGGAGGTGGTGGGCGGCCTTCAGCTCACCGACCTGCTGGGTGCACTTGAAGCGCTCGGCGAGCAGGTGCACCAGCGCCGCGTCCAGGTTGTCGATGCTGCCGCGCAGGGCGCGGAGTCTTTCCAACGCCTCCTCGTCGCTCACCAGTGAGTGCTCGGCGGTCGGCTGGTCGCTCATCTCGGTCTGCCATCCTGGTCGGTCCGTGGTGCACGGCGGCGAGTTCCCGATCACCCTACCTATGTCACTCTTGAGGCATGGGACGGGTCACCGAGCGGCGCCGCGTACTGCGGATCAGGGACGGCGTGGCGGGGCACCGCGCGGACACGCTGGTGGCCGAGGAGCCGCTGGAGATCCGGCTGAACGGCAAGCCGCTCGCCATCACGATGCGCACACCCGGCGACGACTTCGCGCTGGCCACCGGCTTCCTGGTCAGCGAGGGCGTGCTCGCCGCGGCCGACGATGTCAGGTCGGTGGTGTACTGCGCGGGCGCCACCGCGGACGGCGTGAACACGTACAACGTCGTGGACGTCCAGCTCGCGCCCGGTGTCCCGCTTCCGGACATCTCGCTGGAGCGGAACGTTTATACGACGTCGTCCTGCGGGCTGTGCGGCAAGGCCAGCCTGGACGCGGTGCGTACGGCGACGCGGCTGCCGATCACCGATCCGGACTCCCCCAGGCTCACCCCGGCGCTGCTGTCCTCGCTGCCCGACCGGCTGCGCGCCGCGCAGGCCGTCTTCGACCGCACCGGCGGGCTGCACGCCGCCGCCCTCTTCGACGAGCACGGCGAGCTGCTGGACGCGCGGGAGGACGTGGGGCGGCACAATGCGGTGGACAAGCTGGTCGGCCGGGCGCTGCGCGAGGGCCGGCTGCCGCTGGCGGGACACATCCTCATGGTCTCGGGCCGCGCCTCGTTCGAACTGGCGCAGAAGGCCGTGATGGCGGGCATCCCCGTACTGGCCGCCGTCTCCGCCCCCTCCTCGCTCGCCGTCGATCTGGCCGCGGAGTCCGGTCTCACCCTCGTCGGCTTCCTGCGCGGCAACTCCATGAACGTGTACGCGGGCGAGTCCCGTATCGCGCTCGCGGCGGAGCACACCGGGTGACCGGGTAATCGGGTCACCGGGTCACCGGGTCACCGGGTCACCGGGTCACCGGGTGATCCGCTGAACAGGGCCGTCAGCGGCCGACGTCCCCGTCGTACCGCTCGCGGATGATGTCGGCATGGCCCGCGTGCCGCGCCGTCTCCTCGATCATGTGGACCAGCACCCAGCGCAGGGACGGCGGCGGGGTCTCGCGCAGGGAGCGGGCGCCGGGGCGTTCGAGGTCGGCGCAGGCGGCGACGGTCTCGTTGCTGCGCAGGGCGGCGGCGCGGTAGGCGGCGATCAGTTCGGCGCCGCTCTCGTCGTCGGACGGCGGGATCTCGTCGTCCCGCAGGGGGAGGTCGGCGCCCTCGTAGGCCCAGACGAACCAGTTGAACTCGACGGCCGTGAGGTGCTTGACCAGGCCGAGGAGGCTGGTGCCCGAGGTGACGCCCGGCGCCTTCGCGACCTCGTCCGGCACGCCTTCCGCCTTGGCGACGACGGCCTCCCGCAGATAGTCGAGGAAGCCCAGCAGCGTCGTCGGCTCATCCGCGTTCAGCCCCGGCGGGCGCAGGTCGCCGCGGAGCGGCGGCGGGTCCGGCTGGTCGCGTGGCGTCGTCGTCCTGGTCATCGCGCCACGCTACCTCCGGGTCGGGCTGGCGTGCCCAGCGTTTCGCGATCACCGCGCAGACCATGAGCTGCATCTGGTGGAAGAGCATCAGCGGCAGTACGGCGAGCCCGGCGCCGGACCCGAACAGCACGGTGGCCATGGGCAGTCCGGACGCCAGGCTCTTCTTGGACCCGGCGAAGACGATGGTGATCCGGTCGGCCCGGCCGAAGCCGAGGCGGCGCGCGCCGAAGGAGGTGAGGCCGAGCATCAGGGCGAGCAGCACCGCCTCCAGGACGAGCAGTTCCGCCAGCCGCGGCACCGGGACCTTGTGCCAGATGCCCTCGGCCATGCCCGCGCTGAAGGCGGTGTAGACGACCAGCAGGATCGACCCGCGGTCGACGTAGCCGAGCACCTTGCGGTGCCGGGTGAGGAACCCGTTGATCCAGCGGCGCAGCACCTGCCCGGCGACGAAGGGCGCGAGCAGCTGGAGGGAGATGTCGAGCAGCGCGTGCGCGTCGACGCCGGAGTCGCCGCCGATGAGGGCCGCGGCCAGCAGCGGGGTGAGGACGATCCCGGCGAGGCTGGAGAAGGACCCGGCGCAGATGGCGGCGGCGACGTTGCCGCGGGCGATCGAGGTGAACGCGATCGAGGACTGGATGGTGGACGGCAGCAGGCACAGGAAGAGGAAGCCGGGGTAGAGCTGCGGCGCCAGGACGTACGGGACCAGGCCGCGGGCGGCCAGGCCCAGCAGCGGGAAGGCGACGAAGGTGGCGGCGAGCACGGTGAGGTGCAGCCGCCAGTGGCGCAGCCCGGTCAGCGCCTCGCCGGTGGACAGCCGGGCGCCGTAGAGGAAGAAGAGCAGCGCGACCGCGCCGTTGCTGGCGTGGCTCGCGGTGTGCGCGGCGGTCCCGGTCGCGGGCAGCAGAGCGGCGAAGGCGACGGTGGCGAGCAGGGCCGCGATGTACGGGTCGACGGGCAGCCGCCTGAGCAGCCCCGACCGCTTCGGGGCCCGCGGCGCGGAGTCCGTCGCGGCGGCCTGCGGCGCGGAGTCCGTCGCGGCGGCCTGCGGCGCGGTGTCTGGCGGGTCCTGCGGCGCGGTATCTGATGGCACCGCTCCAGCATCGTCGGGGCGTCGGCGATCGGGAAGCCCGGTTGCCGTACTCACTGTCATCACGGAACGCGATAGCCGGACTAGACTGGCGGGCATGTTCGATCCCGTGCAGCTGCGGACCTTCCTCGCCGTGGCGCAGACGCTGAGCTTCACGCAGGCCGCGCAGCGGCTGGGGCTGCGGCAGTCCACGGTGAGCCAGCATGTGCGGCGCCTGGAGGAGGCGGCGGGCTGCCGGCTCTTCGCCCGCGACACCCACGGCGTGGAGCTGACCGAGGACGGCGAGGCCATGCTCGGCTTCGCCCGGACGATCCTGGAGGCGAACGAGCGCGCGGCCGGTTTCTTCACCGGCACCCGGCTGCGCGGACGGCTGCGCTTCGGCGTCTCGGAGGACTTCGTGCTGACCCGGCTGCCGGAGATCCTGGAGGGCTTCAGGCGCGAGCACCCCGAGGTCGACCTGGAGCTGACCGTCGAACTGTCCGGCACCCTCCACCAGTGGCTCGACGCGGGACGGCTCGACCTGTGCCTGGCCAAGCGGCAGGGGCCGAACGGCCCCGGACGGCTCGTGTGGCGCGACAAGCTGGTGTGGATCGGCGGCGAGCGGCTGCGCCTGGACCCGGACCGTCCGGTGCCGCTGATCGCCTTCCCCCCGCCCGGCATCACCCGCGCCCGCGCGCTGGAGGTACTGGAGCGCGACGGGCGGGCCTGGCGGGTGGCGTGCACCAGCGCCTCGCTCAGCGGTCTGGTCGCGGCGGCCCGCGCGGGCCTCGGCGTGATGGCGCACGCGCAGGGCCTGGTGCCCGCCGGGCTGGTACGGCTGCCCGCCCGGTCCGGACTGCCGGAACTGGGCGCGGTGGACTTCGTCCTGCTGCACGGGCGGCGGCAGGCCCGCGCCCAGGACGCGGCCGACGCGCTGGCCGCGGCGATCCTCGCGGGCGGCGACCGGCTGCACAAGCCGCTGTCCTGACCAGGCGCGGGGCGGATGACGCGGGGCCGAACGACGCGGAGCCGCGGGCGGGGCCGGGCGCGGGGCGCACGTGGCCCCTGGGACAGTGGAGCGCCAGTGACCGGTCGGCGCAGATTTGGTGGAGATAAAAGTACGGCGGCGGAAGCATCGGAAACGGCCGCGTGGGCACGACTCCCTTGTGAGACGCGGTCATACGCCCGCCACCAGCACAGATGTCCGATAACACGGGTCTGCCACGGCCCTCCCGCCCGTGCGGCGGATCGGATAGCTTACGGGCCCCGCACTGTGCGGTATGAGGAGAGCACCCGTTGCGCGAGTTCACCGTCCCCCCCATGGCCACGACGCCACAGGCCGGAGGTTTGGCGGATGCCGTGTTCGGCAACGCACGGCAGGCCCCCGACAAGGTGGTGTTCGGCCGCGCGGACGAGGACGGCGTCTGGCAGGACGTGACGACGAGCGAATTCCGCGACCAGGTGCTCGCGGTGGCCAAGGGGCTGCTGGCCGAGGGCGTACGGTTCGGCGACCGGGTCGCGATCATGTCCCGTACCCGGTACGAGTGGACGCTGTTCGACTTCGCGCTGTGGGCGATCGGCGCCCAGTCCGTACCGGTCTATCCGACCTCCTCCTCCGAGCAGGTGCGGTGGATGCTGCACGACTCGGGCGCGGTGGCGGCGGTCGTGGAGCACGAGGACCACGCCATGACGATCGGCGCGGCCGTGGACGAACTGCCCGCGCTGACCCGGCTGTGGCAGCTCGACTCCGACTGCGTGACCGAACTGTCGGAGGCCGGGCGGCAGATCGGCGACGACGTCGTGGAGCGGCACCGCCTCGCCGTCACACCCGACGCCGTCGCCACCGTCATCTACACCTCGGGCACCACCGGGCGGCCCAAGGGCTGTGTCCTCACGCACGCCAACTTCATGGCGGAGACCGAGAACGTGGTGGCCCGCTGGGAGCCGGTCTTCCGGAGCAAGCCGGGCGAGGAGCCGTCCACACTGCTCTTCCTGCCGCTGGCGCACGTCTTCGGCCGCATGGTGGAGGTCGCCGCGGTACGGCACCGGATCCGCCTCGGCCACCAGCCGAGCATGACGGCCGCCGAACTCATCCCGAGCCTCGCCGCCTTCCGGCCGACGTTCGTCCTGGCCGTGCCGTACGTCTTCGAGAAGGTCTACCAGGGCGCGCGCCGCAAGGCGGAGGCGGGCGGCAGGCTCGGGCCGTTCGAGAAGGCGGTCGATGTCGCGGTGCGGTACGCGGAGGCGGTGGAGGCGCGGGCCTTCGGCACCGGGCCAGGTCCGAGTACGGGTCTGCGGATGCAGCACCAGCTCTACGAGAAGCTGGTCTACAGCAAGGTCCGCGACGCGCTCGGCGGCCGGGTGCGGCACGGTATCTCGGGCGGCTCGGCGATGGACCGGCGGCTCGGCCTGTTCTTCTCCGGCGCGGGCGTCACGATCTACGAGGGCTACGGCCTGACCGAGACGACGGCCGCCGCGACCGCGAACCCGCCGGAGCAGACGCGTTTCGGCACCGTCGGCCAGCCGGTGCCCGGCACCACCGTGGCCATCGCCGACGACGGCGAGATCTGGCTGAGCGGCGGCCAGGTCTTCCACGGCTACCTCAACAACGCCAAGGCCACCGAGGAAGTGCTGCGGGACGGCTGGCTCGCCACCGGGGACCTGGGCGCGCTCGACGAGGACGGTTATCTGACGATCACCGGCCGCAAGAAGGAGATCCTGGTGACCAGCGGCGGCAAGAGCGTGTCGCCGGTCGCGCTGGAGGAGCGGGTGCGGGCGCACCCGCTGGTCGCGCAGTGCGTGGCCGTGGGCAACAACCGGCCCTTCGTCGCCGCGCTGATCACCTACGACCGGGAGGCCGTCGAGCACTGGCTGCGGATGCGCGGCAAGCCGAATCTGCCCGCCACCGAGCTGGTGCACGACCCGGACCTGGAGGCGGAGATCCGGCGGGCCGTGGTCGCCGCGAACACCCTTGTCTCGCAGTCCGAGTCGATCCGCACCTTCCGCATCCTGGCGGCGCCGTTCTCGGAGGAGCGCGGCACCTTGACGCCGTCGCTGAAGCTGAAGCGGCGGGCGATAGAGAACGCGTACGCGCGGGAGATCGAGGCGCTCTACCGGGGCTGAGGCGGGAGCCCGGCCCGCCGGGCCTGCGTCAGGGAGCCCACGTCAGGGGCTGGCCCTACGCCAGGGGCTGCCGGTCGCCGGATGCGGCCGGTCCCCCGGATGCGGCCGGTCCCCCGGATGCGGCCGGTCCGCCTGGTGCGGCCGGTACCGCCGCGCCTGACAGGCCGCCGTCCGCCTCGTTGAGCTGCCGGATGCGCGCGCTCAGGTCCGTACGCCAGTCGACGGTCTCGGACTCGACGTGGCCGCGCACCGTCGTGACGAGCCGGGCGATGAGGGCCAACTGGCGCTCGACCTCGGCCGGTTCGAGCGGTCCCGAGGTACGGGCGGCGGCTCCTCCCGGCCCGGCCCGCAGCACGTCGGCGGCCCATTCGAGGCGTACGGCGTTCAGCTCGCCGCGCAGCGCGTGGGCGACGGTGATGTCCCGCATCCAGCCCGCGGACAGCCCGAAGAAGTGGTCGAATCCCTTGCAGCCCGCGGCGAGGGCGAGCAGGACGTATCCCCAGCCCTGCCCGGAGCCGCCGCTCGCCGCGGTGGCCAGCGGCACGGCCGTACCGGCCACCGCCAGGGCGATGGCCAGCGCCTGGAGCGTGCGGGAGGCGGTGCGCTTGCGCCGCTTGTCGCGCTGGTACCAGTCGATGGCGTCCTGCGCCTCCTGCTCGGCCCAGGCGCGCAGCCGCGCCAGCGCCTCGCGCTGCCCGTCCGGTCCTTCGACCGCGATGTCGGGGAAGGGCCTGCCGCCCAGATCGCGGGCCTGCCCTTGCCGCCGCCCGGTCCCGGGCGCGCCCGTCGGCGTACCGCCGCCGTCCAGCTCAGTCATCCGGCGAGGCTATCGGCTGCCGCGCCGCCGTCACGTCCGGTCGCGGTAACGCGCCGTTTCTCAGGGCGAGTTCACCGCCGAGCCGTGGGATTCCGCACCCACAAGCCCCGCAGGGCCCCCACCGAGCCCGAGGGGCGCCGTGTGACGCGTATACGGAAACGTGCGGCGCGCTGACGGGACGTGGGGCCGAAGGGCGTGCGCGAGCCATCGCGGTGTCCGGTTCCCGCCGCGCCCGTCCGCGCCGTGCGGGGGACGGGCGGTCGGCGGCACCTGCGGTGCGCTGGAGCGCGCCGCGCTCGGGCCGGTCGGGCCCGGCCGCGCGGAACCGGTGAATCCGGACAACGGCACCCGCCTCGGGCCGGATCCGGACCCTTCGGCCAGACGTAACACTGGCCTCACCACGTAACCGGCGCGCAAGGTCCCGGGTGAACCCCTGTTCACCTGGGGCCTCTAGCATTTCGCACATGCTGGACTACGACGTGGAGGCGGCGCGTTACGACGCCACGCGCGGCGGTGTGCCGCGGGCCCGGTCAGCGGCCCGCGCGATCCTCGCCCTGGTGCCCGAACGCGCGGGCACACTGCTGGACATCGGCTGCGGTACGGGGCTGGTCACCGGGCTGCTCGACCGGCCGGGACTGCGGGTGTTCGGCGTCGACTCCTCCGAGGGCATGGCCCAGGTGGCCGCCGAGCGCCTCGGTGCCTCGGTGGTGCTGGGCAACTGCCATCGGCTGCCCTTCGCCGACGCGTCCTTGGACGCGGTGAGCGCGGTGTGGCTGCTGCACCTGCTGCCGGACGCGCCCGCGGTGGTCGCCGAGTGCGCCCGCGTACTGCGGCCCGGCGGGGTGTTCGTGACGACGGTCGACAAGGACTCGGGCCACGACATGAACAGCGACGTGGACGAACTGCTGGCGCCGTACCGGGTGCGGAAGGCGTACGACGCGGCCCCGCGGATTCTGGCCGTCGCCTCGGAGCACGGGCTGCGCAGGGCGGGCGAGGCGCGCTTCACCGGCCACGGGCAGGGCCGCTCCCCCGAGCGGACCGCCGGGGATCTGGAGCGCGGCTACTACGCGTCGGCGCTGGCGCTGGACGACGAGCAGGCCGGCGCGCTGGTGCGGCGGCTGGCGCTGCTTCCCGGCCAGCAGGTGCCGCGCCCCGACCCGGTGTACCGGCTGCTGGCGCTGCGCAAGGAGAGCTGAGGGGCGACGCCGGACCGGCCGGGGAGGGCCGGCCGGCGCCGGGCGGCCGTGCCGGTCACTCCTTGGCGAGGTCGGCCAGGCTCGCGAGGGTCCACGCCTCCGCCGCCTCGTGCGTGACGCCGAGGCCGGCGAGCGCTCTGGCGGCGGGTTCCTGGTCGTCGCTGAGGACGCCGAGCAGGATGTGTTCGGTGCCGATGTAGTTGTGGCCGAGCCGCAGGGCCTCGCGCAGCGCCAGGTGGAGGGTCTTCTTAGCGGCGGGGCTGACCGGGAGGTTGCCCTTGAGGGGCTCTTCCTCGGTGCCGGGGGTGGAAACGGCGGCGCGGACGGCTTCCGCGCTGACGCCGAGGGCGCCGAAGCACAGGGCGGCGAGGCCGTGGGGCTCGTCCAGCAGGCCGAGGACCAGGTGCTCGGGTGCCACGGCGCTGTGCCTGGCGCCGCGGGCCTCCTCCTGTCCGGCGGCGACGGTCTTGCGGGCGCGCGCGGTGAAGCGGTTGAAGCCCGCCTCCACGCTCAGATACTCCAGGTCCTCGGGAACCTTGGGCACGAACCGCTTCTGCGCGGCCTGCTTGCTCACCCCCATGTGCTGGCCGATGTCGGTCCAGGAGGCGCCCGCCCTGCGGGCCTGGTCCACGAAGTGGCCGATGAGGTGGTCGGCGATTTCGCCGACGTGGGTGGCGACGACCACCGCGTGCTGGAGGTCTTCGAGCGGTTCGCTGCCGGGGTGCTGTTCCTTGACGTAGTCGATGAGGTCGTCGAGTCGTACCGGGTGTTGGGTCATGCGTCAACGTTAGGTTGACGATTCCTCGGTCGTCAACCTTCAGTTGACGATTAGCTCTTTCTTGACCGATCGTTCTCAATGACCCTAGGGTCATCGGCATGGCGAGGAGCAAGGAATTCGACCCGGACACGGCGCTCCAGGCGGCACTTGAGCTGTTCTGGCGGCGCGGTTACGAGGCCACGTCGATGGCCGACCTCGTCGAGGCGCTGGGCATCGCGCGGGCGAGCGTCTACGCCACCTTCGGCAGCAAGCACGAGCTGTATCTGCTGGCGCTGCGCCGCTACGGCGAGCTGTGCGACCCGCGGCTGCTGGAGGAGTTGTCACAGCCGGGGCCCGCGCTGCCGGGGGTACGGGCGGTGGTGACCCGCTTCGCCGAGGAGTCCGCGCGCGACGAACTGCGGCGCGGCTGCTTCATGACCAACACCGCGGTGGAACTGGCCCCGCACGACCGGGCCGCGGCCCGCCGGGTGGAGGCGAGCTGGGACCTGCTGGAGGCCGGGCTGACCTCGGCGCTGCTGCGGGCCCGCGCCCAGGGCGAGCTGCCCGCCGGGCGGGACCCGCGGGCGCTGGCCCGCATGCTCCTGGTGCTGCTCCAGGGGATCCGCGTGGTCGGCAAGGCCGGCGGCGACCCGGAACGCCCGCGCGACGCCGCGGCGCAGGCGCTGGCCCTGCTCGACTGACCGGACGGGTCGGAGCCCCCTTTTGGCGACCGATCGTTCTCATTCCCGTAGGCACCCAAGGCATCTGGAGAGCCGTCATGTCCGACACCTTCACCGGCAGGGCCGTCCTCGTCACCGGCGGCGGCAGCGGTATCGGGCGGGCCGTCGCGCTCGCGTTCGCCCGTGCGGGCGCCCGCGTCGCCGTCGCCGGGCGGAGTGAGCGGACCCTCGAGGAGACGGTCGCCCTCATCGCGGCCGAGGGTGTCGGCGAGGCCGCCGCCGTACCCGCCGACATCACCGTCGCGCCGGACGTCGAGCGCTTGGTCGACGCCGTGACGGCCCGCTTCGGCGGTCTCGACGTGGCCGTGAACAACGTCGGCGTCATCACCCCTCCCGCCCCGGTCGCCGACATATCCGAGGCCGACTGGCGGCACAGCCTCGACACCAACCTGACCGGGCTGTGGCTCTCCATGAAGTACGAGATCGGCTACATGCGGGCGCACGGCGGCGGCGCCGTCGTCAACGTCGCCTCCAACATCGGCGCCCATCGCCGCGTTCCCGGCCTCGGCGCGTACACCGCGGCCAAGGCCGCCGTCAGCGCCCTCACCCGCGCCGCCGCCCTCGACCACATCGGTGACGGCGTCCGGATCAACGCCGTCAGCCCCGGCGCCGTCGACACCCCCATGTCCTCACGCCCCGGCGAGACCCCCGCCGCCAAGGCCGCCCGCCTGCGCGCCCAGATCCCCCTCGGCCGCGCGTCCAGCGTCGCGGAGATCGCCGCCGCCGTCCTCCACCTCGCCTCCCCCGCGGCCACCTCCACCGTGGGCACCGACCTGGTCATCGACGGCGGCGCCACGGCCTGACCGGCGGCGGCGTCAGGTCGGTTCACGCCGTCGTCGCGCGGGTCGGTTCCTCACGAACCGGTTCCTGGTGGATGGGTTCCTGGTGGATGGGCTCCTGGTGGATGGGTTCCTCGCGGGATCGCTCCTCGCCGGGCCGCTTCTCCTGAGGTGAGGCGGGGCGCGGCGGAGTGAGCCATGTGCGCAGCAGGGAGTGCAGGGCCTCGGCTCCGACGAGGGGGGCGGGCGGCACGGGGAGTTCGACGGGGGTCAGGAGGAAGGGGTGGCTCTGCGGGCCGCCCAGGCCCCCGTGCGAACCGGCCTGTTCCTCGAAGGCGTGCACGGCTCCGGAGCGCGGATCGCAGGCGGAGTTGACCATGAGGTCGGCGATGTGGGGGAAGCCGTCCGCCCGCAGCACGGCGTCCGCGGCGCCCTCGCCGAAGGGCGCGAGCGGGTCGTCGCCCTTGATCCGCCCGGTGGCCAGCTCGCGCTGCGAGCCGTCGGGGCCCAGCACGAGCGGACCGCGCTCGGCGCTGTGCACGAGCACGAAGCCGATACCGGGGTGCCCGGTGAGCGCGTCGAGGAGCGCGGGCGAGCGGCGGTCGATCTCCTCCAGCGTGGCCCGCCCCTCGATCTCGGGGAAGGCGACGAGCCCGAGGTTGCCCGAGGCCAGCACGACCGGCTGCGACGCGGGCCCCGCGCACTCGGCCTCCTCCTGCGCCCGCCGCTCCTGCTCGGGGCGGCGCAGCGCGGTGCGGGCCGCCGCCCGTGCCTCGGCGCCGCGCGCCGCCCGCCGCCTGGCCTGCCGTTCGGTCCCGGCCAGCCCGCAACCGGCCCGCACCAGTGCGCGGAAGGTCACCCCGTACGCGCTCTCGAAGGTCTCGCCCTCGCTCTGCCCGTGGTCGGACAGCAGGACGATGCGGTACGGCCGGGGCGCGTACCGCGAGGCGTCGGCGATCAGCGCCACCGAGCGGTCGAGCCGGCCCAGCACCTTGCGCGCGTCCTTGCTGCGCGGGCCCGAGTGGTGGGCGACCTCGTCGTACGCCACGAGGTCCGCGTAGACGGCGGTCCTTCCGGCCAGCATGTCGCCGATGACGGCGGCCACGGCCACGTCCCGTTCCACGACGGTGGCGAAGGCGCGCAGCAGCGGGTAGAGGCCGCCGCGCTTGATCCGGGGCCGGTCCCTGCGCAGCCGCGACGCCGTCGACTCCCCGATCTCGCGGCACACCTCGGCGCTGAACGACCAGGCGGTGCGCACCGCGTTCGCCGGGTCGGAGAAGTAGGCGAAGTAGCCGGATCTGGAGCGGCTGAACTTGTCGCGGCGGGCCGCCACCGACATCACCAGCGCGGACTGTTCCGCGCCGCCGGTGAACAGATTGCCGCGGCTGGCGCCGTCCTCGGCGAGCAGTCCGCGAAAGCCGGTACGGGCCACCGCGCGGCGCTCCAGTTCCGCGGCGCTGGAGGGCCGGTTGCAGACCATCAGCTGGCCGGTCTCCTTCTCGAACCAGCGGAAGGCGGGCACGTCGTGGTTCGTGCCGTGCAGGATGGCGAGCTGGCTCGCGCCGGTCTGGCTGCTCCAGTCGGTGCGCCACGGGGTGAGCCGGTGGGTGGTGCCGAGCCAGCCGGCCAGGGTCGGCATCGCGGGCGGCGCGGAGGTGAGGGCGTCGCGCAGCACGTCGTGGCCGACGCCGTCGAGTTGCAGGAAGACCGTGCCGGGCGTGGTCGGCAGCGGCGGGTCGCTCGCACGGGTTCTGCGGCCCGCGAGCCGGGCGAGCCTGCGGCCGTACGCGGCGTCGTCCCGTACCGCGAGGGCGGTGCTGGTGGCGGAGGACGTCGCGGACATCACGGCGGCGATCACCACGGCGGTGGCCGGGGCGACCTGGCCGCGGCCGTCGGGGGTGAAGCGCAGGGCGACGAGCAGCAGCGAGCCGTTGAGGAAGAAGACCAGGGCGCCGAGCACGAGGGCGGGCACCAGCAGCAGGGCGCGGACCAGCAGCGGCCACACGAGAGCGCTCAGTACGCCGAAGGCGCCCGCGCCGATCGCCGAGGTCACCGCGATCTGGGTGGGGCTGTCGCCGTTGGGAGCCTCGAGGCGGAAGTCGGGGAGCACCCAGGCGAGTACGGCCAGGGTCGCGCTGGAGACCATCCACACAGCGAGCACCCGGCCGACGGCCCTCACCACGCTCCGGCCGACGGCCCGTTCCCGTCTCTTCGCAGGCTGCGGCACACCTCCACAGTGCCATACCGCCCGCCGCGTCCCGGCGCCCCGTCGGGCCGCGCGCCGGGCCCGGCCCTCGGCAGGGCATACGCTCGGGCCTGCGAGGGTGTGCGCGGGCACGGTACGAGTCCCCTGACCGGGGAGGTGCGACGCGTGTGTGCGATACGGGCGCCCTGGACGGATGCCGGGAAAGGACGGGCGCGGTGGCGGTGGAGATCACGTGGTGGGGTCATGCCACGGTGACCGTGCGGGACTCCGGGGTACGGGTGCTCACCGACCCGCTGTTCACCCGGCGGCTCGCCCATCTGCGCAGGCGGCGCGGCGCCGTACCGCCCGCGTCGGCGGGCGCGGCCGACGCCGTACTCATCTCTCATCTGCACGCCGACCACCTGCACCTGGACTCGGTGCGGCGGCTGGCGGCGGGCACCACCGTGGTCCTGCCGCGCGGCGCGGTCGCCGCGGTGCCGGGGCTGCGGCGGCTGCGTGACCGGCTGCGGCTGGTGGAGGTCGGCGCGGGCGACTCGCTCCTGGTACGCGGCGCGGACGGCGGGGAGCTGACGGTCAGGGCGGTGCCCGCCGCGCACGACGGACGGCGGCTGCCGTACGGGCCTGAGCGCTCCCCCGCGCTCGGCTATGTGATGGAGGGGGCCGCGCGCACGTACTTCGCCGGGGACACCGGGCTGTTCGACGGGCTGGCCGACGCGGTCGGCCCCTGCGACGTGGCGCTGCTGCCGGTCGGCGGCTGGGGCCCCTTCCTCGGGCACGGGCATCTGGACGCGGCGCGGGCCGCGCGGGTGCTGGCCGATCTGGCGCCGCGAGCCGCGGTGCCGGTGCACTACGGCACATTCTGGCCGATCGGCATGGACGCGGTACGGCCGCACGAATTCCACACGCCCGGCGAGGAGTTCGTGCGGATCGCCGCCCGGCTGGCCCCGCGGGTGTCGGTGCACCGGCTCGACCACGGGCAGTCGGTGCTGGTCGAGGACGCCGGGCGGGAGAGCCGCGGGTGATCGGTTTCCTGGCGTCGGCCGCCGCCAATTCCCCCGCGTCCGAGACCACGCAGCAGGCCATAGGTTATCCGTCGCTGTTTTTGCTGGTGTCGCTCGGCTCGCTGGTGCCGGTGGTGCCGACCGGCGCGGTGGTCTCCAGCGCGGCCGTCGTCGCCTTCCACCAGTCGCAACCCCCGCTCGCGCTGCTCGGGGTGTTCCTCGTGTCGTCCTTCGCCGCCTTCCTCGGCGACGTGGCGCTGTACTGGCTCGGCCTGCGCGGGGTGCGGTCCCGCAACGGCTCGCGCTGGCTGCACCGGCTCCAGGACCGGGTGGACAACACGACGCTGGAGAAGGCGCAGAACCGGCTGGACGCGCACGGCGCGGCCGTCCTGGTGCTGTCCCGGCTGATCCCGGCGGGCCGTATCCCGGTGATGGTGGCGTGCCTGCTGGGCGAGATGTCGCTGCGGCGGTTCGTCCGCGGCGACATCCCGGCCTGTCTGGTGTGGGCGGCGGCGTATCAACTGGTCGGCATCCTGGGCGGGTCGCTGTTCCCCGAGCCGTGGCAGGGGGTGGCGCTCGCGGTGGGGCTGACGTTCGCCTTCGCGGCGGGGCCCATGGTCGTGCGGCGGCTGCGCCGCAAGTAGGCCGCGCGCCGCAAGCGGGGGCGGCCCGTCCCGCGATCAGGCCGCCGGGCTTGCCCTCACGGCGTGCCGGACAGCACCCGTGAGCCGCCGATCGGCAGGTCCCACAGGTCGTCGCGGGGGCGGCCGGTCGCGGCCCACGCGGCGTGCAGGCGGGTGAGCGGTTCCAGCGGCGGCTCGGCGGAGAGCAGGAACGTCGCCCAGTGCATGGGCGCCATCGCGGTCGCGCCCACGTCGAGGCAGGCGCGTACGGCCTCTTCCGGGTCGGTGTGCACGGTGCTGAGCATCCAGCGCGGCGAGTAGGCGCCGATCGGCAGCAGCGCGAGGTCGATACCGGGGTGGGCGCGGCCGATCTCGCGGAACCAGTGGCCGTAGCCGGTGTCCCCGGCGAAGTAGACGCGCCGCCCCGAGCCGTCGGTCAGCACCCAGCCGCCCCACAGCGAGCGGCAGGTGTCGGTGAGCGTGCGCTTGCTCCAGTGGTGCGCGGGGACGAAGTCGAAGCGGACACCGCCTAGTTCCGCCGCCTCCCACCAGTCGAGTTCGGTGACCCGCGTGAAGCCTCGGCGGCGGCACCAGGCGGCCAGGCCCGCGGGCACGAACAGCGCGGTGTCGCGCGGCAGCCGCTTCAGCGTCGGCGCGTCGAGGTGGTCGTAGTGGTTGTGGCTGATGACGACGGCGTCCACGGGGGGCAGCGTCTCCCAGGGCACGCCCACCGGGGTGACCCTGGCCGGGGTGCCGGGGATCCGGCGGGACCACACGGGGTCGGTGAGCACGGTCAGCCCGCCGATGCCGATCACCCAGCTCGCGTGTCCCACCCAGGTGAGGCTGACCGTGCCCGCCGTCGTCGCGGGCAGCGGTCCCTGCTCGACCGGCAGCGACGGCACCTGCGCGAGCGCGGCGGCCGGCGGGCGCATGCTGCGTTCCCGTACCGAGCGCAGGACGTCGCGCAGCCCCGGCAGCGGGTCCGTCAGCCGGTCGGCGAACGACGTGGGCCAGGTCCTCAACTCGCCCAGCGGACGCGGACCGGCGAGGGTGTTCTCGCTCTCGGCGAGGGTGCGCTCGCTCTGATCGGTCATCGGGACTCCCATCCGTCACGGTCTCGGCGCCGTCGGCGACACTCGCCGGGCAACAGCGGGCCGGGGCGGCGGCCCCGGCGGTTCGAGCCGGGGCGGCGGCCCCGGCGGTTCCGGCCGGGCCGGGAAGCCCGACGGGACCGGCAGGACCCGTGGCCGCGGCACAGGGTGTGGGGAGGGTGGGCGAGACGCGTGTGGCCCGCCCGGCCGTCCCGAACACCGCTCGCACCCACCGGATCCCCGATCATCGTTCATCGACCTACCCAAAAAATAGGTCAGGTCCCACGCCCCCGCGATCCGGTGTCCGCCGATTCGCCGATGTCGGCGGATTCACCGATGCCCGCGGATTCACCGACCGCCCCGCCCGCGGGGCCCGACCCGCCCTCCGAGTACCCGGTGGCGTGGCCGCTGACGGCGACGGCCAACGCGGCCAGCGCGGCGACGACATGCGGGACGGCGAGCGGGTCGGGCGCGGCCAGCGCGACACGGCGCTCGTCCTCGGTGGCGCCGTGCAGGTGACCCGTGCTGATCCGCACGCGCGGCTCGTCCGGGTCGTCGCCGAAGCGGTGGCCGCCGAGTACGGGGTAGCCGAGGGCCGCGGTCAGCCGCTCCTCCAGCGCGGCGGCGTCCAGGCCGGGCGCGGGCAGCGTCGGATAGAGCTGGAAACCGGCGCGCGGCGGACGGCAGGTCGCCCCCGCGCCGGTGATCGCGCGGAAGGCGGCAGCGGCGGTACGCGCGTGCAGCCGGTTGGCCGCGGCGGTGCGGTCGGTGACCTCCGCGGGCTCGGTGAGGACGTATCCGGTGGCGGCGGCGACCGGCGCGGGCAGCACGGCGCGCAGCGCGGCGAGTACGTCGAGGGCCCGCTCCCGCCAGGCCGCGCCGTGGGCGGTGGCGGGGAAGCGGGCGAGCGCGGCGGGCACCGCGGCCGGGACCAGCGTGGCGCCCAGGTCGGCCAGGACGACGGTGTGGTCGGGCAGCATCTCGGCCGGGCTGAGCAGCACCGTGTCGCGGTGGTGGAGCGTGTCGGAGTACGTCTCGTCGGAGACGATCAGCAGCCCCGCCTCCGCAGCGGCCTCGCACGTCTCGTGCAGCAGCTCGGGCGCGGTGACGGTGCCGGTCGGGTCGTCGGCGGCGGACAGCACCAGCAGCCGCGGGTCGGCGCCCGCGGCGCGCGCCCGCCGTACGGTCTCCAGCAGCGCGAAGGGGTCGGGCACGCCGCCCTCGGGCGGGGTGGGCGCGGTGTGCACCCGGCGGCCGAGCAGCCGGGCCACCGGGGCCTGCCACGCGGGGGCGGGGCGGGCCAGTACCGGGTCGCCGTCGACGGCGGCGAGCAGCGCGAACAGCAGCGGCTCCGCGCCGGGCGCGGCGAGCACGTGGCCCGCGCGGCAGGGCAGGCCGCGCCGGGCCCAGTAGCCGCAGGCGGCGTCGAGCAGCCGCGGGCCGCCGCCCGGGACCTCGGCGCCGGGCCGGGCGTCGGCGGTCCGTTCCCGCCAGTACGCGGGCAGCGGCAGTCCCGAGTCGGGTCGCAGGTCGTACCGCGGGCCGAGCCGCATCCGGTTACCTCCGCTGCGTAGGTGGGCACCCCTGGGGCCCACTTTCTCCCGCGGCGGCGCGGTCCGCATCCGACGGAACGGCGCGGTCCGCATCCGACGGAACGGCCGGTGGAGCGGCCGACGGCCGAGCGCGCGGGTGAGGAGGCGGCGGCGCGCCCCGCGTTCAGCGCAGCAGCAGTGCGGGCAGGTCGCGCATGTCGTCGAAGACCGTCGTGCCGGGGCCTTCGAGCCAGCCCGCGGGGGTGAGTCCGCCGCAGTAGCCGTACGCGCGCATGCCCGCCGCGCGGGCCGCGGCCACCCCGTACCGGCTGTCCTCGACGACCACGCAGCGCGCGGGCTCGACGCCGAGGCTGCGGGCCGCGTGCAGGAAGAGGTCGGGGGCGGGCTTGCCGTGCTCGACCTCGCTCGCGCTGAAGATCCGGCCCTCGAAACGCTCGTAGAGCCCGGTGAGGCCAAGCGTGTGGCGCAGCCCCTCGTGGCTGGTGCTCGACGCGACACAGCTCGGCAGGGTGAGCGCGTCCAGGGCCTGCGTGATGCCGTCGACCTCGGTCAGGTCGGCGTCGAACGCCTCCTGGTAGAGGTGCCGGTAGGGGGCGTCCCAGTCCTCGGGCAGGGAGCGGCCCAGGTGTTTCTCGATCGCGGTGGTCATGTCGCGGTAGGAGCGGCCCACGAACCGTTCCACGATCTCGGCCTCGCTCAGCGGCCAGCCGACCGCGGCGAGCACGAACGCGTCCACCTTCACCGCGATCTTCTCGCTGTCGACCAGCACACCGTCGCAGTCGAAGATCACGAGTTCCGGCTCTGGCCAAGGGGTGTGCGGGTGAGCTTCGTTCACCCGGTGAGACTACAGCGGCGGCGCCGGTGGACGGCGGACACGGGGGCGGCGGTGTGGGTGCGCTACCGGTGGGTCCGCGGGCGGGTACGCGGGTGCGGTACCGGCGGATAAGCGGTCGCGTACGCGAGTGCGGTACCGACGGATACGCGGTCGGGTACGCGAGTGCGTTACCGGCGGATACGCGGTCGGCCGTCCGTGACGGAACGGCAACGGCCTTGATCAGGCGGTGTGCCGCGGCCGGGCGTGGGTAACCGGCCCGCATGACGTATCCCTGGAAGAACTGGGACAAGGCGCTGTTCGCCGAGGTGGCGGAGCGCCACTGGCCGGGCGCGGAGCCGGTGCTGCCCCGGCTGAGCAGTGCCGCGAACCACGGCCGGCTGTGGTTCGCCGTCGCCGCGGGCGTCGCGGCCACCGGCGGCAGGACCGGACGCCGGGCGGCGGCGCGCGGACTGGGCTCGCTGGCGCTGGCGTCGCTGACGGTCAACACCGCGGGCAAGGGCGCGGTACGGCGGTCGCGGCCGATACTCGACACCGTCCCGGTCATACGGCGGCTGCACCGCCAGCCGATCACCTCGTCGTTCCCCTCGGGTCACGCGGCCTCGGCCGCCGCCTTCGCCGCGGGCATGGCGATCGAGTCGCCGCGCTGGGGCCTGGTGATCGCGCCGCTCGCCGCGAGCGTGGCCTTCTCACGGATCTACACCGGAGTGCACTATCCGAGTGACGTGGTGGCGGGCGCGGCCCTGGGCCTTGGCGCCGCCGCCGTCGTACGCGCCCTGGTGCCGCCCGCTCCGGGAAAGCCGGAGCCGGGCGCCGACGCGCAGGTGCCGTCGCTGCCCGAGGGCCGCGGGCTGCACGTGGTGGTGAACTCCGCGTCGGGGCCGCCGCCGCTGCTGTCGGCGCCCGTCGACCGGATCGCCGCCGCGCTGCCCGAGGCGTCGGTCGGCGAGTGCACCGAGGACGACGACCTGCTGGAGATGCTGGAGAAGGCGGCGCGCACGGCCGTGGAGCAGGGCGGCGCGCTCGGGGTGTGCGGCGGTGACGGCACGGTGTGCCTGGCCACGGCCGTCGCCCTGCGCCACCGGCTGCCGCTGGCGGTCTTCCCCGGCGGCACCCGTAACCACTTCGCGCTCGACCTCGGCCTGGAGACCGTCGAGGACACCGCGAAGGCGGTCGCGGCGGGCCGGGCGGCCAATGTGGACGTGGCCCGGCACACCAGCCTGGACTCGCCGTACAGCGAGTCGGCGCCCTTCCTCAACACCTTCAGCATCGGGTCGTACCCGGAGCTGGTACGGGTACGGGAGCGCTGGTCGCGGCGGGTGGGGAGCTGGCCCGCCAGTGTGCTGGCCGCCGTGCACGTCCTGCGGACCTGCGAGCCGGTGGACATCGAGGTGAACGGACGGCCGCGCTCGGTGTGGCTGATCTTCGCGGGGAACTGCCGCTACTCCAGTGTCGGGCTCGCCCCGGTGCGCCGCCGCGACCTCAACGACGGCGTCCTGGACGTGCGCATCGTGGACGGCGGGCCCTTCGCCCGTACCCGGCTGCTGGGCGCGGCCCTCACCGGGGTGCTGACCCGGTCGCCGGTGTACACGTCGGCGACCGTACGGCGGCTGCGGCTGCGGCTGCCCGGCGAGGGCGTCCACCTCGCCTACGACGGTGAGGTGGCACCCGCGCCCGGTGAGCTGCTGCTCGACAAGGTGCCCGGCGGGCTGGTGGTGTACCGGGGCTGACCGGGGGCGCAGGGCGTGCCGGGGCCTGCTCGGAGCCGCCTCAGGCGGCTCGGGCGGGGTTGACGACGTGGGCGGCGGTCAGTTCTGGCCGCCGACCAGCCCGGCCAGGGCGCGGACGCCTTCGCCCGAGATGCTCAGCGAGTCGGGGCTGCCGGTGTCGATGGACAGGATCAGTTCGTCGGAGGGCCAGGCGCCGCTGAGCACGGCGAGCTGGACCAGCCGGTAGCGGCTGGTCGTCGGCAGCGCTTCGGCCATCCGGGTCTCGGAGGTGAAAACGGGCACGAGCTGGCGGCCGTCCTCCTGTTCGTACACCGGGAGCTGGATCTGCCGGGGAGGCTCGCCGCCGTTGGGGTCCTCGTCCACGCCCGGCACCGGCAGCAGGACTTCGCTGACCGCGAGCGTGCTGAGGGCGACGACGTTCTCGCTGCCGTGGGCGATCTCGCGCAGCGCGCGCTGCGCCGGGGGCAGGCCGCTGTCCGGGTCGAGGCCGTCGGGGGTGATGTCGGTCATCGCTTCTGGTTCCTCTCGCCGCTTCTGGCGTCAACGGTGCTCGGATCCCCCGCACGTACCCGGCTGAGCCGAGAGCATGCGGTCCACGAGGTGAAATCGCGTTGCCAGGACCCGCTGGCCGCTGGTTACGGTGCGTCCATGGTTGCCAGAACCCCCGCTCACACGGTGCTCGAAGGCCGTTTCGTCCGCCTCGAACCGCTCGCTCCCGGCCATGTGCCCGATCTGTTCGCCGCGGGCGGCGGTGACGAGGAGGTGTGGCGCTGGCTGCCGGTGGAGCCGCCGCGCACCGAGGACGAGCTGCGCGATCTCGCGGTACGGGTCGCCGCCGACGCGGAGGCCGCGGGCGGTCTCGCCTTCGCCGTCGTGGAGCGGGCGGGCGGCCGGGCCGTCGGCTGGACGACGTACCACGACGTGAGCGCCAGGGACGAGCGGCTGGAGATCGGCTGGACCTGGTACGGCCGCGCCCATTGGCGGACCCCGGTCAACACCGAGGCCAAGCTGCTGCTGATGGGCCATGCCTTCGAGGAGCTGGGCATGGGGCGGATCTGCTGGAAGACGGATCATCTCAACATCAGGTCGCAGCGGGCCATCGCGCGGCTCGGCGCGGTCCGCGAGGGGGTCTGGCGCCGCCACCGGCTGCGCTCGGACGGTGTGACGTGGCGCGACAGCGTCTTCTTCTCGATGCTGGCCGAGGAGTGGCCGGAGGCGAAGCGGCGGTTGCGGGCGCGGCTGGAGGGCGGCGCGGAGGCGGGGGCCGGACGGGTCGGGGCGGGCTGACGGTCCGGGGTGGGCCGACCGTGGGCCGACGCTGTTCGGGGAAAGGCGTCGGCCCACGGTCGGCGGCTGGCGGTCACGCGGTCGGCGGTCACGCGGGGGCCGGTCTCGCGGGGGCCGGTCTCACTCGTACTCCGTGCCGCCTTTGCGGGTCAGGTAGGCGTCGCTGACGACCTTGGCGATGGCCCGGCCGCCGAGCACGTCGCTGTAGCGGTCGTCGGCCGTGCGCACCACGACGCCCTCGCGCAGGTGCAGGCCGCGGCCGGAGACCGTCTCCGTGCCCTGGGCCAGCGCCAGCACCGCCTCCTGGTCGAAGGGGCCCTCGAACAGCTTGGGCACCAGCGGCACTTCGCCCGCCAGCAGCGCGAAGGCGTCCAGCCAGCGCACCCGCCCGCCGATGTCCGCGCACACGTCGAACGCCGCGTAACCGGGCGCGCCCTGCGCGCGGGCGTCGGCGCCGTAGCCGAGATCCTGCACACCGCTGCCGTACACTTCGCCGTAGACGCCGATCCGGTCGGCGCCCAGCCGCTCGGCGAGCCGGGCCGCGACGGCGGGCAGGCCGTGGCCGAGGACGGCGCGCCAGTAGAGATTGCGGTCGGTCTCGGTGAGGGCGAGGCGCTGTCCGCCGAGGCCCTTGGACGTGACGTGCACGGCGCTGCTGTCCGCGTAGTAGGTGAGGCAGCAGGCCGTGCCGTGCAGCTTCTCGGTGACGGTGACCGGGTCGCCCGGCGCGAAGATGTCCGGATAGCGCTTGAGGTTCTCGATGTCGATCCAGGGCAGCAGGTCGGGCGCCGACTCCACGTCGCCGCTCATCGACACCGGCACCGGAGGCACCCATTTGACGATGCCGAGCCGTTCGGCGAAGTCCGCTCCCCCGGCGGCGGCCCGCTCCAGATCCGTACCGTCGAGCGCGGCCGGGCGGCAGACGATGCCCTGCGACAGCTCGCCGCGCAGCCGGACCGCCCTGACGCGGTTCGCGGCGCTTCCGGCCAGCCTGCCGGTCAGGCCCAGCTCCGTGATCAACGGCGCGGGCAGCACGGCCTGTTCAGGGATGTAGACGGCGAAGTCGCCGCTGCGGTAGGCGCCTTTGGCGACCACGGCGCGGTAGAGGCCGACCTGCGCCAGTTCGAGCGCGTCGGCGTTGGGGTGGTCGAGGATGGTGAGCCGCTCCGCGGTCACGCGCAATGTGGACATGACGGTCCCCCCGTATGTGGTGGTCGGATGGTGGTGGTCGGGTCTTCTCCCCGACGATCACTGTGGCGGGGGGCGCGAACGCCCGGCCACCGGTTTTCGGCGCGGTGCGGCGGGGGGACCGGGGCGGGCGTGTGCGAGTCTCTCGGTGTGCGATACATCATCATCGGAGCGGGAGCGGTCGGCGGCACGATCGGCGGGCGGCTGTTCGACGGCGGTCACGAGGTCGTCCTGGTGGCGCGCGGCGGCCATCTCGACGCGCTGCGCGAGCGGGGCCTGCGGCTCGAACTGCCGGACCGCACGCTGACGTTGCCCGTGCCCGTCGCGGACGGCCCGGAGGCGCTGCGGGCGCGGCCCGACGACGTGCTGGTGCTGGGCGTCAAGACGCAGGACACGGCGTCGGTGCTGACGCGGTGGGACGGGTACGGGGTCGGGTCGGACGGTGCCGGTCCCGCCGTGGTGTGCGCGCAGAACGGGGTCGAGAACGAGCGGCTGGCGCTGCGCCGCTTCCCGAACGTGCACGGGATGTGCGTCTGGCTGCCGGCCTCCCACCTGGAGCCGGGTGTCGTGCAGGCGCCGGGTGCGCCGCTGTCCGGGATTCTGACCTTGGGCCGCTATCCGTCGGGCGCGGACGACACCACGCGGCGGATCGCCGCCGACCTTGAGGGCTCGGGCTTCGCGGCGCCGGTCTCGCAGGACGTGATGGCGTGGAAGTACGGCAAATTGCTGTCGAATCTGGGCAACTCCCTGGAGGCGGTGTCCGGTCCGATCGGTGAGGGGCCGCTGTTCGAGGTGTATCAGCGGGCCCGCGCGGAAGGAGTCGCGGTGCTGGACGCGGCCGGTGTCGCGCACGTCAGCCAGGAGGAGCAGGCCCGCGTGCGCGGCGACCGGGTGGAGCTGCTGCCCGTCAACGGCGGTGAGCGCGGCGGCGGTTCGTCCTGGCAGAGCCTCACCCGGGGCACCGGCTCCATCGAGGCCGACTACCTCAACGGCGAGATCGTGCTGCTGGGCCGCCGCTTCGGCGTGCCGACGCCCGTCAACGAGGCGCTGCGCCGTACCGCCAACTCCTTTGCCCGCGACGGCCGCCGCCCCGGTGACCTGACGGCGGACGAGACGGCGGCGCTGGTCGCCGCGAGCCGGGCGTAGGCGGCACGGCGGCCAACGGACGTCGGCCGCAGTCGCTGTGCGGCCGGGACCGCCCGCTCCCTACGGCACCGTCTCCGGCCGCATCCGGAAGTCGTACGCGGCGGGCAGCGGGTGTTCCGCCCGCGCGCGGGTCCTGATGTCGTCGGTGACGGGGCCGTCGCCCGCGACAAGGCGCTCGGCTATGGCGTACCAGGTGTCGGTCAGCGCCTCGGCGCCCTCGTACAGGTCCTCCACGACGAAGCCCTCGTCGAACAGCGCGCGGGCCTCGGCGACTTGGCCGCGGGCGAGCGCGGTCTGCGCGCGCAGCAGCCGTAGCCGCCCGCAGTCCGGGCCGTGCCGGTCGCCCTCCGGAGCCTGGTCCGGATCGGCGAGGACGCGTTCGGCGTCGGCGGCGCGGCCCGCGGCGAGCAGGACGGGCACGGCCTCGACGATCAGGGCGCGCCGGACGTCCGGGCGGTCCGGGAGCGCGGTGAACGTCTCGCGCAGGCTGTCGTACGCGGCCAGGTAGCGGTCGGCGGCGCGGTCGGTCTGGCCCGCGTCGGCCTCGGCGACGGCCAGGGCGCGCAGGCCCCACGGCGAGGGGTGGGCGGCGACCGACCGTTCCCAACTGCGCACGGCCTGCGCGCGGTCGCCCGCGGCCCACTGGGCGATGCCGAGGTAGTAGTCGCGGAACCACTCGTTGCCGGGATAGGTGTCGGCGGACTCCAGCAGTTCGCGCCACTCCGGGGAGACAAGCGCGGGTCCCGGCGGCGCGTCGGCGGCGGGTCTCGGGAAGATCCCGGCGAGCAGCAGTTCCAGCCAGGGCTTCTGCGGGTCGCCGAGCGTGGTGGCGGGGAACGGGGTGCCGGGCAGGTGGAAGTGGCCGCGCTCGCTTTCGAGGGCGCCCCAGCCGGAGCCGGTGGCGAGCAGGTCCTTGGGGTCGGTGTCGGCGTGCGCCAGCCACGCGGTGTAGGCGGCGTCGACGGTGGCGCGCGGGAGTGCGGCCTCGAGTCGTCCCCCGGCCTCGGCGCGCGCGGCGGACCAGTCGTCGCCGTGCACGAGCGCGGGGTCGGCGGCGAGCGGTCCGTACGCCTCCAGCCAGGAGAATTCCGAATCCGCGGCCATGGGGATGTGTTCGAGCTGTGTCCTGGCGAGACCTGCCTGGATCTCCAGGTAGCCGCCGGTGCCGGGCTCGGTCAGCCACTCCTGCCAGCGCCGCCCGCCGCGGCCGTGGCCCCACAGGAAGAGCTTGCGTCCGCGCAGCAGGTCGGTGGAGGTCTGGACGAGGCCGTGTCCTTCGCCGTCGAGCGCGGTGATCCAGCGGCGGTCGGTGTCGGCCACGTCGAAGAAGTAGTCGGCGGCGTGCTCGGAGCGGGTGGTGTAGGTGATGTCGGTGGCGCCGTCGGGCGCGGGCACCGGCACATGGCTGAGGGTGCGGCTGTAGCCGAAGTGCCAGGCGGCGTCGGCGGGGGCGAGCACCCGGGTGCGGTCGGTCTCGGGAACGGCGATGTTGGACCACCAGTAGGCGGGCACGGTGCGCTCGTGCGGATTGCGGACCCGGATGCCGATGTAGAGGAAGTCGGAGTCGGCGGGCAGCCACATGTCGATCTGGAAGGGCAGGTCGCGCAGCCGCTCCCACTCCCACAGGCGCAGCATCTCGCCGCCGTCCGGGGCGGGGACGCGGGCGGCGTGCAGCGGGGCGCAGGTGTGGGCGGCGTGGCCGGTGGCGCCGAGATTCCACTCCACGCCGCCGGAGAACCAGGCACCGGCCAGCGCGAACGCGGCGGGCTGGAACACCGGGTTGCGGTAGAGCAGTTCACGTCCGGTCGCCTTGTGGACCAGCGAGTACAGCCTGCCGCCGAGGCCGGGCAGCACGGTGGCGCGGATGCGGTCGTTCTCGATGACGAGTGCGTCGAGGGCGGCCGGGGCGCGGTCCCGGCCGTAGCCGTCGAGGACGCGGACCGGCAGCACCGAGCGCAGCGGCGCGTAGCCGAGCTGCCTGGCCATGTCGGCGGGCAGTCCCTCGCGGTCCTTGAGGTCCAGCCGGTGCAGCTCGTCGAGCGGGCGCAATGCGGGCAGCGGGTTCTCCGGGCCGAGGGCCGCGGCCGGAATGCTCACAGCGGTACGCCGCACGGTCGTAGGCAAGGCCACCTCTTCTGGCACACGTGGCCGCCTTCGGTCGCGGCGGCCGTCTGATGACCATGGAACAGGTTTCCCGTCGCGGTGAACAGAGCCCGCCGTGGTCAGGGTTGGGCAAAACCTGTGGAATCGGTCAGAAATCCGGCCATAAATTCGGCCGCGGGACCGGCCGGGCGCGGCCTTCTCGATCTTCCGCGCACCGCACCGGACAGGGAGCCCGCGGGCTGTCCCGGCCGCCGGACCGGGGGCATTGTCGGTGGTCGCTGCTACAACGGTGGCCATGACGACTTCGCGCTCCTCGCAGACGCCGGCCTCGCCCGAACTCCGGTTCACCGACTGGCTCGAACTCATCGAGGAGCGGTCCACGGTCCTGCGCGAGGCCGCGCGGGCCGCACCCGTCGAGGCCCGGATTCCGGGCTGCCCCGACTGGACCGTCCGGGATCTGCTGACGCATGTCGGCCAGGTGCAGCGCTTCTGGGCGGCGACGGTCGCCGCGGGCCCCGCCGTCCGGCCGCCGTCGGACGGGGTGCTCGGCGACCGCATGCCGGGTGACGACCTGCCGTCCTGGTCGGCGGCCTCGACGGTGCTGCTGCTCGACGCCCTGCGTGCGGCCGGTCCCGACACCGGCTGTTGGACCTGGTGGGCGGAGTCGGGCAACGCGGCGACCTCGGGCTCCGTCGCCCGCCACCAGGTCCAGGAGGCGGCCGTCCACGCCCGCGACGCTCAGGAGGCCGCGGGGGTCACCGAACCGCTGCCGCCCGCCCTCGCCGCCGACGCCCTGGATGAATTCCTGCACGTCGGCTTCGGCTCGATGGACGGCTGGCCGCACGCACCGGCCCGTGTCGCGCTGGTCGCCGACGAGGGCCCGGCCTGGACCCTGATCCTCGACACCACCGGTGCCTCGGCGGTCCGCGGCGGCCCCGGCGACGGCCCGGAGCCCGGTGCCACCCTCTCCGGCCCCGCCAGCGATCTGCTGCTGGCGCTGTACCGCAGGGCCCCCTGGGACGGGACCGACGCGCTGCGGCTGACCGGAGACCCCGCGCTGGTACGGCAGTTGGTGGTCTGGCCGCCGCTCGGCTGACCACGTACCGTCCTGCGTGAGGGAGTGATGCGCATGTCTGGTCGCGGGATACGAGCGTCCGGTGTGGCGTTAGGGGTGATCGCCCTGCTGTCCGCCTGCTCCTCGGGCGGTTCCACGCACCGCCCCGTCGTCACCGACTCCGCCCGCGTCACCATCGAGGCACCGCCCCCGGTCGGCAGCATCGAGCACCCCCGCCCGGTGGCGTGCGTCGAAGCCATGCGCTCGCCCGGCGGCTCCGCCACCGAGGTGACCACGGGCAACAGCCCCGCGAAATCCACTGGTTCGACCACCATCGCACCCACCACCCCTTCCTCTACTTCCTCTTCTTCCGATGCTTCCGCTTCGTCTTCCGCCGCACCGGCCACCGCGAAGAACGATGTGACGGTGGGTCCCCTCACCTGGACCGGTCTGCGCGCCCTGGCCGACGGCGACCAGACCGGCCACGGCTACCACAACTCCGACGGCTGGCATTACAAGGTCGCCGCCTCCATACGGACTGGGTCGACGGTCACCTTGACCATCGGCGCCGAGCAGCGGGCCAAGGCCGGACTGGAGTACGGCCGTGCCTTCGGGTCCACCCCGGCGCCCGCGATCACCTTCGACGCCTGCCCAGCCCAGCCCGTCGTCTTCATCGGCGGCTTCTTCGTCGCCGGTGACGGCCACGCCTGCGTCCCGGTGGACGTCCAGGTCGGCCAGGGCGCGCCGCGACGCGTGGTGATCTCCTTCTTCAACGGACAGTGCCCCGCTGCGTAGGCTGGGATCATGACCGAGCCGACGCCCGATCCCGCCGCCGAGAGCGAGCCCGCTCACGACCCCGAGCTGCTTCAGCTCGCCGCCCAGGTCTTCGACCTCGCCCGGCAGGGCGACACCGACAAACTGGCCGCCTACATCGACGCGGGAGTCCCCGCGAATCTCACCAACGACCGCGGTGACACCCTGCTGATGCTCGCCGCCTACCACGGTCACGGGCAGACCGTGCGGGCGCTGCTGGCCCGCGGCGCGGAGCCGGACCGTGCCAACGACCGGGGCCAGACCCCGTTGGCCGGCGCCGTCTTCAAGGGCGAGCAGGACGTCATCACCGCCCTGGTCGACGGCGGCGCCGACCCGGCCGCGGGCGTGCCGTCCGCGGTCGACACGGCCCGGATGTTCGGCAAGGACGAGTTGCTGAAGCTCTTCGGCGCCCAGTGACCCCCTCGACGCTCGTCCCCTCCTGCGTGGCCTCGGCCCTCGGCGGTGCGGCACCCACCTGGTCCTACACCGAACTCACCCACAATCAGGACAACCAGGCCACCGACGGCATCTGGCGGGTGACCGGCCCCGACGGCAGCGCGGTCCTCAAGGTGTGCGTCCCCAAGGGCTCGGGCAGTTGGCAGACCAGCCCCGAGCCGCGGCACTGGAACCACTGGCGCCGCGAGCCGCTCGCCTACCGCGACGGCCTGACCGCGACCGTCTTCGCCGACGCCGGGATCGACGGCCCCCGCCTGCTCGCCGCGGACGAGCGGGCGGACGGCTCCTTCGCCCTGTGGCTGGAGGACGTCACCGGGGTGCCCGGCTCCCGGTGGCCGGTGGAGCGCCTGGCCGCCTTCGCCCATGGTCTCGGCTTCGCACAGGCCCGCTGGACCGGGCGGCTCCCTGCGGAGCCCTGGCTCTCCCGGGGCTGGCTCCGCCAGTACGTGGAGAGCAAGTCCCTGCCCGCTGAACTCCCCTGGGACCTGCCCGACGCCGCCGCCGTCTGGCCCGCCGCCCTGCGCACCGGCCTGCGCCGTATGTGGGAGCAGCGCGACACCCTGCTCGCCGCCGCCGAGTCCGGCCCCCGCACCCTGTGCCACCTCGATGTCTGGCCGCTGAACCTGATCGCCCAGGACGACTCCCCCGCGCACTCCCCCGGCGCCCCGGCCGCCCGATCGGCCGGCGGCCGTACCGTCCTGCTCGACTGGGCCTTCGTCGGGGAAGGCGCCGTGGGCGAGGACATCGCCAACCTCATCCCGGACTGCGTCGCCGACGGCCTGATACCAGGGGAGTTGCTGCCGGAGATCTCCGCCGCCGTCATCGAGGGCTATCTGGCCGGTGCCCGCGATGCCGGGGCCGCCCTGGGCGAGGACGAGCTGCGCCGCTCGGTGGCCGCCGCGGGCGCCGCCAAATACTGCTGGCTCGCCCCTTTGATGCTCACCCGCCTCGCCGTCGGTGGCCGGGTCGGCTCCGCCGCCTACGACGTGGACCACGACCCCCTGGCCGTACTCCGCCGCAGGACCGGCCTCTTCGAGCACCTGGTCTCCTGGTCGGAACAGATCCTCAGCCCCGCCCGCTGAGGAACCTCCCGCAGAAGACCCTGACGAACGGGACCCCCTCCCCCACGGGGGCCTGCCCGATGTCGGCCTCGCGCTAGCTGATGGCTTCCGTCCGCTCGGCCAGGCTGGTCGCGCCGCGCTCGGTCAGCGAGCCGTGCAGCCGCAGCCGGGATATGCCGCCGTCGGGGAAGATCTCGATCCGGACGTGGGTGGCCGGTATCGGGTTGACCAGGAAGCGGTGCACGCTGTCCGGCTGGAGCTTGACCCGCGGCAGCAGCGGGATCCACTCGCCGTCCTCCCCGTCGCGGACCGACAGCGTCGCCCAGCCCGCCGCGTTGCCCTTGAGATAGGCCGTGTCGATCTCGATGGCGCGGATCACGCCCTGGTCCACGAGCCGGTACTGGATCCAGTCGTTCCCGGTGTCACGGCGGCGGCGGGTCTCCCAGCCGTCGTCCATCTTCCGGGAGCGGCCGGGCAGGATGGTGTGCTCGGGCGGGGAGTAGAAGCGGTCGGAGGCGTCCTCCACTGTGCCGCCGTTCTCCAGCGCCACCAGGTCGAAGGTGCCCAGCTCGGCCAGCCACCCCGGGTCGGGCGCCACCTCGCCGTAGACCCGCAGCCGGGCGATCCCCCCGTCGGGGTGCTGCCGCAGGCGCAGGTGGGTGAAGCGCCGCTCCACATGCACCGCGAACGCGTTCTCCGCGTGCCCGCCGACCGCCGTGCGCGGGACCAGCTCGGTCCACTCCACCGCCGGGTCGAGCAGATCCTCGGGCGCCGCCGACATCGAGTGCGCGGTGGCCTCCACCGACACCGCCTGCGGGTAATTGCCCCGGAAGTGCGCGGTGTCGATCACCAGGCCGCGGATCACGCCCGGCGCCCCCAGCCGTATCAGCGCCCAGTCGTGGTCGGCCGGATCGGGGTGCGGGACCTGCGCGGACGCCCCCCGCCTGCGCCGCGTCTCCCAGCCGTCCATGATCTTGCCCTTGTGCCCGAAGCGCTCGGGGTCGAAGACCGCGGGCCCGGCCACCAGCAGATTCTCCCGCTCGGCGAAGAACTCGTCATTGGCGGCGACCACCCCCGCGCCCAGCCTGCGGTCGGCCAGGTCCGCGAGTCCCGCGAAGGGAAGCTCCACGCGGCGGTAGTCCGCGAACGGGTTGCCGCCGCCGTAAGGAAGCGCGTCACCCGTGAAGGAGGTCAGGTCCGTAAAAGTGCCGGCCCCCGGCCCGGCCGCCGCGCCTGCCGCCGTTCCCCCAGCCGCTCCCCCAGCCGATGCCGTCCCCGGCGCCGATCCCGCTGCCGTCGTCTCATGCGTCTCTGTCGTCGTCATGCCTCTACTCTCGGCCGACCCGACCCTTCACGTCCATCGAAACTTACTGAAGCCATTGTTCAGTCCAACTGCATGGTTGGGTCCAGCTCCGCGGCCCGCCGCAACGCCCCCAGCGTCCGCCGCAGCAGCGGGGCGTCCTGCGAGCCGCCGCGCACCGCGCCCACGATCCGGCGCCGCGGCCGGTCCACGTCCAGCGGCCGTACCGCCAAGTCCTGGGTCAGGGCGCCGGACGCGGACATCCGCGGCACCAGCGCGATCCCCATTCCGGCCGCGACCAGGGCGAAGATCGCGGGCCAGTCGGCGGCGGCGTGCGCCTGCTCCGGCACGAATCCGGCCTCGGCGCAGGCCGCCAGGGTGATCTCGCGCCACGGTCCGCGACTGCCGAAGATCCACGGGTCCTCTGCGAGCTGGGCCAGTCGCAGCCCCGGCGCGGCGGCCAGCGGATGCGTCGCGGGCAGCGCGATGTCCAGCGGGTCGGTGAGCAGCGGGGCGATCACGAAGCGCGTGTCGCGGGCCGTCGGCGCGTCCACGGCCAGCGACAGCGCGAGATCCACGTCTCCGGCGGCCAGCTCCTCGTACACCTCGGCGGCCTCCGCCTCGCGCACCGACAAGGTGATGCCGGGCGCGTCGCGGCGCAGCAGCCGAGCGGCGGGCACCACCAGGCGCGTGATGGACGTGGCGATGGCGCCGACCTTCACGACGCCGACCTCGCCCTGTGCGTACCCGTCGAGTTCGGCGCCCGCGCGTTCGAGCTGCGCGAAGACGACCTCGGCGTGTCTGAGCAGGACGTGCGCGGCGCCGGTCAGCCGTACGCCGCGACCGCGCGCCTCCAACACCGGCGTGCCGATCTGCTTGGAGAGCGCGGCCAGTTGCTGTGAGACGGCCGACGGGGTCATCCGCAGCGCGCCCGCGGCGGCCGTGACCGTACCGGTGTCGCGCAGCGCGCGGAGGATTTGCAGCTTGCGGAGATCCCAGTCCTTCATGCAGTCAGCCTAAACAATTCCGGCCCGATACCCCGGCTCAAACCGAACGGTGCATGGGACGCAGGATTCGTACGAGGCGCCCGTACGCCCCCCGAAGGCCCCCTTGAGTCCGCCGGACGGATCAGGACGCCGCGCTCCCCTCCGCCACCACACCCTCGCGGTGCTGCTGCGGGCTGATGCCGCGGACGCGCTTGAAGGCGGCGCTGAGCGCGAAGGGGCTGCCGTATCCCACCTTGCGGGCCACGGCGCCAATGGTGGCGTCCGGCTCGCGCAGCAGGTCGGCGGCGAGGGAGAGCCGCCAGTTGGTCAGGTACGACATGGGCGGTTCGCCGACGAGATCGGTGAACCGGCGGCCGAGGGCGGCGCGGGAGACGCCGGTCCTGGCGGCCAGCGCCGCGACCGTCCACGGGTGCGCGGGGTCGTCGTGCAGCAGGCGCAGCGCGGGGCCGACGACCGGGTCGCTCTGGGCGACGTACCAGGCGGGCGCGCCGGCCTCCGGGCGGGAGAACCAGGCGCGCAGCACCGCGATCAGCAGCAGGTCGAGGAGCCGGTCGAGGACGACCTCCTGCCCCGGCTCGTCCCTGACGATCTCCTCGCAGAGCAGTGCGGGCAGCGGGCTGGCCCAGGCGTCGCCCGGCATGACCAGGACGTGCGGCAGGGCGGAGAGCAGCCGCTGGCTGATCTCGCCGCGCATCTGATACGTCCCGGTGATCATCACCACGGAGTCCTCGGCGGTCCCGGCACCCCTCTGACCTGCGCCGACGGCTCCCGACACGGACCGCACCGGTCCCGGCGCCCCGACCCTACCCACCGCCTCGGGCGGCACATCACCCCACGTCCGGACCCCCAGGTCCATCTCGTCGCACAGCTCGACGCCCTGCGGGGTCGCGGAGACCTGTCCGGGATGGATGACGATCTGCGGCTCGGTGGCCGGCGCGTCCGCGACCGTGTACGGCTCCGGGCCGCGGATCACCGCGATGTCACCGGGGCACAGCCGTACGGGGTCGCTCTTGTCCGGCACCACCCAGCCGTCGCCGCGCACCATCAGGGCCAGCGTCAGCGGCGCCCGGTCCTCGATCCGCAGCGACCAGGGCGGGGTGAGGATCGACCGCAGCAGGAAGGCGCCTCGGGCCCGCGGCCCGTCCAGCAGATTCGCCAGTGCGTCCATGCGCCCAGCCTAGGACTGGACGCCCACGCATGGGGGTGAGCTTTTCGACGATGGTCCCGCCGCCCTCGCCGCCGTTTCACTGAGGCCATGACACCGAACGCGCATACCGCGCCCCGCGACCGGACACCTCAGCGGGCACCTCGACAGCCACCTCAGCAGCCACCTCAACAGGCTCCGCACCAGCAGCATTACGCGGCGTGGCCGTACGGTACGCCGCCGCCTCAGCCGATGTCCGGCGGCGGCGCGGCGGACCCGGAGCGGCAGCCGCGCCGGGAGCGGCCGCTCCCGCAGGACCGCTCCGGTCGGGACCGCTCCGGTCGGGACCGCCAACCCGCCTACCAGCGGCCCGAGTCGGGCCGGAATCCGACCGCTCGTCCCCGAGGACCCAGAGGAGTTGCCATGTCCGGCGACATCCGCAGTCTCGTGCTGCTCGCCGCCACGCTCGCCACCGGCCTGATGGCGGGCCTGTACTTCGCCTTCTCCGTCGCCGTCATGCCGGGCCTCGCCGCCTCCGACGACCGGACGTTCGTGGAGGCCATGCAACGCGTCAACGTGGCCATACTCAACGGCTGGTTCAGCCTCGCCTTCGGCGGCGCCCTGGTCCTGGGCGGGATCGCGGCGGCGCTGCACTGGCGCGGCGACGGACGGCCCGCGCTGCCGTGGATCATCGCCGGGGTGGCCCTCTACGCCGCCTCGCTCGTCGTCACCATGGGCTTCAACGTCCCGCTCAACGACAAGCTCGCCGCCGCGGGCGACCCGTCGAAGATCCGCGATCTCGCCGCCGTCCGGGAGCAGTTCGAGTCCGCCTGGCTGCGCTGGAACGTCGCCCGCGTCCTGACCACGACGGCCGCGCTCGGCTGCCTCGCCTGGGCCCTGCGGCTGGGCCGGGGATGACCCCCGCCGGGCCGACGGGCGAACGGCACGCGGCTTCGCGGCCGTTACGACCTAAGGCGTGTCCGGCGGATCATGGGCGGTCCAGGCGGCGTGTGGTGTTCCCCGGACTCCGTCCGGGGCCCCTGAGCGCAAGGCGCCGGGGTGGCCTCAAAGCGGAGCTATTCGGGTATTCCGGCGACGCGGGCGGGCGTGCGTGCCAGGCGCCGCCAGCCAGAGGCGACTTCACGGACACGCCCTGGGCGGTCACCGCGGCCGCGATCCGCCGCGCCACCTCGTCGGGGGCGATGTCCGCCGTCTCGACGATCTCGCCTTCCTCGCGCAGCCAGGGGAGGGCGTCGGCGTACGGGGCGACATGGTCGTGCCGCCAGCGTCGGATGCCGGTGCCCTCGGGGTGTCGATCCGCGCGGCGCGCGTCAACGGGTCGGCGTGCAGCACGAAGTGCCGCAGTGGAATGCCGGACTTCGCGAACCCGTCCCGCAGTTCGGTCCAGTACGCCCGCACCAGCACCGACTGCGGTACGACCAGCGTCCCGCCGACGTAGCCGAGGATCTGCGCGGCCGTCTCGACCACGAGGGCGCGCCACGGCGGATGGTCCTGGAAGTCGGCGACGGGGACCGAGTCGAGGACGGGGCGCAGCATGGAGCCGACCGTCTCGGAGTCGAAGATCCGCGCGTCAGGGAGGAGTTCGGTGAGCAGCCGGGACGTCGTGGTCTTGCCGACGCCGAAGGTGCCGTTGAGCCAGACGATCATGCCCGCGAGCACAACGGGCACGTGGGCGGCCGCCCGAGGACCCCGACAGGACTACGGCGCCGGCGCGTACGGCCGACAGCGGGCGTACGGCATCAGGTGAACGATCCGTGGCGGCCCTCGCCGGAGGCGAAACGGGAGGCGCCCGCCGCCGCCTCGGTCAGGGAGATCCGGCCGTGGGCCAACTCCACGGCCAGGGCGGCCCCTTCGGGCAGACCTTCCTGCTCCAGCAGGGAGAGCCGGTCCTCGCGCAGGCAGGTCTGAGGGAAGGCGGCGATCTCGGCCGCGAGTCGCTCGGCGGCGGCGCGGGCGGTGCCGGGCGGGACGACGCGGTCGACGAGGCCGATGGCGAGGGCTTCCGCCGCGTCGACCGGACGGCCGGTGAGGACGAGGTCCATCGCCCGGCCCGCGCCGATCAGCCGGGGCAGCCGTACGGTGCCGCCGTCGATCAGCGGCACGCCCCAGCGGCGGCAGAAGACGCCGAACACGGCGTCCTCCTCGGCGACGCGGAGGTCGCACCAGAGCGCGAGTTCGAGGCCGCCCGCGACGGCGTGCCCGGAGACGGCGGCGATCACCGGTTTCCCGAGCCGCATACGGGTCGGCCCCATCGGGCCGTCGCCGTCGTCGACGACCGCGTTGCCGCGTACGGTGCCGATCGCCTTGAGGTCCGCGCCCGCGCAGAAGGTGCCGCCCTCGCCCCAGAGGACGGCGACGGCCGCCTCCTCGTCCGCGTCGAAGGCGCGGAAGGCGTCCGCGAGCGCGGCGGCCGTGGGCCCGTCCACCGCGTTGCGCGCCTCCGGCCTGGACAGCACCACGGTGGTGACGGCGCCTTCGCGCTCGCTGCGTACGGACATCTCTCGCGCCTTCCGGTCGGCCGTCTGCGTGTCTACATGGTTACGTGGTTACGTGGTTACGTGTCGCGGGCATCGCACATGGACCGTGTACCCGCAGCGTTAACACGCGGGCACCCGCCTGAGCAAGACACCCCCTGGGGGTATATCGTCAACCGGGTGACAGCGGACGGCGACGGTACGGCACACGCGCACCGGCCGCGTACGCCCCGGCTGTTGGCGGTGTGCGCGGTCCTGCTCGGGCTGTTCTTCATGCACGGCGCACCGGCTTCCGCGAGCGAGGGCTGCCACGGCGTGCCCATGGCCATGAACATGGGCACGGACATGGGTATCGCGCGGATGTCCACTACCGCGCCCGTCGCCGCCACCACCCACTCGACTCCGCACGTACGGCCGCAGGCCCCCGCCCCCCACGTCGCCAAGACCGGCTCCGGCGGTACGTGTTGGGCCACGCCCGTACGCGCGCGGGCACCGCTCACCGGCTGGGCGCAGGTCGCCTCCGCCGTACCGCCGTTGCTGGGGGCGGGGTTGGCCGCCTCCGGCACCGCGCCGTCTCGGGACCGGCGGCGCGCTCCGCCGCCGGGCGGGCGGGCGATATTGCTGCGGGTGTGCGTCGCGCGGACGTGAAGAGGCCCGCCGCGCCGGGGAGTTCCCGGTGCGGTGTCGCGCCCTCACATCCGTCCGCATCGCATCCATATGCGCGCCGTTTTCCGCGCGCTCACCCGAAAGAGCATCATGCGAACACTCCGGCCCGCTCTCCTCGCGGCCAGCGCCGCGACCTGCGCTCTGCTGCTCGGCCTGACCGCCTGCGGCGGCGGCTCATCCACGACCGCCGGCCAGGCGCACGGCCACGCCCCGGCGTCGTCACCCGAGTCGCGCACGTCGCCCACCGCGTCCATGCCCTCGAAACCCTCCATGCCGTCCACGCCCTCCACGAACGGCATGGACGGCATGGACGGCATGGACGGCATGGACGCCCCAGCCTCCGCCAACGGCCTGTCCGCCGACCGCGACGGCTACCGCCTCGTCTCCCCCGACGCGCGGCTGCCTTCCGGCGCGCCCGCCACGTACCGCTTCTCCGTCACCGCGCCCGACGGCGGGCCGTTGACCGCCTTCGCGCTGGACCAGACGCAGCGGATGCACTTCTACGCGGTCCGGTCCGATCTCACCGGCTTCCAGCACGTGCATCCGGGGATGGCGAAGGACGGCACCTGGACGGCGCGGCTGGCGGCGCTCGCACCCGGCGCGTGGCGGTTCTTCGCGTCCTTCACGCCGGACGCGGGCCCCGGCAAGGGGACGGACGTCGTCCTGAGCCGTACGGTCACGGTCCCCGGCGCCGCCTCGTCGCCCGTGCCGCTGCCCGCGCCCAAGACCAGCGCCACGGTGGACGGTTACACGGTGACGGTGAAGGGCGACGTCATGGCGGGCATGGCGGGCATGGCGCATCCGCTGGCCGTGACCGTGACCAGGAACGGCCGCCCGGTGACCGATCTCCAGCCGTACCTGGGGACGTACGCGCACCTGACGGCGTTCCACGCCGGCGATCTGGCGTTCGCGCACCTGCATCCGACGACGGCCGTGAACGGCGATCACGGCGGCCCCGAACTGGCCTTCCACGCCGAGCTTCCCACGGCGGGCGACTGGCGGCTGTTCCTCCAGTTCCGCACGCAAGGCACCCTGCACACGGCCGCGTTGACGCTCCGCGCGGGCTGACGCACCGCCACCACGGGCGCCGCCCACGGAGTTGACTCAGGGCGGCGTCAGTGGTGTTCCTGGACGAGCACCGCGAGGGTGTCCGGCTCCAACGCGCGGAAGATGTGCGGCTCGTCGCCCGGATAGGCGATGTAGTCGCCGGGGTGGAGTTCGACGGGATCGTCCGTGAGGCCGACCAGCGCGCGGCCGGTACTGAGCACCACGTGCTCGATCATGCCGGGCGCGTGCGGGTCGGACTCGCGGGCGGTGCCGGGCTGTACGGACACCAGGTAGATGTCGCGGCGCGCGTGCGGCGGGCAGGAGGCGAGGAGCGTGGCCACGTAATCCGCGCGCTCGGCGGCGAAGGCGACGCCCTCGCCCGCGCGGACGACGCGGACACGGGGGCGGGGCGGGTCGACGAGCTGGGCGAAGGCCACGTTCAGGGTGACGCTCAGCGCCCACAGGGTCTCGACGCTGGGGTTGCCGGTGCCCGATTCGAGCTGGGAGAGCGTGGATTTCGCGATGCCCGCGCGGCGGGCGACCTCGGCGAGGGACAGGCCCGCGCGGCGGCGCTCGCGCAGGAGGGATTCCGCGATGGCCGCCAGCGGTGCCCGCCCGCTCTGCCGCTCCCGTCCGCTCTCGTCCGCGCCGCGTCCCGGCTCCCCCGACTCTCCTGACGCGTGCGCCCCCTTGTCCGCCGCCATCGCCGCACCCTTCGTTCGCCAAACTAGTCCACTCGTTCGCCTTGACGAACGATCCTCGCTCCGTTCATTATAGACGGCGATGCGTTCGATATGGCGAACTCCGGAGAAGGACCTGGTGCGGGACATCGCCCTGGTCTGCGTCGCCGATGCCGTCGTCGGGGTGTCGTTCGGCGCCATCGCCGTGGGGCTCGGCCTGCCGGTGTGGCTGCCGATGCTGCTGTCGGTGGTGGTCTTCGCGGGCGCGTCGCAGTTCATGTTCATCGGCATCGTCGCGGCGGGCGGCAATCCGGTGGCGGCGGTCGTCGCGGGCCTGCTCGTGAACGCGCGGCACGTACCGTTCGGCTTCGCGGTCGGCGACGTCTTCGGCGCCGGGCCGCTCCGCCGCATCGCGGGCAGCCATCTGATGGCGGACGAGACCGTGGCCTTCACCCTCGCCCAGCGCGAACCCGAACGGCGGCGGGCGGCGTACTGGGCGTGCGGCATCGGCCTGTTCGTCTGCTGGAACGCCGGTGTCGCCCTGGGCGCTCTGGGCGGCGGCGCGGTCGGCGACACCGACGCCTTCGGGCTGGACGCGGCCTTCCCCGCCGTACTGCTGGCCCTGGTACTGCCGTCCCTCGGTGACTCCGCGACGCGCAGGGCAGCGCTGGCCGGAGTGGTGCTCGCGCTCGTCGCGACGCCGTATCTGCCCGCCGGACTGCCGGTGTTGCTCGCCTTGGCCGGGGTCGGAGCGGCGCGGGCGGGCGGTCGTCGCGAGGAGCCGGACCCCGCCGTGCGGACCGGAGCGGGACGATGAGTACGGGGACGAGCCTGCTGCTCGCCACCGTCGCCCTGGGCGCGGGCACCTTCGCCTTCCGTTTCGCCGGGCCCGTGCTGCGCGCCCGCGTCACTCTCTCGCCGCGCCTGGAACGGCTGATGGCGCTCTGCGTCGTCGTGCTGCTCGCCGCCCTGGTCGCCACCTCCACCCTCACCGAGGGCCACGGCTTCGCCGGAGCCACCCGCCCGGCCGGGGTCGCCGTCGGCGGTCTGTGCGCGTGGCGCCGGGCACCCTTCCTCGTGGTGGTGCTCGCCGCCGCGGCCACCACGGCGGCGCTGCGGCTGCTGGGCGCGAGCTGAAAGCGGTACGGACGTGACGCGGGCCCCACAACCCACCGAAGCGCCCCTGACGTGGCGTCAATTCCGTTGAAGATCGGCTCGATTCGTAGCTGACAGCCGGATTCCAGATCGTGTTACGTGACATGTCTCCGTCGATTCACGCTCGGCAGTCACCGTCCGGACGGAGAGACACCCCCCACTGGAGGACACGTGACCGGTCCGCTGTCCCGACGAGTTTCCCTACGACTGCGCACGGCGCTGCTCGGCGTGCTCACCACATGCCTGGCGTTCACCGTCGCCGGAGCCGGAGGCGGCGCATCCGCGTCCGCCGCTGACACCGGCTCCCTGCCGTTCTCGGGCGCCACGACGTCCGGCCTGCACAACACCTACGACCCCGCCGCCTTCCCGTACCTCGCCCAGGCGTTGGACACGGGCACGTCGCTGATCGAGCTGGACGTGTGGGACGACTTCTTCACCCAGGAGTGGAAGGTCAGCCACTCCAGCCTGACCAGCAACGGCAACAACTGCGTGGACGCGTCCTCGCCGTCGCAGCTCTACACGGGCGGCGCGAACAAGGACCTGGAGAGCTGCCTGGACGACGTACGCGTCTGGCTCGGCGCGCACCCCGGCCACGCGCCGCTGATGATCAAGCTGGAGATGAAGGCGGGCTTCCAGGCCAACCTCGGCATGAGCCCTGCCAAGTTGGACCAGTCGATCAGCGCGCACCTCGGCAGCCTGGTGTTCAAGCCGTCCGACCTGCTGGCCAAGCCCGGCGGCGGCAGCTACGGCACGCTCGACGAGGCCGCCCAGGCGGGCAACTGGCCGACGCGGCAGCAACTCGCGGGCAAGGTGATCCTGGAGATCATCCCCGGCACCGTCGAGGAGAACAACCCGACCGACACGCTGTGGACGGACGTCGAGTACGCGAGCTACCTCAAGGGGCACGTCTCGACCGCCCAGGTCTTCCCGACCGTGCACAACGTGCAGTCGGGCGACCCGCGTTCGCGCTACTCCGACGCCTCGCTGCGCCCGTGGTTCGTGATCTTCGACGGTGACGCCTCGGCGTTCCTCAACGTCGACACGAATTGGTACGACGCGCGTCATTACCTGCTCGTGATGACCGACTCGCAGAATGTCGCGCCCGCCCTGGACGACGCGAATCCGTCCCCGGCCGACGCTCAGGCGCGGATCGCCCAACTCGCCGCGGCGCACGCGACGATCGCCTCGAACGACTGGAAGGGGCTTCCCCAGATCCAGTCGCTCGTCCTGCCGCGCGGCAACGGCTGACGGTCCTGGTTCCAGGGCCGGCCGCGGCCTCGGCCGCGCAGCACGGCACCCCACGGCGACCGCCGGCCGTGGGGTGCCGTTCCTTCTCCGCCTACCCTTCCCGTTCCGCTCAGACGGGGACGGCGCCGTCGAACGCGGGCGGCCGGTAGGTGTCGAGGCGGCCGGCCTTCGGCCCGGCCGCCTCCTCCCGGTGCAGGCCGCGGACCGCGGGCAGCGCCGCCGCCAGCGTCCGCGTCGACGCCTCCGTCCACGGGCCGCCCGGCACCAGCACCACGTGCCCGATGCCCAGACCGGCGAAGTGGCGGCAGTGCGCGACGAGTTCGTCCGCCGACTCCTGCGGCCGCAGCCTGACGCTGACGGATGTGTCGATGTCGCCGAGCGGGCGGCCGATCTTGCGGCAGTGCACGGCGAGGATGTCGAGCTTGCGGCGGATGGTGGCGCCGCCGTTGGGCACGTCGAGCAGATTGCAGGCGTCGGCGTACCGCGCGACCAGCGGCAGCATCCGGGCCTCGCCGTTTCCGCCGATCAGCACCGGCGGGTGCGGGCCGCTGAGCGGCAGCGGACTGGGGTACGGCCTGGCCAGGTCGCAGTGCGCGCCGCGGAAGGGGCTGTCGTCGCCCGACCACATCCGGTGCGCGAGCCGCAGCACGTCCTCCATCCGCTCGAAGCGTTCGGGGGCGCCGGGCGCGGGCGGGCCCAGCGCGGCGGCCTGGTGGTCGGCGTATCCGGCGCCGATGCCGAGCCAGGCCCGGCCGCCGGACAGGACGTCGAGCGTCGTGACCGCCGTGATCAGCGGGCCGGCCGCGCCGTTGCCGACCGGGCTCGCCATGGCGCCGAGCCGCACCCGTTCACTGCGCGACGCGAGGAGTCCCAGCGTCGCGTACGCCTCCAGGACCGCCTCGTCCGGTGAGCGCGTCGGGTCGGTCCGCGTCAGGTCGGTCCGCGTCGGGTCCGTCCGCGTCAGATGGTCCGTGACCCACACCGTGTCGAGCCCGATCTCGTCGGCGGTGGCGACGACCCGCTCCAACTGCCGTTCGGAGCCCCGCGGTCCCTCGGGCCAGGCGTCGTGGGCGACACTGATACTGATCCGCATCGTCTACGCCTCCGGTCCCGGACGGTCGCCGGTCGGACTGAGGTGGAGTGCGGCCAACCGCCATACGCCGTCGGTCTCGACGATCGTCTGCGTCACCCGGAAGTACCCGTCCGCGTCCCGCCCGTCGAAGATGCTCTGCTGGCCCTGCACCCCGGTGGCGACGGCCGCCCGCCCGTACTGACGGATCGTCACCTCGGCCCAGGTGAAGGCGTCGTGGACGAGCGCGCCGGAGGCGTAGCGGTCGAGCCACTGCTTCTTGTCGAGGACGAAGCCGCGCGGTCCCACCGCGCTGAAGTCGTCGGTCAGCAGCGCGTCCAGCGCGGTCACGTCACCGCGCCGTTCCGCCTCGGTCCATCGGCGCGCGAAGTCCGTCAGCTCCTGCTCGTCTTCCATGGCCGTGCCTCCTCGCGAGCGGGTGCGAAAGCCCCGGCGGAGGCCGGACTCCCGGCCACCCGTGTGCCGGTCCGGGGTGCCTCACCAGACTCCCGCGTACGCCGCCGCGCCGCATCGCCCGGCGGTATGCCTCTGCCGTACTCCCCCGGTCAACCCGCCCCGCCCCCACCCGTACTCCCCGGGGAGTAACGCCCCGCCCCCGCCCTCCCCTCACCCCCTTCGCCGGGCGTCCCCGCCCCGCAATTCGCTGGCCACCCCCACCGCCGCGACGGCACTGTGTCCCCATGCGAGAACCCGCCCGGCGCGTCCGCGCCCTCCACACCCCCACCACGATCACCGTCTACCAGGCCTACGCCCCCGCGATCGGCCTCCCCGCCGCCCGCGACGGCCGCTTCCCCGCCGCCTGGAGCCGGGACCGCATGACGTGGATCAAGCCGTCGTTCCTGTGGATGATGTACCGCTGCGGTTGGGGCGCCAAGGCGGGGCAGGAGACGGTGCTCGCGGTGGAGATCACCCGTGACGGATTCGAGTGGGCGCTTCGGCACGCGTGTCTGTCCCACTACTCCCCCGACGTGCACGCCGACCGGGACGCGTGGCGTCGGCAGCTCAAGGGCGCTCCCGCGCGGGTGCAGTGGGACCCCGAACGGGACGTGCGGCTTCGGCCGTTGCCGTACCGGTCGCTGCAACTCGGGCTGTCGGGCGAGGCGGTGCGGGAGTACGCGGACACGTGGATCGTGGGGATCAGGGATGTGACGCCGCTGGCGCGGGAGGTGCACCGCTTGGTCGGGGCCGGGGACGTCGAGGGGGCGGAGCGGCTGGTGCCGGAGGAGCGGGCGTATGACGTCGTGGGCGGGCTGCCGGAGCGGGTGGGCGGGAGTTCGGGTGTCTGACCCGTGGGCGGCGGTGGGCGGGGGCCCGGGGCGAGGGTGTCGCCCTGTGGGTCTTCTCGGTCGTGTTCGGGCGGGTCACCGTCGGCATGGTGGCGCAATTCGCGGTGCGCTGGCGGGCGTGCGGATGCGCGGCCTCGGCGATCCGTCAGCGGTCGCGGAGACCGGGAGAGGACTACGCCGACAGCGAGGCGTGGTCGCCCATCACGATCACCGGGTGGTCGGCCGGGGCGAGCGTGTGCAGGAGGTCGACCATGTGCGCGGCGGAGACGCTGACGCAGCCGTGCGTCGGGCCGCCGTGGTCGACGTGGACCCAGATGCCGCCGCCGCGGTTGGCACCGAGCGGCTGGGTGCCGTCGAGCGGGGACGTACCGGGCACGCGGTTGTAGTCGATGGCGATGACGTAGTCGAAGGCGGCGTCCAGCGGCTCGCCGTCGAAGCCGACGCCGCCCGCGCGGAAGGCGGACGAGTGGTGGTAGGGCAGCTTGGCGCCCGGATCGGCGTCGAAGCCGCCCGCGTCGCTGAGGGTGAACACGCCGATGGGGCTGTGCAGATCGCCCGAGTGGTGCTTGTCGGTCCAGCCGCGCAGGGCGTTGTGCGCGGGCCAGGCCGCGCCCGCGCTCCAGTGGCCGTCGGCGGTACGGGACCACAGGGTGACGGTGGAGTCTGCGGAGTTCTTGGCCTTGCCCGAGGCCACCAGCACCTGCCGGGTGGCGGCGGGGATCGCGGAGCGGGTCTTGGGGCCGAGGCCCGGGATCACGGTGGGCGCCTCGTCCTTGACGCTCAGGGTGCCGGGGCCCGCGGCCTTGGCGGACGCGCCGGGCACCGCGGCCTGACCGTGCCCGGAGCCGCCGTTCCTGCCGCTGTCCGCGGCGGCGGAACCCGCGCCGTGCCGGTCCATCACCACATATCCGGCGCCGACGACCGCCAGCACGACGAACGCGGCGGCGCCGATCCCGGCCCTCCGTCGCAGCACATGTTTCCGACGCCGGTGGCGGTTTCGGCCACGGCCTTCTGTGGAGCGGCTCTCAGCGAAGGAGCCCGCGGGAGCGGAAGTCATCCCGGCGATCCTCGCAAACTCAGACCCATATGCACCACCCAGGGTGACCTCTCGCCCGATTTGCCCCGCATATCCCCCACCGTCCGCACCCGCCGCGCACACCGTACGCCCTGACCGGGCGTCAGCGAAGGATCAGCGGACGGCGCGGTGGATCGCGACCAGCAGCCGCCACACGTGAGCGGCGAAGGCGTCCGGCGAAAGGTCCAGACGGCCGTGCAGCCAGTCGGCGAGCAGGCCGGTGAACACGGCCGCGGTGGCGGAGGCGGCGAGCGCGGGCGACGGGGCGCCCGCGCGGGTGCGGTCGGCGAACGAACGAGCGCGGAGTTCGTCGTGGAGGAGCGCGCCGAGCGGGCCGCCGCCGCCTTCCGCGATCAGACCGCGGTAGAGGTCGGCCCGCCCGGCCACGACGGCGAGGAATTCGGCCAGCGGCGCGGGCGGCGCGTCAGGTCCCGGCGGCGCGGTCCAGGCGTGCAGCGCGTCGACCGCTTCCCGTACGACGTCGGCGCAGGCGTCGACCGCGAGCGCCTGGAGACCGTCGTAGTGCAGATACAGGGTCGCCCGGCCGACCCCCGCGCGGCGCGCCACCGCCGACAGGCTGACCTGGTCCAGCGGGCGCTGCGCGCACTCGTCGAGCAGCGCGGCCCGCAGCCGGGCGCGGGTCCTGAGCGTACGGGGATCGGACGTCGCGCGCCCCCCGCTCACCTCACCCGTAGCGATCACACCCCTCATCCAGCCACAAGCACCGCCGCCAGCGCCACGACCGCGGGCGCGAACTGCACAAAGAGAATCTTGCGGGACGCGGTCGCCGCGCCGTACGCACCCGCCAGGATCACACAGCACAGGAAGAACACCCGGGCCTGGAAGCCCACCGGGTCGGAGGCGATCAGGCCCCAGACGAGTCCGGCGGCCAGGAAGCCGTTGTAGAGGCCCTGGTTGGCGGCGAGCGGCGCGGTGATCCTGGCGCCCTCGTCGTCGAGCCCGTGCAGCGCCCGGCCGCGCGGACCGCGCCACAGGAACATCTCCAGCACGAGCGCGTACACATGGAAGGCGGCGACCGCGCCGACCAGGATTCCCGCGACGACCTTCACGACCGTGCACCACGCCTTCCGTTGACCGGACTTCCCGCTCTCCGACTTCCTAGACAACTGTACAGGAAGTCGGAAACCCCTCTCCCTGCCGGGAAGCCCGCCGGGCAGTCGCGTCTGCGCCAGGAAGTCCCTCCAGGCCGGGGGAAGTCGCCTCTGCGCCGGGCAGTCGCCGTTTTACGCGGTCGGCCGCACGCGGCTCACACGTCCCGCACCAGCGCCTGCGCCAGCTCGCGCGGTCGGCTCAGCGCGAGCAGATGCCCGCCGGGCAGTTCCTCGACGTCCACGCCGATCCGCTCCTTGCCCAGCCGCCGCTGGAATTCCAGCGGGAAGAAGCGGTCCTGCGCGCCCTGGAGGAAGCGGGTCGGCACATCGGGCCACGCCGTCAGCGGCCACGGCTGCGTGAAGACCCGTTCCGGCGCGCCGCCCGACGGGGCGGAGTTCATGGCCTCCTCGGTGATCTCCCGCGGCACGTCGTGGAAGAAGTCGACGCGCATGTCGAACGCGGTGTCGCGTCCCTCCTCCCGCGCGTACGCCTCGCGGGCGGCCTGCTGGCCGGTGTGGTCCCACCACTCCCCCGCCGTCTCGCCGGGCAGCGGCACCATCGCGTTGAGGAGTACGAGCCGGTCGGCGCGCAGCCGCTCGCAGGCCAGCGGCGCGGAGAATCCGGCGAGCGACAGCGCCACGAGGACCAGCGGCCGGGCCAGCCGGTCGACGTCGCCGCACGCCGCCACGATCGCGTCCGCGTAGGCGTCGAGGTCGGCGGCGCTGTCCTCGGGCAGGTCGAGCGTCACCGCCTCGTGCCCGCGGGCGCGCAGTTCCGGTACGAGCCGGTGCCAGCCCCAGGCGCGGCCGTCCGCGCCGGGGACGAGTACGAAAGTCGCCATCGTTCACGCCTGCTTTCGTCGGGGCGCGCCCGGGACACGGGCCCGCTGCTCCCCATAGGACCGCGGGCGCGGCCGAAACTCATCGCGGATCGGCGGCGGCCGTCCCCGGTCGGCCGGGCCGACGACGGCGGTTTCCGCGCCGCCCGCGTCGTCGTCCCGGCGCCGGTCACGGCCGCCGCCCTTCCCGCCCCCGACTCCGCCCTGACATACGGCGTCGGTACGTCCTCCCCGACAGGCCGGTCGGGCCCTTCGGGTGCCTCACGGGCTCACCGGCTCAGCGGCTCACCGCATCAGCGCATCACCGCCTCAGCGGCTCACCGGCTCAGCGGCTCAGCCCGAAAGTGATCCGGTACCCGGCCTCGCCCCGGCTGGTGAAGGTGCTGGTCGCGTCGTCGTCCACGTACGAGTACGCGAACGGCTCGGCCTTCTTGAACACATCCGCGTACCTCACCGGCCACTGGTCGGGCAGGCACATCGAGCGCGGCGCCCACGTGCCGCGGCAGCAGTACTGGTCGGTGTCGAAGACCCCGCAGGGCGACTCGCAACCGACCACCCGGCCACCGGACGTCACCTGGAGGGCGGCCGGACAGTCCACGGCGTGGGTGCAGCCCGCGGCCGAGCAGCCGTTCGCCGAGATCGGGTCCTTCGTCGTACCGCCGACGAGGTTGATGTACATCGGGAGGTTGGAGCCGTCGACGAGGCTGACGTCGTAGAAGTCCATCCCGTCCCACGAGTTGAGGTTGAACTCCGCCAGCGTCGCCGGGATCACCCCGTAACCGGGGCACTGGAAGCGGCCGTCGCAGTCGCCGGTCTCGCAGTGGCCGCGGCCCGAGGCGTCGAACGAGCAGCCGGTACGGCCCCAGAAGCGGCCGTTCCAGTGGTCGGGCACGCGGACGCCGAGGGTCTGCCCAGGGCGCAGGACCCAGCCGGTGGTGGTGAGCGCGGGCCGGGCGGTCTGCTCGCCCGAGGCGAGCCAGATCGTCTGGTCCACGTCGTTGACGAAGGTGAACACCCGGGTGCCGGAACGCGGTGGGAGCTTCGTACCGGCGGGCGACGCGGCGGTGCGCGACGCGGTCGGCCGCGGGGGCTGCCGGGAAGCGGTCGGCTTCGGCTTCTTGGCGGCGGTCGTCGCGGAGGCGGTGACGGTCGGTGTCACGGACGGCGCGGCCGTGGTCGTGACCTGCCCCGCCGATACGGGCGCGGCGCCCGCCGTGGCCGAGGTGTCGGCCGAACCGCCGCCAGGCCGTTGGCCGGAGACCACCCAGACCGCCACGCACAGGGCCGCGACGGCCAGCGCCACCGCCGCCGACACGGCACCGCGCCGTGATCGTCCGCCGTGCCGAGCTCTGCGTCCCATCGCTTCCTCCGCGCCGTGGCCGCCGTGGCCGCCGTCAATACCGTTGATGCCTGTGGCCAGCGCATCCCGTACGTCCCGCACATGCCGACTCACCGGCGATCAGGAGACGGCCGGTGAGCGGCGGGGATAACGGATTTCCGGTACGGCGAAGGCCCGACTCCGGCCGCGGGAGGGGGCGTTACGCGTAGACCCCGGCGAGCCAGCGCGTCCAGTCCGCGCCGATCCGCTCGGCGTCGGCGCCCGGCGCGAAGTCGTGCACGCTCACGCCGACCGTCGCGCCGAAGTGGTTGCGGCCGAAGAAGCGGTACATCGCCTGGTCGGTGCGGAGCCCGATGAAGTACGGGTTGCGGAAGTCGAGCACGGCCTCCACCCGTCCAGCGCCCGGCAGTTCGACCTGTACGGTCGCGCCCTCGGCCGCGTCGTCCGCCAGCCCGAGCGCGCGGGCCGCCGTCTCGAAGGCGTCGGGCGCGCCGGACGCCTTCGGGCCTTCCGCGCCGCCGAAAACGGCGATGCGGCCGGTGAAGTACCGCAGGTACTCCCGCAGGGTGTGCATGTAGAAGTCGGTGTGCTTGTTCGCGCCGTCGTACTGGTTGTCCCAGTCCTCGACGAGGATGCCGCTGTGCACGTACCGCACCCATGAACCGCCGCCCTCGCGGGGCTCGATGAGGTGGTCGACCTGGTTGAAGGTCTGCACCGAGATGCCCTCGGCGTCCTCGGTGCGCCCGGTCAGCCGGTGCGGCGGGTCCCACGCGACCACGGTCCCGCCGAACGGCGCCGCGCCGCCCTCCTTGGGCTCGTACTCCATGGGCCACAACCAGCCCCCGGTACCGGTGGTGATGGCGTCCCAGACCTGCGACGGGCTGGCGTCGACCTCGAATTCACGGACGATCTCGAAGTGCTTGGACATGGTTGTTCAGAGCTCCTTGCTCCAGGGGATACGCGGATGGGGGCCGTGCGGGTGCGGGAGGGCGGACCGGCCCTACGCCTTCCGCGGCGCGTAGACGACGTGGTGGACGCCGGACGCGAACATCTCGGAGGAAACGACGGTGAACGGGGTCTGCGGCAGACCGTCCTGGAACAGCCGCTTGCCGCGGCCGACCACGATCGGGTGCACCAGCAGGTCGAACTCGTCCACCAGGCCCTGCCCGAGCAGCAACTGCACGAGCGTCGCGCTGCCCATCACGGTGATGTTCGCGCCGTCCCGCTGCTTCAGCTCGCGGACGGCGGCGGCCGGATCTCCGCTGAGGACGGTGGAGTTGTTCCATTCGGCCTTCTCCAGCGTGCTGGAGACGACGAATTTGGCGATGCCGTTCATGTGGTCGCCGCCGGGCTGGCCGGCCATCGCGGGCCACGCGGCGGCGAAGCCGTCGTAGGTGGTGCGGCCGAGCAACAGGGCGTCGGACGCGTCCATTTGGGCGGACACGGCACCGGCCATGTCATCGTCGAAGTACGGCCCGTGCCACTCGTGGGGCGCCTCCATGACTCCGTCGGCGGACAGGAACTCACTGACGACAAGCTTCCTCATGACGCTTCCTCAGGGGGTGTGGTGGGCCGGCCGACGGCCGGTTCGACAGCGGAGGCATCGGCGCCACCGCTCGTGACGGCGGGGGCGTCGGGGGTCTTCACCGTGGGGTGCAGGGCGACGACGATCCGGTGCGGACGCCCGCCCTCGGCCTCCTCGTCGTGGTACTTGGCGACCAGCGCGGCGATGCCGCGGGTCAGTTCGTCCACGAACGCGGCGCGGTCCGCCGCCGAGCCGAAGCGGACCTCGCCGTCGAGCGCGAAGGTCGCGATCCGCTGCCGCGCCCGGTCCGCGCCCGTGATCAGCGTGCCGACGTCCCGCACCAGCCGGGCGGCGACAGCCAGCAGCCAGCGCGCCGAGAGCTGGTCGCGGAAGCGGGCCGGATCGGGCTGCACGGCGGCCAGCGCCATCGGCGAGATCACGTACGAGGCCGCGGTCGCCCGCATCAGCCGCTCGGTGACATTGCCCTTCTTGCGCTCGCCCGACAGCTCGACCAGGCCGTGCTTCTCCAACGCCTTGAGGTGGTAGTTCACCTTCTGCCGCGGCAGCCCCACCCTCGCCGCGAGCATCGTCGCCGATGCCGGGCCCGCCGCCAGCTCGGCCAGCAGCCGGGACCGTATCGGGTCCAGCGACGTCGCCGCCGCTTCGGGGTTCTCGATCACGCTCACGTCCAACATGGCTTCAGCGTCTCACCGAAAACTTTTTTTGTCCAGACGCATTCTCTTGTCGGTGGGCGAGCGGCCTTCGGCGCGGGTAGCGGTCAGGCTGAGGTAGGCACTGGCCGGTCCCATGGGGGCAGGGCACTGCCCGGTCCCATGGGAGGCGCCGGACGGTCCCACCAGCGGCTCCGGCGCGCGGTGAAGGTCCGCGCGGTGCCGGTCCGCGCGGGATCAGTGCCGGGTGGGGGTCAGTGGCGGGTGGGGTCAGTGGCGCGCGGGATCAGTGGCGGGTGGGGGCGGCGTCCCGGAGTGCTTCGGCGACGACGGCTTCGAGGCGGGTGTGGTGGGCGCCGCGCCAGTAGACGCGGCCGCAGGAGGCGCACGCGGCGAAGACGTCGTAGGAGCGTTCGGTGCCGCCCTCCAGGCGGTCGCGGACGGACTCCTTGTCGGCGGGGGTCAGCAGGCCGTTGCAGGCGACGCAGCGGGTCCAGGGCGCGAGGTCGGGCGCGAACCGCTGGAGGATGTCGCGCAGTTGGTCGGCCGGGCGGTCGCTGTAGACGTACGCGCCCGCCCACAGTTCGCGGCGGCGCAGCAAGCCCCGGTCGCGCGTGAGCATGACCCTGCGGTCGCTCGCCGAGAGCGCGGCGAGCGCCGGGTCGCCGATGTCCTCGTTCTCGTACGCCGCGTCGACCCCGAGCAGCCGCAACCGCCGCGCCAGCGTGCCGAGATGGACATCGAGCAGAAAGCGCAGCGGCGCGCCCGGCACCTCCTGCGGCCGTACGACCGCGTGGACCCGTACCGCCTCGCCCGGCGCCGGGACGTGCGCGTTCGGGACCGCGCGGCCGTCGACGGACAGCCCGCCGACCTCGGTGAGCGGCACGCCCAGCGACTCCACGACGTGCCCGAGCGACGACGTGCCGTCGGTGACCACGGCGCCGGGTTCCTCGCGGCGCCGGTCGGCGGCCACGAAGAGGTGCAGCTCAGCCGGGATACTGACGGTGATGTGCGGTCCGTTCACGGACTCAGCATGCCATCGCCCGCCGGGCCCGGCCACGGAGTTCCGCGCCGCTCGTCAGTGCCTTGGAGACGGTGGAGCCGGGGGTGTGACGCGCGCGCCGCGCCGCCGTGGCCTAGATGTCGTAGGTCACCGTCACCGGGGCGTGGTCGCTCCAGCGCTGGTCGTAGCTCGCGGCGCGCTCGACGACGGCGGTGGTGGCCGCGGCGGCGAGGGCTTCGGTGGCGACCTGGAGGTCGATGCGCCAGCCGGTGTTGTTGTCGAACGCCTGGCCGCGCATGGACCACCAGGAGTAGGGGCCCTCGACGTCGGGGTGGAGGCGGCGGACGACGTCGGTCCAGCCCGCGGGGCCGAAGAGTTCGGTGAGCCAGGCGCGTTCCTCGGGGAGGAAGCCGGCGGATTTGCGGTTGCCGCGCCAGTTCTTCAGATCCGCTTCCTGGTGCGCGATGTTCCAGTCGCCGCAGACCAGGGCATGGGTGCCGGTTTCGGCGGCGTGGTCGCGGAGCGCGCCGAGGTGGACGGCGAAGTCCTTCATGAAGCGCTCCTTCTCCGCCTGGCGCTCGGTGCCGACCTCGCCGGAGGGGAGGTAGAGGCTGCCGACGGTCAGACCGGGTCCGGTGCCGGGCAGGTCGACCTCCAGGTAGCGCCCGGCGGCGGCGAATTCGGTGGCGCCGAAGCCGACGCGGACGGCGCTGGGCTCCTCGCGGGTGTACAGCGAGACACCGGCCCGGCCCTTGGCGGAGGAGGGCGCGTGGAAGGCGTGCCAGCCCGCCGGGTCGCGCAGCTCGACGGTGAGCTGGTCGGGCTCCGCGCGGACCTCCTGGAGGCAGACCACGTCGGCTTCGGTCTCCTCCAGCCAAGTCAGGAAGCCTTTCTTGGCGGCGGCGCGGAGTCCGTTGACGTTCACGGTGGTGACGGTGGTCGACATGCGCTGGACGATACCGGGGCCGGTCGGCTGGACCGCTTCGGTATCCCCCGTCCGCACGTGCGTACGACCGCGCACGTACGATATCGGGCGTGGAGATCAGAACGACGCGTTACGACCACCCCGACGCGGTGAAGCTCAGCGACCTGGTGCAGCAGGAGTACGTGGAGCGGTACGGCGACGGGGACTCGACCTTCATGGACGCGGCCCATTTCGACCCGCCGCGCGGGCTGTACCTGCTGGCCTACGACGAGGACGGGCACGCCGTGGCCAGTGGCGGCTGGCGCGCCCAGGACGACTCGCCCGACGGGCACGCGGACGGCGACGCGGAGATCAAGCGGATGTTCGTGGTGGCGCGGGCGCGCGGGCGCGGTCTCGCCCGCGCGATCCTGGCCGAGCTGGAGCGGACGGCCGCGGCGGCGGGCAGGACCCGGATGGTGCTGGAGACCGGTCAGCGGCAGCCGGAGGCCATCGCGCTGTACCGCTCGTGCGGCTACCTGCCGGTGCCGAAATTCGGCTACTACCGGCACGACGAGCTGAGCGTGTGCCTCGGCAAGCCGCTGGTCGCGCCGCCGGGCCCGTAAGCCGCCGGTCCAAGCCGCTGATCCAAACCGCCGGTCCAAGCCGCCGGTCCAAACCGCCGGTCCAAACCGCTGATCGCACCGCCCCCGCGCGTACCCCACGGATCGCGGCGCCCCGCACGAGGTCCCGGCGTCAGCGCCCGCCCCTGTTGCGGCCGCCGCGCCGCAGGTACATCCCGGCCAGCGCGCCGACGATGAAGCAGCCGAGCAGCGCCATCCACAGCGGCATCGTGACCTCGGGGATCAGCAGCCGGATCTTGACGTCGCGGGTGTTCTCGAAGATGAAGATCAGGGCGAGGACCGCGAGCACGGCCACGGTCACCCGGCCCGGGGTCACCAGCGAACCGAACCTGCTGTCGCTCGGCGGCTTCTCGGTGCTCACCACGCTCACCTGCTCCCGGTTCGGCGCTGTCCCCTTGCGTTCATGATCGGTGCGGGGGCGCCGGGGCGGGCTGCGGACTACTCCGAACGGGTGAGCGCGTCCGCTGCGCGCGCCTGTGCGCTCACCTGCGTGCTCGCGTACGGGCTCCCGTGTGTACTCGCCTGGGCGCTCGCCGCCAGCAGGCGCAGCGCCGCCTCGTCCGGGGTGCCGGGCGCCGCGCTGAACAGCAGCAGCCGGTGGCCCGAGCCGTCGCCGGTCCGCAGCATCTCGAAGGCGAGGTCGAAGCGGCCCACCACGGGGTGGTGGAAGGTCTTGGTGCCGGTGGTGCAGTTGCTGACCGGGTGGCGGGTCCACAGGGCGGCGAATTCCGGACTCTTCATGGACAGCTCGCCGACGAGTTCGGCGAATCCGCGGTCGTCGGCCGCCTCGCCCGCCGCCAGCCGCAGGGAGGCGACGGCGCGCCGGGCCTCCTCGTCCCAGTGCGGGTGCAGTTCCCTGGTGTGCGGGTCGAGGAAGAGCATCCGCTGGGCGTTGGGGCGGTCGGCCGGGCGGTCGGGCGCGTCGGGGTCGAGGTGGCCCGCGGTGAGGGCGTGGCCGAGCGCGTTCCAGGCCAGGACGTCGTAGCGGCGGCCCATCACGACGGCGGGCACCGCGTCCATGGCGGCGATGAGCTGCCGCGTGGCGGGCCGTACGGTCTCGGCCCGCTGCGGGGCGCGGCGTCCCGCGCGGCCGGGGCGCGCGAGGTGGCGCAGGTGGGCGCGCTCGTCGTCGGTGAGCCGCAGCGCGGTGGCGAGCGCGTCGAGCACGGCCTGCGAGGCGTTGGCGCTCTGGCCCTGTTCGAGCCGTGTGTAGTACGCGACGCTGACGCCCGCGAGCTGGGCCAGTTCCTCGCGACGCAGGCCCGGTACGCGGCGCCGGGCACCGTACGGGACGACGCCGACGTCCTCGGGGCGCAGCCGCGCCCGCCGGGTGCGGAGGAATTCGCCCAGTGCGGAGGGGGTGCGCGCGGTGCCGTCCATGCGTCCAGTCTGCCCCGGCGCCCGGCGCGGAGCCTGACCCTGCCGGTGGTAGGCACCGCCGACGTACGTACGGCCCGCGTAGGCACCGCCCGCGTACGAAGAACGGGGGTCTGGGTACGGGCCGCGCCGCCGACGAGCCTTCCGTGGTGACCGCACCACCGCTATGGAGGGCCGCAGGATGACGCCACCGACACCGACACCAGCACCCACACCCACGCCGACATCCACACCCGCACCCACACCGGCATCCGCACCCGCACCCGCACCGACGACGGGTGCGGGCCGCGCGGCCGGGACGGGGAGAGCGCGGACGGACGGGGCCGGGGCACCGGACACCGCCCCGAGGTCCGGCCCGCCGCCGATGAGCGCGCGGCAGCGCTGGACGCTGATGCTGCTGCTGGGCTCGCAGTTCATGATCGCGGTGGACTTCTCGATCCTGAACGTGGCGCTGCCGGTGGTCGGCCGCGGTCTCGGCTTCTCGCTGGCGAATCTCCAGTGGATCGCGACGGCGTTCGCGCTGGCCGCCGCCGGATTCACGCTGCTGTTCGGCCGGGTCGCGGACCTGTTCGGGCGGCGCCGGGTGTTCCTGGCCGGGATGGCGGTGCTCGGGGTGTCGTCGCTGGCGGGCGGGCTGGCGACGGGTCCGGCGATGCTGCTGGCGGCGCGGGTCGCCCAGGGTCTCGCGACGGCGGCCGTGACCCCGGCCGGGATGGCGCTGCTGACCACGTCGTTCCCGCAGGGGCCGCTGCGGGACCGGGCGCTCGGTCTGAACGGGGCGCTGATGTCGGCCGGTTTCACGGCGGGCGCGGTGCTCGGCGGGGTGCTGACCGACCTGCTGAGCTGGCGCTGGGCGTTCTTCGTCAATGTGCCGGTGGCCGCCGTGGTGCTGCTCGCCGCGCCCGCGCTGATCGCCGAGAGCCGCCCCGCCGCGCGGCCCCGGCTCGACGTGCCCGGCGCGGTGACCGTCACCGGCGGGCTGCTCGCCGTCGTCTACGGCTTCACGTCGACGGGCGAGCGCGGCTGGCTCTCCCCGGTGACGCTGACCGCCCTGCCGGTGGGCGCGGCGCTGCTGGCCGCCTTCGTCGCTGTGGAGCGGCGGGCCCCGGCGCCGCTGGTGCCGGTACGGTTCCTGCGCCGCCGGTCGGTGATGTGGGGGAACGCGGCCGGGCTGATCGCCTTCGTGACGGAGACGTCGCTGGTCTTCCTGATGACGCTCTACCTCCAGAAGGTGCTGGGGTTCTCGGCGCTCGCGACCGGTCTCGCCTTCGGTGTGCTGGGGGCGGGCACCGTCGTGGGCGGGGTGCTGGGGGCGCGGGTGATCGGCCGGATCGGCACGCGGGCGACGCTGATCGTCGGCGGCGGGGTCCAGGCGGTCGCCACCGCGTCGCTGGTGCCGCTCGGGGAGGGCCGCGGATGGCTGGGGCTCCTGCTGGCGGCGACCTTCGTCGGCGGTGTCGGCAACATGCTGGCGATCGTCGGCTTCATGGTCACCGCGACGTCCGGGCTGCCGGACGAGGAGCAGGGTCTGGCCACCGGCCTCGCCACGATGACGCAGCAGATCGGCATCACGCTGGGCATCCCGGTGATGAGCGCGGTCGTCACCGCCCGCGCGGGCGCGGCCTCGTCGGCGGCGCCGCACGTACTCCTCGGCGGCATCTCGCTCGCCGTACTGGTCAACGCGGCCCTGGTGGCGGCGGGGGCGGTGGCCTCCGCGCTGTTCCTGCGGTCGCCGAAGGGGCGTGAACCCGTCCGCGCGCGGGGGTGACGGGAGGGCGGGGCGCGGGGGCGCGCGGGGACAGGGACGGGGCACGGGGGCACGGGCAGGGACGGGTGGCGGGGCACGGGGGCGGCGACGGGTGACCAGGGTCGGCCGCGCGCCCGTGCCCCGTACGTCCGTCATGGACTCGCCCGCCGCGCCCCCTGCTGGCAGCATCGGACGCATGGACCACAGGCACCGCTCGGACCGCAGGGACGTCCTCACCGACCTCAGGGAACCGCCGGTGCTCGGGGCGGGCGACTACACGTTGCGCCCGTGGTCGATGGCCGACCTGCACGCGGTGCGCGAGGCGTCGACGGACCCGCTGATTCCGCTGATCACGACCGTGCCGCCGGTCTACAGCGACGCCGAGGGGATCGCCTTCGTCGAGCGGCAGTGGGGACGGCCGGCGGCGGGCCGCTACCCGATGGTGATCGCGCGGGCGTCCGACGGGTGCGCGGTCGGCAACGTGGGGCTCGACATCATCAGCGCGGACCGCGCCACGGTCGGCTACTGGGTGCTCGCCTCGGCGCGCCGCGCGGGCGCCGCAGGTTCGGCGCTGAAGGCGATCACCGAGTGGGGCCTGCACGAACTGGGCATCGCCCGGCTCGACTTGTACGCCGAGCCGTGGAACACCGGTTCGCTGCGCACCGCGGAGAGCGCCGGTTACCAGCGCGAGGGGCTGCTGCGCGACTGGGCGCGCGTCGGCGGGGAGTTGAAGGACGTGGTCATGTACGCAGCTCTTCGTACACCGCGATGACGCTGCGCGCCTGCTGCTCGACCTGGTCGGCGATCGGCACCCAGCGCGGACGGTAGGCGCTCTCGTACGCCGCGCACCACTCGTCCACCAGGCGCGTGACGCGGGGGACGTCGGCGACGCGGCGGAGCATCGCGGCGGCGCGCAGCGGGACGCGCTGCGCGTAGACCTCGATGCTGGTGACGCGCGCGGTGGTCATCGGCGGCAGCGGGAGCGCGCCGGGCGGCCGTACGGCGGGGTCCCAGTCGGCGGACAGCCGGGGGCCGATGCCGACGAGTTCCTTGACGGTGCGCAGCATCGGGGAGTCCGCGCCGACCAGGCGCGGGTCGAGGTTGTCCAGGACCCGGGCGACGCGGGGCAGGTCGCGGCGGAGTGCCGCGCCCGCGACGCGCAGCGCGTGGTCGGGCGCGGGGTGCGGGGAGATGTCGGCGGTGCGGTCGCAGGCCCACATGGGCACTTCGACGACGGCGGTGACACCGTCGTAGCGGCGGGCGTGCGCCCAGGTGGAGTTGGCGCCGTCGCCGACGGTCGCGGGGTCGCCGTCCGGCGGCATCACGTAGACGCCGGGTCCGGGGCTCGGCCACTGGAAGGCGTCGGAGGACCCGCTCTCCAGCGGGATGTCCAGCTCGGCGGCCGACTTGCCGATCCGCGCGGGCACGCCGGGGATGTCGCTGGTGAGCTGCACGAAGCTGCCGCCCACGTCGATGCCGTGCAGCGAGCACTGCAACACCGGGCGCAGCGCGTCCAGTACGCCGAGCAGCGCGCGGGTCTCGGGGAGCGACGCGTCGGGGGCTCCCGGCGGCGGCAGCCATTCGGGCTGTTCCGCCGCGCACGGCCGGAAGAAGTGCTCGTAGTGGCCGCGCAGGGTGTAAGGCCCGCACAGCCAGGGCTCGTTGAGCACCGCGCCGTCCGGGTCGATGCAGAGCAGGAAGTGCCAGGCGGTGCCGTCGCCGTGGCCGCCCTCGCGCTCGGCGGCGAGCTGGTACGCGAGCCGGAGCACCGTGGCACCGCCGACCGCCGCCTCGTTGGCGTGCGGTCCCGCCACCACGAGCGCGTTCCGCTCGCTCCCGCCCTCCGCCTGATCCACCGTCAGCATGAGCAGGGGCCGCCCGGCCCGCGACCGGCCGACAGCCCGCAGTCGGCACAGTCTCGGATATCGCAACGTCAACAGCCGTGCGCCCTGGATGACTTCGGCCGTCGTCGGATAGTGCTCTCTCGCCACCGCATTCCCCCAGAAGCCGAAGCGCGTACTGGCTGCGACTGCGTGACGACGTCGGGTACAGCCCCCACATGACCCCGTCCACCACGGCCGTCGGGCGGCTTCGGTGACGGCGGCACAGAGCGTGCGCGTATCGCGGGTGCCGAAGGGGCCACTGCTGAACGGCCGGGCAAGCACTAAGTACGACACGGCGGCGGCAGGGTGTCAACGGTGCTACCGCAGGTGTTCCGGCGCACAACGGCGCCCGCGACGACGATCAATGCGGCGGCTCCGTACGCGGTTGCCTGGAGCACGTTTCCATGGGCACCGGCGCCCATCGCGTTCCCGGTGTAGAGGGCGAGTCCGGCCAGCGGTACGGCCAGCCACTCCCAGCGGCCGTCGAGCGCGACGAGGGCGACGACCGACAGCGCGTACCAGTAGTAGGAGGGTGAGGTCAGCAGCAGCGCGGTGCCGGTCACGAGCAGGGCCCCGCTCCACGGCCGGTTCCGGTCCCCACGCCGCAGTACGTACACCACCACCGCGAGGACGGCCGCGATCGCGGCCGGGCCCGCCGCGCCGTCCGGAAGCACCAGTCGCAGCAGGGCGAAGCGCCGTACGCTGCCCGGCTCGTATCCCTCCTCCTGGAGGTACCCGGGCAGGTAGCCGAGCACCCCGCCGCCGGACGCGACGACGTACGGCAGGTAGGCCAGAACGATTACGGCGACGGCGGGGAGCAGGACGCGGAGCGCCTCGCGCGGGGTGCGGCGGGCGAGCGCGCCGGGCACGGCGAGGGCGGGCAGCAGCTTCACCGCGACGGCGGCGCCCAGCAGCGCGCCGCGGCGCACGGGCCGCGCGGTCGCACCGAGCGCGAGGACGGTCAGGAGCACGCCGAGGGTGTCGATGTGCGCGTCGTTGACGGCCGCCACGGGCACGATCGGGCACCACGCCCACAGGGCGGCGCGGCGGGGGTCGGCGCCGCGCCGCCGCAGCGCCAGGAGCAGCGCGCCCGTGGTCGCCGCGGCCAGCAGCGCGCCGCCGGCCTGCATCGGCTTGTACCGGGTGCCCGGCGGCGACAGCGCGTGCACGGCGAGGAACCAGCCCTCGGCGACGGGCGGGTAAATGGTGTGCACGGAGGGCCGGTTGATCCGCGTGCAGTCACCGGCGGTGGTAGGGATCTGCGTCCAGTCCGCGCAGTGGCCGTCCGCCTGGCGGGGGAAGAGCCATGGCTCCCGCAGCCGTTCGAGCTCCGGCGCGTTCGGCGGGTACGCGTACGGCGAGACACCCGACGCCTGCACCGCGCCGTCCCACGCGTAGCGGTACATGTCGTTGCTGGTGCGGGGGGCCGTGGCCAGGCCGGTCAGGGCGAGAGCGACGCCTCCGGCGGCGACGAGGACGGTCGCGGCGCGGCGCGGCACCTTGCGGAGCGCGAGGAGGGCCGCCGCGAACAGGGCCCACGCGGCGGCGTACCAGTACGGCAGGCGGTCCGGACGGCCTTCGGTGCCGCCGACGGCGAGGGTCGCCGCGACGACGGCGACGAGGGCGGTGAGGAGCAGGGCGACGAGAGCGGTCGCCGGTCGGCCGCGGCGCGGGGGCGCGGTGTCGGCGCCGCTTGGGCGGGTGGTGCCGGGGGTGGTGCCGGCGGCGGCCCTGCGGGGGGCGGCGAGGAGCGAGGTACGGATTCCCACAGGTCACACGCTCGCATCCGGTCGTGGCGAGCGGGAGCCGAACCGCTGCGACGTACGCGTTCCGTAAGGAGTCGCGCGCTCCTGCGGGGGCCTCGGCGGGGGTGAGATGGCCTCATGACCGATACACCTCCTCCGCCTCCCGCACGGCCCGCCCCGCGGGCCCCGACGCCCCACGCTCGGCCCGCGGCGGTGCTGTTTCCGGCGTGGGCGCGGGTGGGGCCGCTTCGGGAGGGCGCGTTCAGGGGGCGGCTGCACGACGCGCGGACGGCGGTGTCGCTGGGGCGGGTGCTGGGGGCGGCGCTGGTCGTGTGCTTCGTGACCGGGCTGGTCAGCCACTACTTGCAGCAGCCGCCGAGCTGGGCGGTGAACCACCTTCCCAGCCGCCCGAGTTGGGGCTACCGGCTGACCCAGGGCACGCATGTGGCGACCGGCATCGCCGCGATCCCGCTGGTGCTGGCGAAGCTGTGGACGGTCTATCCGCGGCTGTTCGCCTGGCCGCCGCTGCGATCCGTACTGCACGGGCTCGAGCGGCTGTCGATCCTGGTCCTGGTCGCGGCGACGCTGCTGCAACTGGTCACCGGCCTGCTCAACACCGTGCAGTGGTACCCCTGGCCGTGGAATTTCCGTCCGGCCCACTGGGCGCTGGCGTGGGTCGTGGTGGGCGCGCTGGCGCTGCACATCGCGGTGAAGGCGCCGGAGATCGCGGCGCACTGGTGGCGCCGCTCACCGGGCACGCTGCGGCTGCCCGCCGCCGACGGCCGGGACCGGCGGGCCTTCCTGGCCACGGTGGGCGCGGCGGTCGGCGCCGTGACGGTGACGACCGTCGGGCAGAGCCTCACCCCGCTCAAGGACCTCGACCTGCTGGCCCCGCGCCACCCCGACCACGGCCCGCAGCACCTGCCGGTGAACCGTACGGCCGCCGCCGCGGGCATCACGGCGGCGCGCCTGGCCGACTGGCGTCTGACCGTACGCGGCCCGCGCCCGTACGAACTGACGCTGCCTCAACTCCGCGCGCTGCCACAGCGTTCCGTGGTGCTGCCGATCGCCTGCGTCGAGGGCTGGAGCAAGAACGCGCACTGGTCGGGCATCCGGATCCGCGACCTCCTCGACCGCGCGGGCGCCCCGCACCACGCGCGGGTCCGCGTCGTCTCGCTCCAACAGCACGGCGCCTACGCCGTGATGGAGATGGGCGACCTCTACGCCCGCGACCCGCTGACCCTGTTGGCGCTGTCCCTGAACGGCGACGTCCTCTCCCCCGACCACGGCTTCCCCGCCCGGATCATCGCCCCCAACCGGCCGGGCGTCCTCCAGACCAAATGGGTCACCCGTCTCGAGGTGCTGACATGAGACGCCCCACCGCCGTACGCCCGGCGACCCTCCTGCGGTACGGCGTCGGCGCCGTCGGCCTCGCCGGTATGGCCTTCGGCGCGAAACTGCTCCTGACGGACCCTCATATCTCGGACTGGCCCGCGGTGGTGGAGTGGCTCGTGGGCGCCGTCGTGCTCCACGACGGTGTCCTGGTCCCCGCCGTCCTCGCTCTCGGCGCCCTGGCCGCGACCCGCCCCGGCCTCCGTCCGCGGTGGCCCTTCGTCGTCGCGGGCAGCCTCGTCCTGATCGCCCTGCCCGTGCTCCTGCGCCCGCGCCCGACGGCCAACCCGTCCGTCCTCCCCCTGGACTATCCGCGCGGCCTCGCGATCGCGGTGGGTACGGTCCTGGCCCTCGCCCTTTGCTGGGCGGTCGGCCGCCGGGGGTGGGCGCGGCGGCGCGAACTGGGGCGGAGGGTACGCGGTGCGGGTCCACGGCTGAGAGCGGCCGGGAGGGCGGGGGTGGCCGCGGTGGGACGCACGGCGCGCGGGCTCCGCTGACCTCGTGTTCCGGCCCCGGGACCGCGCCTTCGAGCGGCCCGGCGCCGGGGAGTCCAGGATGGGGGCATGACGGTATTCCCCGATGTCCCCGGCGTCTGGCACGGACGGTCCGGCTTCCGGCTCATGCCCACCGACCCCTTCCACGAGGCCCCGGCCGGCGCCCGGGTCGTCCTCGGCGCCGCCGGTCACCTGGCCTGCGTCACCTACACCTGGCAGCACCCGGACGACGGACCGCAGGACGGCATGCTCACCGTCGGCGCGACCGACGAGAACACCCGGCTCACCGCGCTGTGGGCGGACTCCTGGCATCAGCAGCCCGCCCCGCTGCTGATGCACGGCACGCCCGGACCGCACGGCATCGACGTCGAGGGCGAGTACGCCGAGGGGTGGATCTGGCGCATCGCGGTCGACGCGGGTGAGCCCGGCACGCTGCGGATCCGTATGGACAACGACATCCCGTCCGGCCGCTACCGGGTCATGGAGGCCACGCTGACGCCGAGTTGACGTACCGGGCTCCGTGCCGGGACGCCGCTGCGCGAGCCGTCACGCGCCTACCGCACGCTGACCAGAGCGGCGAAGCGGCGGCCCGACGTCGACCACTCCTCCGCCACCGACCAGCCGGTGGCGCGCGCGGCGGCGCGCAGCGCGAGGGGGCCGAGGCGGGCCCACGGGAAGTCGCGGCCCTGCCGTCCGTGGGCGTCCTCGACCCGTACGGTCACCCGCTCGTCCACCTCGTGCGGCGCGGCCTCGGCGAGCAACCGGCCGCCGGGGGCGAGGAGTTCGCGGACGCGCGCGAGGAGGGTGTGCGGGTCGCCGCCGATGCCGATGTTGCCGTCGGCGAGCAGCGCGGTGCCCCAACGGCCCTCCGCGGGAAGGCGGTCGAAGACCGAGCGGCATAGGACCGCGCCGCCCGCGCCCTTGGTGCGGGCCACGGCGGCGGGGCTCACGTCGAGCCCGAGGACCGGCACCCCGTACCCGGCGACGGCGGCCACCAGCCGCCCGGGACCGCAGCCGATGTCCAGCACCGGTCCACGGCAACGGCGCAGCATCGTACGGTCGGCGGCGTCCGGCGGTGCGCACCAGCGCTCGACCTCGAGCGGCAGCAGCCAGCCGTCCTCCCGCCGCAGGAACAGCGGCCCGCGCCCGCTGACCAGGGCGCGCGCGTACGGATCGCCGCCCCAGGTGGTCGCGGTGGCAGACCGCGCGACGGGTACGGAGGTGGTCACCGGGCGGCACCGGCGGCGGCGGGCGCGGTGGCGGTGGCTGTGGCGGGACGGCTCATGGGGGCGAGGCGGCGCCAGGCCGCGGCGAAGTGCGTGGCCGGTGCCAGGGCGGCGACGTCGGCGGCGTCGGACGGGGTGTCGACGTCCCGCAGCAGGGGGAGGTCGTGGACGCGGAGTCCGGCGGAGGTGAGGCGGGCACGCTGGACGGCGCCCGTGTGCGGCGTGGACATGGGGACGCCGAGGAGGAGGTCGGGGCGGGCGGGTTCGGCGAGGCCGAGCGCCCAGAAGCCGCCGTCGGCGGCGGGTCCGAAGACGGCGTCGCGGGTGTCCCAGGCGTCCGGCCGCAGCGCGGACTCCAGCAGGGCGGCGGTGAGTTGGGGGGTGTCCATGCCGACCATCAGCGCGGGTCCCTTGCACAGGGCGAAGGCCCCGGCCAGTCGTTCGTCCAGGCCGCCGCCGGTCTGCGGTGCGACCTCGTAGCCGTCCGGCAGCCACGGTCCCGGAGCGCCGTCCAGGACCAACACCCGTCGGCTCACGTGGAGTTCGAGGCCCGCGGCCAGCGTGTCCCGAAGCGCCGCCTCGGCCAGGACGGCGGCCTCGGCGGCCGTGCAGTACGGCGTCAGACGGGTCTTGACGCGCCCGGCCACCGGCGACTTGGCGATCACCAGCAGCGTCGTCGCGGCCTTCATCGGGCACCCGCCGTAACCGTCGAGTCGGTGCCCGCGGTGGCGTGACCGGCCGACTCGCTGCCGGCCGTCGCGTTCCCGGCCTGCTCGGTAGCGGCTCTCCCGTCACCGGCCATCTCGCCACCGGCCGCTCCAAGGTCACCGGCTCTTTCGTTCAGCACCGCCGTCATGTCGCGGACCGCGTGCCAGGTGCCGCGCCAGGTGCCGGTGACCTTGGAGCGGCCGGTGCGCGGCGCGTACGGGACGGGGGTCTCGCGGATCCGCCAGTCCGCGTCGGCGGCGCGGACCACCATCTGGAGCGGGTAGCCGGAGCGGCGGTCGGTGAGGGCGAGCGCGAGCAGGTCCTCGCGGCGGGCGGCCCGCATCGGGCCGAGGTCGTGCAGGCGCAGACCGGTGCGGCGGCGCAGCAGCCGGGCGAGCTGGAGGTTGGCCAGCCGGGCGTGCGGCGGCCAGGCGCGGAAGGTGGTGGGGCGGCGGCGGCCGAGCACCAGGTCGGCGGCGCCGTCCAGCACCGGCCCCGCAACGGTCGGCAGCAGCGCCGGGTCGAGGGAGCCGTCGCAGTCGCAGAAGCAGACGACGTCGGCGGTCGCGGCGAGCAGTCCGGCGTGGCAGGCGGCGCCGAAGCCGCGTACAGGCGCGTGCACGACGTACGCGCCGTGTTCCGCGGCGATCCGGGCGGAGCCGTCCGTGGAGCCGTTGTCCACGACGATCGCGCGCCAGCCGGGCGGAACGCGGTCCAGCACCCAGGGCAGGGCGGCGGCCTCGTCGAGGCACGGCAGGACGACGTCCGCGACGGCGGGGGGACGGGGGCCGGGGCGGGAGCCGGCACGGACATCGAGGCGGGCGTCCGGGCGGAGGTCGGCCGGGACGGCGGACCGGACGTCACCGGGGACGCCGGGGACGCCGGCCACGGTGGGCGATGGCTTGGTCACACGGATCACCCTACGGAGACGCAAGGGACATAACGGACCCACGATCCTTACGAAACACGGACGGCACCGCTCCCCGGCCTCCGGCCCGGCGTCACTGTCCGTGGCGGGTGTCAGACTCGACAGCATGACCAGCCCCACCGTGCCCGCCGCCCCGGCCCCGCGCCGCCGGGTCCTCGTCGTGGACGACGACCCGACTGTCGCCGAGGTCGTCGCGGGCTACCTCGACCGGGCGGGCTTCGCCGTCGAGCGCGTCGCCGACGGCCCCTCCGCCGTCGCCCGCGCCGCCGCCCTCCGGCCCGATCTGGTCGTCCTCGACCTCATGCTGCCCGGCATGGACGGCCTCGAGGTCTGCCGCCGTATCCGCGAGAACGGACCCGTGCCGGTCGTCATGCTCACCGCCCGTGGCGACGAGGACGACCGCATCCTCGGGCTCGAAGTCGGCGCGGACGACTACGTGACCAAGCCGTTCAGCCCTCGCGAGCTGGTGCTCCGCGTCGAGTCCGTCCTGCGCCGCGCGGGCAGCCCGCCCGACCCCGCCTCCGCCCCCGGCGCGTGGCTGCGCTCCGGCTCCCTCGCCCTCGACCCGGCCGCCCGCCGCGCCACCCGCCACGGCGCCGAACTCCCCCTCACCATCCGCGAATTCGACCTCCTCGCCTTCTTCCTCCACCACCCGGGCCGCGTCCTCGGCCGCGAGGAACTCATGCGCCGCGTCTGGGGCTGGGAATTCGGCGACCTCTCCACCGTGACCGTCCACGTCCGCCGCCTCCGCGAGAAGATCGAGGCCGACCCCGCCCGGCCCCGCCTGATCACCACCGTCTGGGGCGTCGGCTACCGCTTCGACCCGTCCGACGACCCGGCGGACGACCCCGCGGACGACCCGGTGGGCGACCGGGACATGGGCGCGGCCCCGGCATCGGGCGGGGGACACGATGCGTGACGTGGTGCTCATCGCCGCCTACGCGGCGGCCGGGGCGGGGGCGGCCGGGGTGCTCGGAGCGGTCGCGCTGCGGCTGCTGCGGCACCGGTCGGTGGCGTTGTCGCTCGCCGTGGTCGCCGTCGTGACGGTGGCGGCGATGCTCGCGGGGACGCTGTCGGTGGCGTGGGCGATGTTCCTGTCGCAGCACGACCTGGGTGTGGTCACGACGGTGTGCGGGATGGCGGCCGTGGTGTCGCTGGGCGTCACGCTGCTGCTGGGGCGGCGGGTTGTGGCGGGCAGCCGCGCGCTGGCCGCCGCCACGCGGGCGTTCGGCGACGGCGACGCCTTTGCCGCTCCCGCGCACGCGCCCACGGCCGAACTCGCCGAACTCGGCCGCGAGTTGGCCGTCACCAGCGCCAAGCTGGCCGACTCGCGCCAGCGCGAGCGCGCCCTTGAGGCGTCGCGCCGCGAGCTGGTCGCGTGGATCTCGCACGACCTGCGGACGCCGCTCGCCGGGCTGCGGGCGATGACCGAGGCGCTGGAGGACGGCATAGCGGAGGACCCGGCCCGCTACCACAAGCAGATACGGGCCGAGGTCGACCGGCTCAGCGGCATGGTCGGCGACCTCTTCGAACTCTCCCGCATCCAGGCGGGCGTTCTCGCCCTCTCCCCCACCCGCATGTCGATGTACGACCTCGTCGGCGACGCCATAGCGGGCGCCAATCCGCTGGCGCGCGAGCACGGTGTACGGCTGGTCGGCGACGGGGTCGAGCCGGTGCCGGTGGAGGTCGACGGCCGTGAGATGACGCGGGTCCTGGCCAATCTTCTGGCCAACGCCATCCACCGCACCCCCGCGGACGGCACCGTCGCCGTTTCCGCTCGGCGCGACGCCGCTTCCGGCTCCGTCGTGCTCTCCGTCACCGACGGCTGCGGCGGCATCCCCGCCGACGACCTTCCCCGCGTCTTCGACACCGGGTGGCGCGGGACCGGGGCGCGGACGCCTCCGGCGGGGGCGGGGCTCGGGCTCGCCATCGTCCGTGGCATCGTCGAGGCCCACCATGGGCGTGCCGCCGTGCACAACGTCCCAGGCGGCTGCCGCTTCGACGTCGTCCTCCCCGCCGCCCCCCTCTAACGGGCGGCACCCCGTGCCTTCAGGGGCAGGGGGCAAGTCGGTCGCTCCCCGGACCGCCGGCCGGTGGGGGTTTGCTCGCGCAGTTCCCGCGCGCTCGGTGGCGCAGCCGCCTGCGGGATGGGGGGCCTGGCCGACTAGGCCGACGGGCGTTGGGGGGCGTGGGCGAAATCGGTGACGCCCTGGGTGAAGGGGACGCGGGGGGACCAGGCGAGTTCGTGGTGGGCGCGGGCCGCGGAGGCCGTGACGTGGCGGACGTCGCCGAGCCGGTACGCCCCGGTGACGCGGGGCGCGGGCCCCCCGGTGACGGCGGACAGGACGGTGGCCATCTCGCCGACGGTCCTCGGCGTGCCGGTGGCGATGTTGTAGGGGCGCAGGCCGCCGGGCGGCCGGTCGCCGAGCCGGGTGAGGGCGGCGACATTGGCGGCGGCCACATCGGCGACGTGGATGAAGTCCCGGCGCTGGCGGCCGTCTTCGAAGACGGCGGGGGCCTCGCCGCGGGCGAGGGCGGAGCGGAAGAGGGCGGCGACACCGGCGTAGGGGGTGTCACGGGGCATGCCGGGCCCGTAGACGTTGTGGTAGCGCAGGGAGACGGCCCGGCCGTCGGCGGCGCGGGCCCAGGCGGCGGCGAGGTGTTCCTGGGCGAGCTTGGTGGCGGCGTAGACGTTGCGGGGGTCGGCGGGCGCGTCCTCGTCGACGAGGCCGGGCGCGAGCGGTTCGCCGCAGCGGGGGCACGGCGGTTCGAAGCGGCCCGCGTCGAGGTCGGCGACCTGTCGCGGCCCCGGCCGTACGACGCCGTGCCGCGCGCACTCGTAACGTCCTTCGCCGTAGACGACCATCGACCCGGCGAGGACGAGCGACCGTACGCCCGCGTCGGCCATGGCGGCGAGCAGCACCGCGGTGCCGAGGTCGTTGCAGCTCACGTAGTCGGGGGCGTCGGCGAAGTCCTTGCCGAGGCCGACCATGGCGGCCTGGTGGCAGACCGCGTCGGCACCGCGCAGGGCCTCCTCGACGGCGGCCCGGTCGCGGACGTCGCCGTGCCGCCATTCGACGCCGTCTGGCACGGGCGGCGGTGGGGCCCGGTGGGCGGCGGGCAGCAGCGCGTCGAGGACCCGTACCCGGTGTCCGGCGGTGCGCAGCGCGGTGACGATGTGCGAGCCGATGAAGCCCGCGCCTCCCGTGACAAGTACCAGCATGGGCCCGACCGTACGGTCCCGGCCGGGCCCATGGACCGGGCCCGGCCGGGGCGTCAGCGCTCCGTAAGAACTCCCCGCGCCGCCTCACACCAGCGCGGGCACCTCGTACGTGAGCGTCGCCGCGTCCGCGTCCAGCACCGCGGGCACCCCGAGCGGCACGGTCAGCGTGGACTCGCAGTGGCCGAAGCCGAATTCCTCGACGATCGGTACGCCGAGGCCGCCGAGGAGGTCGGTCATCAGGGACCGGACGGCGGGGTACGGGCCGCAGTCCTGCCAGGAGCCGAGGACGATTCCGGCGACGCCGTCGAGCCAGCCGGAGCGCAGGAGTTGGGTGAGGATGCGGTCGAGTCGGTACGGCTCCTCGCCGATGTCCTCCAGGACGAGGATGCCGCCCGCGGCGGACGGGCGGGAGTACGGGGTGCCGAGGTCGGAGGCGAGCAGGCTGACGCAGCCGCCGAGGGTGACCCCGGCCGCGCGGCCCGGTACGAGGGTGCGGGCGGTCGGGGAGGTGGGCGTCAGGGTCTCGTCGGGCGTGAAGAGGGTGCGCCGCAGGTGGTCCTGGGTGGGGCCGTCCTTGAGGAAGGTCTCGGTCGCCGCCATCGGGCCGTGCAGCGTGGCCAGGCCGAGCCGGGTCGCGAACGCCTCGTGGAGCGCGGTGATGTCGCTGTAGCCGATGAACGCCTTGGGCGTGGCCGCGCCCATGGCGTCCCAGTCGAGCAGGTCGACCATGCGCTGCGCGCCGTAGCCGCCGCGGGCGCACAGCACGGCCGCCAACGACGGGTCGCACCACGCCTGTTGGAGGTCGTCGGCGCGGGCCCGGTCGGTGCCCGCGAGGTAGCCGGAGGGGTGGTCGTCCAGGACGTGCGGTGCCACGACGGGGTCGAGGTCCCAGCTCCGCAGGATGTCGAGGCCCGCGTCGAGGCGTTCGCGCGGTACGGGGCCGCTGGGCGCCACGACGCCGATCCGGTCACCGGGCGCCAGCCGCCGGGGGCGGATCAGCGCGGGCACCGGCCCGCCGACCGGGCCGGCCGCCTGCCGCGGTCCGCCCCCGGAGCCCCGTCCGGCAGAGGCGTCGGCGGAGGAGGCGGCAGCGGCAGCCGTAGAACTCTCCGTCATGTGTGCAGCTCCAGCGGCGCGACGCCCTCCGGCGTGAAGCCGAAGACCTGCCCGTAGAGGGCGAGTTCGGCCTCCAGGCAGGTGACCATGGTGTCCAGGCGGCGGAAGCCGTGGCTCTCGCCCTCGAAGGTCAGATACGCGTGCGGGATGCCGCGTCCGGCGACGGCCTCCAGGAACCGCTCGCACTGCACGGGCGGGCAGATCACGTCGTCCAGGCCCTGGAGCAGCAGGAACGGCACGTCTATCCGGTCGCCGTGGTGGACTGGTGAGCGGTCGCGGTAGCGCTCGGGCACCTCGTCGAGCGGCCCGATCAGCGACTCCAGGTACTCCGACTCGAAGTCGTGCGTCTCCCCGCCCTCCCGCGACCAGCCGCGCAGGTCGAGGATCGGGTAGATGACGGTGCCGCAGGCGTAGGTGTCGGTGGTGGTCAGGGCCGCGGCGCTGGTCCAGCCGCCGGCGCTGCCGCCGCGGATGGCCAGCCGCGCGGGGTCGGCGACGCCTTCGGCGACCAGCCCCTCGGCGACGGCGGCGCAGTCCTCGACGTCCACCACGCCCCACTGTTCGCGCAGCCGGTTGCGGTAGGCGCGGCCGTAACCGGTGGAGCCGCCGTAGTTGACCTCGGCGACGCCGATGCCGCGGGAGGTGAAGTAGGCGATCTCCAGGTCGAGGACCATCGCGGCGCGGCTGGTGGGTCCGCCGTGCACCCAGATGACGTAGGGCGCGGGTCCCTCGGCGGTGACCAGCGGATTGCGCGGCGGGTAGACCTGCGCGTGCACCTCGCGCCCGCCGGGGCCGGTGAAGGTCCTGGCCAGGGCGTCGGGCACGTAGGCGGGGTCGACCGTGTCGTGGTGCGCGCTGCCGATGACGCGGGTGCGGCCGGTCTTGACGTCCAGCTCGACCAGTTCGTACGAGGTGCGGGCGCTGCCCGCGACGCCGATGACGCGGCTGCCGGACGCGGCGAGGGTCGCATTCCACTCGGTCCAGTGCCCGGGGGCGTCGGTGACCTCGCCGGTGGCGGGGTCGAGCAGGCCGAGCCGCAGGGCGCCGACGCCGTGCAGGACGGCGATCAGGCCGTCGTCGAGCGGGGCGAACCAGTGGTGGCCGAGTTTCCACAGCGCGTTGCCGAATTCCTCCTGGCGTGCGCAGAGGTTGACGGCTTCGCCGGTGGCCGGGTCGACGCGGTGCAGATTCCACCAGCCGGTGCGGTCGGTGGCGGCGAGCAGGGTGCCGTCGGCCGCCCAGTCGACCTGGGTGACCGATTCCTCGGGGCCGCCGATCAGGGTGCGGGCGGCGGTGAAGGTGCCGTCGGCGGTGACGTCGGCGATCCGCAGTTCGGTGCCGTCCCAGGGCATCAGCGGGTGGTCCCAGGCGGTCCAGGCGGCCCGCGTGCCGTCGGGCGACAGGCGGGGTCCCGTGACGAACCGGTGGGTGGCGGGGGCGAGTTCGCGTACGGCCGCGCGGTCGTCGGCGGCGGAGCCGTCGAGCGGTACGGCGGCGGGCACGCGGCGTACGTCGGTGGGCTTGTCGCCGGTGAACTCCTCCAGGACTCCCCAGACCTCACCGCGCTCGCGGTGCAGTGTCAGGTCGGCCCAGCGCAGTCCGCCGCCGACGGCGCCGACCGGGGTCAGCGGGCGCGGCGGGGTCTGCGGCTCGTCGGGGCGGAAGGCGTAGAGCCGCTGGTCGGCGAAGTTGGCGAAGACCACCAGCGGGGCGCCGTCCACGACGGCGCCCGCCCAGGGGGTGCCGCCGTATTCGATGACGCGGCTGCGGACGTTCCACGGCGCGGGCAGCGGGCATTCCTCGGTGCCGTCGGGCCTGCGGCGGATCAGCGCGCGGCGGCCCCCTTCGGCGGGGCGGGGCGCGGTCCACCAGACGTCGTCGCCGACGATGCCGACGAATTCGGGGCTGCCGTCGTGTGCGGCGGCCGTGGTGGCGTCGACGGGTGAGGGCCAGGCGCCGTGCGGGGTGGTGCTCCCGGTGGTCGTGGTCACGCTCCGGCCTCCGTTCCCGTGGCGCGCAGGAAGCGGTCGAGGACGTGGACGCCGAAGTGCAGCGCGTCGACGGGCACCCGCTCGTCCACGCCGTGGAAGAGCGCCTGGTAGTCGAAGCCTGGGGGCAGCCGCAGCGGTGAGAAGCCGTAGCCGGTGATGCCGAGCCGGGAGAACTGCTTGGCGTCGGTGCCGCCGGACATGCAGTAGGGCACGACGTGCGCCTGCGGGTCGAAGTGTTCCAGCGACTCGCGCATCGCGGCGTAGGTCGGGGAGTCGACTGGGGCCTGGAGCGGGATCTCGCGGTGGTGGAACTCCCAGTCGACGTCGGGTCCTGTGAGCCGGTCCATGGTGGCGGCGAACTCGTCCTCGGCGCCGGGCAGCATGCGTCCGTCGACGTAGGCGGTGGCGGAGCCGGGGATCACGTTGACCTTGTAACCGGCTTGCAGCATCGTCGGGTTGGCGCTGTTGCGGACGGTGGGCCTGACCAGGTCGGCCGCCGCGCCGAGCCGTTCGAGGAGGGTGTCGACGTCGTCCAGGGCGGCCTGGTCGGCGGGGACGCCGTAGAGCGCGGCCAGTTCGGTGAGCGCGGCGGTGACGGTGGCGGTGAGGCGGACTGGCCAGTCGTACTCGCCGATCCGGGCGATGGCGGCGGCCAGTCGGCTGACCGCGTTGTCCCGGTTGACCTTGGAGCCGTGGCCCGCCTTGCCGTGTGCGGTGAGCTTGAGCCAGGCGGTGCCGCGCTCGCCCGCGGCGACGGGATAGATCCGCAGGTCGTCGTTGGCGTGGAAGGTGAAGGCGCCGGATTCGCTGATGCCTTCGGTGCAGCCCTCGAAGAAGTCGGCGTGCTTCTCGGTGAGGAAGCCGGAGCCGTAGGAGGCGCTGTCCTCCTCGTCGGCGGTGAAGGCGAGCACGATGTCGCGGGTGGGGCGGTGTCCGGTACGGGCCCAGGCGCGGACGGTGGCGAGCACCATCGCGTCCATGTTCTTCATGTCGATGGCGCCGCGGCCCCAGACGACGCCGTCCCTGATCTCGCCGGAGAAGGGGTGCACGGTCCAGTCGGCGGCCTCGGCGGGCACGACGTCCAGGTGGCCGTGGACGAGCAGCGCGTCGGCGGCCGGGTCGCTGCCCGCGATCCGGGCGAGCACGTTGGCGCGGCCGGGCCCGGATTCCACGATCTGCGCTTCGATCCCGGCGTCGGAGAGCTGCTGGGCGACGTATTCGGCGGCGGGCCGTTCGTTGCCGTCGCCGCCGCCGCGGTTGGTGGTGTCGATCCTGATGAGGTCGGACGTGAAGGTCACGACCTCGTCGAGTGCCCGCGCGTCCACGGCGTCGTGCCGGACGTCTCGCTCGGCGGTCCGCTCAGCCATACTGCTCCTCCACCGCTTGCGACACGAGTGTGGTGACCGCCTTGAAGGCCCTGATGCCCTCGTACATCGTGGGCAGCGTGTAGGCGACACGCCGCTCCCCCGTCCGCTCCACGCCGGGCACCACGGTGGCGGCCCCGGCCAGGTGGACGGCGTCGAATTCCAGCTCGACGGTGAAGGGCCCGGCCTGCGCGGGCTCGTGGCGCACGGCCAGCGCCGCGGCGTCCTTGGCGGCGGCCCTGATGTCGGCGGCGGTGCGCGCGGGCGGGCGGCAGACGGCCGCGTAACGCGACACGTAGTCCTTCACCGCGACGGTACGGGCCTGCGGCGCGTACCCCTCGGCGTCGATCCCGGTCCTGTCGTCGCCGGTCACCAGCACCACGGGGACGCCGTACTCGGCGACGACCAGCGCGTTGAGCCTGCCCTCGCTGGCAGCGACGCCGTTGACCCACACGCCGGTGATGGAGTTGGCGAGGTAGGTGTGGGCGAGGACGCCCTCGGTCCCGGCGCCGGTGTGGTAGCCGACGAAGGCGATGCCGTCCACGTCTCCGTGCTGGACGCCCTCGACCATGGACAGGTCCTTGTGGCGGCCGGTGAGCATCTGGGCGCGCTCGTCCAGCTTCTCCAGCAGGAGATTGCGCATGGTCCAGTGCGCCTCGTTGACCAGCACCTCGTCCGCGCCGCCGTCGTAGAAGCCCGCGACGGCGGCGTTGACGTCGGAGGTGAACATATGGCGGCAGCGCTGCCACTGCTCGCTGCCGGGCAGCACGTCGGCGGGCCAGGTGACACCCGTCGCGCCTTCCATGTCCGCCGAGATCAGGATCTTCATGTTGCGTCACGTTACGCGGCGGCCGGAGGGCGCACCAGGGCCGGGCCCGGCCTGTGGATAACTTCAGTGGTCCAGACCAGTGAAGCGGGTGGGGGAATCAGCCGGTACGGCCCGCCACCAGCCATTTCGACGGTATCTCTATGCGTGTCCCGTCCACCCTGAACTCCGTTGTCACCAGGGGCTGTTCACCGTCGGCCAGCACTTCGAGCCCGGCGGCCCGGAAGAATCCGGGCAGCGCCGCGTCCGACACCTCGCCGGGCGCGATGCCGTGCGCGAAGATCGCCCCGAGCTTCTGCGGCGGCCCGGAGGGCCCCTGCGCGAGCCCCATCAGCACCGGCTTGGCCGCCTCCGCCAGCTCCAGCGCGAAGGCCCGGCCGCGGTGCCCGGTGAGCACCGCTATGCCGTCCGCCAGCCGCCCGCGGTCCTCCGGCTCGCACTGGTGCAGCACCCCGCGCATGTAGACGTTGGCGTCGCCGATCTCCTCGTGCAGCCGCTCCACCGCGTCGGTGTCCACCGCGTCCAGCCGCTGGTACTCCGCCACCCCGTGCGGATCGTCGCGCCTGGCCCGGTCGATCGCCTCCCGCGAGAGGTCCACGCCGACCACCCGGTCGTACCGCTCGGCCAGGAAGCGGGTCTGCGTCCCGTTCCCGCAGCCGAGGTCCACCACCGGAAGGCCGGGGTCGAAGTACGCCCGGAAGTGCGGGTAGTGCTGTTCCGCCGCGAGCTCGGGGTCGCAGTCCCAGAAGACTCCGCCGGGCTCGTGGGGCGCGTCCTGCCAGAAACTCTCCCACGCCTGCTCATACCCGCTGGACACGTTCACGCGTACTCACCACTCCCCAGGACCGCGATCGTAGAAAAGGCACAGGCACGGCCGCCGACCGTGCCCGCATCAGGAGCTACCGGACCGTCACTTCGGAGTCAACGGCCCGGGCGGAATCGACGGCGCCGACGTCATCGACGCCACGGACGGAACCGACGCCTCGGACGGAATCGACGGCAGCGGCGTATTGAACGCCTCGGACGGAACCGACCGCGCCGGCGGGATCAGCGGCTCCGGCCCGGCAGCGGCTGCTCGAACCAGACGGACTTGCCCTGCGCGAAGCGGCTGGTCCCCCACTCGCGGGCGAGCCTGCTGACGATCCGCATGCCGCGCCCGCCCTCGTCGTCGGGCCCGGCGCTCAGCAGGACGGGGACGGCGTGGTCGTCGTCGGTCACCTCGCACAGCAGCGCGCCCGCGCGGACGAGCCGCAGCCCGATCCGCCGGGTGTGCGCGTGCCGCACCGCGTTGGTGACCACCTCGCCGACCAGCAGCTCCGCCGTCTCCGACATCTCCGCCAGGTCCCAGCCGAGCAGCGTCTCGCGGACCAGACCGCGGGCCCGCGCCACCTCGCGCGGCTCCGGCTCCAGCTCCCAGGTCCTCACGTCGTGCCGCGGGATGCCGTTGAGCCGGGCCATCAGCAGCGCCACGTCGTCCTTGCGACCGCCGCGCGGGTTGAGCGCGCGGATGATCGTGTCGCAGGCGTCGTCCATCGACGCGGCCGGGTGCGCGGCGCTCTCGCACAGCGCGGCCAGACCGGTGCCGATGTCCTGGCCGCGCACCTCCACCAGGCCGTCGGTGCACAGGATGAGCCGGTCGCCGGGCGCGACCGGCACCCGTACCGTCTCGAACGGCACCCCGCCGACGCCCAGCGGCGCGCCCGTGGGCACGTCGAGCAGCTCGCTGCGGCCGTCGACGGCGCGGACCAGCACCGGCGGGATGTGTCCCGCGTTGGCGATCAGCAGATCGGACTCGACCGGGTCGTAGACCGCGTAGAGGCAGGTCGCCAGATACTGCTCGCCGAGCCGCTGCGCCAGGTCGTCCAGATTGCGCAGCAGTTGGGCCGGTGGCATGTCGAGCCCGGCCATGGTCTGCACGGCGGTACGGAACTGGCCCATCATCGCGGCCGAGTTCAGCCCGTGGCCCATCACGTCGCCGACCACCAGCGCCAGCCGCGAGCCGGGCAGCTTGATGCTGTCGAACCAGTCGCCGCCGACCCGGCCCAGCCGCTCGCCCGGCAGGTAGCGGGTCGCCACGTCACACCCCGGCATCCGCGGCGCGATGTGCGGCAGCATGCTGTCCTGGAGGGTGTCGGCGACATTCTCCTGATACGTGTACATGCGCGCGTTGTCGAGGACGAGCCCGGCGCGGGCGGCCAGTTCCGCGCCCGTCACGCGGTCCATGTCGTTGAACACCGCCCGCTCGCGGTGGCGCAGCAGGATCATGAAGCCCAGCACCACATCGCGCGCCTTCAGCGGGACGACGAGCATCGAGCGGTTGTTGATCAGCGGGCTGATGTCGCGCTTGGGGAACTGCGCGGCGATCGCGTTGCCCATCGGCTCGCTGATCCGCGGCACGAGCACCGGGTCGCCGGTGGTCATGCACTGGAAGAACGGCGTCTGCGCGGGGAAGGGCATGGACTCGCCGACCGGCACCACGTCGTCCCAGCGGCCCGGTTCGTCGGTGTGCTCGACCGCCACGCGGTACCACATGGTGGTGACATCGGGCGGCCCGTCGGGGAAGCCCTCACCCGCCAGCACCTGCTCGCGCAGATATGTGCCCGCAACATCAGTGAAGCGCGGCACGACGGCCGCGCTGACTTCCTGAATGGTCCTGGCCAGATCCAGCGAGGTGCCGATCCGGCCGCTCACCTCGTTGAGGAATTCGAGGTGTTCGCGGACCGCCGCGTATTCGAGGTCGGGCGCCAACTCCTCGGCCGGGACGGCCCGCGGGTCGGCCGCCGCGGCGGCCTCGGCGGCGCGCCGTCTGGCCTGCCGCTCGGCCCGGCGCGGCACGCCCCAGTCCGGGGTGACCGGCACCCGGTCGTGCTGGCTTATCTCCAGCACCGGATAGCCCAGTTCCAGCACCTGCGCCACGATCCGCCCGCTCTCCAGCGGATTCATGCTCGGCAGGATCTCGGGCAGTTGCCTGGCGAGCTGGTCGGAACCGGGGAATTCGGTGTGCAGCGCGAAGCCGGGCGCTATCCGCTCCGAGTAGTCCGCCGCCCCCGACCTGTCGGTCGCCGCCGCGTCGGGGTCGGTCATCGCGGAGGGCGTCCCGGCGGCGGCGGAGGAACCGGCCGCGGAAGAGGCGTCGGTGGCCAGCACGAGCAGCCGCTCGGGGCCCGGACCGACCAGCGGGTAGGCCCACCACAGCACGTCCAGGGGGACGCGCCCGTCGCCGTCGGCGTCCGTGCGCCGCACGCAGTCGTACAACCGGGCGCGGCCCGCCGTCGGGTAGGAGCTGGCACCGGCCAGCGAGGACTCCAGGTCGGGCCCGGTGACGTCGTACGGGTACGCGGTGCCCGCCGTGCCGCCGCCCGGGGCGGCGTCCGGGGGCACGTCGAGTGCGCCGCCCACCGGTAAGAGGTCGAGCGCGTTCCGCCCGACGGCCTCTTCCCGTGTCCAGCCGAACAGCCGGCGCGCACCCGTACTCCAGTGCGACACCAGCCCGGCGGCGTCCACGACGATCACCGCGAGCGGGATACGTCCGGACGGCTCCGGCGGTTGACGGCGGTCCATGGTTCGTCGGGCTCCTTCCCTCGGCCCCGCGGTCCGGGGCCGGAGTGCGGTGGGAACCGCCCCGGCACAAGATCTACGATGCCGTTAACCACGGTACGACCGGTCCGGGTGCCAGGGGAGGGAAAGTACGAATCCGGGCGCACGCCCGCGCGCGAGCAACCAAACTGCCCGTGCTAGCGTCCAAACCCTCTGTTCGAACTCTCTCACGTCGGTGGAGTTCGACCCCCTCGCCGGAAGGGATGCCGGCCGGGGCGCACCGCATCCGCGACTGGAAGAGGCCACGTGACCACCTGGCAGCCTGCGCGCTGGACCGCCATGAGGGGACCGGGGGCCCTTTTCCGGCGGGTCGACCTGCGCAATCCTGTCGTGGCCGCCACGGTGCTCGCCGCGGTCCTGCATGTGATCTGGGCCTATTTCCTGGCCAAGGACTCCGGCGACATGGCCGCGCAGTACGCCTGGACGGACTTCATAAGGGCCCACCCCTCCGCCTCGTACAACCTGTCCTGGTACGGCGGCATGCACCCCGCGTCGTACAGCATTCTGTCGCCGTACATCATGGCCGGGCTCGGGGTGCGGACCACCGCCGTGATCGCGGGCACCTTGTCCACGACGGCGGCGACGCTACTGCTGATCCGGGCCCGGATCAAGCGCCCGATGCTGCCCGCGCTGTGGACGGCGTTCGCTCTTTGGGGTGACGTGCTCTCCGGGCGGGTCACCTTCGCGCTGGGCGTCCTCTTCGGTCTGATCGCCACGCTGCTGCTGTTCCCCACCGACCCGCCGGTAGGCGCGCGCCGCACCCCGCGGGTGCTGACCGCCACGCTGATGGGCGCGCTGGCCACCATGTGCAGCCCGGTCGCGGGGCTCTTCATCCTGGTGGTCGCGGCGGCGCTGTTCCTCACCGGGCGCCGCAAGGACGCGTATGTGATGGCGGTCTGCCCGCCCCTGGTGGTCGGCGCGACCTCGCTGCTCTTCCCCTTCTACGGGGTGCAGCCCTTCAAGTGGTTCTTCGCCATCATCCCCTTCGCCACGGCCGTGGCGATCGCCCTGGTGGTGCCGCGCGAATGGCGCGTCGTACGCGTCGGCAGCTGGATCTACGCGGCCGGTGTCGCGCTGACGTACGTCATCCCGTCGCCGATCGGCAGCAACGTGGAGCGGCTGGCCCTGCTGTTCGGCGGCACCGTGCTGCTGATCGTGGCCATGGCGTGGACCAGGGGCGGCCGGATGGCGCTGATGCTCTACCTGGCCTTCCTGGGCGTCGCGGGCTGGCAGATCTCCAAGCCCGTGGTGGACCTGGTGAACACCTCGGCGCCCTCGTCCACGGTCGAGCACGCGGCGCCGCTGATCGCGCAGCTCACCAAGGTGCGCGCGGACAAGGGCCGGGTCGAGGTCGTACCGCTGCGCTCGCACTGGGAGGCGTCGGGCCTGGCCCCGCACGTCAACCTGGCGCGCGGCTGGAACCGGCAGGCGGACGTCGAGCGCAATCCGCTCTTCTACGACGGCACGCTGACCGCGGAGACCTACCGGCAGTGGCTCCAGCGCTGGAGCGTCGGGTACGTGGTGCTGCCGTCGGACACCCCGGACGGCGCGGCGGTGGCCGAGGCGAAGATCGTGGCGGCGGGCCAGAGCTGGCTGACGCCGGTCTGGCACGACGACTACTGGAAGCTCTACAGGGTCGCGAACGCCGATCCGCTGGCCGATCCGCCCGCGATCGTGGACGAGGCGAGTCCGGCCGAGCTGACCGTGACGATGCCGACCAGCGGCTCGGTGATCCTGCGCATCCCGTGGTCGCCGGTGCTGGGCATCGAGGGCGCCAACGACAACAAGCACGGCTGTCTCATCCAGGACGGCGACTGGACGCGGCTGTACGCGCCCTCGCCCGGCACGTACCGGATCGGCGGCACGTACGCGCTGATCCGCGGCACGCAGTGCAACAAGAACGACGTGGACGGCAGCGGCAGGCCGGACGGCGCGGCACCGGCCGGGCGCTGACCGGCCGGCTGTCCGACCTGCACGGCCTGTTGTCCCACCTGCACGGCCCGCTGTCCGACCGGCCGACCGGCGCCCGAGGGCCGCGGTGACCGGGAACGGCAACGGGCAGTGACCCTCACTCTTGTGGAGTAAGGGTCACTGCCCGTTCCGTACGGCGGTGGATACGCCCGCGCGTCCACGGCGGGTACGGCGGCGGCACGGTCCTCGTCGGCGTGACCGACGTATCCGGCGTGACCGACGTATCCGCCGGACAGGCCCTAGTCGGCGTGTCCGAGCTGGAGGTCCCGCTCGGTCCTGCCGCCGCCCGCGACCTGGAGGACGGTGGCGACCGGCGGGTAACCGGCGGCGATCACCGTGTACTCACCGGCGGCGAGGTCCACGAACCGGAAGTGCCCGTCGGGGCCGGTGGTGACCGAGTCCACGACATTGCCCGCCGCGTCCAGCAGCGTGACCCGCGCGTCCTCGACCAGCCGCCCGCCGGGGGCGCGTACGGTCCCGCGCAGCACCGCGCCGCCCGCCAGCTCCACGTCCTGCCGGGTCTCCCGCGACGCTTGCACCGACACCGGCAGCGCGGCGGGCCTGAAGGCGGGCGCGCTGGCCGCCAGCGTGTACTCGCCCGCCACCAACTCGCTCAGGACGTAGGCGCCTTCGCGTCCGCTGCGGGAGGTCGCCACGACGTCGCCGCGGATGTCGGTCAGGGTCACGATGGCGTCCCTGACCGGGGTGCCGTCCGCGGTGCGCACGGCGCCCGCCAGACGTCCGGCGCCGCCGAGCACCACGTCGAGTTCGACCGGGCGGTCGGCGACGGTGATGCTGACGGCCTGCGGCTGGTGGCCGCCCGCGGCGGCGATCAGCACATAGCTGCCGCTGCCCGGGGTGCTCAGCGCGTACCGGCCGTCCTCGGTGGTCGCGCCGCGGCCGATCTGCCGTCCCGTGACGTCGATCAGGGTGAGCGCGGCGCGGCCGACGGAACTGCCGTCGGAGTGCTGGACGGTGCCGCACACGGGCACACCGCCCGCGTAGCTCTTGCGGGCGCCCGGCACGGCCGAGTCGGTCACGGTGAAGCCGGGCGCGCCGTCGGCGCCGGTGAGGGTGTCGGTGGCGGTGTCGCCGTCGTACGTGGTCGTCGGGGAAGCGGGGCCGTGCTGGGTCACCAGGGGTTTCTCCTTGAGGAGGAAGGCGAAGAGGAAGCCGAGCGCGAGCACCGGCACCAGGTAGAGGAAGATCCGCGGCATGGCCTCGGCGTACGCGTTGACGTACCCGTCGCGCACAGCCGCGGGGAGTGTGCGGACCAGTTGGGGGGTGACCGACTGGGCGTCGGGCAGGTGGGCGCCCTTGGGGAGTTCGACCGCGAGGCGCTTGGCGAGGCGGTCGGCGAAGAGCGTGCCGAAGACGGCCGCGCCGACCGAACCGCCGATCTGCCGGAAGTAGTTGTTGGCGCTGGTGGCCGCGCCGATGTCGGTCGGGCGCACCGAATTCTGCACGGCGAGCACCAGCACGGGCAGCATCAGGCCGATGCCGAGGCCGAGTACGGCCATGTAGACGCTGTACTCGGCCTGCGGGGTGTCGGCGTCCATCAGCGACAGCAGATACATGCCGGCCGTCGACAGGGCGCCGCCGATGATCGGGAAGATCTTGTAGCGCCCTGTCCTGCTGATCAACTGCCCGCCGACGATGGAGGCGAGGACGACGCCCATCATCATCGGCAGCATGAGGAGCCCCGATCCGGTGGCGCTCGCGCCGTCGACCATCTGGAGGAAGGTCGGCAGATAGCTGGCCGCGCCGAACAGGGCGACGCCGACGATCCCGCCGATCAGGGCGGTGGTGTTGAAGACCCCGTCGCGGAACAGCCGCAAGGGGATGACCGGTTCCGCGGCGAACCGCTCGACGAGCACGAAGAGCAGCGCGCTGACCACGGCGCCCGCGCCGAGGCCGAGGATCTCCCGGGACTGCCAGCCGTACTTGGAGCCGCCCCAGGTGGTGACGAGCACCAGGCAGGTGGAGCCGACGGCCAGCAGCAGGGCGCCGAGCACGTCGAGGCGGGGCCGGACGGCGGGCTTGGGGAGTTTCAGCACGAGGCTGATCACGACGAGGGTGACCAGGCCGAAGGGCACGTTGATGGAGAAGCACCAGCGCCAGGAGGCGTGGTCGGTGAAGAAGCCGCCGAGCAGCGGTCCCGCGACCGACGCGAGGCCGAAGGCGGCGCCGATCAGGCCCATGTAGCGCCCGCGTTCCCGCGGGGGCACGATGTCGGCCATGATCGCCTGCACGCCGATCATCAGTCCGCCGCCGCCGATGCCCTGGATGGCGCGGAAGGCGATGAGTTCGTCCATGGTGCGCGACCACGCGGCCAGCGCGGAGCCGATGACGAAGGTCATGATCGCGAACTGGAAGACGATCTTGCGGCCGAAGAGGTCGCCGAGCTTGCCGTAGATCGGCAGTCCGATGGTGGACGCCAGCAGATAGGCGGTGACGACCCAGGACATCTTGTCGAGGCCGTGCAGCTCGCCGACGATCTTCGGCAGGGCGGTGGCCACGATCATCTGGTCGAGCGCGGCCAGCAGCAGCGCCAGCATCAGGCCGACGAAGACCAGCCGGACCCGGCGCGGTGTGAGGTCGACCGCGGCGCCGTTGCCGCCGGGCGGTCCCGAGGCGCCGCCCGCCTCCTCGGCCGCGCCCCCGGTCCCCTCCCCCGGCCGTTCGTCGTCCACGGCCGCCGGACGCTCGATCAGCGTGCTGCCACCCACTGCCACTCCCCTCGTCGCGCCTGCCTGGCCACCGTTTCCCGCATTAAGCGACAACGACGAGCAAGCGCGACGATTCTCAGGAAGTACGCGAAACCACCCGTATCAGTGAACGATCACGAAACCAGCGGCACCGTAAGGGACTTCACTCCCCCGCGGTGCACTCCCCTCACTTCACTCCACTCGGCCCCACTCCACTCGGCCCCACTCCACTCGGCCCCATCCCGCTCGACCCCACTCCGCTCGGCCCCATCCCGCTCGGCGCCTCACTTCTTCTCGACGTCGGCGGCCAGCGAGGCGAGCAGCGCGTCGTAGATACGGCCGAGGCCCTTGGGCGCGAAGGTGCGCTCGAAGAAGCCGCCGACGCCGCTCGCGCCCTGCCAGGTGGTGACGACGACGACCTTGCTGCGGCCCTCGCCCGACGGGGTGACCGTCCAGGTGTTCACGAGCGTCGAATTGCGGTCGGTCTCGACCAGCGTGTCCGCGGCGGGCGCGGAGACGTCGAAGAGGCAGTCGCGGATCCGCTTGCTGGTGGCCTGGAGCTTCCAGTGGACGACGGTGCCCGCGCCGTGGCCGCCCTCCCGGACCTCGTACTCGCTGAACTGCTCAGGGAGCACCCGGCCGCGGGTGCCCGCGTAGTCGGCGACGGCGGCGTACACCCGCTCCGGCTCCGCGTCGACGATCCGCTCCGTGGTGGCCTCGACCAGCGCCATGACTTCTCCTCAGGTCCGTGCCAGGTCGCGCGCCTTCCCGGCGCGCCGCACAAGCCAACCACACGCGCTTATCGAATCTGTGTTCTATTGTGGAGGGACGGGCGACCGGAGACGGCCGGCCGGAGACAACCGGAGGAGGGCGCGATGCGCTGGGACCATCTGAGCGGTGACGACGCGGCGGCCGGTGGCGCGCCCGCGCTGTTCGGCGCCGACGCGGTCACCCGGACCTTCGACACGCCGGGCTTCCGCGGCATCACCTTCCACGAGATACGGGCGAAGTCGATCATCAACCGGGTGCCGGGGGCGTCCCGCATGCCCTTCGAGTGGACGGTCAACCCGTACCGCGGGTGCAGCCACGCCTGCGTGTACTGCTTCGCGCGCAAGACGCACAGCTATCTCGATCTCGACACCGGGATCGACTTCGACTCGCAGATCGTGGTGAAGACCAACGCGCCGGAGCTGCTGCGCCGGGAGCTGGCGTCGGCGCGCTGGCAGGGCCAGCACATCGCGATGGGCACGAACGTGGACTGCTACCAGCGCGCGGAGGGCCGGTATCAGTTGATGCCCGGCATCATCGCCGCGCTGCGCGACCGCGCCAACCCCTTCTCGATCCTCACCAAGGGCTCGCTGATCCTCCGCGACCTGGAACTGCTGCGGCAGGCCGCCGGCGTCACCGATGTGTCCATCGCGCTGTCGGTCGGCTTCACCGACGGCGAGCTGTGGCGCAGCGTGGAACCGGGTACGCCTTCCCCCGAGACCCGGCTGGCGGTCTGCCGCACCCTGCGGGCGAACGGGCTGCCGCCCACCGTGCTGATGGCGCCCGTCCTGCCCTTTCTCAGCGACTCCCCCGAGCAGTTGCGGGCCACCGTCCGCGCCATCGCCTCGGCGGGCGCCGCCTCGATCACGCCCCTGGTGCTCCATCTGCGGCCGGGCGCCCGCGAGTGGTACATGGCGTGGCTCGGCCGGCACCACCCGCATCTCGTACGGCGCTACGAGACGATGTACGCGGGCGGCGCGTACGCCCCGACGTGGTACCAGCGCCGGGTCACCCGCCAAGTCCACGAATTCGCCACGGAGTTCGGCTGCGGGCCCGCGCATCGCGAGGGCACGCGGCGCTTCCGGAAGCCGGGCGAGCCGGAGGCGGGTGTGTCCGGCGACCAGGTGCCGGCGGCACGGCCCGCCGCGGAGAACACCCAGCTCACGCTGCTATGACCTCGCGCGGTTCCGGACAGGCGTCAGGCCCTAGGCGTCGGCCAGCGCCGCGCGGGCGGCCGGGGCCAGTGGCGGGTGGGCGGTCGCGGCGCGCAGCGCGTGCCGGGCGGCGGGGGGCGCCTGCCGCGGGCACAGTGCGCCCAGGCCCTCCACGCAGGCCAGCGCGATGCGTTCGTGGGGCGCGGGGGTCGGCCGGGCGAGCAGCCGCTCCAGGGTGGTGGTGAGGGCCGGTACGGCCTCGGGCGCCCGCATCCGGACCAGGAGGCGGATGGCGGGCAGCGCGTACGCGACCCGCAGTTCGTTGGTGGCCAGCGCGGCGGCGGCCCGCCCGGTCCGCGGGTCCGCCAGCCGCGCCAGCGCCTCGGCGGCGCGGCTCGCCCGCGACTCGTCCCGGTAGTTCAGCAACAACGCCAGCGTCTCGAAAGCCCGCCGGTCTCCCGCCTCCGCCAACTCCACGGCGGCCGCCTCCCTCACCTCCAACGGTTCACCCACAGCGGTGAGCTTGCGAGCGAGGCGTTCACGGGTCTCGACGTCCATCTCCCCACTGTAGGAGCCGAGTTGCCCGTTACCGCCCCGGCGGGGCAGATCGGTTGTCGCCGGACCACCGGCCGGTGGGGGCGGGCCGCGCAGTTCCCCGCGCCCCTGACGGGGCACACCCACTGCGTTCGGACGGCGAGCCGATCTTTTCAGGGGCGCGAGGCTGTGTCTGATCTGCGGCTGCCCCGCCCCGGCGGGGCGGATCGGTCGTTCCCGGACCACCGGCCGGTGGGGGTGGGCCGCTCAGATGGGGGCGGCGCAGATCACATGGGCACAGGACTGGCGGGGAAGTTACTCGCCGGTTACGCTCGGGGGACGTGCACGGTGGTCGGTGACGCAGCCGCCGTGGACGGGAACACTCGTCGGTTCGGCATCATCGCGGCGCGGCCCCGGGACAGGGCTCGCCTATCTCTTCGCGCGGGCACGCACCCCTGCACTTCCGGCCCGCGACTCCACCTCACTCCTTCAGCCGTGTGCGCGCGTGGCGCGCTCCGGTCTCCCCAGCGTCTGGAGTCACGCGATGGACCGTCCGTCCACACCCTCATCGTCAGCGACCGCATCCTCACCCCCCGCCGCGAGCGCGGCGCCCCTGGCGACCGTCGCCGTCGTGGGCCTGGGCACCATGGGCACCGGCATCGCCGAGGTCATGGCCCGCGCCGGTCACGAGGTGATCGGCATCGACATCGACCAGAGCGCGGCGCGCCGCGCGGTCACGGCGCTGGAGCGTTCCACGGCGCGCGCCGTGGAGCGCGGCCGGAGCACCGAGGCGGAGCGCGGCGACGCGCTGGCCCGCTTCCGTACGTTCCCCGATCTGCGGGCCGCCGCCGAGGCGGATCTGGTGATCGAGGTGGTCGACGAGCGCTACGACATCAAGCGCGAGGTCTTCACCGAGCTTGACCGGCTGGCCAAGCCGGACGCGATCCTGGCGACCGGCACGAACGCCCTGTCGGTGACCCGGCTGGCGGCCGAGACCTCCCGCCCCGACCGGGTGCTGGGGCTGCACTTCTTCGCGCCCGCGCCCGCGATGAAGCTGGTCGAGGTCGTGTCGACGGTCCTGACGTCGCCGGAGACCACGGCGGCCGTCACCGCCCTCGTGCTGAGCCTCGGCAAGGAGCCGGTGCCGGTCGGCGACCGGCCGGGCTTCATCGCCGACGGCCTGCTGTTCGGCTATCTCAACCAGGCGGCGGCGATGTACGAGGCGCGGTACGCCACCCGCGAGGACATCGACGCGGCCATGCGGCTGGGCTGCGGGCTGCCGATGGGCCCGCTGGCGCTGCTCGACCTGATCGGCGTCGACACCGCCACGACCGTCCTCGAGGCGATGTACGAGGCGTCCCACGACCGGCTGCACGCCCCCGCGCCGGTGCTCAAGCAGCTCACGGCGGCCGGGCTGCGGGGCCGTAAGTCGGGCCGGGGTTTCTACAGCTACCAGGCGCCGGGCAGCGCGGTCGTGGTGCCGGACGCGGAGACTCCGGGCGCCGGGGACACCCGGCCGGCCGGGCGGCCGGTGCGCGCGGTGGGCGTCGCGGGTTCCGGCACGATGGCGACCGGTATCGCCGAGGTCTTCGCGAAGGCGGGCTTCGACGTCGTGGTGGCCGCCCGTACCCAGGAGAAGGCGGAATCGGCGGTGGCGCGGCTGGCGAAGTCGCTGGACCGCTCGGTCACCAAGGGCCGGCTGACCCAGGAGCAGCGGGACGCGGCGGTGGCGCGGGTGTCGCCGTCCGGTTCGTACGACTCCTTCGCCGACGCCGACCTGGTGGTGGAGGCGGTGGCGGAGGATCTGGCGGTCAAGCAGCAGCTCTTCCAGACGCTCGACAAGGTCTGCAAGCCGGGCGCGGTGCTGGCCACCACCACCTCGTCGCTGCCGGTGGTGGCGGTCGCGCGGGCCACCGGACGCCCGCAGGACGTCGTCGGAATGCACTTCTTCAACCCGGCGCCCGCGATGAAGCTGGTCGAGGTCGTGCACACGGTGCTGACCGCGGACGACGTGCGGGCGACGGTGCACCAGGTGTGCGGCGCGGTCCGCAAGCACGCGGTGGACTGCGGCGACCGGGCCGGTTTCATCGTGAACGCGCTGCTGTTCCCGTACCTCAACAACGCGGTGAAGATGGTCCAGGACCACTACGCGAGCGTGGACGACATCGATGCGGCGATGAAGCTCGGCGGCGGCTATCCGATGGGCCCGTTCGAGCTGCTCGACGTGGTGGGCCTGGACGTGTCGCTGGCGATCGAGCAGGTGCTGCACGAGGAGTTCCGCGATCCGGGCCTGGCGCCCGCGCCGCTGCTGGAACACCTGGTGTCCGCGGGCTGCCTGGGCCGTAAGACCGGCCGCGGCTTCCGCGAGTATGCCCGGCGCTGAGGCGCGCCCCGGCAGCGGAACAGGGCACGGCACCGAGCGCCGCGCCGACACCGGCGGCGCGCCGTCCGGCGGGCGTGAGCGCAGGTCGGACCGCGGTCGTCCGGCGGACTGGGGACGTTTCCCCCCGGCCGCCGGACGGGGGGCCGCGCCGTGTTACGTTCCCCACATGTCCCAGCCCGCGAAGTCCGACCCACCTGAGACCGCGAACGGCCGTCGCGCCGCGGCCCAGCGCCACCGGGTGCGCCAGGACCTCGCGTCGGCGGCCATGCACCTGTTCGCCGAGCGGGGTTACGAGGCCACGACGGTCGACGACATCGCGGCGACGGCCGGGGTGGCGCGCCGTACGTTCTTCCGGCACTTCCGCTCCAAGGAAGAGGCGATCTTCCCGGACCACGACGACACGCTGGTACGGGTGCAGGCGGTGCTGGACTCCGCGGAGCCGTACGAGCACCCGTTGGACACGGTGTGCCGGGGCATCACCGAGGTGCTGCGGATGTACGCGTACATGCCGGAGGTGTCGGTCGAGCGGTACCGGCTGACCCGCGAGGTGCCGACGCTGCGGGAGCGCGAGATCGCGTCGGTGGCCCGGTACGAGCGGCTGTTCACCCGCTATCTGCTGGGCCACTTCGACGAGGGCGCGCACCGGGACGGCGACGACGACCCGCTGCTGGCCGAGGTGGCCGCCTCCGCGGTGGTCGCGGCGCACAATCACGTCCTGCGGCGCTGGCTGCGCAACGACGGCAAGGGCGATGTGGAGGCGCAGCTCAACCACGCCTTCGATGTCATCAAGGCCACCTTCGGCAGCGGCATCGGCGCGGGCCGGATACCGTCGCGGGTCGCGGTGGAGCCTGCGGCGACCGTGTCGCGGCAGGGTGAGGTGGTGGTCGCGGTCGCCCGCACCGACGCCTCCCCGGCCGAGATCCTGCGGACGATAGAGCAGGCCCTGCGCCGCGCCTGAGCGCCCCGGGTGCCGTCGGCGCCCGCCCGGCGCCCGAGCGCCCGCCCCACCGCACCCGCAACCACGGCAGCGGCCGACCGGAACCCCGGTCGGCCGCTGCCGCTCGTTTGTGGCGTCCCGGTGACACGTGAGACAAATTTTTGGCACGCAGTGTCTTTACGACTGGCACTGCGTGCCATACCGTGACGGTAGTCCGGGCGGCCGGCGTACGGATATCCCGCGTACGCCGACTGTCCCCAAGGCCCGGACCCGCCTGCGTCACAGGTATCCCCGCGCCACCGCGCACATGGTCAGTTCCACCGCCGTACCCGCCGGACCGACGACGGCACCCCCAGCCATCCGCCCCTGCGTTCCCCCAGCGCCAACGCAGCAGCAGCACGCTTCGCCGGAGGTCAGACACCATGAAGGAAATCCTGGACGCGATCCTCGCGCCTGACAGTTCGGCCGCCGACTTCGCGGCCCTCCCGCTGCCGGAGTCCTACCGCGCCGTCACCGTCCGCAAGGACGAGGCCGAGATGTTCGCCGGACTCACCACCCGCGAGAAGGACCCCCGCACCTCGCTCCACCTCGACCAGGTCCCGCTGCCCGAACTCGGGCCCGGCGAGGCCCTGGTGGCGGTGATGGCCAGCTCGGTCAACTACAACTCGGTCTGGACCTCGATCTTCGAGCCGGTCTCGACCTTCTCCTTCCTCGAGCGCTACGGCAGGATGTCGCCGCTCGCCAAGCGGCACGACCTGCCGTACCACGTCATCGGCTCCGACCTGGCGGGCGTCGTGCTGCGCACCGGCGCCGGGGTCAACGCCTGGAAGCCCGGCGACCGGGTCGTCGCGCACTGCCTGAGCGTGGAGCTGGAGTCCGCCGACGGGCACAACGACACGATGCTCGACCCCGAGCAGCGGATCTGGGGCTTCGAGACCAACTTCGGCGGCCTCGCCGAGATCGCGCTGGTCAAGTCCAACCAGCTCATGCCCAAGCCGGAGCACCTCACGTGGGAGGAGGCCGCGGCGCCCGGACTGGTCAACTCCACGGCCTACCGCCAGCTCGTCTCGCGCAACGGCGCGGGCATGAAGCAGGGCGACAACGTGCTGATCTGGGGCGCGAGCGGCGGACTCGGCTCGTACGCCACGCAGTTCGCGCTGGCGGGCGGCGCCACCCCGATCTGTGTCGTCTCCAGCCCGCAGAAGGCTGACATCTGCCGGGCGATGGGCGCGGAGGCGATCATCGACCGCAGCGCCGAGGGCTACCGGTTCTGGAAGGACGAGCACCACCAGGACCCGCGCGAGTGGAAGCGGTTCGGCGCCCGGATCCGCGAACTGACCGGCGGCGAGGACGTCGACATCGTCTTCGAGCACCCCGGCCGCGAGACCTTCGGCGCCTCGGTCTACGTCACCCGCAAGGGCGGCACGATCGTCACCTGCGCGTCCACCAGCGGCTACACCCACGAGTACGACAACCGCTACCTGTGGATGAGCCTGAAGCGGATCGTCGGCTCGCACTTCGCCAACTACCGCGAGGCGTGGGAGGCCAACCGGCTGATCGCCAAGGGGAAGATCCACCCGACGCTGTCGCGGACGTACACGCTGGCCGAGACCGGGCAGGCGGCGTACGACGTGCACCGCAATCTCCACCAGGGCAAGGTCGGCGTCCTCGCGCTGGCCCCCGAGGAGGGCATGGGCGTCACCGACCCGGAGCTGCGCGCGAAGCACCTGCCCTCGATCAACCTGTTCCGCGACGCGACGTCCGGTGTCCCCGACTCCCCTGCCGGGGAAGCCCGATGACAGGGCGTCAGAAGGACCGGCCCTGGCTGATGCGGACCTACGCGGGGCACTCGACCGCGGAGGCGTCCAACGAGCTGTACCGGCGCAATCTGGAGAAGGGCCAGACGGGCCTGTCCGTCGCCTTCGACCTGCCGACCCAGACCGGCTACGACGCGGACCACGTGCTGGCCCGCGGCGAGGTCGGCCGGGTCGGCGTGCCGATCGCCCATCTCGGCGACATGCGGCGGCTGTTCCAGGACATCCCGCTGGAGCGGATGAACACCTCGATGACCATCAACGCCACCGCCATGTGGCTGCTGGCGCTCTACCAGGTGGTCGCCGAGGAGCAAGGACTCGGCGAGGAGGGCCTCACCGCGCTCCAGGGCACGACGCAGAACGACATCGTCAAGGAGTACCTGTCACGGGGGACGCATGTCTTCCCGCCGGTCCCGTCGCTGCGGCTGACCACCGACATGATCACGTACACGGTCAACCACCTCCCCAAGTGGAACCCGATCAACATCTGCAGCTACCACCTCCAGGAGGCCGGGGCCACGCCGGTCCAGGAGATCGCCTACGCGATGTCCACGGCGATCGCCGTCCTGGACGCGGTCTTCGCCTCGGGGCAGGTCCCGGAGGAGCGCAGGGGCGATGTCGTCGCGCGGATCTCCTTCTTCGTGAACGCGGGCGTGCGCTTCGTCGAGGAGATGTGCAAGATGCGCGCCTTCGGCCGGATCTGGGACACCGTCACCCGCGAGCGGTACGGCATCGAGAACGCCAAGCAGCGCCGCTTCCGCTACGGCGTGCAGGTCAACTCGCTCGGCCTGACCGAGGCGCAGCCGGAGAACAACGTCCAGCGGATTGTGCTGGAGATGCTGGCTGTCACGCTGTCCAAGGACGCCCGCGCCCGCGCGGTGCAACTCCCGGCGTGGAACGAGGCGTTGGGGCTGCCCCGGCCCTGGGACCAGCAGTGGAGCCTGCGCATCCAGCAGGTGCTGGCGCACGAGAGCGACCTGCTGGAGTACGAGGACATCTTCGACGGCAGCCATGTGATCGAGGCGAAGGTCGAGGAGCTGGTGGCGCTCGCCACCGCCGAGATCGAGCACATCCAGGAGCTGGGCGGCGCCATGGCGGCGGTCGAATCGGGCTATCTGAAGTCGGAGTTGGTGTCCTCGCACGCCGAGCGCCGGGCCCGGATCGAGTCCGGCGAGGAGAAGATCGTCGGCGTCAACGTCTACGAGTCCACCGAGACCAGTCCGCTGACCGCCGACCTCGGCACGGCCATCATGACCGTCGACCCGGCCAACGAGGCGCGGGTGGTGGCCGCGCTGCACGACTGGCGGGTGGCGCGTGACGAGGCGCGCGCGCAGGAGGCGCTGACCGCGCTGCGCTCGGCCGCGGCGGGCACCGACAATCTGATGCCCGCGACGCTGGACTGCGCGCGGGCGGGGGTGACGACCGGCGAGTGGTCGTGGGCGCTGCGCGATGTGTTCGGTGAGTTCCGGGCGCCGACCGGGGTCAGCGGCGCGCCGGTCGCGGTGGCCGCCGAGGAGGGCAGTCCGATGGCCGAGGTACGGCGCAAAGTCGCCGAGACGGCCAAGGAGTTGGGCGGCGGACGGCTGCGGCTGCTGGTCGGCAAGCCGGGTCTCGACGGGCACTCCAACGGCGCCGAGCAGATCGCCGTACGCGCCCGCGACGCCGGTTTCGAGGTGGTCTACCAGGGGATCAGGCTGACACCCGAGCAGATCGTGTCGGCGGCGGTGGCCGAGGACGTGCACTGCGTGGGTCTGTCGATCCTGTCCGGTTCGCACGCCGCTCTGGTGCCGGACGTGCTGGAGCGGCTGCGCGGGGCCGGGGTGGACGACATCCCGGTGGTCGTCGGCGGGATCATCCCCTCGGCGGACGCCAAGGCGCTGATCGAGGCCGGAGTGGCGGCCGTCTTCACCCCGAAGGACTTCGGAATCACCGGGATCATCGGCCGGATCGTGGACGAGATCCGGCTCGCGAACAAGCTGGAAAAGCTGGAGGTATGACGTGCAGTTCGGCCGCACTTACGAGGAGTTCGAGGTCGGTGCGATCTACAAGCACTGGCCGGGAAAGACCGTCACCGAGTACGACGACCACCTCTTCTGCCTCCTCACGATGAATCACCATCCGCTGCACATGGACGCCAACTACGCGGAGAAGACAACCGACTTCGGCCGCAATGTCGTCGTCGGCAACTACATCTACTCGCTCCTGCTCGGGATGTCGGTGCCCGATGTCTCGGGCAAGGCCATCGCCAATCTGGAGATCGAGTCGCTGAAGCACGTGGCGCCGACCTTCCACGGCGACACGGTCTACGGCGAGACGACGGTGCTCGACAAGCGCCCGTCGAAGTCGAAGAACGACCGCGGCATCGTCGAGGTGGAGACCCGGGGATACAAGCAGGACGGCACCCTGGTCTGCGTCTTCCGCCGCAAGGTGCTGGTGCCGACCGCCACGTACATCAAGGAGCGCGGCGGGGAACAGCCCGGCCGTCCCGAGCTGGGAGAGAGCTGAGTCATGAGCCGCCTCGCGCAGACCGACGGGCTGACCGACGTCCAGAAGGAGATCCTCTCCACCGTCCGCTCCTTCGTGGACAAGGAGATCCTGCCGGTCGCCACGGAGTTGGAGCACCGCGACGAATATCCGACGGACATCGTCGAAGGGCTCAAGGAACTGGGCATCTTCGGCCTGATGATTCCCGAGGAGTACGGCGGCCTCGGCGAGTCGCTGCTGACGTACGCGCTGACGGTCGAGGAGATCGCGCGCGGCTGGATGAGCGTGTCCGGCATCATCAACACCCATTTCATCGTCGCCTACATGATCAAGCAGCACGGCACACAGGAGCAGAAGGACCATTTCCTGCCGCGTATGGCGGCGGGCGACGTGCGCGGCGCGTTCTCGATGTCGGAGCCGGAACTGGGCTCCGACGTGTCGGCGATTCGCACCAAGGGCGTACGCGACGGGGACGCGTACGTCGTCAACGGCCAGAAGATGTGGCTGACCAACGGCGGTTCTTCCCATCTGGTCGCGGTGCTGTGCAGGACCGACGAGGGGCAGGCGGAGGACGCGCCGCCGCACAAGTCGATGACGACCTTCCTGATCGAGAAGGAGCCCGGCTTCGGCGCCAACGCCTCGGTCCCCGGCCTCACAGTGCCAGGAAAGATCGACAAGATGGGCTACAAGGGCGTCGACACCACGGAACTGATCCTCCAGGACGTGAGGGTTCCGGCCGACCGGGTGCTCGGCGGACAGAGCGGCCGGGGTTTTTACCAGATGATGGACGGCGTCGAGGTCGGCCGGGTCAATGTGGCCGCGCGCGGCTGCGGTGTGGCACAGCGGGCGTTCGAACTGGGCATCGCCTACGCACAGCAACGGCACACGTTCGGCAAACCCATCGCACAGCACCAGGCGATCCAGTTCAAGCTCGCCGAGATGGCCACCAAGGTGGAGGCCGCGCACCGGATGATGGTCAACGCCGCACGTAAGAAGGATTCGGGCGAGCGCAACGACCTGGAGGCCGGGATGGCGAAGTACCTGGCCGCGGAGTTCTGCAAGGAAGTGGTGGAGGACGCGTTCCGCATCCACGGCGGCTACGGCTTCTCCAAGGAGTACGAGATCGAGCGGCTGTACCGGGAGGCGCCGATGCTGCTGATCGGCGAGGGGACCGCCGAGATCCAGAAAATGATCATCGGGCGGCGGCTGCTGGAGGAGTATCGTCTCCAGGGATAACCGAAGGAAGAATGTCCGTATTTATTGACATTTACCCGAGGGGAAGGTCACACTGCGTGAGCCGTCGCGGCACGGGAACCAGCCATCGACTCGCCCTTGAGCTTGCCGAGTTGCCCGTGTCAACCGATACCATCGGGTTAAAGCCGCCGTCCCCAGAAGTAATTCGCGGCACCCTCCGCTACGAAGGTCTTCCATGCCCCACAGCCATTCCTCTGCACCACGCGACGGCCTTGTCGGCGTACGACTCGCGCGCGGAGCGTCGCCGTGGCTCCTCCCGACCGTCGCCACCGCGGCGGTAAGCCTTGTCCGCGCGCGCCGCTCAGGCCGCTGGGCGACGGTGGCCGTCCCCGCCACCGCGCTCGCCGCGGGCATGCTGTGGTTCTTCCGCGACCCCGAGCGCGAGATCGCCGAGGGCCGTGTGATCTGTCCCGCGGACGGTGTGGTGCAGAGCATCATGCCGTGGAAGGACGGGCGTACCCGCGTCGCGATCTTCATGAGCCCGCTGAACGTCCACGTGAACCGCGCGCCCCTCGCGGGCACGGTCACCTCCGTCGAGCACATCCCCGGCGGATACGTACCGGCGTTCAACAAGGAGAGCGAGAACAACGAGCGGGTGGTCTGGCACTTCGACACCGAGATCGGCGATGTCGAGATGGTGCAGATCGCCGGCGCGGTGGCGCGCAGGATCGTTCCGTACGTGCCGCGCGGCTGCAAGGTGGAACAGGGCGAGCGGATCGGCCTGATCCGGTTCGGCTCGCGGGTCGACGTGTACCTGCCGGAGGGCATCGAGCCCGACGTCGAGGTCGGGCAGACCACCACGGCTGGGGTGACTCGCCTTGACCGTGGTTGAACCCGACACGCAGGCAAACGCCCACACTCACACTCCGGTGCAGGCGCAGTCGCACTGGGTCACCGAGCTGGAGGACGAGGTAGCCGACCTTCCGCTGTCCACCCGGCTGTCCATCGCCGACGCGCTCACTCTCGGTAACGCGATCTGTGGCTTCATGGCCGTGTACTTCACGACCACCGGAGTCCTGGTCCCGCACCTGATGGGCACCACCGTCGGCGGCATGTCCAAGCACAGCGCCGCCACCGCGGTGACGCTCATGCTGCTCGCGTCCGTCTTCGACCTCTTCGACGGGCTGGTCGCGCGCAAGCTGCGCAGCTCCGCGATGGGCGCCGAGCTGGACAATCTGTCCGACCTGATCAGCTTCGGCCTCGCGCCCGCCTACTTCGTCGTCGTCTGGGGTCTGGTCGCCGACGACGCCCACGGCAAGGTGTCGGCCGCCGCCGCGGTGATGGTCGTCCTGGCCGTGGTGCTGCGGCTCGCCCGCTTCTCCTGCACCACGATCAGGGACGGTGTCTTCCAGGGCATGCCCAGCCCCTTCGGGGCGATGACGGTCGTCTCCGTCGTCCTGCTGGAGCTGCCCTTCATCCCCACCGTCGTCGCCATCGTCGGCGTCGCCTGGCTCATGGTGAGCCGCGTGGAGTACCCCAAGCCGCGCGGACGCCTCGCCGTCATCACCCTCGGCTGGATCCTCATCAGCATGGGCTGCCTGACCGCCTGGACCCTCGACGTCCCCGGCGGCCACCTGCTCCTCCAGACGGGCGCCGCCCTCCAGTGCGTGGCCGCGGCGGTCATCCCCTGCTTCGCGACCACGCGCCGCGTCAACACGATGCGGGCCAATCGCCGTGAGGCCAGGGCGGACGCTCTGCGCTGACATGTCCTCCGGGGTCAGCCCCCGGTGCGCCGCTACGGCCCGCGGCCCCTCCGCTCTCGGCGGAGGGGCCGCAGTCGTTTCCGTGCGCCTGCGCCTGGCGCTGGGGGCTGGGGCTGGCGCTGGCGCTGGGGCTGGCGCTGGGGCTGGGGCTGGGGCTGGGGCTGGCTAGGTCAGGAAGTCGCGGGCCAGCTCGGCGGAGAGCTGTTCCAGGAGCGGGCCGGCGTTGGGGATGGAGACGGCCGGGTCCGGTTCCAGGGACGAGAGCGGGTAGGCGCGGCGGATCCCGGCGGAGCCGAGGGCGCTGGGGCTGAGCGCGAGACGGCCGCAGACGGCGACGACGTCGATGTCACGGGCGCGGGCGGCCTGGGCGACGCCGACCGGCGCCTTGCCGTGCAGGGTCTGCTCGTCGAGGGAGCCCTCGCCGGTGATGACGAGGTCGACGCCGTCGAGGGCGGCCGCGAAGCCGAGGACGTCGAGCATGACGTCGATACCGGCCCGGAAGGTGGCGCCGAGGCCGACGAGGGCCCCGTAGCCGATGCCGCCCGCGGCGCCCGCACCGGGGGCGTCGGCCGCCGCGGCGGCGGTCGGACCCTCGGCGAGGGCGAGGACGTCGACGTAGTGCCCGAGAGCGGCGTCGAGCGTGGCGACGTCGGCCTCGGAGGCGCCCTTCTGCGGCCCGTAGACGGCGGCGGCGCCCTTGGGCCCGAGCAGCGGGTTGTCGACGTCGCTGGCGAGGACGATCTCGGTGTCGACCAGCCGCGGGTCGAGCCCGGACAGGTCGGCGGTGGCGAGCGCGGCCAGCGGGCCGCCGCCGGGCGCGACGGGCGCGCCGTCGCGGTCCAGCAGCCGGGCGCCGAGCGCGCTGAGCATGCCCGCGCCGCCGTCGTTGGTGGCGCTGCCGCCGACGCCGAGCACGATGGTGCGGGCGCCCGCGTCGAGCGCGGCCCTCAGCAGCTCGCCGGTCCCGTACGTGGTCGCCGTGAGCGGCGCGAAGACGCCGGACGGCAGGTGCTGGAGGCCGGACGCCTCGGCCATCTCGACCACGGCGGTACGGTCACGCAGCGCGTACGAGGCGTCGACCGGCTCGCCCAGCGGTCCGGTGACGCGTACCGTGCGCCGTTCGAAACCGCCGGTGACGGCGGCCTCGACGGTGCCGTCACCGCCGTCGGCGACCGGTACGGAGGTGACGGTCACACCGGGCGCGCCCTTGCGCAGCCCCGCCTCGACATGCGCGGCCACCTGCACCGCGGTCAGCGAGCCCTTGAACTTGTCCGCGGCGATCAGCACACGTCCCGTGGATCTTGTTGCAGCGTCGGACACTGTCGTACTCCCCATCCGAAAACGGAACATCGCGCCGGTGGGACCCTATCCCGGCCGGGCCCGCCTGCCCATGGGCACCGCGCTGTGTCACCGCGCGATCACCGGATCGCGAGTCCGCCGCGCGGCCCGTGGCCGTAGGTTTGGCGGCATGACGACGACCGACTTCGCCACGTACATCGCAGGGCTGCCGAAGATCATTTCGGGAGCGAACACCCTCTTCAGGTCCGCCGACGGCCGGATCCTCATCGTCGAGCCGAACTACCGCGACGACGGGACCTGGACGCTGCCGGGCGGCACCATCGAGTCCGATCTGAACGAGACGCCGCGGCAGGCGGCCCGCCGGGAGAGCGCGGAGGAGATCGGTCTGGACATCGGGCCGGGCCCGCTGCTCGCCGTCGACTGGGTGACGGGGCCCGGCAGGCCGCCGCTGGCCAGCTACCTCTACGACGGCGGCGTGCTGGACGAGACGCGGCTGGCGGCGGTACGGCTCCAGGAGGAGGAACTGGACTCCTGGAAGCTGGTCCCGGCCGACGAGATCGACTCCTACTTCTCGCCGGGCGCCGCCCGCCGTGTCCACGCGGCCCTGGCCGCGCTCGCCGCGGGCGCCGGTCCTGTGGAGCTGGAGAACGGCCGCCGCGCGGGCGTCAACTGACGTCACGTCAACCGGCTGGGCAGCGGGGCCTGTCGGGGAGGTGTCCGAGGTCGGGGGCCGGGGCGGCGAGGCGAGTTCGCCTGCGGCGCATGTGCCGTCGAACCGTCCGGCTCGTGCCGCCGCGCGGTATATCCGTCGCCGGGTCCGCGACCCCGGATCTAGGATTTTGCCTCATGATCGAATCCACCCAGCCAGCCGGGTCGGTCCCGCCGTCTGCCGCCGTGCTCGCGGCCTTCGGCGCGCCGGGGCGGCCGGTGCCGCTGCCGGGCGGGCAGGGGCAGACCTGGCGGGACGGCGAGGTGGTGCTCAAGCCGACCGGGCTCGCGGCCGAGACCGCGTGGCGGGCCGAGGTGCTGACCGCGCTGCCCGCGTCCCCGCACTTCCGGGTCGCGCGGCCGGTCCGGGCGGCGAACGGCGGCTGGACGGCCGAGGGTTGGGAGGCGTGGCAGTACGTGGCCGGCCGGTCCGAACCGGGGCGGCCCGCCGATGTGCTGCGGACGGCCGCCGCCTTCCACGCCGCGCTCGCGGACGTACCGCGCCCCGGCTTCCTCGACACGCGCGAGGGCCCGTGGTCGTACGCGGCCCGGGTCGCCTGGGAGGAGTCGCCGCTGGACGACGGGGGCGGCGGTGACGCCGAGGTGGCCGCGCTCATCGCCCAACTGGCCGCAGAACGCCGCCCGTTCGAGCCGTCCGGCGCACCGGCGCCGCAGGTCGTGCACGGCGACCTGCTGGGCAATGTGCTCTTCGCGGACGGCCTGCCGCCCGCGGTCATCGACTGGCCGCCGTACTGGTACCCCGTCGACTGGGCGGCGGCCGTCGTGGTGGTCGACGCGCTGCTCTGGTACGGGGCGGGGCCCGCGGTCCTCGCGCTCGGCCCCGCCGGGGACGGCTGTGTCCCCGACCCCGACGCGTGGGCCCAACTCCTCGTCCGCGCCCTGCTGTTCCGGCTGGTCACCGGCGCCGTGCTCGGCCCGGACGCGCAGCCGCGACCGTACGAGCGGGCGGCGGTCGCGGCCGTACGGGCGTATGTGGCCGCGGGCGGTCAGGGCTTGGGGATGTCGAAGAAGTAGGTCAGGCCGCCGGCCAGCCGGATGTCCCCCTGCACCTTCAGCTTCCGGGTGAAGAACAGCGCCGGGCCCGAGGCGTTGCCCGAGACCAGCTTGAGGAATTCCGGTGCGGCCATCGTGAGGGTGAGCTGCGGCGTACGTCCGGTGTCCTCGGCCGTGACCGCGCAGGCGCCGTTCGCTATGTGCGTCTCGTAGACGTCCGGTGCCTCGTCCCCCGCCGTGATCCGCCAGCGGATCAGGGCGTCGCGGCGACCCGCCGACTCCGGCTTGAAGAGGGTGCCCATCCGGTGGAAGACCTCGTCCAGGACCCGTCGGCGCTGCGCTCCGTTCATGAACTCCGCGATCCGGCGGGCCGGAAGATCCCGTACGATCCGCGCGAATTCCTTCGGCTCGACCGTGCCGAAGTCGAGGAGTTCGAGGTCGATGTCGTCGAGCGCCGCCATGTCGGGCCTTCCTGACTCCAGAGTAAGTTTACTGGTGAGTAAGGATAGGTACGGCGCGGCACCGTGGCAAGGCGTCGCCTCGGGCACCGCGCGGGCAGCGGAAATAGGCGCGCGGGGCCGCCCCGCCCTCCCGTACCGTCACGGCATGCATGCTGATCAGCCGCCGTTGCCCGAAGTCCTCGCCGCCGCGCCGGACGTTCCCGTGGTCGCCATGGCCCAAGCCCTTCGGGAAGTGCCCGGGGTGGTCGGGGTGCTGCTCGGGGGCAGCCGTGCGCGCGGGACGCACCGCGCGGACTCGGACTGGGACCTCGGCGTGTACTACCGGGGCGAGCCGGATGTGGCCGCGTTGGCCGCGCTCGCGCGGGAGTTCACCGGGGAACCGGTGGAGGTGGCCGCGCCGGGCGGGTGGGGGCCGTGGGTCAACGCCGGGGCGTGGCTGCGCGTGGACGGGGTCGCCGTCGACTGGATCCTGCGGGACGTCGACCGCGTCCGGCGGGTGTGGCAGGACTGCCGCGAGGGCCGCTACGAGGTCGGTATCCAGCCGGGGCACCCGCTCGGTTTCTGGTCGCCCTGCTATCCGGGCGAGGTCGCCCTCGGGCACGTACTCGCCGACACCGACGGGGAGTTGGCGGCGCTCCGGGCCGAGACGCGGGTGTATCCCGAGGCGTTGCGTCGGGCGCTGGTCGAGGCCGCGTGGGAGGCGGAGTTCACGGTGGCCGCTGCCGCGAAGTCGGCCGTCAAGGGGGATCACGTGCACGTGTCCCTCTGCCTGTCGCGGGCCTTCGGTGTCCTCGCGCAGGCGTTGCACGCCTGGAACCGGGTGTGGTGCCTGAACGAGAAGGGGGCCCTCCCCGCGGCCGCGGTGCTTTCCGGGGCTCCCGCGGGGTTCGCCGACGAGGTCGGCGTTCTTCTCGGTCGCAGTGGGCTCTCGGCCGAGGAGCTTTCCGCCACCGTGGCCTCGGCGGCCCGCCTGGTCCGCGAGGCCCGCCGCGGCCTCCCCCTCCCCTGACCCGGACTGCGCGCCGAGCCGGCGCAGGGCCTGTTCTTAGGGGCGCGGGGAACTGCGCGGCCAGCCACCAACCGTGGCGAGCTGTAAATACCGGCCCCAGCGGGGCAGTTGCTGTGTGTTTTCGGGCTGAAAGCCCGGCGGTGGCTGGGCGCGCAGTTCCCCGCGCCCCTCAAAAGATCGGGGTGCCGCCCACAGCAGAGAAACCGCCCCGGCGCCGCGCCCCTCAAAAGATCGGGGTGCCGCCCACAGCAGAGAAACCGCCCCGGCGCCGCGCCCAAAAAAAGATCGGGGTGCCGCCCTCGGGATAGGCGCCGCGCGGCGGGGTTAGCGGCGGGCGGCGCGGCGGAGGTGGTGGAGGACGGCGCGGGCGGCGTGGTGGCCGGGCATGCCGTGGACGCCGGGGCCGGGCGGGGTGGCGGAGGAGCAGAGGAAGAGGTTGGGGCGGATGGTGGTGTAGGGATTGGCGGCGAGGCGGGGCCGGATGACGGACTGGAGTCCGGAGTAGGCGCCGCAGGCGATGTCACCGCCGACATAGTTGGCGTTGCGGGCGGCGAGACCGGCGGGCCCGGTGACGGCGCGGGCGAGGACGAGGTCACGGAAGCCCGGCGCGAAGCGCTCGATCTGGCGCTCGACGGCATCGGTGGCGTCCCCGTGCCAGTTGTGGGGGACGTGCCCGTAGGCCCAGAAGACGTGCTTGCCCTCGGGGGCGCGGGAGGGGTCGATCACGGACGGCTGGGCGGTGATGAGGAAGGGCGTCTGCGGCGGGCGGCCGGTCACCGCCCGGTTGAGGGCGTCGCCGATCTCGGTGTAGCTGGGCCCGATGTGCACGGTGCCCGCGCGCCGCGCGTCGGGGGACGTCCACGGCACCGGCCCGTCCAGCGCGTAGTCGATCTTGAAGACGGAGGCGCCGTAGCGGTAGCCGCGGTACGCGTCGCCGAGTCCGGCGATCCGGGCGAGCGCGGTCGGCGAGGTGTCGAAGACATATGCGCGGGCGGGCGGCAGCTCGTCGAGCTTGCGGACGGTGACGCCGGTGCGGATGACGCCGCCCAGTTCGGTGAGGTGCCCGGCCAGCGCGTCGGAGATGGCCTGGGAGCCGCCGCGGGCGACCGGCCAGCCGTTCTCGTGCGCGGCGAGCGCGAACATCATCGCCATCGCCCCGGTGAACGGCTGCGTGAGCCGGGTGATCGCGTGCCCGGCGAGCCCGGCGATCAGCGCCCGCGCCTTGGGGTCGCGGAAGCGCTGGGCGAGGACGGCGGCGGGCGGCGTGCCGGTCAGGCCGAACCGGAGGAAGCGGTACGGGTCACGCGGTATCCCGGCCCACTGCGGCCGGAAGAAGTCCGCGGCGAGGGTGTCCCAGTGACCGGTGTACGGCGCGAGCAGCCGCCGGTAGGTGCCCGCGTCGCGCGCGCCGAGCGAGGCCGCGGTCTCGCCGACCGTGCGGGCGAGAACGGCGGCGGTGCCGTCGGGGAACGGGTGCGCCATCGGGACTTCCGGCTGGAGCCACTCCAGGCCGTGCTCGGCGAGCGGCAGCGCGCCGAAGGCGGGCGAGCCGATGCCGAAGGGGTGCACGGCGGAGCAGGGGTCGTGCCGGAAGCCCGGCAGCGTCAGCTCCTCGGTGCGGGCGCCGCCGCCCACAGTGTCGGCGGCCTCGTAGATCTGCACGGAGAGCCCGGCGCGGGCCAACTCCACCGCCGCCGTCAGCCCGTTGGGACCCGCGCCGACGACGACGGCGTCGGCCACGACCGCGCGGCTCACCTTCCGGCCGCCATCAGCTCGGTGACCTGCCGTGCGGTGGCCTCGTCGCGGGCGAGGGTGAAGGGCAGTTCGTTGCCGCCGGGGATCGAGAAGGGCGCGCCGGACGCCGTACGGCTGACGCCGCCCGCCTCGGTGGCGAGCAGCAGTCCCGCCGCGTGGTCCCAGGGCGCTTCCCAGAAGAAGGCGACAGCGTCGATCGCGCCGCGGGCCACGTCCAGGTAGGCCAGGCCCGCGCAGGTGCAGGGGGTGCAGACCGCGCCCGAGGCGTCCAGCCGGGTCAGGGCGTCGCGTTCGTAGCCGGTGCGGTAGACCGGGTTGGAGGTGGACAGCCGCAGCGGCTCGCCCGCCTCGGGGGTGCGGGTGTGCAGCCGCTCGCCGTCCAGATGCGCGCCCCGGCCGCGCCGCGCGGTGGCGAACAGGCCGCGCTGCGGGGCGTACGTCCAGGAGGCGAGCGGTACGCCGTCGCGCACGAGGGCGACCAGGGTGGCGAAGCCGTCCTCGCCGCGGACGAAGGCGGAGGTGCCGTCGACCGGGTCGACCACCCACACCGGGTCGTCGCCGCCCAGCCGTTCCAGTACGCCGCTGTCGGCGCTCACCGCCTCCTCGCCGACCACGACGGAGCCGGGCAGCAGCGCGGTCAGCTCTTCGGTGAGCCGTTCCTCGGCGCGCCGGTCGGCGGTGGTGACCAGGTCGTACGGGCCGCTCTTGCGCGAGATGTCGTCGTCGCCGAGCCGCCGCCAGCGCGGCACCACCTCGGCGGCGACCACCGCTCTGATCACGTCTTCGACGGCGGCGAGCAGTGCGTCGTCCACGCCGTCGCCGACGCCGTCCGCGCCCGCCGCGTCACCCGATACCGCACCGACCTCATTGCCCATGCCGCCATCCAATCAGACCCGGGCGCCGCGCGGTTCCCGCCCTGTGGACAACGGCCGTCCCACGGGTGCGGGCAGCCGCGGCGCTGCCGCCGCGGGCCCGCTCCCCCAGGTCAGCCGCGCGCCGGGACCCGGCCGCGCGATTCAGCCCAGCACCGGGATGATGTGTTCGCCGTACGCGTCGATCGTCGCCTCCTTCGCGTCGTGCATGTCGTAGACCGCGAACTGGTCGACGCCCAGGTCCCGCAGGGCCCGCAGCTTGTCCAGGTGCCGGTCGACCGGGCCGATCAGGCAGAAGCGGTCCACGATCTCGTCGGGCACGAAGGCGGTGTCGGGGTTGCCCGAGCGGCCGTGGTGCGCGTAGTCGTAGCCGTGCCGCTGGGCGATGTACTCGGTCAGTTCCTCCGGCACCAGGTCGGAGTGTTCGCCGTAACGGCTGACGAGGTCGGCGACGTGGTTGCCGACCATGCCGCCGAACCAGCGGCACTGTTCGCGGGCGTGCGCGAGGGCTTCGGGCGAGTCGTCGGCCGTGACGTAGGCGGGCGCGGCGACGCAGACGGTGACCGAGGCCGGGTCGCGGCCCGCCTTCTCGGCCGCGTCCCGTACCGCCTTCACCATCCACTCGGTGAGGTAGACGTCGGCGAGTTGCAGGATGAAGCCGTCGGCCTTCTCGCCGGTCAGCGCCAGCGCCTTCGGGCCGTACGCAGCCATCCAGACCGGCAGTTCGCCGTTCTCGACCCACGGCAGCCGCAGCGGGGTGCCGTCGACCACGGCCTCGCGGCCCTCGGCGAGGTCGCGGATGACGGTCATCGCCTCGCCGACCCGCGCGAGGGTGTTGGGCTTGCGCCCGGCGACCCGCATCGCCGAGTCGCCGCGGCCGATGCCGCAGACCGTGCGGTTGCCGTACATCGAGTTGAGGGTGGCGAAGGTGGAGGCGGTCACCTCCCAGGTGCGGGTGCCGGGGTTGGTGACCATCGTGCCGACCTTGAGCCGGTCGGTGTGGTCGAGGATGCGGCTGTGGATGACGAACGGCTCCTGCCACAGCACGGCGGAGTCGAAGGTCCAGCCGTACGTGAAGCCGTTGCGCTCGGCGCGGCGCATCAGGCCGACGACGTTCGAGGCGGGTGGATCGGTCTGCAGCACGAGGCCGAAGTCCATGGCGCCGCTCCTTCTGTGAGGCTGAGGGCTAGATCAGGTACTGACAGATGCCGCGCGGCGTGTACTGGCCGTGACCGGCCCGGCCCACGTACGACCGGTCCTCGATCACGGGCACCCCGCGGGACAGCACGGTCTCGACCCGGCCGGTCGTCCGCTTGCCCTCGTAGGCGGAGTAGTCGACGTTCATGTGGTGGGTCTCGGCGGACATGACCTGCTCGGCGTGCGGGTCGTAGATCACCACGTCGGCGTCGGCGCCCGGCGCGATGGTGCCCTTGCGCGGGTAGAGGCCGAACATCCGGGCCGGGGTGGCGCAGGCGATCTCGATCCAGCGGCGGCGGCTGATGTGCCCGTCCACGACGCCCTGGTGGAGGAGGTCCATGCGGTTCTCCACGCCGGGCATGCCGTTGGGGATCTTGGAGAAGTCGCCGACGCCCATGTCCTTCTGCCCGGTGAAGCAGAACGGGCAGTGGTCGGTGGAGACCACCTGGAGGTCGTTGGTGCGCAGGCCCTGCCAGAGCGCGGCCTGGTGCTCGCGGGGGCGCAGCGGCGTACTGCACACGTACTTGGCGCCCTCGAAGCCGGGTTCGGCGAGGTTGTCGGTGGACAGGAACAGGTACTGCGGACAGGTCTCGCCGAAGACGTTGAGGCCCAGGTCGCGGGCGGCGGTGAGTTCGGCGACGGCCTGCTGCGCGGAGACGTGCACGATGTAGAGCGGGGCGCCGGCGACGCGGGCGAGCTGGATGGCGCGGTGGGTGGCCTCGGCCTCCAGCAGGGCGTGCCTGACCTCGCCGTGGTAGCGCGGGTCGGTCTTCCCCGCTTCGAGGGCCTGCTGGACGAGGACGTCGATCGCGATGCCGTTCTCGGCGTGCATCATCGTCAGGCCGCCGTTGCCCGCGGCGCGCTGCATGGCGCGCAGGATCTGCCCGTCGTCGCTGTAGAAGACGCCGGGGTAGGCCATGAACATCTTGAAGCTGGTCACGCCCTCCTCGACCAGGATGTCCATCTCCTTGAGCGAGTGCTCGTTCACGTCGGAGACGATCATGTGGAAGGCGTAGTCGATCGCGCACTGCGCGTCGGCCTTGGCGTGCCAGGCGTCGAGCCCGGAGCGGAGCGACGCGCCGACGCCCTGGATGGCGAAGTCGACGATGGTGGTGGTGCCGCCCCAGGCTGCGGCGCGGGTGCCGGTCTCGAAGGTGTCGGAGGCGGTGGTGCCGCCGAACGGCATCTCCATGTGGGTGTGCCCGTCGACGCCGCCGGGGATGACGTATTTCCCGGTGGCGTCGATGACGGTGTCGGCGGTCCAGCCCGCCGCGGTGTCGCTGTCGTGGGCGGCGAGGGCGGCGATCCTGCCGCCCTCGATCAGGACGTCGGCGTGCATCTCGTCGGCGGCGGTGATGACGAGGCCGCCGCGGATCACGGTACGGGTCGCGGTCACTGCGCGGTCCCTCCTTCGGATTCGCCCGGTGCCTGGTCCGCGAGTTCGCTCTGGGCCTGTTTCAGGGCCGCCTCCAGCAGGTCGGCGCCTTCCTCGGCCTCGGCGACGGTGAGCGAGAGCGGCGGGGCGATCCGCAGGACGTTCCCCGCGAGGCCGCCCTTGCCGATCAGCAGGCCGTGCGCGCGGGCCGCTTCGAGTACGGCGGAGGCCGCCGCGGGGGACGGGGTGTCGGTGCCCGGCTCGACCAGTTCGACGCCGAGCATCAGGCCGCGTCCGCGCACCTCGCGGACGATGCCCAGGCCGGCGGAGACGGCGGTGAGGCGGGCCTTGAGCAGGCCGCCGACCCGGCGGGCGTTGCCCTGGAGGTCGTGGTCGAGGAGGTAGGTGAGATTCGCCAGCGCTCCCGCGGTGGTGATCGGGCTGCCGCCGAAGGTGGAGATGGAGTTGGCGTTCAGGCAGTTCATCACGTCGGCGCGGGCCACCACGCCGCCCATGGACATGCCGTTGCCGATGCCCTTGGCGAAGGTGAGGATGTCGGGCGCGCCGGAGCCGCTGTGCGCCTGCCAGCCCCAGAAGTTGTCGCCGGTACGGCCCCAGCCGGTCTGCACCTCGTCGGTGATCCACAGGATGCCGTGCCGGTCCAGGACCCGCTTGAAGGCGGCGAGCAGCCCGTCGGGGCCCGAGGTGAAGCCGCCGACGCCCTGGACGGGTTCGGCGATGAGCGCGGCGACCGTGCCGTTGGCCTGGCCGAGGATGTCCTCCAGGTCCGCGACGCACGCGGCGGTGAACTCGGCGTCCGTCAGATGCGCGTACGGTCCGCGGCTGCGCACCCCGCCGTGCACGTACAGCGTCTGGAGCGGGGACAGGCTGGTCGGCGACCAGGCGCTGTTGCCGGTGATGCCGATCGAGGTGAAGGAGCGGCCGTGGTAGCTGTTGCGCAGCGCCAGCACCTGGTTGGAGCGGCGGTAGGCGGTGGCCAGCAGCAGGGCCGTGTCGTTGGCCTCGGTGCCCGAGGTGGTGAAGAAGACCCGAGCGTCGGGGATGCCGGACAGCCGGGCGATCCGCTCGGCCAGCTCCACGGCCTGGCGACTGAGGTAGAGCGTCGAGGAGTGCAGGATCTTCCCGGCCTGCTCGGCGACGGCGGCGGTGACCTCGGGCAGCGCGTGCGCGGTCATCGTGGTGAGGATGCCGCCGAAGAAGTCCAGGTAGCGGTTGCCCTCGGCGTCCCAGACGTGGCGGCCCTCGCCGTGCGTCAGCTCGATCGGCCGGGCGTAGTACGTGGCCAGCCAGTCGGGCAGGACGGCGCGGTGGCGGGCGTGCAGCGCGGCGTGCGCGCTCTCGGTCGCGGTGGCCATCGCTCAGCCCTCCGTCAGGTCGCCGTAGGCGTCGGGCCTGCGGTCGCGGTAGAAGGCCCAGGTCTGCCGGACCTCGTCGATCAGGTCCAGGTCCAGGTCGCGGACCAGCAGTTCCTCCTTGGTGTCGGAGGCGGTGCCCTCCACGAACTGGCCGCGCGGGTCGACGAAGTAGCTGGTGCCGTAGAAGTCGTTGTCGCCGTACTCCTCGCGGCCGACCCGGTTGATCGCGGCGATGAAGTACTCGTTGGCGACGGCCGCCGCGGGCTGCTCCAGCTTCCACAGGTACGCCGACAGGCCGCGGCTGGTGGCCGACGGGTTGTAGACGATCTGGGCGCCCGCGAGGCCCAGGGCGCGCCAGCCCTCGGGGAAGTGGCGGTCGTAGCAGATGTAGACGCCGATCCGGCCGACGGCGGTCTCGAAGACCGGCCAGCCGAGGTTGCCCGGCTTGAAGTAGTACTTCTCCCAGAAGCCGTTGACCTGCGGGATGTGGTGCTTGCGGTACTTGCCGAGGACGGTGCCGTCCGCGTCGATCACGGCCGCGGTGTTGTAGTAGACGCCGGGCTGCTCGATCTCGAAGACCGGCACGACGATGACCATGCCGGTCTCGCGGGCCAGCGGCCGCATCCGCTGGACGGTCGGCCCGTCGGGGACGGGCTCCGCCCACCGGTAGTGCTCGGCCTCCTGGACCTGGCAGAAGTAGGGGGCGTTGAACACCTCCTGGAAGCCGATCACCTTCGCGCCCTGCGCGGCGGCGGCCCGGGCGTGTTCCTCGTGCTTCGCGATCATCGATTCCGTATCGCCGGTCCAGGTGGCCTGGACGAGCGCGGCACGCACGACATTGCTCATGAGCAGCTCCTCAGACGTGGCAGCTTCACGCCGGTAGTCCCGTTCTACGCCCGTAGATCCCAGCCGTGGGGAAGAACGTAGAAGCGCCCTACCCACTGTGGCAAGACCGCTACCGTTACCGGGCGAAGACGATCACGTTTCCCCCTCGGGGAACCCGTTCGGCGGCGCGCGCCCGCGTCAGCCGCCCGGCAGGCCCGCCCGGCGCAGGGCGGCCACGATGTCGCGGCGGCGGGACTTGGAGACGGCTTCCGCGGCGTCCAGGACGGGAACGGCCAGGCCGGGGCGGGCTCTGACCACGGCGGCGGCGTCCTCGGGCGGACGCGCCCGGGCGAGCGTCCGCAGGAGTTCGCCCGCCTCCTCGTGGCGCCCCGCGTCGGCCAGGTCGCCCGCGATCGTGGCCAGGTCGGCGGGCGGGCGCGACGCGGCCTGGTGCAGGAGCGTGCGGCAGTCGCCGGTACGGCCCGCGGCGGCCAGTTCAGAGGCGGCGGCGGCCAGCGGGGCGCCGGGCAGGGCGGCGACCTCCCAGAGCAGGGTGGCCACATCGGCGGCCAGTTCGGTGCGCTCCAACTCCCTGAGCAGGTAGGGCAGTCGGGGCGCCGGGCCTTCCGCCGCCTCGCAGATGACGACGTAGGCGGCGCCACTCTGGCCGGTACGGCGCAGCTCGCCGAGGCGCGCGGCCTCCTGCCGCGCCTCGGCCAGCCAGCGCGGGTCGAGGGTGGGCCGCGCCTGGCGCGGTTCCGCGCTCTCCGGAGCGCCGGCGAAGCGCGCGCCGCGCGGGGTGGCGCGTACGGGTCCCTGGGCAGTCGCCTGCGGGGCCGGGGCGGCGGGGGCGCCCGCGAAACGCGCGCCGCGCGGCACCGACCGCTCCAGGGGCGTTTCCTCGGCGGCCGCCGCCTCCTCGAAGGCCCCGGCGAAGCGTGCGCCGCGCGGGCGGGAGGCGCCCTTGGTGCGCGCGCCGGCCGCCTTGGCGGGCCGCGGTCGCGCGGCTTCCTCGGGGCGGGGGTCGCGGGCCCAGGAGGCGGTACGGGCGGCGGGCGCGGCGGGGTCGCGCTCAGGGGGCGAGGAGGGTTGGGCGGCGGGCGAAGAGAGCTGGGCGGCGGGGTCGCGCTCGGCGGGCGGGGAGGGCTGGGCGGCGGGATGGCGCTCGGGCGTCTGGCGGAACCAGTCGGCGGCCGGGGGCGCGGCGAAGGCGGCCAGCCGGGCGCGGAGTTCGTCGCAGCGGGCGGAGGCCCGCTCACGGTCGTCGCGGGCCCAGGCGAGGATGTTGGCGAGCCGGGCGGTGGCGGCTCCCGCCGGGTCGGCGGGGGCCTGGTCGAGGGCGCGGGCCGCCTCGCGCTCGCGCAGCAGCGCCATGTCACGGGCCCGCGAGGTCATTTCGAGCCGGAGGCGGAGCGCGCTCTCCGCGCCGGGCGCGGCGTCCCACTCCGCGACGGCGGCGCGGTGCAGGACCCGGGCACGGGACACCTCCGCCTCGTCGAGCGGCGCCCGGACGGCGGCGGCCAGATCGTGCAGGACGGCCCCGACGACGTCCCAGGGCGGTATGTCCGCGCCGCCCTCGTAGGCGTGCGCGGCCTCCGGCTCACGCCCCGCGAACACCCCGTACCAGCCGGGACGGTCCCCGAGCGCCGCCACCATCGACCGGAAGTAGAACGTGAACTCCGTTGCCGCACCGGCCAGTTCCGTTGTCATCACACCCTCGCATCCGCCGCCCCCGCTCCCCGCGCCCGGTGGGCATTCGACACCCACGGTGTTACGGCGCTGCTACGGGGAGTTTTCAACGGCGGACGATTTCGACAGTCAAACTTGCAAGTTTTCCTGTCGAGGTCGTACGGTGCAACCATGCCCACTCAGGACCAGGCGCGGGTCGCCGACGAGCTGACCACGGTGATCGCGCAGCTCCAGCGCCGGTTGCGCACCGCGTCGGCCTCGGCGCAGGGCGCGCTCACGCCCTCGCAGGTCTCGGTGCTGGGGCGGATCGGCAGCGAGGGTCCGGCGACCACCGCCGCCCTGGCCCGCGCCGAGATCGTCCGGCCGCAGTCCATGCGGATGACGCTCGCGGCCCTGGAGGAACGCGGCCTCGTCGCCCGCTCGCCGCACCCCACCGACGGCCGTCAGGTCGTCTTCTCCCTCACCGAGGCAGGGGTCCGGCTGCGCGGCACCGGCCGCCGGGCCCGGCGCGGCTGGCTCGCCGAGGCGATCGCCACCGAGCTGTCCGCCGAGGACCAGCGGCGGCTGACCGAGGCGCTCGGCATCCTCCAGCGCCTGGTCAAGGCGTGACCGCACAGCCACGACCCCGCGACCCGAACAGCACGGCAACACCGTTCACCGCACAGGGAGTTACCCGCATGACCGCCACGACGATCGACCCCCGCACCGCCCTTGTCGTCATCGACCTCCAGCGCGGCATCGTCGCGCTGCCCACCGCGCACCCGGCCCGCGAGATCGTCGCGCGCGCCGCGAAGCTGGCCGCCGCCTTCCGCGAGCGCGGGCTGCCGGTCGTGCTGGTGAACGTGGCCGGGGGCCCGCCAGGACGCAACGAGGGCCCGGCCATGAGCGGTTCGCTGCCCGCCGACTGGACGGAGCTGGTGGACGAACTGGATGTCCAGGACGGCGACATCAGGATCACCAAGCTCCAGTGGGGCGCCTTCCACGGGACCGCGCTCGACCTGGAGCTGCGCCGCCGCGGGGTCACGCAGATCGTGCTGGCCGGCATATCGACCAGCATCGGCGTCGAGTCCACCGCCCGCGCGGCCCACGAACACGGCTACCACGTGACGGTCGCCGCCGACGCGGTGACCGACACCGACGCCGAGTCGCACGCGCACGCGTTCGCCAAGATCTTCCCGCGGCTGGCCGAGACGGCGGGCACGGACGAGATCATCGCCCTGCTGCCCGCCGCCCCGGCCGCCTGAGCGGAGTACCCGCGTCGAGGCAGGTCAGCGCGTGGGAACCACCACCAGCGCCGAGCCGCCGCCGCGCCGTACCGGCTCCGCCGCGGCCAACCACCGGCCGTCGGAGAGCCGTTGCACACCGGTGGCGGCGCCAATCTCCGGATTCTGCGTGAAGTGCTGCCCGAGGGCTTCGAGTTGGGCCTTGAGCGGGCTGTTCCACAGGGCCGGTTCGAGTTCGGTCGCCGCCGCGTTGCGCTGGCTGGCGCGCGGCGCGGCGATGGCGTCCACCAACGGCAGGCCCCGGTCGACGTGTTCGGTGAGCACCTGGAGCACGGTGGTGATGATGGTCGCGCCGCCGGGCGAGCCGACCGCGAAGTCCACCCGGCCGTTCTTCAGCACGATCGTCGGCGAGATCGACGAGCGGGGCCGCTTGCCGGGCCCCGGCAGGTTCGGGTCGTGCACGGCCGGGCTGGCGGGCACGAAGGAGAAGTCCGTCAGCTCGTTGTTGAGCAGGAAGCCGCGGCCGGGGACCGTGATCGCGCTGCCGCCGGTCTGCTCGATGGTGAGGGTGTACGCGACGACGTTGCCCCACTTGTCGGCCACCGTCAGGTGCGTGGTGTTCTCGCCCTCGTAGGTGGTCGGCGCGGCCTTGCCGGTGGCGGCGCACGGGGTGGGGTGCGCCGGGTCGCCGGGCGGGAGCGGGCTGGTGAGCGCCGCGTCGTCCTTGATCAGGCAGGCCCGCGAGGCGGCGAAGCCCTTGGAGAGCAGCCCCGCGGTCGGCACCTGCTCGAACGCCGGGTCGCCGACCCAGCGGCCCCGGTCGGCGAAGGCGATCCGGCTGGCCTCGATGTAGTGGTGCAGATACTGCGCCTGGTCGGCGTGCGCCAGGTCGGTGTGCTCCAGGATGTTCAGCGCCTCGGCCACCGTGGTCCCGCCGGACGACGAGGGCGCGGGCCCGTACACGTCGAGGCCGCGGTAGGTCGTGTGCGTCGGCGCCTGGGTCTTGGCGTGGTAGGCGGCCAGATCCGCGGCGGTCAGGTCACCGGTGCGCACCACGCGGGTGGACGCCGGGTCGACCGGGGGTTTGCGTACGGTCCTGACGATGTCCGCGCCGATGTCGCCGCGGTAGATCGCGTTGATCCCCTTGCGGCCCAACTCCTTGTACGTGGTCGCCAGTTGGGGGTTGCGCAGGGTGGAGCCGACCGCCGGGGGCTGTCCGCCGGGCAGGAAGAGCGCGGCGGTGGCGGGGAAGTCCTTGAAGCGGTCCTGGTTCGCCGCGGTCTGGGAGTTGAAGGTCGCGTCCACGGTGAAGCCGTCGCGGGCGATCCGCTCCGCGGGCTTGAGGACGTCGCCGAGCGAGCGGCTGCCCCAGGAGTCCAGGGCGGTCTGCCAGGTGGCAGCGGTGCCGGGCACGCCGACACTGCGCCCGCTGGTGACCGCGTCGGCGAAGGCGAGCGGCTGGCCGTTCTCGACGAAGAGCTGGTCGGTGGCGCTGCGCGGGGCGGTCTCGCGGCCGTCGATGGTGGAGACCTTGTGCTGCCGCGCGTCGTAGTAGACGAAGTAGCCGCCTCCGCCGATGCCCGAGGAGTACGGCTCGGTCACGCCGAGGGCGGCGGCGGTGGCGACGGCCGCGTCCACGGCGTTGCCGCCGCGCCGCAGCACCTCGATGCCGGCGGCCGACGCGTCGGCGTCCACGCTGGCGACCGCTCCCCCGTAGCCGACGGCCAGCGGGGTCTTGGCCGTGGAGCCGGGCGGATGCGCGGGGCCGCCGTGCCGGGCGGGCACCGCGGCGGTGACCGCCGCCACCGCCGCGGTGACGGCGAGCGCGGCGACCGCGCGGACGGCGGTCCTGCGGACGCGGGACCCGCGGACGGCCGTACGGGACGCGCCCGGACCGCCCCCCGGACCGCCGCCCAGACCGCCGCCCGGACCGCCGTCCGGTCCGCTGTCAGAACGCGTGCCCGCGGCCCTGCCCCGGGCGCCGCCGGGGCTGCCGCCCGGGCCGCTACGGAGACCGGTGTCGCCACCACTGCTGTCACTTGTGCGTCGCATTGCGGAGTCCTCCACTCAACGGGCGTCCCGGAAGCGTAACTTCACCTCTCCTGTCCCGTCAGGACCGCGTATCCCCGCGGTGGGTCGAACACCGCTACGATGCCGCGCCATGAGCGACGACCTCCGCAATCTCGTCCTGGGCCTGGTGGCCCTCGCCATCGGCGCCGCCCTGGGCTGGTTCGCGCGCACCTACTTGCTCAGCCGCAGGCTCCAGCGCAAGCAGCGCTTCTTCGGCCTGCCGAAGGACTCCGAGTGCCTGCTGGTGGTGCCGCGCGACCCCGGCTCGCGGGGCTGGAGCCTGGCCAGGCACGACGCCTTCGCGCTGCTGGAGCTGGCCGCGGTGATCAAGGAGTGTGGGGCGCACGCCGAGGTGCTGGCGCACGACACGGCCTGGCAGGGCTTCGGCGCGCGCACCGAATTCTGCATAGGCGGCCCGGCCGCCAACCTCCGGCTGGCCGCGCATCTGCGCTCGATGCTGCCGGGCGTCGAGATCGACACCGACCCGGCGCCGGGGCCCGAGCAGGGCGCGATCAGCGTCGGCGGCGAGACGTACCTGATGGAGAAGGGCGCCGTCGAGTACGTGCTGCTGGCCCGGCTGGCCGCCGCCCGCGACTCGGGCAACGACCGCCCGGTCTTCCTCTCCTCCGGCCAGCGCGGCATCGCCAACCAGGCCGCCGTCCGCTATCTGGCCAGGCACCAGGTGCGGCTGGCCCGCAAGCACGGCGCCGACGCGACCTTCTGCCTGCTGCTGAAGGTGGTCAATTCGCAGGCGTACGGCTCCGACGTGGTGGAGCTGGTCGCGGACGTCACGAAGGCCGCGACGACGGCGCCGAAGGCGCCCAAGGGCGGCAAGGTCATCCCGCCAGACCGATCACCAGCCACATGAGGGACGCTCCGCCGACCGTGCACAGCAGCGTCGAGGTCGACGGGTGCGGGCTGTGCGCCTCGGGGAGGATGTCCGAGGTCGCCAGGTAGAGCAGGAAACCGGCGAAGAAGCCGAGGTAGAGGCCGAGGACACCGGCCGGGATGGTGAAGGCGAGGGTGACCGCGGCGCCCGCCACCGGCGCCAGCGCGTCGGCGCCGAGCAGCAGCCGCGCCCTGCTGTGGTCGTTGCCGTACATCCGGGTGATCGTGTACGTGTTGAAGCCGTCCGCGAAGTCGTGCGAGACGACCGCGATGGCCACCACGATGCCGACGGTGCTGCCCGCCTGGAAGGCCGCGCCGATCGCGAAGCCGTCCATGACGCTGTGCCCGACGAGCGCGGCGCCCGCGGTGAGGCCGATGCCCTTGACCGGGGCGTGGGCGTGCCCGTGGCCGTGCGCGTGCGGCGCGTACTCGCCCTCGTGCGCCCGGTGGATCGCCACCGAGCGCTCGACGATGTGCAGGGCCAGGAAGCCGGCGACGAACATCAGCAGCGCGGCGGGGACGCCGAAGACGTCCCGCGGCTGCATGTCCAGCGCCTCGGGCAGCAGGTCGAAGCCGACGACGCCCAGCATCAGACCGGCCGCGAGGCCGAGGACGAGGTGCCTGCGGTCGCCGATGCGCTGGGCGACGAACCCGCCCACCAAGGTCATCGCGAACGCGCACGCGGCTATCAGGACCGGCATGAGGTCATGATCCATGACGCCCGGCGCGCCCGCGACTCAGGGGTACCCCTGAGCCTTACCGACCGTGACCGGCGCGGTGTCCCGTCCCGACCGTCCTCAGCACCGCCTGGGCCATCGACTGCTCGCCCTTGGCGTTCGGGTGCGCGGGCGCGGCGGGTGACGCCGGGGCCAGCGGCTCGATCCAGCGGTCGGCGGGCGCCTTGCACATGTCGTGCCCGACGGTCGGCTTGTACGTGTCGACGTAGCGCGCCCCGCCGAGCAGCGCCTCGACCCGCAGCATCGCGTTGAGCTTCTTCTCCACGTCCCTCAGATACGGGAAGTCCCCGGCCGCGAAGGGCACGGACGGGAAGCAGCCCACGCCGTCGTCGGGCAGCAGGTCGGGGTAGCCGACCAGGACGACCTCCGCGTGCGGCGCCCTGCTGTGGACCGCGCGCAGCACCTGGGCGATCTTGGGGGCCGTCTTGAGGATGGTCACGGTGAGCTGGTCGACGCCCGTGGCCCGGTAGTGGTCCTTGCACGGGCTGCCCGTGACGTCGGTGACGCTCAGCCCCGCGCAGGTGGCGATGATCGGGCCGAAGCCGACGTCGTTGCCGCCGATCTGCACGGTGACCAGCGTCGTGTCCCGGTGGACGGCGTCGAGCTGCGGGCCGTTGGTGCCCTGCGGCTTCCACATCTCGGCGGTGGTGGCGCCGCCGCAACTCACGTCGGTGAACGACGCGAAGGCGTTCGCGTCGTTCACCAGCGACGGGTAATTGCGGTCGGAGCGCGCGCAGTTGGCGTCGACCTGGGTGGGGATGGCCGGGCCTGAGGTGTACGAGTCCCCGAGCGCGACATAGTGGACGGCCGGTGCCGGGTGCCCGTGCCAGGGCGGGCGGCCTCCTGAGTGGGCCGCCGCGGGCGAGACGGTGGCGGCGGTGAGCGCGAGCGCCCCGCCGAAGGCCGCGGCCACGGTGACGGCGGTGCGCCTGCCGGACGTCCTGCCCCGTACGCTCCCGGTTTCGGTGTCCTTGTCGCCCGCGGTGCCGTTTCCGTTGCCCAGACCTGCGGCCATCGAGCCCTCCCCTGGTGTCGTCATTGACGATGCTCAGGCTCGGGTGTGCTCGCATCGCTGTCAATGGCCCGTCGCTCCCGCGTCGTTCGGGCTTCACGTTCCGTTCCGGCGTCGGTGATGTCGAGGAACACCCGGTCGGCGGTGGGCCACTTGGCGTGGATGTCGCGCCGGATGCGCAGGCTGACCTCCTCGACCCGCTCGCTGTCCAGGCCGCCCACCAGGTCGATCCTGGCGGCCACCAGCGTGGAGTCCAGGCCGAGCCGCATGGTGAGCAGTTCCTCGACGGTGTCGATCTCCCCCTGCCCCAGGAGCAGTTCGCGGATGCCGTCGCGCAGTTCGGCGTCGACCGAGACGCCGATGAGCTGGTGGTGGGCGGTGCGGCCGAGGGTGAACGCGACGACCATCAGCAGGGCGCCGATCGCCATCGAGGCGATGGCCTCGCCCAGCGCGTTGCCGGTCGTCATGTGGATGACCATGCCGGCGGCGGCGAACAGCACACCGATCACGGCGGTGCCGTCCTCGGCGAGGACCGTCCGCAGCGCCGGGTCGTCGGCGCCCTCGTCGGACCGGCGCGCCTGGACCACCGCCTTGAGCAGCGAAGCGCCCTCGGCGAGGAGCGCGATCAGCAGGACGGCCAGACCCGCCACGTATCCGCTGCGGGACTCGTCCTCCGTGCCGCCGAGCGCGTGAATGCCCTGGTAGAAGGAGAAGCAGCCGCCGAGCACGAAGATGCCGACGGCGGCGAGCAGCGACCAGAAGTAGCGCTCCTTGCCGTAGCCGAAGGGGTGGTCGCTGTCGGGCGCGCGGCGGCTGCGGCGCAGCGACAGCAGCAGGAACACCTCGTTGAGGCTGTCCGCCACCGAGTGCGCGGCCTCCGAGAGCAGCGCGGGCGATCCGGAGAAGAGGCCCGCGGCGGTCTTCGCGGCGGCGATCACCAGGTTGGCGCCGAGCGCGACGAGCACCGCTCCCTTGGTGCCCTCGTCGCGCTCGCCGCCGGTGGCGTCCGCGCCGGGCTTCGGCGGTCCGGACGCCGCACGGCCGGTGTCCGTGTCACCGGCGTCCGTACCGCTCGCCTCCGTGCCGCCTGCCGCCGTGTCGCCGGTCTCCGTGCCGCCGGTCTCCGTACCGCTCGCCGCCGTGTCGCCGGTTTCCGTCTCGCCCGTTCCGGTGTGCCCGGAGGGTTCCGGGTCGTCGCCGGTCAGGTCCTGGTCGGTGCTGGTCAGGGTGTGCTCTCCACTCATTCGTGTGTGTGCCCGATCAGCGTCCGGGCCGCGGCGGCGATGGCGTCGGCGTCGATGCCCGCCGCGTGGAGCTGTTCCTCGGGGGTGGCGGAGCCGGGCATGGTGTGGACGGCCAGGCGGGTGAGCAGCGGCATCGGGTGACCGTTGCCGAAGGACTCCAGGACCGCGTCGGCCAGGCCGCCCTCGGGGTGGTGGTCCTCGACGGTGACGAAGCGGCCGGTGGCCCGCGCGGCGGCGCGCAGCGCCTGGGTGTCGACGGGCTTGACCGAGTAGAGGTCGAGCACACGGGCGCGGATGCCGTCGGCGACGAGCCGGTCGGCGGCGGCCAGCGCCTGGTGCAGGGTGACGCCCGCGCCGATGAGGGTGACCTGGTCCTCGGGGTGCTCGCGCAGCACCCTGCTGCCGCCGATCGGGAAGTCCTCCTCGGGCCCGTAGATCACCGGGGTGGCCCCGCGGGTGGCGCGCAGATAGCCGACGCCGGTGCGGTCGGCCAGCGCGGCGACGAGCTTGGCCGTCTGATTGGCGTCGCACGGATACAGCACGGTGCTGCCGTGCACCGCGCGCATCATCGCCAGGTCCTCCAGCGCCATCTGCGACGGGCCGTCCTCGCCGATCGCGACGCCCGCGTGCGTGCCGACGACGTTGAGGTCGGAGCGGCTGACCGCGGCCATCCGCAGGAAGTCGTGCGCGCGGGTCAGGAACGCGGCGAAGGTGGCCGCGTACGGTGTCCAGCCGCGTACGCCGAAGCCGACCGCGGCGCCGATGAGCTGCTGCTCGGCGATGTAGCACTCCACGTACCGCTCGGGGTGCTCCTTGGAGAACAGCTCGGCCTTGGTGGAGTCGCCGACCTCGCCGTCCAGGACCACGACGTCCTCGCGCCGGGTGCCGAGCGCGGCCAGCGCCTCGCCGAAGGCGGTACGGGTGGCCACGTCCTCGCCGATCCGGTACTCCGGCAGCGCCGCGGACGGGTTCCCGCCGCGCTCGCGCCGCTCGGCGTCCGGCGGACGGCGTACGTGGACCCGCAGGTCGCGTACACCGCCGAGCTCGCGGATCGCGGCCTCGGCGTCCGGCAGCGGCTTGCCGTGCATGCCCTCGCGGTCCTCGACGGCCGCGACGCCGCGGCCCTTGCGGGTCCTGGCGATGATCGCGGTGGGCGCGCCGCGGTTGGTGCGCGCGGTGGTCATCGCCTCGTCCACCGCGGCGATGTCGTGGCCGTCGATCTCGACGGTGTTCCAGCCGAAGGCGCGGATACGGCGGGTGTAGGCGCCCAGGTCCCAGCCGTGCCGGGTGGGGCCGCGCTGGCCGAGCCGGTTGACGTCGAGAATCGCGGTGAGATTGTCGAGCCCTTCCATGCCGGCGTGCTCGAACGCCTCCCACACCGAGCCCTCGGCCAGCTCGCTGTCCCCGCACAGCACCCAGGTGCGGTACGGCAGGTGCTCCAGGCGCTTGGCGGACATCGCGACGCCGACGCCGATCGGCAGCCCCTGGCCGAGCGATCCGGTGGCGACGTCGACCCAGGGCAGCCGGGGCGTGGGGTGGCCCTCCATGCGGCTGCCGAGCTTCCTGAAGGTCAGCAGTTCCTCGTCGGTGATCGCGCCCGCGGCCTTGTAGGCGGCGTAGAGCAGCGGTGAGGCGTGGCCCTTGGACAGGATCAGGTGGTCGTTGCCGGGGTGGTCGGGGCGGTCGAAGTCGTAGCGCAGATGGCGGGCGAAGAGGACGGCGGCCAGATCGGCCGCGGACATCGACGACGTGGGGTGGCCGGACCCGGCGGCGTCGGCGGCGCGTACCGCGTCCACCCGCAACTGCTGGGCGAGTTCGGTGAGCTCGGCCGTGTCGACCGGTTCGGTGTCGTGCGTGGTGACGTCGTTCATGGCGGCGTCTCTCCCTTCGTGGCGTGGTGGCCGCCTCGTGCCGCCACCCGCTCCCGTGCGTGCCGCTCTTCCTGCTTTCCCCCGCGTTCGGCCGCTGTCCCCCCGCGGTGCGGCTGCCCGGCCCGGGGCCGGACAAACGGGGCGGCGGCGCGGTCTGTCGCGCCCCTGGTGTCGCACCTTCCCCATCAATCGTTACCCGTGCGTAACATGCACGCGAGTTACCTTCGGTAAGCCCGCGTGGTTACTCTCCAGTCACTTCGCATCCGGCGTGTCAGGAGCAGTCCATGAGAGCAACCACAGCGGGTGTCGTCGGCGCGGCGCTGCTCGCCTCCACGGCCCTCGGCCTCGCCCCCGCCGCGACCGCGGCCCCCGCCCCCGCCCCCGTGCCGAAGGTGTCCGCCGCCGCGGCCCCGGCCGCCGCGTCGGCCCTGCGCTTCGTCGACATCCCCGGCTCCGGCGGCATCACCCTCAAGGCGAACGTCTACACCCCCGGCGGCTACGACGGCTCGCAGCGCTACCCCGTCGTCGTCCTGCCCAGCAGTTGGGCGATCAACGACCTGGAGTACCTCGCCCAGGAGAAACTGCTCGCCGACTCCGGCTATGTCGTGGTCAGTTACACCAGCCGCGGCTTCTGGCTCTCCGGCGGCGAGATCGAGACCGCGGGCCCGCCGGACGTCGCCGACGTCTCGAAGGTCATCGACTGGACCCTCGCCAACACCCCGGCGGACCCGGCGCGGATCGGCATGGCCGGTGTCTCGTACGGCGCCGGGATCGGGCTGCTGGGGGCGGCGCACGACCCGCGGATCAAGGCGGTGGCCGCGCTCAGCGGCTGGGCCGACCTCGTCGAGTCGATCTACCAGGGCCGCACCCCGCACCTCCAGGCGGCGGCCCTGCTCGGCGGCTCCGCGTATCTGACCGGCCGCCCCAGCGCCGAACTCCAGTCGATCCTCGCCAATTTCCTCAGCGCGAATCTGGCGTCGGAGGACACCATGATCGCCTGGGCGAAGCTCCGCTCCCCGCTGACCTACGTGGACCGGCTCAACGCCAACCACACCGCCGTCATGCTCGCCAACGCCTGGGGCGACAGCCTCTTCCCGCCCAACCAGTACGCGGACTTCTACGAGAGGCTGACCGGCCCCAAGCGGCTGGAGTTCCGGCCCGGCGACCACGCCACGGCGGAGGCGACCGGACTGCTCGGGCTGCCCAACGACACCTGGACCGACGCCCGCGCCTGGCTCGACCACTATCTGAAGGGCACCGACAACGGGATCGACCGCCAGCCGCCGGTCCAGCTCACCTCCCGCTCCACCGGGGCCTACGAGGGGTACGCCGACTGGTCCTCGGTGCCGTCGCGGACCGAGAAGCTGGCGCTGGGCGCCAAGGGCGCGCGCACCGGGGCGCTCGGCGGCGACGCGGGCACCGGCTGGCACACCACGATCGGCACCGGCGTGGACTCCGGCGCAGACGGCGGCGTCATCTTCCTGTCCAGCCTGCTCGACCAGTTCGCCAAGGCCCCGCCCACCGCGTCGATCCCGCTGCTGCCGCGCGCCTTCGCCGGGGTGTGGCAGTCGCAGCCGTACGCCACCGCCCAGCACGTGCGCGGCACGAGCGTGCTGCACACCACGCTCACCCCGTCCGCGGCCAACGGCACGGTGATCGCGTACCTCTACGACGTGGACGCGCTCGGCACCGGCAAGCTCGTCGCGCACGCGCCGTACACCTGGATCGGGAAGACGCCGGGGAAGGCGTTCGGCACCGACATCGCGCTCCAGGCGACGGCGTACGACGTACCGGCCGGGCACCGGCTCGCGCTGGTCGTCGACACCGTCGACCCGCTCTACATCGGGGAGAATCCGGCGTTCGCGACGGTGGGCTTCTCCTCCCCGGCCGGCGACCCCTCGACGCTGTCGGTCCCGTTCGACGACAGGTGAACCGCTGAGCGGGACGTCGGGCTCAGATCTCCGGCGGTGTGGCGACCGTGACCGGCACGTCCTTGACCTTGGGGCTGTGCCGTTCACGGCGCGCCAGCCAGTTGGCGAACCACGACAGCAGCATGCACATGCCGATGTAGATCGGCGCGATCACCATCACGACCGGGATGAAGGGCAGGTCGTAGTCGAGGTTGGTGGCGATCAGCTTGCCCGCGTACAGGAACTCCTCGTAGGTGATGAGGTAGCCGAGCGAGGTGTCCTTGAGGGCCACCACGAGCTGGCTGACGATCGCGGGCAGCATCGCGCGGGCCGCCTGCGGCACCAGCACCTGCGCCATCACCTGCGTCTTGCGCATCCCGAGCGCGAAGGCGGCCTCGCCCTGGCCGCGCGGCACGGAGTTGACACCGGCCCTGAACACCTCGGCGAGCACCGAGCCGTTGTACAGCGTCAGGCCGATGACCAGGGCCGTCATCGGCTCCAGCTTGAGGGCGATGAAGATGAAGAAGATCATCACCAGCAGCGGCATCGCGCGGAAGAACTCCACCACCAGCGTGCTGAACCAGCGCACCGGCCGGTGGTCCGAGAGCCGTCCGGCGGCGAAGACCGCGCCGAAGACCAGCGAGAGGACCGCCGCCCAGGCGAACGCCTTCAGCGTGTTGGCCAGGCCCTTGAGCAACAGCCGCTGGATGCCCGCGTAGGCGAAGGGCCGCCACTTCACGGCGGAGAACTGCCCGGTGTCCACCAGCTTGTAGACGACGAAGCCGACCAGCGCCGCGAGCACCGCCGTGGTGAGCCACGCGTACAGCCGGTGCCTGGCCAGCGCCTTGGGCCCCGGAATGTCGTACAGCGCGCTGCTTCCGCTCATCGCGCGACCCCCAGCTTCCGCTCCAGCACGGTGAAGACCGCGCTGATGGTCAACGTGACGATCAGATAGCCGACGGCGATCCAGACGAAGGTCCACACGATGCTGTAGCCCAGTTCGTTGAGCGGCTTGTACGTGCCGAGCAGTTCGGTGACCGAGAAGGACCCGGCGATGGCGGAGTTCTTGGCCAGAGCGATCAGCGTGGAGCCGATCGGCGAGATCACCGCGCGGGCGGCCTGCGGCAGCACCACCAGGCTCAGCGTCTGCGTGAAGGTCATGCCCAGGCTGCGGGCCGCCTCGCCCTGGCCGAGCGGCACGGTGTTGATCCCGGCCCTGACCGCCTCGCAGATGAACGCCGAGGTGTACGCGCCCAGCGCCAGGATCGCGAACACCCGGAAGGGCAGCACCAGTCCGAAGCGCGGCAGGCCGAGCAGCACCGCGAAGAACAGCAGCGTCAGCGGGGTGTTGCGCAGCACCGTCACCCAGGCGGTGCCGAACGCCCGGAGCGCTTTGACGGGCGACACCCGGAATCCGGCGACGATCACCCCGACGACGAGCGAGAGCGCCCCGGCCAGCAGGGTGAGCTGGACGGTGCCCCACAGGCCCTTGCCGAAGAGCGAGTAGTTATCGGTCAGGACGTTCACGCGGTGTGTCTCCCCCTCAGTACCGGTCGACCGGCGGCGGTACGGGCGCCGGGACCCCGGACAGACCCAGCGTCGCCGCGTACGCCTTCTTCCAGTCGCCGTCGCGCTCGTGCGCCACGATCGCGTCGTCCAGCGCGCCCCGCAGCGCCGTGTCGCCCTTGGCCAGTCCGATGCCGTACGGCTCCTTCGAGAACGGCTTGCCGACCAGCTTCATCTCGTTCGGCGCCTTGGCCGCGTAGCCCAGCAGGATCGAGTCGTCGGTGGTGACCGCGTCGACCTGGTAGGTCAGCAGATTGTCCACGCACACCGAGTACGTGTCGTACGTGACCGGCGTGGCGTCGGGGTAGTCGCGCTCGATCCGCTGGATCGGGGTGGAACCGGCCGCCGAGCAGACCTTCTTGCCCTTCAGGTCCTGCGGCCCGTTGATGTCCTTCTCGTCCTTGCGCACCAGCAGGCCCTGCCCGGCCATGTAGTACGGGCCCGCGAAGCCGACCTGCTTCTTGCGCAGCGCGTTGATGGTGTACGTGCCCACGTAGTAGTCGATCTGGCCGTTGCTCAGGGCGGTCTCCCGGTTGGCGGAGGCGATCGGCTTGTACTGCACGCGGTCGGCCGCGAAACCGAGCGAGGCGGCCATCATCTTGGCGATCTCGATGTCGAAACCGGAGTACGTGCCGGTGGCCGGGTCGCGCTCGCCGAGATACGGCTGGTCGTCCTTGACGCCGACCACGAGCCTGCCGCGCCGGTGGGCGGCCGACCAGGTGGCGGAGGCGGGCAGCGAGAAGGCGCGGTTGACCCGGTAGGCGGGCAGGGCGTCGGCGCGGGGGCCCTTGGCGGGCGGGCTGCCCTGCTTGCCGCAGCCGGTCACAGCGGTCAGCGCGGCCAGCCCGGTCACCGCGGCCAGCGCCGCGAGACGGGCCACGGCCGCCGGGCGCGCCGGGCGGGCGGGCCGGTGAGTGCGTCGCATGGCGGTCCAGGTGCTGATCAGTGGTGCAGGATCTTGGAGAGGAAGTCCTTGGCGCGCTCGCTGCGCGGCGCGGTGAAGAACTCCTCCGGCACCCGGTCCTCGACGATCCGGCCGTCCGCCATGAAGACCACCCGGTGCGCGGCGGACCGGGCGAAGCCCATCTCGTGGGTGACCACGACCATGGTCATGCCCTCCTCGGCGAGCTGCCGCATCACTTCCAGCACCTCGTTGATCATCTCGGGGTCGAGGGCCGAGGTGGGCTCGTCGAAGAGCATCGCCTTGGGGTTCATGGCCAGTGCGCGGGCGATGGCCACCCGCTGCTGCTGGCCGCCGGACATCTGCGCGGGGAACTTGTCCTCGTGCCCCACCAGGCCCACCCGGTCCAGCAGTTCGCGGGCCTGCCGCTCCGACTCGGCCTTGCCCCGGCCGCGCACCTTGACCGGCGCGAGCATCACGTTCTGCAGGACGGTCTTGTGCGCGAAGAGGTTGAAGGACTGGAAGACCATGCCGACATCGGCGCGGAGCCGGGCCAGCTCGCGGCCCTCGGCGGGCAGCGGCACGCCGTCGATGGTGATCGTGCCCGACTCCACGGGTTCGAGGCGGTTGATGGCCCGGCACAGCGTGGACTTCCCGGAACCCGAGGGACCGATGATCACGACGACCTCGCCGCGGCCGATGGTCAGATCGATGTCCTTGAGCACGTGCAGCGGGCCGAAGTGCTTGTTGACTCCGCGCAGGACGATCAGGGGTTCCCGGGTCATCCGCGCGCTCAGCCCAGCACGCGATGGACGAGGGTGTCGCGTTCGGTCTGCGGGATCGCGGTCCAGCGCATGCCGCGCAGCGCGCCCTCCAGCGCGAGCAGCGTGTGCGTGCAGGCGTCTTCCGGCAGTTCGGGCCGGATCTTCTCGAAGGCGCGGCCGGAGCCCAGCCGTCGCAGTTCGCCCGCGTCGTCGACGCCCGCGCGGCGCAGGCGGTCGGCCAGGACCGACCCGATGTTCGGGAGCTGCTGAAGGGAGTCCACGTCGTGCCTCCGGTACCGAGCTGGTGGGGACTGGTGCGAAAAGGGGGACCTTCGGCGCCATCATGCACGTCCTCTAGTGCCCTGCGCGGCCATCGCGTGGTGACACGCCCTGGACCGCACCCCACTGTGTGGTGATGACCACTGGATCGGGTGACAGCCGCACCGCCGTACGGGCTCAGTCTTCCGACGACTCCGCGAGCACCTGGGACAGTTCGGGGCTGCCGCTCTCGGCCCAGGCGTGGCCGATCGCCACGGTGTCGATCTCGCGGCCGGACGCGAGCCGCACCACGGGCTGGCCGTTGGGCAGGATCTCCCACGCCGCGTCGGGGACCGTGAGCACCATGACGGTGCCGAGGTAGAGACCCGCGTCGTTGCCGAGGTCCGACAGCACCTCTTCGTCGTCCCGCCAGCTCGGCGCCAACTGGTCGAGGGCGGCGAGCGATTCGGGGGTGTCGTCCAGGTCCACCCCGTCGTCGGCGGCGCGGGCGCGCAGCAGTTCGCACTCGCCGAGCAGTTCCGCGACGCCGGTCGCGTCGGGGGCGCCGTCGGTGTACACGGCGAAACCGCGGGCGACGCCGTGTCTTCTGCGCCACTTGCCGATCAGGGGGATGTCCATGCGGTCAGCGTCGCACCTGCCGTGCCGCCGCGACCACAGGCGCGCGTGCCGGGACCGGCCGCCGGAGCGCCCCCGCGCGCCGCGGCGGCCCCCGGTCAGACCTCCAGGTCCACCACGACCGGCGCGTGGTCGGAGGCGCCCTTGCCCTTGCGCTCCTCGCGGTCAACGTACGCGTCGCCGACGGCCTTGGCGAACGGCTCGTTCCCGTACACCAGGTCGATCCGCATGCCGCGGTTCTTGGGGAAGGCGAGCTGCCGGTAGTCCCAGTACGTGTACGGGCGGTCGTACTTCAGCGGGCGCGGCATCACATCGGTGAGGCCGGTCTCGCGCAGGGCGGCCAGCGCGGCGCGCTCGGGGGCGGTGACATGCGTCTGGCCCTCGAAGACCGACAGGTCCCACACGTCCTCGTCCACCGGCGCGACATTGAAGTCGCCGAGCACCGCGAAGGGCCGCGGACCGGCCGCGTCCTGCGCGACGGCGGCGCGCAGCGCCTCGAACCACTGGAGCTTGTACGCGTAGTGCGGGTGGTCGACCTCACGGCCGTTGGGCACGTAGACCGACCAGAGACGGACCGCGCCGCAGGTCGCGGAGACCGAACGCGGCTCGTGCACGCCCTCCCAGTCGGGTCCGCCGGGCAGGCCCTCGACCACGTCCTCCAGGCCCACGCGGGAGACCAGCGCCACCCCGTTCCACCTGCCGGTGGCGTGCACCGCCGACTCGTACCCCAGCTCGCGCAGCTCGTCGCGCGGGAACTGCTCGGCGGTGCACTTGGTCTCCTGGAGGCACAGGACGTCGGTGCCGCTGCTCTCCAGCCAGGCGAGCAGCCGCGGAAGGCGGGCGGTGATCGAGTTGATGTTCCAGGTCGCGATGCGCATGCTCCCCAACCTAACCGGTGGGTCCGACAGTGACCCGGTGGCGGCGCTGCTACGCCTGCGTGCTGTCGCCGGGCGCCAGCCGTACGTGGTCGGCGCCGCCGAGGCCGCCGATCTGCGTGTCGTAGATCGGCCGGGCCAGGTCGGTCAGCAGCGCGTCGTGCACGTCGATGGCGCGGCGCGGCTTGACCTCGCGGACGTAGTCGATGACCTCGGAGATCTTGCTCCAGGGGGCCTGCACGGGCAGCAGCAGGGTGTCCACGGCGGCGCCCGGCAGGGTCAGCGCGTCACCGGGGTGGAAGAGCGAACCGTCGATCAGGTAGCCGACGTTGGTGATCCGCGGGATGTCCGGGTGGATCACGGCGTGCAGCTCGCCGTGCACCTGGACGTCGAAGCCCGCGGCGGTGAAGGTGTCGCCGTCGCCGACGGTGTGCACGCGGCCGGGGAAGGCCGCGGAGACCTCGTCGGCCACCGCGCGCAGGGTCCACAGCTCCGCGCCCGGATTGGCTTCGAGCCCGGCGCGCAGCCGGTCGGCGTTGAAGTGGTCCAGGTGCTCGTGCGTGACCAGGATGACGTCGGCGCCGACCGCCGCGTCCTCCTCGCTGAAGGTGCCCGGATCGATGACGAGCGTGCGCCCGTCCTTCTCCAGCCGGATGCAGGCGTGGCGCTTCTTCGTGAGCTTCACAGGGTCCGTCCTCGGCAGCGCGTTCTGGGCTTCTCTGGTACTCGGGTGCTGGGGTGCTGGGGTGCTGGGGTGCTGGGGTTCTCGGATGCTGGGCGTTTCGGATGCTGGGTCTTCGTGCTGGGCGTTTTCCGGTACGCCTCCATCTTGCTACGGGTGCGCCCCGGTCTCCTGCCGGATCACCGTACGCGCGGTGTCCACCGCGGCCCTGGCGGCGGGCAGGCCGCAGTAGAGCGCGGTGTGCAGCAGGACCTCCTCGATCTCCGCCGGGGTCAGGCCGTTGCGCAGCGCCGCCCTGGTGTGGTCGGCCAGCTCCTCCAGCCTGCCGGTGGCGGTCAGCGCGGTCAGCGTCACGCAGCTCCTGGTGCGCCGGTCGAGGCCGGGCCGCGACCAGACCTCGCCCCAGGCGTAGCGGGTCAGGAAGCTGTCGAAGTCGGCGCCGAAGCCCTCGGCGCGGGCCAGCGCCTGGTCGACCTCCGCGTCACCGATCACCTCGCGCCGTATCCGCAGCCCTTCCTCGTACGTGTCGGGCGCCACCGCGGCGGGCGGCGCGGCGACGGCCTGCGGCGGTACGACGGGGGCCGGGGGTACGGCGACGGAGCCGGTCGACACGGACACCGGCTCGGTCCACACGCTGCCGAAGTGCGTCGCCAGCAGGTCGCCGACGGCCACGGGCTCCTCGACGGGCGCCAGGTGGCCGGTGGCCGGGACGACCGCGAGCCGGGCGTCCGGTATTCCGGCGACCAGCAGCCGGGCGTCGGCGGGCGGGGTCTCGGTGTCGTCGGCGCCCGCCACCACCAGCGTCGGCACCTTGATGCTGCCGAGCGCGTCCCGGATGTCGAAGGCGGCCAGCGCCTCGCACCCGGCGATGTAGCAGTCCGCGTCGGTGGTCCTGACCATCTGCACGGCCCAGTCGGTGATCGCGGGCTGGGTGGCGAGGAAGGGGCCGGTGAACCAGCGCTCGGGGCTGGCCAGCGCCGTGCGGTCCAGGCCGTTGGCGCGGACCACGACGCCGCGCTGCCGCCACACGTCGGCGGTGGCGTACCGCGCGGCGGCCGAGACCAGGGCGAGGGCGGCGACCCGGTCGGGGCGCAGCAGCGCGAGCCGGGCGCCGATGGCGGCGCCGAGCGAGCAGCCCGCGTAGCCGAAGGTGTCGACGCCCTCGTCGTCCAGGACGGCGAGCAGCCGGGCGGCCAGGTCGTCGACCGAGGCCGCGGGGTGCGCGGGCGCGCCGCCGTGGCCCGGCAGCTCGTAGCGCAGCACCCGCCACTGCTCGGTGAGCGCCGGGAGCTGCCGGTCCCACATGTGCCAGGTGGCGCCGAGGGCCGGGCCCAGGATCAGGACGGGGGCGTCGGCCGGGCCGTCGAAGCGGTGCTGAAGGGGGGGCCGCGGGTCCAGATCGCCGTCGGTCGAGTCGCTCATCGCCTCACGCTACCGAGTGGAGTGTGTGCTTCCGAAATCCGAGTGGCCCGCTTCCGCGGGCCCGCGAGGACTGTCATGGGCCATCGTTGTCATCGCCCCTGACATCGGCGCCCCGCCGCCGTCATCCCTTGAAGCCGTGCCGGAAGTTGACGGTGGAGACCGCGTACACCGTGGGGACGTCCGGGTCGGTGAGGTCCACCACGATGTTGCGGTCCGGTTTGTCGCCGGCCTGGTGCATGCTGATGCCCACATACGTGCGGCCGGTGAGGAAGTCCCAGCCCGCCGTCCTGGCCTGCGCGGCGGTGATCGCGTCCTTGCCCCCGCGCAGCACGTTCCGGGCGCTGCCGACCTGCGCGAGGAAGGTGTCCAGGCCGCCGGAGGTGGTGGTGAACTGGACGTACAGCGCGCTGGTGTCCCAGGAGTTGGTCTCCAGGTAGCCGGGGCCCGTGGTGCCGTCGGGGAAGGGCAGTTGGTATATCTGCCGCTGGAGGATGGTCGGAACGGCCAGCTCCAGATGGCTGAGGGCCGCCTCCTTCTGCTTGGTGACCCCGCTGTCCCGGCTCTGCTCGGCGGAGATCAGCACGTACCCGATCGGTACGAGGACGAGCAGCGGGACGACGGTCCAGCGGACCCAGCGCGGCGGGTTCCGCGGCGGCGGTGCGAGCCGCGCCCGGCCCGCGTCGCCGTCCGCGGGCGGTCCCCCGTTGGGCTCGGGGCCCGGCTCCAGGGTGTCCTGGTCGAAGGGTGTGGTGGTCACGACTGGGCTCCCTGCCGTCCGTAGACCCGGCCGTAGCGTTCGTACCGCTCGACGCGGCGGCGGGTGGCGCGGCGGAAGCGGCGGGCGACCAGCCGGGCCAGGTCGGCGGCGCCGACCATACCGGCCTCGGGGCCCAGCTCGGCCTTGGCGATCCGCGCCTCCGGCCGGTAGCCGCGGCCGGTGAGATTGCGCCGGAAGGCGTCCCTGGCCGGGTTGATCAGCAGGTCGTCGGCGGCGCTGACGCCGCCGCCGATGACGAAGCAGGACGGGTCGAGGGCGGCGGCGAGGTTGGCGATGCCGATGCCCAGCCACTGGCCGATGTCCTGGAACAGCTCGACGCACATCGCGTCGCCCTCGCGGGCCAGCTCGGTGATCAGCGGTCCGGTGATCTCGCTGATGCTGCCGCCGACCCGGTCGATGATCCCGTAGGCGACCGGGGAATCCGCGGCGGCCATCTCGCGGGCCTCCCTGACCAGCGCGTTCCCCGAGCTGTACTGCTCCCAGCAGCCGCGGTTGCCGCAGGCGCAGCGGTGACCGCCCTGCACCACCTGCATGTGGCCGAACTCGCCCGCGACGCCGTAGCGGCCCCTCTTGACCTGGCCGTCCTCCAGGATCGCGCCGCCGATGCCGGTGCCGAGGGTGATCATCACCAGGTCGGCCTCGCCGCGCCCGGCGCCGAAGCGCCACTCGGCCCAGGCCGCGGTGTTCGCGTCGTTGTCGACCATGACGGGGACCAGCAGGCGCTCGGCGAGCCGGTCGCGCAGCGGCTCGTCGCGCCAGGACAGGTGCGGGGCGAAGAGCACCCGCGAGCGGTCGGCGTCGACCCAGCCCGCCGCCCCGATGCCGACCGCGTGCACGTCGTGCCGCTCCGACAGGTCCAGGACCAGCTCGACGATGGTGTCCTCGACGACCTTGGGGCTCTTGGACTTGTCGGGCGTCTCGGTGCGGATCTTCTCCAGGATCACCCCGTCCGCGTCGACCACCCCGGCCATCACCTTGGTGCCGCCGATGTCGATACCGACGGTGGGGACGCGGGGCGCGGTCAGATGCGAGCGCCTCTCGCGGCGGCCGACGGTCTGGAGCACCGTCGCCCTGGCGGCGCCGCCGCGGTACACACGTTCACGATTGGCACTCAAGCGGAGGTCTCCGGGTCGGTCGCCGGTGGTGTGGTGGTCGTCCGGCGCATCAGTTCGTGGGTCAGCTCGTCCAGCTCGCTGCCCCCGGCCATCTCTCGGGTCAGCTCGTCCAGCGTAATGTCCTTCTTCAGGTGGCTGCCCGACATCGCGCCTCGCTTGAGCAGAATGAACCGGTCACCGACCAGATACGCGTGGTGCGGATTGTGCGTGATGAGTACCACACCGAGCCCCGCGTCGCGCGCGGCGGCCACGTATTTCAGCACCACACCCGACTGCTTGACGCCGAGGGCGGCCGTCGGCTCGTCCAGGACCAGCACCTTCGCGCCGAAGTGCACGGCGCGGGCGATGGCCACGCACTGGCGCTCGCCGCCGGACAGGGTGCCGATCGGCTGGTCGACGTCGCGCAGGTCGATGCCCATCCGCAGCAGCGCCTGGTGGGTGGTGGCGCGCATGGCGGCCACGTCGAGCCTGCGCAGCGGGCCGCGGCCGAGGGTGGGCTCGGAGCCGAGGAAGAAATTCCGCCAGACCGGCATCAGGGGGACCACCGCCAGGTCCTGGTAGACGGTGGCGATGCCGCGGTCGAGCGCCTCGCGCGGCGAGCTGTGCCGTACGTCCTCGCCCTCGATGGCGTAGCGGCCCGTGTCGTGCTGGTGCAGCCCGGCGATGATCTTGATGAGGGTGGACTTGCCCGCGCCGTTGTCGCCGAGGACGCAGGTGATCTCGCCCGCGCGCACTTCGAGGGAGACGTCCCGCAGCGCGCGGACGTTCCCGTACGACTTGGAGACGTCGGTCAGCTCGACCAGCGGGGCGCCGGCGGGCGCGGGGACCTTGTCGAGGACGGGTTCTGCGCTCATGCCGCGGCCTCCGCCCGCTTGCGGACCCAGGCGTTCAGCAGCGTCGCGAGCAGCAGCATCGCGCCGAGGAAGAACTTGAACCAGTCCGGATTCCACTGGGCGTACACGATGCCCTTGTTGGTCATGCCGAAGATGAACGCGCCGACCGCCGAGCCGATGGCGCTGCCGTATCCGCCGGTCATCAGGCAGCCGCCGATGACGGCCGCGATGATGTACAGGAATTCGTTGCCGACGCCCTCGCCCGACTGCACCACGTCGAACGAGAACAGCAGGTGCTGTCCCGAGATCCAGGCGCAGAAGGCGACCGCCATGTACAGGCCGATCTTGGTACGGGCGACGGGGACGCCGACCGCGCGGGCCGCGTCAGCGTTGCCGCCCGCGGCGAAGATCCAGTTCCCCGCGCGGGTGCGCAGCAGCACCCAGGTGGCCACGGCGACCAGGCCGAGCCACCACAAGATGGTGACCTGGAGGTCGACGGAGCCGATCGTCCAGTGCGAGGCGAACAGGTCGCGGGCGGTCGGGAAGCCCTCCATGTCGGCGATCGTCTTGGTGGAGACGGTGCCGCTGATGAGCTTGGTGAAGCCCAGATTGAGGCCGGTGAGCATCAGGAAGGTGCCCAGCGTGATGATGAAGCTGGGCAGTTTGGTGCGCACGAGCAGGATGCCGTTGAAGAAGCCGATGGCGAGGGTGACCAGCAGCGACACCCCGACGCCGACCCAGACGTTCGCGGTCATCTGGTAGCTGAACATCGAGGAGACCAGCGCGGAGCTGGTCACCAGGACACCGGCCGACAGGTCGAACTCGCCGCCGATCATCAGCAGCGCCACGGGGACGGCCATGATGCCGATCGTGGAGGACGCGTACAGCACCGTGCCGAGGCTGGACGGCCGCAGGAAGGCGTCGGCCACGACGGAGAAGAAGACGAAGACGGCGACCGCGCCGACGACGGAGCCCAGCTCGGGCCTGGCCAGCAGGGCGCGCACGACGGATCTCGGCGCCAGCCGCTCGTCGTCCACCGGGCTCACCAGCAGGTCGGGGGCGCCGCCGTCCGGGGTGCGCGTGCTCTGCCCGCTCAACGGGTGCCCCGCTTGGTGTACGACAGCAGGGCTTCCGCGTCGTCCTTGGTGACGATCTGCGGCCCGGTCAGGACGGGCTGGCCGCCGCCGAGGGTGTCGCCGTTGTAGCGGTACAGCCACAGCAGGTCGATCGCCTCGTAGCCCTGGAGGTACGGCTGCTGGTCGACCGCGAAGCCGATGGTGCCCGCCTTGAGGGAGGCGGCGACCTGCGCGTTCAGGTCGAAGGTGTCGACCTCGGCGGAGGAGCCCGCCTGGTCCTTGGCCTTGACCGCGGTGGCCGCGAAGGGCGCGCCGAGGGTGACGACGGAGTCGATGCTCTTGTCGGCCTGGAGCTTGGCCTGGACGGCGGACTGCACGTCGGGCATGTTCGTGCCGTCGACGTAGAGGTTGTCCATCGTCCCGGAGAAGGTGGCCTTGGCGCCCGCGCAGCGCTGCTCGTGGCCGACGTTGCCCTGCTCGTGGAGCACGCACAGGGCGTGCTTCCTGCCGCGCTTGTTCAGCTCGTCGCCGACCGCGCGGCCCGCGATGGTCTCGTCCTGGCCGATGTGGCCGAGCGTGCCGAATTCCTTGGACTCCTGCGAGCCGGAGTTGATCGTGATGACCGGGATACCGGCCTTCTCCGCCTTGAGCACGACGGCCTTCATCGCGTCGGGCTTGGCGAGCGTGACGATCAGCCCGTCCACGTGCTGGTCGATGGCGGCCTGGACGAGCTGCGACTGCTCGTTGGCCTGGTCGCTGTTGGAGTAGAGGAACTTGATGTTGTCCTTGTCGGCGGCCTGCTTGGCGCCGCTCTGGACGATGTCCCAGAAGGTGTCGCCCGCGCCGGAGTGGGTGACCATCGCGAAGGTCCAGTGCGGGGTGTTGACGGCGGAGCCGTTGGCCGCGGCCTGCTTGGCCCGGTCCTCCGCGCGCTTGCCGCCGGTGCTGCTGCACCCGGCCAGGCAGACCGCGCCGAGCACCGCCGCCGTCAGCGCGCCCACCACCCGTGTTCCCGCCCTTGCCATCGCCACGAGGCCCTGCCTTTCCCTGCGGTTCCTGTTACTGCCGGGATGAGAGTGTTGCGAGCGACCATCCCGGCGGCCCAAGTATCCGTCAAGGGGTACGGCGCGATGCCCGGCGGGCCGGTGCGGCGGGTTGGCGGGGGTGCGGTAGAGGGTGCCTTCCCGGAGTCGGCGAGGGGGTCCGTACGCGGTCGGCGGGCGTCTTCGCACCGGTCCTGCCTCAGGCTCTGACCAGCAGCCGGAACTCGAAGGTGTAGCGCGAGGCCCGGTACAGATGGGAGCCGAACTCGATCGCGCGGCCCCGGTCGTCGTACGTGGTGCGCTGCATCGTCAGCAGCGCCGCGCCCGGCGGCTCGGCCAGCAGCCGGCTCTCCTCGGCCGTGGCCGCGCGGGCCCCCACGGTCTGCTCCGCGCTGTGCAGGGTGATGCCGTGGTGCCGCATCAGCGCGTACAGACCGTTGGTCTCCAGCTCGCCGGTGGCCGGTTCCAGCAGGTCGCAGGGGAGGTAGTTGCACAGGTACGCCATCGGCTCGCCGTGGGTGAGGCGCAGCCGGTGCACGACGGCGACCTGGCAGGACTCCGGCAGGCCCAGGGCGGCGGCGACCGCGGCGGGCGCGGGCCCGCGGGCGTTCGCGAGCACCCGGGTGCTCGGGTGCCGGCCCGCGGCGAGCAGGTCGTCGTACAGGCTGCTCAGTTCCAGCGGGCGGGCGACATGGCTGTGCACCACCTGGGTGCCGACGCCCCGGCGGCGCACCAACAGGCCCTTGTCGACCAGCGACTGGATGGCCTGCCGGACGGTCGGCCGGGACAGGCCGAGCCGCGCGGCCAGCTCTATCTCGTTGCCGAGCAGGCTGCCGGGGGCGAGCGCGCCCTCTTCTATGGCGGCTTCGAGCTGCCGGGCGAGCTGGAAGTACAGCGGTACGGGGCTGGCGCGGTCGACGGCCAGCCGCAGATCGCGGTGGACGGGCCGGGCCTGCGGGCGCCCACGGCCGGGCGACACGGCTTCGCGGCCTGGTTCGTGCGGGGGTGCGTGCGTGGGCTCCTGCTTGGGCACGGAGGGAGCGTATCGGCCACCCATGATCACCGGAAGTCCTTATGTCCGGACAAAGCGTTGACAGGGGGCGGGCGGCGCGGGAGGTTGGGACAGCGCGCACGTCTCCCGCGGTGAAGGGGCAAGTAGCAGCTATGCGGATCGGTCTCATCGGCGCCGGGCGGATCGGCTCCTTCCACGCCGCCACGCTGGCCGCCCACGAGGACGTCGACGAGGTGACGGTCGCCGACACCGAGGCGGTACGCGCCCGGCAGGTCGCCGCGTCGGTCGGCGGGCGCGCGGCCCTTTCGGTGGACGCGCTCTTCGACAGCGCGCCGGACGCCGTCGTCATCGCCTCCGCCACCGCGTCGCACGCCGCGCTGATCACCCGCGCCGCCCGCGCCGGTGTCCCCGCCTTCTGCGAGAAGCCGGTGGCGCTCGACCTCGCCGGTACGGTGGCGGCGCTCGACGCCGTCGAGGCCGCGGGCGCCGTGCTCCAGATCGGCTTCCAGCGGCGCTTCGACGCCGGGTACCGCGCGGCGCGCGAGGCCGTACGGGCGGGCAGGGTGGGCCGGTTGCACACCGTGCGCACCGTCACCTCGGACCCGGCGCCGCCGCCGGCCGCGTACGTCCCGCTCTCCGGCGGCCTCTACCGCGACTGCCTCATCCACGACTTCGACGTGCTGCGCTGGGTCACCGGCCGGGAGATCACCGAGGTGTACGCGGCGGGCGCCAACGGCGGCGACGACTTCTTCCGCGCGGCGGGCGACGCCGACACCGCGGCGGCGCTGCTCACCCTGGAGGGCGGTGTCCTCGCGACGGCGACGGCGACCCGCTACCACGGCGCGGGGTACGACGTCCGGATGGAACTGGCCGGGACCGACGACCAGATCGCGGTGGGCGTCGGCCCGCGGACGCCCTTGCGCTCGATGGAGCCGGTCGCGGTCGCGGCGCTGCCCACGGCGCCCTGGCCCGGCTTCCTCGACCGTTTTGCCGCCGCCTACCGGGCCGAACTGGCCGCCTTCCTGCGCGTCGTACGCGGCCTGGAGCCGAATCCCTGCGAGGGTCGGGAGGCGTTGCGCGCGCTGCTCGTCGCCGAGGCGTGCGAGGTCTCGCGCCGCGAGAGACGTCCGGTGACGGTCGCCGACGTGGGCATGCGCGTACGTGAGGGCGACGTGAGCGGAGTGGTGGCATGAGCCTCGCAGGACGGCGGCGCCCGCGGGGCGGGTCCACGGGACACCGGAGGTGGTGACGGCATGAAGCGGGAGCGGATCGCGGGGGCGCCGATTTCCTGGGGTGTGTGCGAAGTGCCCGGCTGGGGGCACCAGTTGACGCCCGAACGGGTGCTGGCGGAGATGACGGAGCTGGGCATCACCGCCAGTGAGTTCGGGCCCGACGGCTTTCTGCCGGGGCCGCTGCTGGCCGCCCACGGCGTCACCGCGGTCGGCGGCTTCGTGCCCGCCGTGCTGCACGATCCCGGCCACGATCCGCTACCGGACATCCGGGCCGACCTCGACCGCTTCACCGCCGCGGGCGCCCGCACGCTCGTCCTGGCCGCGGCCACCGGGCTCGACGGCTACGACGAACGTCCCGCCGTGTCGGCCGACGGCTGGCGCACCCTGCTGGACCGGCTCGACGCCGTCACCGACCTCGCCGCCTCGCTCGGCGTCACCGCCGCCCTCCACCCCCATGTCGGCACCGTCGTCGAAGGGCCCGCCGAGGTCGACCGCGTCCTCGACGGCAGCCGGATCGGGCTCTGCCTCGACACCGGGCACCTCCTCATCGGCGGCACCGACCCGGTGGCCCTGGCGCGCCGGGCCGCCTCCCGCGTCACGCACGTCCACCTCAAGGACGTCGACCCCGCCGCCGCCGACGCCGTCCGGGACGGCCGCACCACCTACACCTCCGCCGTCCAGCAGGGCCTCTACCGCCCCCTCGGCGAGGGCGGCCTCGACCTCAGCGCCCTCATCACCCACCTCGAATCCGCCGGCTACCCCGGCTGGTACGTCATGGAGCAGGACACCGTCCTGACCGCCCCCCCACCCCCCGGCCAAGGCCCCCTCCCCGCCATCCGCGCCTCCCTCCACTGGCTCACCCACCAATGACACCCCCCACCGACAAGAGGCACATCTCCCCGCTCACTGAGGGCGGGGCGTATGACGTGGTGACGTTGGGGCGGGTGGGGGTGGACCTTTATCCCGAGCAGAGCGGGGTGGGGCTCGCGGAGGTGCGGACGTTCGCGAAGTCGCTCGGCGGGACGGCCGGAAACGTGGCGGTGGCAGCGGCCCGCCTCGGGCTGCGAACGGCCGTGCTGACGGGCGTGGGTGACGACCCGTTCGGCACGTACGTCCGCACGGCGCTCAAAGGCTTCGGCGTGGACGACAAGCTGGTCACGACCGTGCCCGGGGTGCAAACCCCCGTCGTGTTCTGCGAGTTGTTCCCGCCCGACGACTTCCCGATCTACTTCTACCGGCGCCCGGTCGCGCCCGACCAGTGCCTCGAACCGGACACGCTGGACCGCGCGGCGGTCAGGACGGCGCGGGCCCTGTGGATCACCGGCTCGGCCCTGGCGGTGGAACCGACGCGCTCGACCGTCTTCGCGGCGCTGGACGCCCGCGAGGGCGGCGAGGTGTGGTTCGACCTGGACTGGCGCCCCGGCTTCTGGGAGGACCCGGCGCAGGCCCCCGCGCTGTACGCCCGCGCGCTGGCCTACGCGACGGTGGCCGTCGGCAATCTGGACGAGACGGAGATCGCGGTCGGCAGCCGCGACCCGGAGACGGCGGCCGGGCTGCTGCTGCGGCGAGGCGTGCGGACGGCGGTCGTCAAGCAGGGCCCGGCCGGAGTGCTGGGCAGAACCGCCCGCGAGCAGCACTCGGTGCCGCCGGTCCCGGTGAAGGCCGTCAACGGCCTCGGGGCCGGTGACGCCTTCGGCGGAGCCCTGTGCGCGGGCCTGCTGTCCGGGGAACCGCTGCCCGATGTGCTCCGGGCGGCCAACGCGGCCGGCGCCCTGGTCGCCTCCCGCCTGGCGTGCGCCGACGCGATGCCGACCCGCCGGGAGATCGACGAGCTGCTGCGCGAGCCCGCGCCACCCGCCGTGCTCGCGCCACCCACCGCGCCCGGCACGCCCGCCGCGCCCGCCGCGCCCGCCGAAGGAGTTGAGCCCCAGTGACCCATCTGGCCGCGGGCACCGCGGAAAAGGACGGCTTCGACCTGTGGGTGGATCCGGCCGTCGCGGGCTGGTCGTACTCGTCCCTGCGGACCCTGACCCTGGCGCCGGGCGCCCTGCGCCGCTTCGCGGCCGGGGACAGCGAGTGGATCGTGCTGCCGCTGGCGGGCGGCTGCGCGGTGACGGTGACGCAGGCCGACGGCACCGAGGCCGCCTTCGAACTACGCGGCCGGGTCAGCGTGTTCAGCGGCGTCAGCGACTTCGCGTATGTGCCGCGCGACGCGGAGGTCACCGTCGTCAGCCCCGGCGGCAGCCGCCTGGCGCTGGCGGGGGCGCGCTGCGAGCGGCGGCTGCCCGCGCGGTACGGCCCGGCCTCCGCGGTGCCGGTGGAGCTGCGCGGGGCGGGCGGCGCGAGCCGCCAGGTCAACAACTTCGCGGCGGCGGGCGTCTTCGCCTGCGACCGGCTGATCGCGGTGGAGGTGCTGACACCGGGCGGCAACTGGTCGTCGTTCCCGCCGCACAAGCACGACGAGGCGGGCCCGCACGAGTCGGTCCTCGAAGAGATCTACTACTACGAGTTCGGCGGCGGCCCGGCCGCGCTGGGCTACCAGCGCGTCTACCCCTCCCCCGCAGGTGCCACCGACGTCCTCGCCGAAGTCCGCACCGGCGACGCGGTGTTGATCCCCGACGGCTGGCACGGCCCGAGCATGGCGGTCCCCGGCTACGACATGTACTACCTGAACGTGATGGCGGGCCCGGGCGCCGAACGGGCCTGGCTGATCAGCGACGACCCGGCACACGCGTGGGTCCGCGCGTCATGGGCGGACCAACTCCCCGACCCCCGGCTGCCGTTGTACGAGGCGCCGGTCACGAAGCAGGAGGGCGGCACCGTATGAGCGTCAGACTCACCGTCGCACAGGCCCTCGTCCGGTTCCTGTCCGTCCAGTTCACCGAGCGGGACGGCGTGCGCCACCGGTCGGTGGCCGGGATGTGGGGCATCTTCGGGCACGGCAATGTCGCGGGCGTCGGCCAGGCGCTGCTGGCGGCCGGGCCCGAGGCGATGCCGTACCACCAGGGGCGCAACGAGCAGGCGATGGTGCACGCGGCCGTCGGCTACGCCCGGACCCGGCACGGGCTCTCGGCGATGGCGTGCACGACGTCGATCGGTCCCGGCGCGACCAATCTCGTCACGGGCGCGGCGCTCGCGACGATCAACCGGGTGCCGGTGCTGCTGCTCCCCGGTGACGTCTTCGCGACCCGCCCCGCCGACCCGGTGCTCCAGCAGCTCGAAGTGCCCTGGGCGTACGACATCACCGTCAATGACGCGCTGCGGCCGGTGTCGCGCTGGTTCGACCGGATCTGGCGGCCCGAGATGCTGCCCGCCTCGCTGCTCCAGGCGATGCGGGTGCTGACCGACCCCGTCGACACGGGCGCGGTGACGCTGGCGCTGCCGCAGGACGTGCAGGCGGAGGCGTACGACTGGCCGGACGAGCTGTTCCGCGAGCGGGTCTGGCAGGTGCGGCGGCCCGCGCCGGACGCGGACGCGGTGGCCGAGGCCGCCGCCCTGCTGCGCGGCGCGCGTCGGCCGCTGATCGTCGCGGGCGGCGGGGTGCGGATCTCCGAAGCGGCGTCCGCGCTGGCCGAGTTGGCGGCGGCGACCGGCATTCCGGTGGCCGAGACGCAAGGAGGCAAGGGCGCGCTGCGGTGGGACCATCCGCAGGCGCTCGGCGGCATCGGGCACACCGGTACGGCGCCCGCCGACGCGGCGGCGCGGGAGGCCGACGTGGTGCTCGGCGTCGGCACCCGGTGGACGGACTTCACCACGGCGTCCGGTGCGCTCTTCGCGCCCGACGCGCGCTTCATCAGTCTCAACATCGCCTCTTTCGACGGCCACAAGATGGCCGGACTGGCGCTCGTCGGCGACGCTCGGGCCGGAATCGCCGCCCTGGCCGCCGAGTTGACGGGCCATCAGGCACCGGGGCGGACCCCCGACGCGCGCCGGGCGCTGGCCGACTGGCGCGCCCGTACGGACGCTGCCTTCGGTGACGGCGGCGGCGAGGGACCGCCGTCGCAGAGCGAGGTCGTCGGGGCGCTGGACGCGGTGCTGCACGACCGGGACGTGGTGGTCAACGCGGCCGGTTCCCTCCCGGGTGACCTGCACAAACTGTGGCGGGCGCGGGACGTGGGGCAGTATCACGTCGAGTACGGCTTCTCCTGCATGGGGTACGAGATCCCGGCCGCCATCGGCGTGAAGCTGGCGGCGCCCGACCGCGAGGTGTTCGCGCTCGTGGGCGACGGCACGTACTTGATGCTGCCGACGGAGGTCGTGACCGCCGTCCAGGAGGGCGTCCCGATCAATGTGGTGATCGTCCAGAACCACGGATACGCCTCCATCGGGGGCCTGTCCGAGCAGGTCGGCGCCGAACGCTTCGGCACCGCCTACCGGTTCCGCGCCCCTGACGGGTCCTTCGCGGGCGAGCCGCTGCCGGTGGACCTCGCGGCCAACGCCGCCAGCCTCGGCCTCGAGGTCTTCACCGCCCGTACGGCCAAGGAGTTGCGCGCCGCGCTGGCCGCCGCCCGCGAGTCGCCCCGGGCGACGGCCGTGTACGTCGAGACCGACCCCGCGCGGCCCGGACCCGGCGCCGAGGCGTGGTGGGACGTCCCGGTCGCCGAGGTGTCGGACCGCCCGGCCACGCGGGCCGCCCGCGAGGCGTACGACCGGGCGTGCCCGGCGCCCGGGACCCGGCCCCGTCTTTAGGGCATGTCCGCGGGGCCTTGGGCCGGGCCGCCGCATGCGGCGGGCGGGATCGGCACGCCCTTGCGGGCGAGCAGCGACTTGAGGGACTGGATGATCGGGAAGACCTCGTTGTTGAGGTCGGCGCCCTGGCTCTCGTAGGCGCGCTGTTCCGCCTCGACGATGACGCGGTCCTGGCCGAAGATGCCCTCGGTGAAGAGCGTGATGACCGGCCACAGCAGGTGGATCACGCCGGGGACCGGGGGCTTTTGGATCATGATGAGGCCGTAGGTGTGATTGTGGTGCTGGGCCTGGTCGGTGGGCATGTAGGCGTTCCACAGGTCGAGGGCCGGGGGCTCCTCGCGCTTGCCGTCGGTCCAGTACCGCAGCGTCTGGTACGGGTAGCCGGTGCGGATCGTCATCAGGTCCGCGTACTTGTCGTCGTTGCCGCTGCCGATGATCAGGCGCTCGCCGAGGGACTGCTTGCCCTCGGTGCGCGAGAAGGAGTAGTCGGCCTCCAGCCAGTCCTCGCCCTCGCGGACGTCCAGCAGCTTGGCCCGGATCCGGCCCATCAGACTGCGGTGCAGGAATTGGTGGTTCATGTCCATCAGGTTCTCGTGCATGAACGAGTAGTGGCAGGCGATGTCCCGGTCGAGCACGCGCGTCTTGTACCGGCGGTCGGCGTACGAGGGTAGTTCCGGCATCGGCGTGACCTCGGCCAGTTCCTGATCGCCGGGGAAGACGAAGACGAATCCGTACGCCTCGCGGCACGCGTAACTGCGCACGCCGTTGGGCAGTTTCCGCTTCCGGTCCAGATAGGGGATGTTCACGCACGCGCCCGTGCGGTCGTACGTCCAGCAGTGGTAGCCGCAGAGCAGCCGCTCGTCCTTCACCACGCCCATGCTCAGCGGGACCTGGCGGTGGGCGCAGCGGTCCTCCAGGGCGTACGGCGCGCCCTTCTCCGGCCGGACCAGGACGATCTCCGTCCCGGCGTACTTCACGGCCAGCGTCTTGCCGCTCTTGAGGTCGCGGGACCGGGCGAGCGGATACCAGAAGTCCGGGTCGAGTCCGGTCGTGCGGGTGGTGGGGACGTCCTCCTCCGGTGCCACGTCGCGGTATTTGCGCAATGGGGGCTTCGTCTGCGGGAGCGTCATACCAGAAATACGAACGTACCGGTCAGTACGTTCGCGTGGCGGCCTCACCAAATCGTCATGACTTGGTCAAGTCCGCGTCCACGCGTAGATTTCCGGTGCCGATGTCGTGATCATCTCCGGGACCGGCGGCGGAATTCCGCCGGGCCCGGCACGGGGACCGGCGGCGGGGAACATCACTGGGGGCAGATGTGGACTGGGGAACGCTCGTCGCGACGCTCAGCGGCGGTGGCATCGCCATTTCCGGCACCGTGCTCGCCGACCATTTGCGCCGCCGCCACGAGGACGGCCGGGGCACCGACGCGCGGCGCCGGGCGGTCTACATCGACTTCATCAGCGCCACCGGGGTCTGCCACGCGGGCCTGCGCCGGATCGCCCAGAATCCGGGCGCGGAGCCGGACGTGGACGCCGCGTCGCGCGCCGCGCTCGACGACGCCGGGATCTACGAGGCGCGCGAGCGGCTCTTCATCGACGCCTCCACCGCCGTCGCGGGCGCGGGCCAGGCGATGTTCGAGCACCTGCGCGCCGTTCAGCGGGCGGTCGCGGCGGGGGCCGCTTCGACGTCCGTCGCCTTCCACGACGTCTATCACCCCTATCTCGGCGCGGTGTGGACCTACCGGGTGGCCGTGCGCAGGGAGTTGGAAGGTCTTTCCCTTTCACCGGAGGCTTTCGGCTGGTCCGAGTGGGACGGCAAGGACCGGTGCCCGATCTGCCGGGCCGCGCTCGGCGCGAGCTGATGACCGCGCTCGGCGCGAGCTGATTCCGGAATGGGCACACGGCGCGGCCCGCGTACACCCGACATGCCGTAAAGGCATTATCCGGACAGAAATTGGCGTTCTTTCGCCCGCGCGGCAACCTGTGCGCGCTCGCGTCCCTGTTCGCAGGTAGACCCAACCGCACCTGGACGCGAGGAATTCGATGACGCATACCCAAGGCAGCCGACGTCTCAGGCGCTCGGCTCTCGTGGCCGCGGCGGCTTTCGCCGTGGTCGCGGGCGGCGTCGGCGCCGCACCCGGCGCCGGAGCGGCGACGCCCGTGACCCCCAAGCTGAAGCTGGTGGCCGCCTCCACCTCGGTCACCGCTGACCGCTACGACGGCGACACCGGCGTCTACCTGGACCTCGGCGCGTACCTCACCGCCGACAAGGCGCCGTTCGAACTCCGCGTGACCCGTAAGTCGTACAAGGACCCGGTGGTCGTCGCGCAGGTGACGCGCAGCGGCTCGAAGACGGTCACGAAGAAGCTGCCCGCAGGGCTGGTCAAGGACTTCGCCGGGCTGCCGGGCTTCCTCCAGGTGACCATCACCGACAGCAAGGGCGTGAAGGTCGCGAGCACCAGCGACACCTTCTGCCCGAACTCCGCGTCGGGCCGCATCCGTCCGGACGCCCCGGCCACCTCGCCGTACCCGGACGGCTGCTCCGACAACCCGTTCACGCTCGGCTCGGTGTGGGGCGTCCAGAAGGGCTGGGCCGCGGCGGCCTCGCAGGGCATCGGCCCGGACGGCGGGGTCGACCTGAAGGCCGGCACGTACACCGCGAAGATCTCCGTGGCGAAGAAGTACCGGGACGTGTTCGGGATTCCGAACGACCAGCCGACGGTGAAGGTGACCGTGCGGACCGTGCAGGACGGGTCGGGCGCGGCGCGGTCGCGGATGTCGGCCGCGCTGCCGGGCGGACAGCCGCGCGCGGGCTCCGTGCCGGGCACGCTCAGGGCCGCCGCGCACCGGCCGGCGGGCGCCGCGGGCGTGCCGTCCAACGTGCCGAAGCCGGACCTGCGGGCGCTGCCCGCGTACGGCATCGCGATCACCGACGGCAGCGACGGCGGTGAGGGCGACGCCCCGGCCACCGGCACCGACTACCTGGCCTTCAGCGCCACCGTGTGGGACGCGGGCCCGGCGCCGCTGGTCGTGGACGGCTTCCGCACTCCCGGCAAGGAGAAGATGGACGCCTACCAGTACTTCTACGACGCCAAGGGCAAGCAGGTCGGCTACACGCCCACCGGCACCATGGAGTGGGACCCGCGCGTCGGCCACCAGCACTGGCATTTCTCGGACTTCGCCAGCTACCGGCTGCTGAGCTCCGACAAGAAGCTGATCGTCCGCAGCGGCAAGGAAGCCTTCTGCCTGGCCAACACCGACGCCATCGACTACACGGTGAAGAACGCCAACTGGCACCCGAACAACACCGATCTGGCGACCGCCTGCGGTGAGCACAGCGCGCTGTCGGTGCGCGAGGTGCTGGACGTCGGCAACGGCGACACGTACTCGCAGTACCGCCCGGGCCAGTCCTTCGACATCAGCAAGCTGGTGAACGGCACGTACTACATCCAGGTGATCGCCAACCCCGACCACCGGCTCAAGGAGAGCAGTTACGGCAACAACGTGGCGCTGCGCAAGGTGATCCTGGGCGGCACGCCGGGGCACCGCACGGTCAAGGTGCCCGCGTACGAGCTGGTCAACGCGCCCTGATTTAGCGCGCGTTGACCGTCCGGGGTCCGGCCGCCTCCCCTCCTCGCGGCCGGGCCCCCTCTTTCGCGTCCTTCGCGTCCTTCGCGCTCTTCGCGCGCGGGCCGCGGGCTAGGGTGACATCATGGTCGAGATTCCCGAGGACTTCGCGCGCGGCACGGTGGCGCGGGAGGCGGACCGGGGCCGCGAGTGGATCGCCGGGCTGCCGACGCTCGTCGACGAACTGCTCCAGCGCTGGGACTGCGTACCGGAGGCGGCCGTCGTCCACGGGCAGGTCGGCGTGGTGCTGCCCGTACGCGACGGCGAGGGCCGGTCCGCCGTCCTCAAGGTCTCCTTCCCCCACCCCGGGAACGTCCACGAGCCGGACGCCTTCGCCGTGTGGCGCGGGCGCGGCGCCGTCCGGCTGTACGCGCGCGACGACGCGCGGTTCGCGATGCTGCTGGAGCGGGCCGAGCCGCGCTCGCTCGCCGAAGTCCCCGACGTGGACGAGGCGGTGGCCCTCGCGGGCGCCCTGGCGCGGCGGCTGGCCGTGCCCGCGCCCGCCGAACTGCCCAGGCTGCGCGACCAGGCGGAGCCCTGGGCGACCGAACTGCGCGCGGACCTCGCCGAGTTGGCGCAGCCGCTGCCCGCCCGTACCGTCGACGCCGCGCTCGCCACCCTCGCGGAGCTGGGCCCCGACCAGCCGGACACCCTCGTCCACGGCGACCTGCACTTCACCAATGTGCTGGCCTCCGCACGCGAGCCGTGGCTGGCCATCGACCCCAAGGGGTACGTCGGCGACCCGGCGTACGACACGGCCACGCTGCTGCGCGACCGCTACGAGGACCTGCTGGCCGCGCCCGACCTCAAGGCGGCCCTGCTGCGCCGCGTCGCGGTCTTCGCCGACGCGGCCGGGATCGACCGCGAACGGGCCCGCCGCTGGGCGCAGTACCGCGCGGTGACGGCCGCCGTGTGGGGGCGGCGGCATGGTGATCCGGACTGGGTGGTGCGGGCCACGGATGTCCTGGCGGACCTGCTCGTCTGAGGGCCGGGATCACCGATGCCGGGGCGCGCGGACGTATAAAGGAGCGCATGGACTCCTCGCAGGCCGACGCCTACCTCCAGCGCATCGGGGCCGAACGGCCCGCCGTCCCCGACGCGGCGGGGCTGCGCGAACTGCACCTGCGGCACCAGCTCGCCGTCCCCTTCGAGAACCTGTCGATCCACCTCGGCCAGGACATCGTGCTCACCGAGCCCGCGCTCTTCGAGAAGGTCGTCACGGACCGACGGGGCGGATTCTGCTACGAGTTGAACGGCGCCTTCGGCGCGCTGCTGCGCTCGCTCGGCTACGGGGTGGAGCTGCTGGCCGCGCGGGTGTACGGGAAGGACGGCCGCGTCGGGCCGCCGTACGACCATCTCGCGCTGCGGGTACGGACGGCGGACGGCGAGACGTGGCTGGCCGATGTCGGCTTCGGCCGCCACAGTCACTTTCCGCTGCGCTACGCCGAGCGGGGTGAACAGGTCGATCCGGGAGGGGTGTTCCGGATCGCGGACGCCGATGCCGACGCTGACGCCGACGCCGACGCCCACTCGGACGCGGGGGATCTTGTCGTCGTGCGCGACGGTGAGCCGCAGTATCTGCTGGAGCGGCGGCCCCGGCTGCTGGCGGACTTCGAGGCCACCTGCTGGTGGCAGCGCACCTCGCCCGTCTCGCACTTCCGCACGTCCCTCATCTGCTCCCGCCTCACCCCCGAGGGGCGCGCGACGCTCAGCGGGCGCACCCTCGTCCTCACCGCCTCCGGCACGCGCGAGGAGCGCGAACTCCCCGACGCCGAGGCCGTGCTCGCCGCCTACCGCACCCACTTCTCACTCGACCTCCCCCGCGAGCCCGCCGTCACCCCACCCACACCGCCCGCAGCGTGACCTGCTCCGGGGCGCGCCGGCTGTGCGGGCGCAGCGTCGCGTACCCCCCGGTGCAGTCCGCCCCCGTATAGACCCGCACCGTCTCCCCCGTCTCGTTCCACGGCGCGTACGCCGCCCCGTACGCCCTCGGCCCGATCACCTCCGGCAGCACGAGGCACTGCCCGCTCGGCGGGTCGGTCAGCACACTGGTCAGCGGCCCCTGCCGCGTCATGAACGTGTACGAGAATCTGCCGGTCGCGGCTGCGGCGCTTCCGTCCGGCAGACACGTCGCTGCCGCGAGCAGGCCCGTCGTCACGGCGACGGCGGCGGTACGCGTGCGCATGCGGCCCCTCCCAAGGTCGGCTTCTCCGCCCCCGAAGCTACGGCTGGCGCCGTCCTCTCCCCGCAAAACCGTTCCCCCCGGCGAGCCGCCGCCATCTGGGACACAGGAAGGTGCGTTCCCCGCGCCCCTGAAAAGATCAGCTCACCGCCCACGGCAACGAACCCGCCAGCGCCCCGCGCCGAAGGATGGGTGCGGGGCGGAACGGGGGGCAGGCTTACCGCAGGTCTCATGCTCCTCTCATGTCACGTTGCGGTGACAGCTGCCCCCACCCCCGGCGAAAGGCGAGGCGGCTGCCGGTACCGTGCTGATCGCGTGCACCGCCCCACCGGCGCACGGTCCGTTCGCGCCCGCGCGCTTCGGTGCGCCCGCGCAGCAGCCCGCAGCCTCAGGAAGGACGGCGATACGCCGTGTACCGCTGGGAAACCACGCGAGCCGCACTGGCGCAGCGGGTGTTCGCCACGATCCGTAGCGAGAGTTACGACCAGGCGGCGGCGACGGCGGACACGCTGCTGTCCGCGGGGCTGACGACGCTGGAGATCTCGCTGACGACGCCCTTCGCGCTGGAGGCGGTGACGACGCTGGTGCGCGAGGTCGGGGACGACGCGGTGATCGGCGCGGGGACCGTACTGGACGCGGTGTCGGCGCGGATGGCGATCGACGCGGGCGCACGGTTCCTGCTGTCGCCGAGCCTGGACGAGGACGTGCTGAAGACCGGCCACCGGTACGGCGTACCGGTGTTCCCCGGGGTCGCCACGCCCGGCGAGGTGGTGCGGGCGATGGAGCTGGGCGCGGACGCGCTGACGCTCTATCCGGCCACCTCGTTCACCCCCGCGTGGGTCACCGACGTGCTGGCGATCATGCCGCAGGCGGCCCTGCTGCCCTGCGGCGGCATCACCGTGGCCGACGCGCCCTCGTGGGTGGCGTCGGGCGCCGTCGCGGTCGGCATGGGCTCGGCGCTGACGTCGGGCGACCGCGAGACCGTGACGAAACGGCTGACCGAGCTCCTGGAACGGCTGGCGGACACCGTCTGAACGCCGTGTCCCCTGGTTAGGCTGGTCCGTGGGGGACGCGGACCCGAGGGGGAGCTGTGAGCACACCGGAGACGGTGGATCTGCATGTCTACGCCCGCGCGTACGGCGAGGACTTCACCGCCGACCCGTACCCCGTCTACGCGCGGCTGCGCGAGCGCGGCCCCGTCCACCACGTCCGGACGGCGGACACCGGCGCGATGTGGCTGGTCGTGGGGCACGACGAGGCGCGCGCCGCGCTCGCCGACAGCCGGCTGAGCAAGAACTGGCAGTCGCTGCTGCCCGACGGCGACGTCTCGGGCGGCTTCGCCAGCCACATGCTGGACGCCGACCCGCCCCGGCACACCCGGCTGCGCAAGCTGGTGTCACGGGAGTTCACCCCGCGCCGCGTCGAGGCGCTGCGCCCGCGCGTCCAGGCGATCACCGACGACCTCGTCGAGGCGATGCTGCCCGGCGGGAGCGCCGACCTCGTCGACGCCCTCGCCTTCCCGCTGCCGATGACCGTCATCTGTGAACTGCTCGGCGTGCCCGACCTGGACCGCGAGGCGTTCCGCGGCTGGTCCAACGAGATCGTCGGCCCCACCGGCCCCGAGGCCGAGGCCGACGCGGTCCAGGCCATGTCGGAGTACCTGGTCGAGCTGATCGAGGACAAGCGGTGCGCCGCGCCGCGCGACGACCTGCTGAGCGCGCTGATCCGTACGCGGTACGAGGACGGCGACCGGCTCTCGTCCGACGAACTGGTGGGCATGGCCTTCCTGCTGCTGGTCGCCGGGCACGAGACGACCGTCAACCTCATCGCCAACGGCGTCCTCGCCCTGCTCCGGCACCCCGACCAGCTCGCCGCCCTGCGCGCCGACCCCGGACTGCTCGACGGCGCCGTCGAGGAGATGCTGCGCTACGACGGTCCGGTGGAGACCACGACATGGCGGTTCGCCCGCGAGACCCTGGAGATCGGCGGCGTACGCGTGCCCTCGGGCGACTCCGTCCTGATCGCCCTCGCGTCCGCCGACCGCGACCCCGGCCGCTATCCGGCGCCCGACACGTTCGACATCCGCCGCTCCCCGCAGGGGCACCTCGCCTTCGGCCACGGCATCCACTACTGCCTCGGCGCGCCGCTGGCCCGGCTCGAAGGCCGGATCGCCGTCAGGACCCTGCTGGACCGCTGCCCCGGCCTGGCGCTCGCCGCCGACCCGGGCGCCCTGACCTGGCGCCCCGGCCTCCTCATCCGCGGTGTGCACCGCCTCCCGGTGACCTTCTGACCGCTCTCCCCGGCCAGGGCCCGTGCGGGGGCAGGCTCTAGAATCACGGCGGCGGCCGAGCCGTACGCGCGCGCCCCTTACCTGCCAGGAGGCACCCCGTGTCAGTCGTCGCCGTCCCCGGTTCCAAGTCGGTGACCGCCCGGGCGCTCTTTCTCGCCGCCGCCGCCGAGGGCACCACTGTGCTGCGCCGGCCGCTGCTGTCGGACGACACCGACGGGTTCGCGGAGGGCCTGACCCGGCTCGGGTACCGCGTCGAGCGCGATCCGCAGGCGTGGCGGATCACCGGCCGCCCGTCGGGGCCCGCCGTGCCGGAGGCCGACGTGTACTGCCGTGACGCCGCCACCGCCGCCCGCTTCCTGCCCGCGCTGGCCGCCGCGGGCCACGGCACGTACCGCTTCGACGCGTCCGCGCAGATGCGCCGCCGCCCGGTCGCGCCGCTCACGACGGCGCTGCGCTCGCTGGGCGTGGACCTGACGCACGAGGAGGCCGAGGGGCATCTGCCGCTGACGGTGGTCGCGGACGGTCTCAAGGGCGGGGCGATCGACCTGGACGCGGGGCTGTCGTCGCAGTTCCTGACGGCGCTGCTGCTCGCGGGGCCGCTGATGGCCGAGGGGCTGCGGATCCACGTCACGGACCTGGTCTCCGCGCCCTATGTGGAGATCACGCTGGCGATGATGCGGCGCTTCGGCGTCGAGGTGGCGCGCGAGGGCGCGACCTTCGTGGTGCCGCCGGGCGGCTACCGCGCCGTCGACTACCCGATCGAGCCCGACGCCTCCACGGCCAGCTACTTCTTCGCCGCCGCCGCGCTGTCCGGCCGCACCGCGACCGTGCCGGGGCTCGGCGCGGACGCCCTCCAGGGCGACCTGCGCTTCGTGGACGTCCTGCGGCGGATGGGCGCCGACGTCGAGATCGGCCCGGACGCCACCACCGTCACCGGCACGGGCCGCCTGAGCGGTCTCACCGTCAACATGCGGGACATCTCGGACACGATGCCGACGCTCGCGGCCATCGCGCCCTTCGCCGACGGGCCGGTCCGTATCGAGGACGTGTACAACACCCGCGTCAAGGAGTGCGACCGGCTGGAGGCGTGCGCGGAGAATCTGCGGCGCCAGGGCATCACGGTCACCACGGGACGCGACTGGATCGAGATCGCGCCGGGGACCCCCGCGCCGGTCGAGATCGCCTGCCACGGGGACCACCGCATCGCGATGAGCTTCGCGGTCGCCGGGCTGCGCACGCCGGGCACCACCTTCGACGAGCCGGGCTGCGTGAAGAAGACCTTCCCCGACTTCCACTCCTTCTTCGCCTCGGTGCGCGCCGACTGGGGCGTGTGACCGACACTCCGTGCCGGGCCCCGCCCCGGCCGGAACGGCGGCGGCCGGGGTCAGCCCGCGTGCGTGGAGAACAGACCTCCGGTGGGCCCCTGCTTGTCGCCGCCCTGGGACTTCTTGAGGGCGTTGGCGAGTCCTTCGATCGTCATGGACTGGAGGATGACCCGGCCGTTGCCTTCGAGGGTGGCCAGGGACAGGCCCTCACCGCCGAAGACGGCGTTCATGACGCCCTGGCGGTTGAGGCCGCCGATGCGCTGGACGCCGTACTGGATGCCCTCCTCGAAGGCGACGATGCAGCCGGTGTCGACCTCGATCCGGCCGCCGAACTCGGCGGGGTTGAGGTCGATGAAGTTGCCCGCGCCCGCGATGATCACGGTGCCGGTGCCGGTGAACTTCTCCAGGACGAAGCCCTCGCCGCCGCTCATGCCCTGGCGTCCGCCCGCGAAGGCGATGCCGAACTGGACGGTGGACTCGGCGGCGACGAAGGCGTCCTTCTCGGCGAACCAGGCGCGTGAGCCGGTCAGTTCGAGGGCGCGCATCTCGCCGGGGAGCACACCGGCGAAGCCGACGGTGCCCTCGCCGCCCGAGGCGGTGAAGCACTGGAAGGCCAGCGACTCCCCGGCCAGGGCGCGCTGGCCGACCTGCATGGCGGTGCCCATGGCCTGCCGGAGCATGCCGCCCACACCGGAGCCGCCGGAGCCGGACCCGGAACCTGAACCCGCGCCTGAACCGCCCGAGCCGGGGCCGCCCAGCCGCGTCTCCATCGAGACGTTGGCCGTCTTGAACAGGAACTTCCCCGCCTCGCAGTACGCCGTCTGGCCCGGGCTGAGGGTGCAGACGGCCATCTGCATGGCGTTGCCGACGATCTGCTGCTGGAGGGTCACAGCGGTACTCCTAGGACGACGGGCCAAGGTGCGGCGGGCGGGTGGCCGCCGGCCCGAGCGTAGCCCCGGCGCGGCACACCACCAGCCTCACCGTCAACGTATCGCCCGCGCGATCCGGTTCCGCGCCGGACCCGGACCGCCGTGTGCCGGGCCGCCGCCGTCGGGCCCTGCGGGCTGCGCGGGCAGCCGTACGGTCCGCTCGCCGCCCGCGTCGAGGAAACGGGCCAGCGGCAGTGTCGCGGCGCCCACGGTGACCGCGTCGGCGCCGAGCCTGCCCAGTTCGATGGAGGTCTGCGCGCAGGGGTGGTGCAGGGAGTACGCGGCGGCGACCTCGCGGACGGTGGGCAGCAGCCGGGGGCCGAGCAGCAGTCCCGCCCAGCCGCCGATGACGATGCGCTGCGGGTTGAAGAGGTTGATCAGGTCGGCGATCCCGGCGCCGAGGTATTCGGCGGCCTCGGCGAGCAGTCCCCCGGCCTCGGGGTCGTGGTCGGCGGCGGCGATGAGCGCGGCCAGGCCGGTCTCCTCGCTGACCCCCGTGGGCGCCGACGGCCAGCGGCCGAGCAGTGCCTCGGCGCCGACGTACGCCTCCAGGCAGCCGCGTGAGCCGCAGCGGCAGGTGCGCCCGCCGACCCGCAGCGTGGTGTGGCCCCACTCCCCCGCGCTGCTGCTCGCGCCGCGGTACGGGGTGCCGTCGGCGACCACGGCCGCGCCGACGCCGGAGCCGATGAGGGCGATGACGACGTTGCCGGAGCCGCGTCCGCCGCCGAACCACATCTCGGCCTGGCCGAGGGTCTTGGCACCGTTGTCGATGTAGAGCGGAAGGGCGGTCCCGGCGCGCAGCAGGCGGCCGAAGGGGACGGCTTCCCAGCCGATGGTCTGGCCGTGCACGACGACGCCGTCGCCCTCGCCGGGCGCGTTGTCGCCCTGCTCGACGATGCCGGGGACGCCGATGCCGACGCCGAGCACCTCGCTGTCGTCGATCCCGGCCTCGCGGACCACGGACTCGATGCCTTCGAGCGCGAGCCGTACGACGTGGTCGACGTCGTGACCGCTGTCGGACAACGGCAGGTCGGCCGCGGCCCGTTCGGTCAGCGCGAGGTCGAACAGCTCGACCCTGACGCGGGTCTCGCCGACGTCCACGCCGACCACGTATCCGTATCCGGCGGAGACCTGGAGCAGGATGCGCGGCCGGCCGCCGTCGGACTCGACGGCACCCGCCTCCTCGACCATGCCGTCGGCGATCAGCTCGCCGACGACGTTGCTGATCGACCCGGCGCTGAGGCCGGTGTCCCGGCCCAACTCCTGGCGGCTGAGGGGTCCCTCGAAATACAAATGACGCAGAAGCGATGCACGGTTGCCCCGCCGCAGGTCACGCACTGTTCGCTTGCCGCGTTCAGCCACTTTGTCGCCCTCCCGTCTCGTCCGGCGTGAATCTATCGCTGCACAGGGTCTTGACGCCACCTTTTCTCACAAGTTAAATCACGGCCTGAATTAAGGCACAGGCGCTGTTCACTTCCTGAAGCGAACCCACCTCTGAGAGGGACCCGTTATGCGCACCTCCAGCACCTCCAGCAGACTCCTCGCGGCCACTGCCCTCGTGGCCGCGCTCGGTCTCACCGTCTCCGCCTGTGGCGGCTCGGACGACAGCGGCAGCGGCGGCGGCGGCAAGAGCACCAGTGGCGGCGGCGGCAAGACGCTGACGTACTGGGCCAGCAACCAGGGCACCAGCCTGGACAACGACAAGCAGGTGCTCACCCCCGAACTCGCCAAGTTCACCCAGCAGACCGGCATCAAGGTCAAGCTGGAGGTCATCCCGTGGTCCGACCTGCTCAACCGGATCCTCGCGGCGGCCACTTCCGGCCAGGGTCCCGACGTGCTGAACATCGGCAACACCTGGTCCGCCTCCCTCCAGGCCACCGGCGCCCTGCTGCCCTTCGACGACGCGACCTTCGCGAAGATCGGCGGCAAGGACAAGTTCGCGCCCGCGTCGATCGCCGCCGCCGGCGCGGCCGGCAAGGACCCGGCCGCGGTGCCGCTGTACTCGATGGCGTACGGCCTGTACTACAACAAGAAGATGTTCGCCGACGCCGGCATAGCCAACCCGCCCAAGACCTGGGACGAGCTGGTCGCCGACGGCAAGAAGCTCACCAAGGACGGCCACTACGGCCTCGCGGTCGAGGGCGGCAACGGTTCCGAGAACATCCACCACGCCTTCGTGCTGGCCAAGCAGCGGGGCTCCGACTGGTTCGACGCGTCCGGCAAGGCGACCTTCGACACCCCGAACAACGTCGCCGCGGTGAAGCAGTACGTCGACTTCATCGCCAAGGACAAGATCGCCGCGAAGGGCAACGCGGAGTACGCGCAGAACCAGACCATCACCGACTTCGCCACCGGCAAGGCCGCGATGATGATGTGGCAGTCCGCCGCCACCTCGATCAAGTCGCACGGCATGAACCCCGACCAGTACGGCGTGGTTCCCGTCCCGACCCTCCAGGCGGGCGCGACCGGCGACGCCGGTGTGACCTCGATGGTCGCCGGTATCAACATGGCGGTCTTCAAGAACTCCAAGAACATCGACGGCGCCCTGAAGTTCGTCAACTTCATGACCAGCGACGCCGAGCAGAAGACCCTCAACTCGACGTACGGTTCGCTGCCGCCGGTCAAGGCCGCGCAGAGCGACCCCGCCTTCCAGACCCCGGACCTGAAGACCCTCGCGAGCGTGCTGGGCAGCTCCGCCGCCCCGCTGCCGCAGGTCGCCAACGAGGCCCAGTTCGAGACCCTGGTCGGTACCGCGGTCAAGGACCTGTTCGCGGACGCCGCGGCCGGCAAGGACGTCTCGACCGACTCCGTCAAGGCCGCGCTGACCAAGGCGCAGCAGCAGATGCCCGCTTCCTAAGGATCGGCTCCATGACTGCCACTGCCCCTCCTCGGAGCGCTCCCGAGGCCGGCCCCTCCGACGGCAAGCCCGTCGGAAGGGGCCGGCTCCGGCCGCGTATTCCCGCTCGGCTGCGCCGCGTCGGCGTGCCGTACCTCATGCTCTTCCCCGCACTGATCCTGGAACTGCTGATCCACCTGGTGCCGATGGTCGTCGGCATCGTGATCAGCTTCAAAGGGCTCACGCAGTTCTTCATCCGCGACTGGGGCAGCGCGCCCTGGACCGGTCTCGACAACTACCGCGTGGCGGTCAAGTTCGACCAGCCCGTCGGCGAGGCGCTGCTGCACTCGTTCTGGGTGACCGTCATGTTCACCGTCCTGTCGGTCGGCCTGTCCTGGCTGATCGGCACCGCGGCGGCGATCCTCATGCAGGACGCCTTCCGCGGCCGGGCGATCATGCGCGCGATCTTCCTGGTGCCGTACGCGCTGCCGGTCTACGCGGCCGTCATCACCTGGGCGTTCATGTTCCAGCAGGACACCGGCCTGGTGAACCACGTACTGCACGACCAGTTGCACCTCACCTCCAACAAGCCGTTCTGGCTGATCGGTGACAACAGCTTCTGGGCGCTGGTCATCGTGTCGGTGTGGAAGTCCTGGCCGTTCGCGTTCCTGTGCCTGATGGCCGGTCTCCAGAACATCCCGCGCGAGCTGTACGAGGCCGCGGCGATGGACGGCGCGGGCATCTGGCAGCAGATCCGCAAGATCACCCTGCCGTCGCTGCGGCCGGTGAACCAGGTACTGGTCCTGGTGCTCTTCCTGTGGACGTTCAACGACTTCAACACGCCGTTCGTGCTCTTCGGCAACTCCGCACCGCACGCGGCCGACCTGATCTCCATCCACATCTACCAGTCGTCGTTCATCACCTGGAACTTCGGCTCGGGCTCGGCGATGTCCGTGCTCCTGCTGCTCTTCCTGCTCGTGGTGACCGCGTTCTACCTGCTGTTCACACGGAAGCGGGAAGTCGATGCCTAGGATCCCCGTGCAGCCGTCGCCGATGGCCTCCCCGAAGTCCTTCCTGTGGACCCGCCGGGTCGTTCTGACCCTGCTGCTGCTCTTCGTGCTCACTCCCGTGTACGTGATGCTCAGTTCGTCGCTGAAGCGGTTGCAGGACGTGCAGGGCACGTTCCACTGGATACCGAACGGCCTCACCCTGCGGCCGTACGTCGACATCTGGAAGACCGTGCCGCTCGGGCACTACTTCATGAACTCGCTGATCGTGTCGGTGAGCGCCACCCTCTTCTCGGTGGTCATCGCGATCTTCGCGGCGTACGGCGTGAGCCGCTACCGCTTCCCCGGCCGCCAGTTCTTCACCGTCACGGTGCTGTCGACACAGATGTTCCCCGGCATCCTGTTCCTGCTGCCGCTGTTCCTGATCTTCGTCAACATCGGGAACAGCACGGGCATCCAGCTCTACGGCAGCAGGCTCGGCCTGATCATCACGTATCTGACCTTCTCCCTCCCCTTCTCCATCTGGATGCTGGTCGGGTACTTCGACTCCATCCCGCGCGACCTCGACGAGGCCGCGAAGGTGGACGGCTGCGGCCCGCTCGGCGCGCTGTTCCGGGTCGTCGTGCCGGCCGCCATCCCCGGCATCGTCGCCGTGTGCGTCTACGCGTTCATGACGGCGTGGGGCGAAGTGCTCTTCGCGTCCGTCATGACCAATGACTCGACCAGGACACTCGCCGTGGGTCTGCGCGGATACGCCAGCCAGAACGACGTGTACTGGAACCAGGTCATGGCCGCGTCGCTCGTGGTGAGTGTGCCGGTGGTCGCCGGATTCCTCCTCCTCCAGCGTTACCTCGTCGCCGGGCTCACCGCCGGCGCCGTCAAGTGACCCCACCGAAAGGCTGCTTGTGAACGACCTCAGCTCTCTTCCCGCCGATTTCGTCTGGGGCGCGGCCACCGCCGCCTACCAGATCGAGGGCGGGGTGGACGAGGACGGCCGGGCCCCGTCCATCTGGGACACCTTCTCCCGAACCCCCGGCAAGGTCGCGGGCGGCGACACCGGCGACGTCGCCTGTGACCACTACCACCGCTGGCCCGAGGACCTGGAGCTGATGCGCGCCCTGGACCTCGACTCCTACCGCTTCTCGATCGCGTGGCCGCGGGTGATCCCGCAGGGTTCCGGCGCCGTCAACGCCGCCGGACTCGCCTTCTACGACCGGCTGGTCGACGCCCTGCTCGAAGCGGGCATCACGCCCAACGCCACGCTGTACCACTGGGACCTGCCGCAGGCGCAGCAGGACAGGGGCGGCTGGCCAGAGCGGGAGACCGCCGAGCGGTACGGCGAGTACGCGGCCGTCGTCGGGCAGGCGCTCGGCGACCGGGTCAAGGACTGGGCGACGCTCAACGAGCCGCTGTGCTCGGCGTGGATCGGCCACCTGGAGGGCACCATGGCCCCCGGCTGGACGGACCTGACGGCGGCGGTCCGCGCCTCGTACCACCTGCACGTCGGCCACGGCCTGGCCGTGCAGGCGCTGCGCGCGGCCCACTCCGATCTGCGGATCGGCATCGTGAACAACCTCAGCCCGTGCGAGCCCGCCACCGACCGCGACGCCGACGTGGCCGCCGCCCGGCGCGCGGACGGACACACCAACCGCTGGTGGCTGGACCCGATCCACGGCCGCGGCTACCCGCAGGACATGGTGGAGCTGTACGGCGTGGACCTGCCGATCAAGGACGGCGACCTGGAGTCGATCGCCGCTCCGCTGGACTGGCTGGGTCTGAACTACTACTTCCGCAATGTCATCACGGACGACCCGACGGGCCCCGCGCCGTACGCCAAGTCGGTGTACCTGCCGGGCGTCCGGCGGACCGCGATGGACTGGGAGGTCAACGCCGACGGCCTGGAGCAGCTTCTGGTCCGGCTCTCCGAGGAGTACGGCGCGAGCCGGATCTTCGTGACGGAGAACGGTTCCGCCTACCACGACACCGTCGGTCCCGACGGACAGGTCGACGACCCGGAGCGGGCCACCTACCTGGAGGAGCACCTGGCCGCCTGCGCAAGGGCGGTCCGCCGCGGGGTGCCGCTGGCCGGTTACTACGCCTGGTCGCTGCTGGACAACTTCGAGTGGGCGTACGGCTACGACAAGCGCTTCGGTCTGGTGCACGTCGACTACCCGACGCAGAAGCGCACGATCAAGGGCAGCGGTCGCCGCTACGCGGACATCATCGCCGCCCACCGGCGCCGGGTGCGGCGCGCGGCCTGAGATCGCGGTCGCGGATGAGGGGTGCCGTCCCGGGGATGCGGCACCCCTTCCGCGCGCCCGCCCCTGACGGGGCCTCAACTCCCGTCGGCCGGCCGTTCGATGAGCCGGCCGACGGGCTCGCCGGTCACCGCGCCGTGGTCGGCGATCCGCTCGCCGCGCAGCCAGGTGCCGCGTACGACACCGTGCAGGGTCCTGCCCGCGTAGGCGGTGATCGGGTTGCGGTGGTGCAGACGGCCCGGGTCGACGGTGAAGGTCTCCTCGGGGGCGAGGACCGCGAAGTCGGCGTCGTAGCCCGCGGCGATGGCGCCCTTGGCGGTGAGTCCGGCGAGCCGGGCGGGTCCCGCGGACATCCAGCGGGCGACGTCGGCGACGGTGTGGCCGCGGCGCCGGGCCTCGGTCCAGACCGCGGGCAGGCCGAGTTGCAGCGAGGAGATGCCGCCCCAGGCGGCGGCGAAGTCGCCGGTGTCCTTGCGCTTGAGGTCGACGGTGGACGGCGAGTGGTCGGAGACCACGCAGTCGATGGTGCCGTCGGCCAGCGCCCGCCAGAGCGCGTCCTGGTTGGCGGCCTCGCGGATCGGCGGGCAGCACTTGAACTCCGTTGCCCCGTCCGGGACTTCCTCCGCGGTCAGGGTGAGGAAGTGCGGGCAGGTCTCCACGGTGACGCGGACGCCCTCGCGCTTGGCCGCGGCGATCAGCGGCAGCGCCCCGGAGGAGGACAGGTGCAGCACATGGACGCGGGCGCCGAGCCGCTTGGCCAGCGCGATCAGACCGGCGACGGCGGTGTCCTCCGCGGCGCGCGGCCGGGAGGCGAGGAAGTCGGCGTAGTGCGGGCCGCCGCGCCGCGGGGCGCCGTCGATCAGCCCCGGGTCCTCGGCGTGCACGATGAGCAGGGCGTCGAACCGGGTCAACTCGGTGAGGGCTTCCTCCAGTTCGGCCGGGTCGAGCTGCGGGAACTCGTCGACGCCGGAGTGCAGCAGGAAGCACTTGAAGCCGAAGACGCCCGCGTCGTGCAGGGGTTGGAGGTCCTTGACGTTGCCGGGGACGGCGCCGCCCCAGAAGCCGACGTCGGTGTGCACCCGGCCGCGCGCGGTGTCCCGCTTGACCGTCAGATGCGCGATGGTGGTGGTCGGCGGGACGCTGTTGAGCGGCATGTCGACGAGCGTCGTGATGCCGCCCGCCGCAGCCGCCGCGGTGGCCGTCGCGAAGCCTTCCCACTCCGTGCGGCCGGGGTCGTTGATGTGCACGTGGGTGTCGACCAGGCCGGGCAGCAGGACGTCGTCGCCGAGGTCGACCACGCGCGCACCGGCCGGGTCGGGGGCCTCGTACGGCCGCACCGCGCTGATCACTCCGCCGCTGACGGCGACCGCCGCGGGCCGTTCGCCCTCCGGCGTCACGACGCGCCGCGAGCGCAGGATCAGTTCCTCCGCGTCCTTCACGTACCCTCCCACCACACCTTCAACAATTCGTTGAAACGCAATGTGCAGGAAGATCCCGCACACCGTCAAGGGCGTGTAAGCTTCCGCAGAGCGGAAACAGCATTTCGCAACACCGTCGGCACGGCTGGTGACCTGGCCGCCGACGCCTTCACGCACTGCCGTACCGCCGCACCGCCGTACCACCGCACCGCCATGATTGCCGACGAACGCCGACCTTGCCGAGGGGATCGCACGTGTCTGCTGACCGCGCCGGGGGCGTCCAGTCCCTCGAACGGGCCTTTGACCTGCTGGAGCGCATGGCGGACGCGGGCGGCGAGGTGGGGCTCAGCGAGCTGTCCTCCAGCAGCGGGCTCCCGCTGCCGACCATCCACCGCCTGATGCGCACCCTCGTGAGCTGCGGATACGTCCGCCAGCAGCCGAACCGCCGCTACGCGCTCGGCCCCCGCCTGATCCGCCTCGGCGAGACCGCCTCCCGCCTGCTCGGCACCTGGGCCCGCCCCTACCTCGCCGAACTGGTCGAGGCCACCGGCGAGACCGCCAACATGGCGCTGCTCGACGGCGACGAGGTCGTCTACGTGGCCCAGGTCCCCTCCCGCCACTCCATGCGGATGTTCACCGAGGTCGGCCGCCGCGTCCTCCCCCACTCCACCGGCGTCGGCAAGGCCCTGCTCGCCGACGTTCCCCCGGAGGAGGTACGCGCCCTGCTCGCCCGTACCGGTATGCCCGCCGCCACCGACCGCACCATCACCGACCCGGACGACTTCCTCACCGAACTCGGCCGCATCCGCGCGATGGGCTACGCCGTGGACGACAACGAACAAGAGGTCGGCGTCCGCTGCCTCGCCGTCACCGTCCCCGACTCCCCCACCGCCGCCGCCATCTCCATCTCCGGCCCGGCCGGCCGCGTCACCGAATCCGCCACCGACAAGATCATCCCCGTCCTCCACGAGGTGGCCCAGGCCCTGTCGCTCGCCCTGGCCACCACCACGGCGCCGTCGCCGTCCTCCTGAGGCGCACCGCCTCCGCCCGTCCATGGACCGGGACCGGCCCACGCACGGGCGGCGCCCGCGAAGAACGGCACCCGCACGGTCAGCACGTCGGCGTCGCGCGCTCCACCGTTTCGTGCAGCTCCGCGAGCGGTTCGGTCAGGGCGCTGACCGAACCGAGAGCGGCGGCGACGAGTAAAAGAGAGTGCCGAACGGCCTCGGCGTCGCGTATCGCGGCCGGCGCCGGCTGCGCGGCGAGCCTGGCCAGGACGGCCAGTTCGTCCTCCGCGACGGCGCGGTCCGGCAACGCCGGGCGATACGCCGCGAGTTCCCGTTGAACGCGAGCCACCGCCGCCCGTAATTCCGCCGCCCCCGGCGCACTGACCACCTGTGTCTCCCCCAGCGCGTACTTCTGTCTCACACCCACTCCGCCCCCGGTTCTCCGACGTGGCCTCCGGGGCCGATCAGTTAACGCGAAGCGAAGCCGGTCGCGCTATACGGTCTTCGAAAAATGCGCCAAATTCACTGTGCCGAGCGCTTGTGGGTTTGGAATGCCGTCCTGGTTGGCCTCGGCGCTGCGCCCCTCGGTCCGCCACACGGTGACGTCCAGACTGGCACTGGGTGCCGGAGCGCCCTTCGGCGTCAGCGTGCGGAAGACGACCAGCGCGACCGTGCCGTCGGCGGACTGTACGCAGACGCGCGAGCCCGCGCTCACCGAGTCCCGCGGGATGGAAGGGCTTGCGGCGGCGGCGCCGCGGCAGCCCGCGAGGGTGTCGGGCGCGGCCGGGTCCAGCAGGGCGACGGTGCCGTGGGCGGGGTCGGTGCCGAACGCCTCGGGCTCCGGGGTGAAGCCGATGTCCCCGGTGAAGGGGCCGGGGAGCACCACGGGCGGGTCCTGGGTCAGCGACAGGCCCGAGCCCGCCGGGAGCCGTATGCCCGCGTAACGGATGCCGCTCGGCTGCTCGGGTGCGCCGGTCGCGTCCCCGCCTCCTGCGCCGGAGTCCGGCGGCGCGGTGGTGGGCGCCGCGGCGGGCGCGGTGGAGGCGGTGGACGCGCCGCTCGCGCGGTGGTCGTCGTCGGAGCGGTCGAGGAGGACGGCCCCGACGGCGGCCACGACCGCCAGGGCGGCGACCGCCGCCAGGACGGTGCCGCCCCGGCGCCGGGCGGGCGGGCGCGGGAGGTGCGGCAAGTGCGGCAGGTGGGGGCGGTACGGTACGTGCCCGGCGCTCGGCCGCGCCCACCCGTAGTGCAGCGATCCCGGATGCCCGGTCGGCGGCGCCACCGGTATCGGCGGCGCGGGCGGCGGCATCGCCGGAACGATCGCCGCCAGCAGCGCGGGCGGCAGCCACCGGTCCGCCCGCCGCCGCGACGCGTCGGGCGCCGCCTGCGCGCACATCGCGATGATCTGCGCGGGCGACGGCCGCAGCGCGGGGTCCTTGATCAGGCACCGCGTCACGATCTCCCGCAGCTCCCCCGGCAGCTCGTTGAGATCCGCCTCCCCGCCCCCGACGGCCGCCCCTCCGACGGCCGCGTACGCGGCGATCAGCCCCAGCGAGAACACATCGGCCGCGGGCCCCCCGGTCTTCCCCGCCAGCTGCTCGGGCGCCAGGAACGCCGCCGCGGCGGGCGGCTCGTCGGCGACGGGTTCCCCCATGAGCGAGACGGGCGCCGGTCCCTGGGCGGGCGAGCCCTCCGCGGCGCCCGCGGGCGCCGTCCGGCTCGCCGACGACGCGGCGGCTGACGTATCGGACGCGGCCGCGCCCGTCAGGGCGAAGTCCTTGACGCGCGGGCCGTCGGCGGCGAGGAGGACGTGGGCGGGGGTGAGGGCGGCGTGGGTGAGGCCGCGGTGGTGGATGGTGCGCAGCGCTTCGGCGATTCCGGCGACGAGCCGCAGCACGCTGGGGACGGGGAGCGGCCCTGTGGTGGTGACGGCGGTGCGCAGCGAGAGGCCGGGGACGTAGGCGGTGGCGAGCCAGGGGCCCGCGCCGGAGTCGTCGGTGCCGCCGTCGACGAAGGGGACGACGTAGGGCCCGTGCACCTGCCGCAGGGCGTGGACGTCGGGCGGGAGCCGGTCGATCAGGCGGAGCGCGACCGGTATGCCGCCCGGCGCGTGCGCGAGGTAGACGCGCCCGCCGAGCCGCGCGCTGATCCGGTAGCCCGGGACGCCGGTCGGATCCTCGGCCGTCAGCGGCTGGAAGTGCTGAGCGCCCATCAGTCCCCGTTCCCTCGGCCGGTCACCGCCCCTTCCGGCCCTCACGCCGACGATACCGGAACACGCCACGCCGACCGCGGCCTGTTCGGCCATGGTCCCGTCACGGTATGCAGGAGTTATGCACACAAAGGGCGAGGTAGCCGGACTGCTGCTGGCGGCCGGTGGCGGGCGGCGGCTGGGCGGGCGGCCGAAGGCGCTGCTGCCGTACGAGGGGCGGCCGTTGGTGGAGCACGCGGTACGGGTGCTGCGCGCGGGCGGCTGCGGCCCGGTGCACGTGGTGCTGGGCGCGGCGGCCGACGAGGTGGTGGAGCGCGCCGACCTCTCCGGCTGCGTGGTGGTGCGCAATCCGCGCTGGGAGGAGGGCATGGGCTCCTCGCTGCGGGCCGGGCTCGCCTCGCTCGCGGCGTCGGCCGACGCCCCGGCCGCGGCGCTGATCGGCCTGGTGGACCAGCCCGGCGTGGGCGCGGCTGCCGTCGCCCGCGTGCTGGCGGCGGCCGGTGGAGGCGAGGCCCTGGCATCGGCCCTGGCCTGCGCGGTGTACGACGGCAGGCGCGGCCACCCGGTGCTGATCGGGGGCGCCCGCTGGGCCGGGGTCGCGGGCAGCGCCACCGGGGACCGCGGGGCGCGTACGTATCTGCGCGAGCACGCCGACCACACCGTGCTCGTGGAGTGCGGGGACATCGGCGACCCGGCCGATATCGACACCCCCGCCGACCTGGGGCTTCTCCGGCCCGCCCCGGACCCGGCGGAGCCTGCGGCTGCACCCCGTGCCACAAAGCGTTGAACTTCCGCACTGTGAAATCTATACTCCACCTTGCAGAACCGCCCGTACCTCGGACCGGCCCTGGCACCCGGTGCCAGTCCCGCACCCCGGCGGGCGCCAGACACACTCGCACTCTGGAGCAGTGACAGCATGTCCGCATCAGCGCCGTCTCCGGCCGTCGTCTCCGAGGCCGCCGGGCCCGTCCCCCGCGCGGAGGAGGTGCTGACCCCCGAGGCGCTGGTGTTCCTCGCCGAGCTGCACCGCCGTTTCGCGCCCCGCCGCGCCGAGTTGCTGGCCCGCCGCCAGGAGCGGCGCGCCGGGATCGCCCGCACCGGCACCCTCGACTTCCTCCCGGAGACCGCGCACATCCGGGACGGCGACTGGCGGGTCGCCCCCGCGCCCGCCGCGCTCGACGACCGCCGGGTGGAGATCACCGGCCCCACCGACCGCAAGATGACCATCAACGCGCTGAACTCCGGTGCGCGGATCTGGCTCGCCGACTTCGAGGACGCCTCCGCCCCCACCTGGGAGAACGTCATCGGCGGCCAGGTCAACATGATCGACGCCTACGAGCGCAGGATCGACTTCACCTCCCCCGAGGGCAAGTCGTACGCGCTCGGCGACCCGGCGGACCTGGCCACCGTCGTGATGCGCCCGCGCGGCTGGCACCTGCCGGAACGCCACCTCACCGTGGACGGCGAGCAGATCCCCGGCGGCCTGGTCGACTTCGGCCTGTACTTCTTCCACAATGCCCAGCGGCTGATCGACCTCGGCAAGGGCCCGTACTTCTACCTGCCCAAGACCGAGTCGCACCTCGAAGCCCGGCTGTGGAACGACGTGTTCGTCTTCGCGCAGGACTACGTGGGCGTCCCGCAGGGCACCGTGCGTGCGACCGTGCTGATCGAGACGATCACCGCCGCGTACGAGATGGACGAGATCCTGTACGAACTGCGCGACCACGCTTCGGGGTTGAACGCGGGCCGCTGGGACTACCTCTTCTCCATCGTCAAGAACTTCCGTGACGGCGGCGCCCGTTTCGTGCTCCCGGACCGCAACGCGGTGACGATGACGGCCCCGTTCATGCGTGCGTACACCGAACTGCTGGTGCGCACCTGCCACAAGCGCGGCGCGCACGCGATCGGCGGGATGGCCGCCTTCATCCCGTCCCGGCGCGACGCGGAGGTCAACAAGGTCGCGTTCGAGAAGGTCAGGGCGGACAAGGACCGTGAGGCCGGGGACGGTTTCGACGGCTCGTGGGTCGCGCACCCCGACCTGGTGCCGATCGCCCGCGCCTCCTTCGACGCGGTCCTCGGCGACCGGCCGAACCAGAAGGACCGGCTGCGCGAGGACGTGCACGTCACCGCGGCCGAGCTGATCGACATCGCCTCGCTGGACGCGAAGCCGACCTTCGACGGGCTGCGCAACGCGGTGCAGGTCGGCACCCGTTACATCGAGGCGTGGCTGCGCGGCCTCGGCGCGGTGGCGATCTTCAACCTGATGGAGGACGCCGCCACCGCCGAGATCTCCCGCTCGCAGATCTGGCAGTGGATCAACGCGGGGGTCGTCTTCGAGAACGGCGAGAAAGCGACCCACGACCTCGTGCTGCGGGTGGCCGCCGACGAACTCGCCGCGATCCGCGAGGAGATCGGCGAGGAGGCGTTCGCGGCGGGCAAGTGGACCGAGGCCCATGAGCTGCTGCTGCGCACGGCGCTCGACGCGGAGTACGTCGACTTCCTGACGCTGCCCGCCTACGAGTTGCTGGCGGACTGAGCCCCGGTGCCCGGGAACGGCCGCCGCGCCGAAACGCGCTTGCACCCGGCGCCGGCGGCCGTTCATGCTGCTCCGCATGCTCATCCGTGATGTGACCGAGGCCGACTGGCCGCGGATCTGGCCGTTCCTGCGGCGGATCTGCGCGGACGGCGAGACCTTCAGCTATCCGACGGACATCCCGGAGGCGACGGCCAGGGACTACTGGCTGCTCGCGCCGCCCGCGCGGACGGTCGTGGCCGTCGGCGACGACGGCACGGTGCTCGGCACCGCCAAGATGAACGCCAACCAGGGCGGCAACGCCGCCCATGTCTCCAGCGCCAGCTTCATGGTCGACCCCGCGCACCGCGGCCGCGGTGCGGGCCGCGCGCTGTGCGAGGAGGCGCTGCGCTGGGCGGAGCGCGAGGGCTTCCGCGCCATGCAGTTCAACGCCGTGGTGGAGTCCAACACGTACGCGGTGAAGCTGTACGAGTCACTGGGCTTCCGGGTGATCGGTACGGTCCCCGAGGGGTTCCGGCATCCGCGTCTGGGCTATGTCGGCCTGCACATCATGCACCGGGCGCTGTGAGCCCCGGCTTCCTCGGCGGGGTGCGGGCGGCGAGCCAGGAGTCGTAGGTGATCCGGCCGTCGGCGTGATCGGGGGTGAGGTTGCCGCCCGCGCGCAGCGCGCCCGCCAGGGCGCCGGGCAGCCGCAGCGGTACGACGAGCCTGCGGCGGCCCGCCGCGCGCAGGGTCGCGCGGGTCAGATCGGCGGCGCTGCGGATCTGCGGACCGCCCAAGTCCGGTGCGTGGCCCACGGGTTCGCCTCCGGCCAGGTCCGCGAGCCGGTCCGCGACCTCGGTGACGTCGACCGGCTGGAAGCTGACTCCCGACAGCGTCAGGATCGCGGGCAGCCGCCGCTGCGCGACGGTGAGCCGGGCCACCAGGTCGTGGAACTGCGTGGTGCGCAGCACCGTCCACGGCAACCCGCACTGCTCCACGACGGTCTCCGCGGCGAGTTTGGCGCGGTAGTAGCCGAGCGGGACGCGGTCGACGCCGACGATCGAGATGTACACCAGGTGCGGGTCGCCGCCCGCGCGCACCGCCGCTCCGGTCAGCCGCTCGGTGGCCTCGACGTCGCCGCGGCCGTTGGTGGTCGCGCAGTGCGCGATCGTGCCGACGCCGTCGAAGAGCGCGCCGTCGATGCCGACGCCGGTCCGCAGGTCGCCGACCGCCCACTCGTACGGCCGCGCGTCGTCGGCCCCGCGCGGGCCGCGGCTGAGCACGCGTACCGGGCGGCCGGCGGCGAGCAGCCGGTCGACCAGCGCGCGGCCGAGGGTGCCGGTGCCGCCGGTGACCAGGGTGACGGCCCCCGTGGCGGGCTCGGCGGCGGAGCCTTCGGCGGATACGGGCTCGGTCGGGCTCACGGGCGCTCACCTCTGGCTGTGGCGGGATCCTGCCTGCCGCGCCCCGCACCCGGCGGGGTGCGGACGTCCGGCTGAACGCATAGTAAACGGCGCGGAGCGGGAGTTCGTCGCGTACCCGCCGTGGCGCCCTGTCCGGTGCGCGCCGGGGTGCGGGCCGTGGTTTCGGGGAGGCGCCGCCCCCGGAGCCGCGGGGCCGACCGTGGTCCCACGGTCCGGGGGCGGTGTCGCCGGACCCGTGTCAGGACAGGGTCCGGCTACCGGTCGGGGGCCGTCCCTCCCCGACCGGTCGCTTTCGCGGCGGTGCCTACGGTGTTACGCCAGGCCCGCGATCCGCGCGAGGCGCTGCGCCTCGGTCCTGGTCAGCCGCGCGATGGCGTCCTCGTCGGCGCGGGTGAGCCGGTTGTTCTCGACCACCGGCACACCGTTGACCAGCGACAGGGTGACCGGGGCCGCCGCGCCGAAGACCAGCGCGGCGACGGGGTCGGCGATCGAGGCGTGCGCGATGCCGTCCAGCTTCCACAGCACGAGGTCGGCGAGCTTCCCGGCCTCCAGGGAGCCGATCTCGGCGGTACGGCCGAGCACGCGCGCGCCGCCGTAGGTGCCCAGGCGCAGGGCCTGACGGGCGTTCAGCGCCTTCTCGCCGCCGCCGAGGCGGTTGATGAGCAGGGCGTTGCGCAGTTCGGTGTGGAGTTCACCGGACTCGTTGGACGCGGTGCCGTCCACGCCGAGGCCGACCGGGACCCCGGCGGCGAGCATGTCGGGCACCCGGGCGATGCCCGCGGCGAGCCGGGCGTTGGACGACGGGCAGTGCGCGACGCCGGTCCCGGTCCGGGCGAAGGCGGCGATGTCGGAGTCGTTCATGTGGACGCAGTGCGCCATCCACACGTCGTCGCCGAGCCAGCCGGTGGACTCGAAGTAGTCCGTCGGGCCCATGCCGAACAGCTCGTGGCAGAACTTCTCCTCCTCCACCGTCTCGCTGCCGTGCGTGTGCAGCCGGACGCCCTTGCGGCGGGCCAGCACCGCGGCCTCGCGCAGCAGTTCGGTGGAGACCGAGAAGGGCGAGCAGGGCGCGGCGGCGATGTGCAGCATCGAGCCGAAGGAGGCGTCGTGGTGGGTGTCGATGGCCTCCTCGGTCGCGAGCAGCGCGCCCTCGGTGGTCTCCACGGCGAAGTCCGGCGGCAGTCCGCCGTCGCTCTTGCCGCGGTCCATCGAGCCGCGGGCGGCGGTGAAGCGCACGCCCAGTTCGGCGGCGGCGCGGATCTCGGCGCCGAGCAGGTCGCCCGCGCCGCGCGGGAAGACGTAGTGGTGGTCCATCGCGGTGGTGACGCCGCCGCGGGCCATCACGCCGAGCGAGCCGGAGGCCGCCGCGTAGACCATCCGCTCGTCGATCCGCGCCCAGGTCGGGTACAGCTCGACCAGCCAGTTGAAGAGGTTGCTGTTCTGGGCGAGGCCGCGGGTGATCCACTGGTAGAAGTGGTGGTGGGTGTTGACCAGGCCGGGGGTGACGAGGTGTCCGGTGCCGTCGATCCGGCGGGTGACGTTCTCCAGACCGGCCGGTGCGGGGCCCGCTCCGACGGACTCGATCAGATTGTCCGCGACGACGACGTGCCCGGTGGCGTACTCGGTGTCGTCGGCGTCGACGGTCGCGACGGCGCAGTTCTCGATGACGATGCGGTTGCTCATGGTGGTGCCTCTCAGTCCGTCACCGGGATGCGGGGCTCGGCGCCGTCACGCAGCACGGTGCCCTCGATGAGGCCGTACGGACGGTCGGCCGCGAGATAGACCTCGTTGTCGTTCTTGAGGCCGAACGGCTCCAGGTCGACCAGGAAGTGGTGCTTGTTGGGCAGCGAGAGCCGGACCTCGTCCACGTAGGAGCGGCTGGTGATGACCCGCGAGCCCATCGCGTAGAGGGTCTGCTGGAGCGAGAGCGAGTACGTCTCGGCGAACGCCTCCAGCAGGTCCGTGCGGACCTGCCCGTACGCCTTCTCCCACTGCGGGGCGCGCCGCTCGTCGCTGGTCCAGTTGAACCGCCAGCGGGCGGTGACCTCGGTGGCGAGGATGCGGTCGTACGCCTCTTTGAGGGTCGTGTACTCGTCCTTGACGAAGCCCCAGAACTCGGAGTTGGTGGAGTTCATGACCACCAGGTCCTTCAGGCCGGAGACGACCTGCCAGTTCTCGCCGTCGTAGCCGACCTCGGTGGTGCGGGTCTCCTGGCCCTTGCGGACGAAGGAGTGCTGGATCTCGTCGGCGCCGATGAAGCGGGAGCCCGCCTCGGAGGCGGCGATCCGCTCCCAGGAGTACTCCTCTATCCGTATCCGCGCCCGCTTGATCGGCTCCTGGCTGGTGACGAAGTGCCGGGCGAGGTGGATGCCGAACTGCTCGGCGGACTCGATGCCGCGTTCCTTGGCGAAGGCGAACACCGTGTTCTTGGTGGTGTCGGTCGGCAGCACGTTGGCGTTGGAGCCGGACAGGTGCACGTCGTCCATGTCGCCGGAGAGCGCGACCGAGACGTTCAGGTCCTTGATGTGGTGCGTGCCGCCGTCGCGGGTGATCCGGACGACGCGGTTCTCTGCCTTGCCGTACTGGTTCTGGCCGAGAAAAACCGGGTGGGACGGGCGGGAAGTGGCGGTCATCGGTGCTAGCTCCCTCGGTATACGGAGTAGCCGAACGGATTGAGCAGCAGCGGTACGTGATAGTGCTCGCCCGGCCTGACGGCGAAGACGATCGCCACCTCCGGGAAGAAAGCTCCGCTGTCCCTTGCGCGGGGGGCGTCCTGCTGTGCGTTGGCTTGGCGGGTGAGGTACGGCTCCACGTCGAAGTGCAGCCGTACGTGGGTGGTGCCTTCCGGCAGGGCCGGGAGATCCTTGCAGCGGCCGTCGGCGTCGGTCTTCGACGACCCGTGCGGCGACCAGATCCCGCCGGACGAGGCGCGCACCGACAGATGGACGGGCACGCCTTCCGCCGGGCGGCCGACGCTCGTGTCCAGGATGTGCGTGGACACCGACGTGTCGGTCATGAGGGATCTCCTTCGGACGCGGCCTCGCGTGCGGCTCCGGCGGTGGCACTGGTGCCGGTATCGGCTCCGGCTCCGGCTCCGGCTCCGGCTCCGGCTCCGGCGAGGCGGGTGAGCCGGATGCGGTTGATCTTTCCCAGTTCGGCGCGGACGATCTCGCGTTCGGTGTCCGTGTCGTTGCCGATCCGCTCCTTGAGGGCGGCCAGCATCTGCTCACCGGTCCTGCCGGTGGCGCAGATCAGGAAGACATGGCCGTGCGCGTCCTGGTAGGCCAGGTTGAGCGCGAGCAGTTCCTCGCGCTCGGCCGCGCCGACCCCGCTCTGCTCCCGCGCCGACGTGGCGTCGCCCGGGGTCGGGCGGCCGATCGGCGGGTGTCCGGCCATCGCCTGCGCGAGGTCGTCCGCGGTGAGCGCCGCCATGGCGGTGTCGCTCGCCGCGAGCAGGTCGTCGAGGCGGTCGTACGGCCGTCCGGCGGCCAGCGCGGCGTCCCACGCCGTACTGGCGCACACCTCGTGGAGCAGCGCGGACGCCGCTGACGAGGTGGCCTCATTGAGCCGGGAAAGACCCGGCGATGCGCTGGAAGTCACAGTCGCAAGCTAAGAGCCGCCGCCGTACGACGTCAACAGTTTGTTGAAAACTTCCGGTAACAAAGCCGTCCGGGAGCGGACGGAAGAGGAAACAACGGCCGGTCACTCGCTCTCGCGGGCACTCTTCTCGCTGTTCAGGGCGTTCTCCCTGTTCAGGTAGTTGTAGACGGTGAAGCGGCTGACGCCGAGCGCGGACGCGACGGTCTCCACGCCGTGCCGCACGGAGAAGGCGCCGCGCTCCTCCAGGATGCGGACGACGGTCTGCTTGTCCTTGCGGCCCAGGGCGGGCAGCGAGCCGTGCCGGCGTTCGAGGTCGGCCAGCAGGTGGTCGAGGGAGTCGGCCAGATGGGGCAGCCGGACGGCCACCACCTCCTCGCCCTCCCAGCTCAGCACCACGTCGTCGCCGCGCGCCTCGTCCGGCGCGACCATCTCCGCGCCCATCGCGTCCACCAGCGGCTTCACCGCCGCGGCGAAGGGGTGCCCCCCGGTGCCCGTCACTTGCCGTCCTCCTGCGCCCGCCCGGCCGCCGCGACCACGTTGACCTGGAGCGACACCCGGGTGGCGCCCGCCGCCAGCGTGCGCCGCAGCAGCTCCGCGACGGACGCGACGACCGCGTCGGCCTCGCCCTCGGCGGTGTTGCCGAACGGGCCGACGTCCACCGCGTCGAGCGACGCGCCCTCGACCACCTCGCGGGCCACCACCGCGTGCTCGGGCGGCTCGTCCAGGTCGAACGGCTCGGTCGTGAATTCCAGCCTCAGTCTCACCAGGGCCCCTCGGGTGGCTGCGCTACGTGCCCGCCGTCCCCCGCCCTGCCGGACGGTCCTGCCGGGACGGCGTCGTCGATACGCTCGACGCGGTCGATGCGACCTTAACCGACGGCATACGGGCCTGTACCGCCACAGTCATCGCCGCGATACCCGCTTCGAGGGTGAGGCGGGGGTGCGGGGCGAACCGCGAGGAGTGGTTCGGCGGCAGTGCCGCCAGCCGCCCGGCCGTGTCCGTGTCGCCGCGGCCCGCCTCGACCCACTGCCGGGGGCCGACCGCGCCGAGCATCCAGTAGCCGGTCCGTATCCCCGGCACGCCGTGCAGCGCGCGGCCCGCGTCGCCGTACAGCGCGAAGTCCTCCGTGGCCGTCGACGGCTGCCAGCGGGTGACGCGCTGCGGACCGAAGGCGGCCTCGTGCGCGCGGCGCACGGCGGTGGTCAGCTCGGCGTCGGGCACGGTGGGGCAGGAACGGGACAGGACGCGCAGGTCGGGAGCGGGCGGCTGCGGGTCGGGCGAGGCGGCGGACTCGGCGCGCGCGATCCGGTGGACGGCGGCCACGGCCCGGTCGAGCGCGGCGTCGGAGAAGGCCCGCACGGTCACCTGGAGGGTCGCGGAGTCCGCGATGACGTTTCCCGCGCCGGGCGTGCCCGCCCGTACCGAGCCGACCGTGAGCACCAGCGGCTCGCCGGGACCCGTCTCGCGCGACACGACGGTCTGGAGGCGCAGGACGACCGCCGCCGCGGTGATCACCGGATCGGCGGCGAACTGCGGTGTGGAGGCGTGGCCGCCGCGGCCGTACAGCACGATCTCCAGGGTGACGCTGCCCGCGAGCAGCGGGCCCTGCGCGTGCGCGACCATGCCCGCGGGCAGCGGCACCACATGCTGCGCGAGCACGTCGTCGGGCACGGGGAAGCGCCGGTAGAGGCCGTCGGCGAGCATGGCGGCGGCGCCGCTGAGCGTCTCCTCGGCCGGCTGGCCGACGACGACGAGCGTGCCCTGCCACCGGTCGGCGGCCCCCGCGAGCGACGCCGCCGCGCCCGCCGCGCACGCCAGGTGCATGTCGTGGCCGCAGGCGTGCATGACGGGGACGGGAGCGCCGTCGGGTCCCGCGGCGGTGGCGGAACTGGCGTACGCCAGGCCGGTGTTCTCGCGTACGGGGAGGGCGTCCAGCTCCGCGCGGAGCATGACGACGGGGCCGGGGCCGTTGGCCAGCACCCCGACCACGCCGTGGCCGCCGACGCCGCGTTCGACGCGCAGTCCCGCGGCCCTGAGCGCGGCGGCGAAGCGGGCGGCGGTGCGCTCCTCGGCCCCGGACAGCTCAGGGTGCCGGTGCAGGTCCAGATACAGCTCGGCGGCGCGGGTCAGGACGGCGTCGGAGACGGTTCCTGAGACGGGCGGGGGCCCGGACATGGGTCCGGATACGGGTGTGGGTCCGGTCGGCGGGTTCATCGGGCGCTCCGGGCGGGGGTCGGGGGCGGGGGTGCCGGAATGCGGGTCACGTGACAGGGGCGGCGGGCGGTGCAAGCGGGATGACAGCGGGCGGCAGGGTGATTCGCCAGTGGACGCGCGTAGAAAGATGGGGCCGGCCCGTCGCGGGCCGCGCTCCCTGCTGAGAAGGAGTCATCATGGCTGACATCTCCAAGCTGGACACGCCGCTCGCCTCTCTGGCCCAGGAGATCCTGGAGCTCGAGTCGGAGACCTTCGAGATCACCGACTACTCGGACGCCAGCGAGGTCATGCTCGGCTCGTCGACGAGCTGCTCCAGCACCAGCACCTGCTCCAGCACCACCAGCACCACGAGCTGCACCGCCTGACGAGCCACCACCCGCTTCACGCTCCGCGGACCGGCCTCCCCGGTCCGCGGAGTAGTCATGTCGCGGCGTCGTCATCGTCGGTTTCCTCGGAGATTCCTCAGGGTTCCTGCGGGTTCCTACGGGAACGGGTGCGGCACGCGGCGCACCTCGTCGTCGCGCAGGTCGTCGGGGCGCAGGCCGCCGCGGCGCTGTGCGGTACGCAGCCGGGGCATGGTCAGCGCGCGCTGCCGCGGCCAGCCGAAGTCGATCGGCAGCAGACCTGGCGCGAGCGTGCAGACCGTCCGCAGGCCCATCCGCCGCTGCTCCGGGGTGGTCTGGTCGACCACCACGACATCGCATCCGGCGCGCGCCAGTTCGTCCCGGCACCACAGGACGTCGTCGCGCAGGTCGAGCCCGCGCGGCCGGTCCCGCTCCCACCGTGCGTAGACCTCGTCCAACGGCCGTACGGCGGGCGGCTCCAGGTAGCTGCCGACGTGCTCCCTCATCCGCGGCAGGCCGAACAGGGCCGCGTGGTCGGGGAGTCGGCGGACCAGGTCGAAGTCCTCGGCCATCGCCTCCAGTTCGGCCGGACGCTCCGTCACCTGCCGTGGCAGGTGCGGGAGATACGTCAGGATCTCGGAGACCGCCGACTCCACCGCGGTCTCCGGGTCGAAGGCGGCGCCCGCGGCGAAGGCGAGCGTGCCGGGGCCGCCGTCGCGGCGGACGGCGAGGCCGGTGACGACCGGCACGGCGAGGTCGATGCGGTTGTCGAAGGCGTGCACGTCGTAGCCGCACAGCGCCGCCCGGTCGGTCATGGCGCGCACCACCGGGCTGCGGCAGGAGCCGAGGTCGATCTCGGTGAGCCGGGCGTTGCCGTACCAGCCGAGCAGGAACGCGTCGCGCTCGATGAGTTCGAGCAGGCCGAACAGCACGGCCTCCTCCAGGCAACTGCCGATCGCGCAGCCGTTGGAGCACTCGAAGACGAAGTGGTCGGCGGCGGTGCCCGCGCTGTAGTAGACCAGCCGGGCCGGCACCAGCACCTCCCGCTCGTCGCGCAGCGACCAGCCGCGTACCCACGGGATCGGCCGCGCCGGGTCGAAGGGCGCGATCATCGGGTCGGCGGCGTAGGTCTCCGGCGTGTAGAGCCCGCAGTCGCGCGGGTCGAGGGCCGCGTCGCCGAGGTTGTCGTACGAGTCGGTGACGATGCCGCCGGTCTCCCTGCGATGGGTGCCCGCGTACCGCTCCAGCCCTTCGAGGAACGCCAAGTCCCTGCTGTGCGCGAAGGAGTTGGCCTGGCCGCTCCACGTGACGTCGGTCAGGCCAGCGTAACCGCGCATGAAGACGCTGCCCGCGACGGGCGCGGTGGTCGGCGAGGTGACATCGCTCCAGGTGCCCGCGCCGAGCACCCCGCACACGGGGTTGGCGAGCGCGGCGGTCGGCAGGGCGTACGCGCCGGGCGACCGCAGCCGGTAGCTGTCGGGGGTGGGCTTGTGCCGCGAGACGGGAAAGGGCTCGGCCTCCGGCCCGGTGGCGAGGAAGTGCCCGGGCCCGGACGGGCCGGTGCCGGATACGTCGGCGGCGGGTACGTCGAGGCCCGCCGCGTCGGGTGCTGGCAGGTCGGGCCGGGTCGGTGCGGTCGTCGCGGGCGCGGCGCCGTGCGGGTGCGGGCACAGCGGATCGGCGAGCAGCGGCACGGTCTGGACGAGGCCGGTCTCCAGGTCGTACCGGGTGACCCGGGGCAGGTCGTGGCCGCCGGTCCCGGCCCCCGTCTCCGCCCCGGTCTCCGAACCGGTCCCCGCCTTCCGCCCGAGGGTCAGTTCGTAGAGGGCCCAGACCGCGTCGACCGTGAAGTCGGGCAGCACGGGCCAGCGCCCGGCGGCGGTACGGGCGAGGCCCGTCTCCAGCGCCTCGCGTTCGGTACGGGTGCGCAGCCGCTGCCAGCGGATGGCCAGGCAGGTGCCGCAGGCGGCCTCGGCAGGCGAGCCGCCCCAGGGGCCGAGGAGCACGGCGTCGGCGGTCAGGTGCACGGTGGCGCGGGCGCGCCGCCCCGCGGTCTCGGCCGGTTCCGGGCGCAGCACATCGGTGCCGCCGACGACGGCGGTCCCGGGCGCGGGCGCGGCGGCGCGGGCGGCTCGCGCGGCCAGCCGTCGTTCCAGGTCGCGGCCCGCGGACTCCAGCGGCGTCTGCCCGGGAATCTCGGGCACGTGAGCGGGCCGTACCGCGGTGTCGAGGCTCATGTCCGGTTGCTCCAGCGGAAGGTGCGGGCGGCGATCAGCCCGAAGACGACGGTGAAGGCGGCCAGGCCGCCGCAGTCGACGGCGAGCGAGGCGAAGTCGGCGCGCCCCGCCAGCACATCGGTGAGGCCGTGGTCGAGGTAACGCAGCGGCAGCACCCACGACATGGTCTGGATCCAGCCGGGCAGCAGGTCCGCCGGGTAGAAGGAGCCGGACAGGAACGCCATCGGGACCATCACGCAGTTGGCGATGGCGGCGACCGCCTCCGGGGTGTCGGCGAGGCTGCCGACGACCAGGCCCATCGCCAGGAAGGCGGCGACGCCGAAGAACAGCAGCGGCAGCGCGAGCGGCCAACTCCCGTCCAGGTGGAGGCCGAAGAAGGGCAGCAGCGCGACCGCCGTGAACAGCACCGCCTGCGACAGACCGACCACGACGGCGACCACGAAGCGCGAGGCGAGGACGGTGGGCAGCGGCGTGGGCGTACGCCAGATCAGCCGCAGGATGTCGTCGCGCCGCCAGTGCATCAGCGCGAAGGCCGGGCCGAACAGCGCCGCGTTGCCGACGCCCCACGAGAGCACGCCGGGTGCCACGTAGTTGATGTACGCCAGGCCCCCGTCGACCGACTGGCCGCGGAAGAGCAGACCGAAGACGACCAGGAAGACCAGCGGGAAGGCGAAGGTGAAGAAGACGGTGGTGCGGTCGCGTATCGACGCCAGGTATGTGGCCCTGGTCAGCGCGGAGTAGGCGGTGGTGGTGGTCATGGACGGTGCTCCGTTCCGACGGCGGCCGTCGTGGTGGCGGTCCCGGTGTCGAGGTCGGGACCGGGGCCGGTGTCGGGGCCGGTCCCGGTGTCGGGGCCCGAGGCTTCCGCCTTTCCGGCTCCCCCGGCGCCCGGTCCCGTCAGCCGCAGATACGCGTCCTCCAGGGTCGCGGTCCTGGTCTGGATCGCGTCCATGTCGACGAACTCGCCGAGCGCGACCAGCACCCGGTTGGCGTGCCGGGTCTCGACGACGACCTCGGCGCCCTCCAGGAACGCCCGGTCGACGCCCTCGACGGCGCGCGCCTGGTCGAGCGTGATCCGGCCGGCGGGGATCAGCAGCCGCGCGGGCGCGGCCATCGACCTGATCAGCGAGCCGGGGCTGTCGAGCGCCACGACGCGGCCGTCGGCGATGATCGCCACCCGGTCGCACAGCGCCTCCGCCTCGTCCAGGTAGTGCGTGGTGTAGACGATGGTGCGGCCCTCGCCGCGCAGGTCCCGCAGCACCGACCACAGGGCGCGGCGCGCCTCGGGGTCGAGCGCGGCGGTCGGCTCGTCGAGGAAGATCAGGTCGGGCTCGTGGACCAGCGCGGTGGCCAGCGCCAGGCGCTGCCGCTGGCCGCCCGACAGGTCGTCGACCCGGCTGCGCTCCTTGTCCCGCAGCCCGACCAGGTCCATCGCGTGCCGCGCGGCGGCGCGGTCCACGCCCTGGAGCGCGGCGACCGTCTCCAGGTGCTCCCACGCGGTCAGCCGTGTGAAGAAGGCCGACGCCTGGGTCTGCACCCCGATCCGCCGCAGCAGCGCGATGTTCCGCGGCCACGGGCTCTGGCCGAACACGGCGACCTTGCCCGCGTCCGCCTTCCGCATCCCCTCCACGATCTCCACGAGCGTGGTCTTTCCGGCCCCGTTGGGCCCGAGAACGCCGAAGAACTCGCCCTGCTCGACCGTCAGCGACACCCCGTCGAGCGCGTGCACCTCGCCGTACCGCTTGCTGACCCCGACCAGTTCGATCGCCGGCCCCGTCGGACGTGCGGTTCGTTTCATGTCGCCTTTCTCCCGCTCCTGAGGTGTCCCCGCTGACGCGGGCCGTTCAAAGTCCTTCGCGCCCTCCGCGGCGCCCGTAGCGGTCGTCGCGGACGACGGCAGGGCGTGCGCCACGCCGGACGGCCGCGCCCCGTCGGCCGCGGACGCCCGCCGCGCGGCCGGGGAGCCGGTGGGCGCCGACGCTCCCGCGCCGACGGCGCCCGTAGCGGTCGTCGCGGAGCCGCCGTCCGGCCGGAGGTCGGCCGTCTCCCCCGGCGTCCGGCGCGCGAGCGCCGCCTCGCGCACGGCCGCGGCGCGCAGGCCGAGCAGGCGCAGGAGGAGGGCCGCGGCGACCAGGGCCACCGGGAGGTACGGGGTCCAGGTGCGCCAGTCGTCCGGCAGCGCCGCGCGGCACAGCAGTCCGGCCACGGCGAGCGCCGCCAGGGCCAGCACCGCGCAACAGGCGGCGTATCCGCCGTAGATGACGCGCAGCCGCGTGGGATAGGCGGCGAGCCGCGCGCGGGCGTTCCGGCCGGAGCCGGGCACTCGGCCAGTCGTCGCGGCGGCGGCAGCCGCGCCGTCCCGGCCGGAGTCGGCCCTCCGCCCGAGCGGGGCACGCGCGGCCACGCCAAGGAACTGGCGGCTCTCGGTGGCCAGTTGGAGCGTGCCCAGGGTGTAACCGAGGGCTTTGTAGCCGTCGAGCGGCGGGAGCGGCAGGAGATTGAGCAGGGCCATGGCGGTGCCGAGGAGGATGAGGCCGCCGAAGAAGGGGAGGGCCTGGGCGTGTTCCGGCAGGAGGGCCCAGACGAGCCAGAACGGCGCGAGGAAGAGGAGGTTCATGACGGCGCCCGCCGCCGCGACGGCGACCTGACGGCCGCGCCGGTCGAGGAACTGGACGTCGTGCACCTCGCAGTAGAGGTACGTCATGAAGCCCCAGACCCGGCGGAGCCCGATCTCCCCGACCCGCAGCCCGTACGCCCGCGCGACCAGCCCGTGGGCCAGTTCGTGCAGGCCGAGGCTGACCCACAGCACACAGCCGACGGCGGCGAGCGCGACCGGCTGGTCGTACAGGCGCCCGGTCTGGTCGGCCAGTTGGCCGAAGCGGAGGCCGACGAGGGCGAGGACGGCGACGGCCAGCGCGAGCAGCGGGAACAGGACGGCGCGCCTGCGGGCGAAGGCGGTGGCGCCGTGCAGGGCGTCCATGAGCGCGGGGGCGTCCGCGACCATGCGCGTCTTCCCGCTCAACAGCGTTGACTTGAAGGCCGGTTCGGCACTGGCGACGGGCACGACGACCGGTCGGCCGCCGCCGTCGAGGAGCTGACGGGTCGACAGCAAGCGCAGCATCTGCTGCCACTGCGCGTCGCCGAGCCGCGCGCCGAACCGGTCCGCGTACTCCGCGCCGATCTCGGCGAGCGACCGGCTGCCGTCGAGCCGGGCGATGATGAAGTGCTCCTTGGCGCCGACTTCGAGCCGTACCCCGGTGACCGGGTCCTTGAGCAGATGGACGAGGGCGGGGCCGCGCATCAGGGCGGGGCCGACCAGGATGCCGGGGCGCAGCGCGGGCCGCAGTTCGAGCAGGCCGCCGGTGGTCATGGCGCCGCCGAGGGCTGCGGCTCGGACCGGCCGTCGGAGTCGGCGCCGGGCGGCGTCCGGGGCTCGCGCAGCGCGCGGGCCAGGACGTACGACAAGAACGCCTCGTCGCGGACGGTGACCGACAGCCGGTTGTTGGTCATGTGCATGTACGGCGACAGCAGCATCGGCAGCGCCTGGCCGGGGTCGGTGACCGGCAGGTCGCGGGTGCCGTCCCAGGAGCGGAAGACCAGGTCGCCGCCGTCCGCCAGGGCCACGACGCGTTCGCGCAGCTCCAGGCAGTGCTCGGCCCACCCGGCGAGGAATGTCGGCAGCCGCTCGGGCGCGGGTTCCGCGACCGCCGCGCGGATCTCCTGAAAGCGCTGGGGCAGCGCCTCCATCGTGCCGTAGGCGCGGTCGTAGCCGTCCTGGGCCGTGTAGTTGGTGCCGGAGAACGCGGAGTTCCAGAACTCGTGGTAGCGGTCGAGGAATTCCAGCAGCGCGGTGTCGTCGCGCAGCAGGCACCCGGACATGGTCATCATCAACTGGGCCGATACGCCCAGCAGTACGGTCCGCAGGTGCAGGTTCATGGTGGCGAGCGCGTCGATGACCAGGTCGCTGGAGCGCTGGAAGTGCCACTCGGCCAGTTCGACCCCGGCCGGGCCGCCGTACTTCCCGTACTCGGGCTCGTAGGGCTCGGGGCTGAAGGAGTTGTTGGGCCGCAGGCGCATGCGGCCCTCCTCGTCGACCAGGCCGTTGCGCTCGCCGCCGGGGAACTCCAGCTCGAAGAGGGTGTTGTACAGGTCGGCGAGGAAGCCGCCCTTGACCTCGTAGAGCGCGGGGCGCTTGCGCAGGAAGGCATCGACGGCGGCGGCGGCGCGCGCGGTGACCACGGGTGCGGCCTGCGGTGACGAGGGGCGCAGCCGCACCCTGATGTGCGGGCCCTCCAGCCAGTAGTTGATGAAGAAGTAGCCGCTCAACAGGCCGTCGCGGGTGAGCCCTTCGACCAGCGGGCGCACGCACTGGAGCAGGAAGGGGCGGGGGCTGGCGGCGTAGAAGACGTGGAACGCCTGCCAGTCGCCGCGCCCCGAAGCGCCTGCCGGTGCGGGCACGGCCGCGGATTCGGGCGCGGACCGCGGTGTCGAGCGCGGGCCGGTGACGGGGGCGGATCGCGCCCCGGAGGTGGTCATACGGAGCTGTCCTGCCTTCCGTGGTGGCCCGCCGCAGCCGGTTCCGCCGCGCGGGGGACGATTTCGACGGCCAGTTCCGCCACGTGGTGGCCGCGCGGGGAGCGGACGTGCAACTCCTGCTCGCCCGGCAGCATTTCCTCGAAGACGGTCCTGGTACGGCCGCCGCCGGTCAGCCCGTCGAGCGCGATCAGTGACAACGGGCTGTCGAAGTCGACGAATTGCGGCTTGGAGCCGCCGAAGACCGCGCCGAAGCCGCTCGCGTCGTCGGCCTTCTCCTCGTGGACGGTGGCGAACACCCGGTCGGGCAGACCGTGGTCGCGCCGCCATCGCTGCCAGCGCAGATAGAACCCGGCCTCGTCCAGGCCCGGTTCACGGGCGGGCAGCGCGCCGGGCGCCGCCGTCCACGACCTGCGGTGCAGCACCAGGCTCCGGAAGCGGACCCGGGGCCGCGCGGTGACGCCGTCGCGCTCGGGGCCCGCGGGTACACCGCGCCACACGTCGACCGCCGCGCGGGAGGTCGGCGAGAAGAGCAGCAGCGTGCGCGGCACCTCGGGCAGCACCATCGGGACGAGGTAGCCGAGGTAGAGCGGGACGACCTCGCGGCCGAGCCGCCGGGACCGCAGCACCAGCCGGTCGTCCACCGGGTCGTGTTCCGCGTACAGGTCGTCCAGGTCGATCCGGCCGGCGGCGGGCACGGTGCTGCTCTCGCCGGGGCAGACGATCTCGTGGTCGGTGAGCCGTCCGTGCAGGTTGAGATTGGTGGTGGCGGACCCGGCGGTGATCTCGGCGAACACCGCGCCGGGCGGCTGCCATTCGCGCAGGGTCTCGCGCAGCCGGTCGGTGAGGCCGCCGGGTGCGGGGTCGCCGCCGGGTGCCGCCGCGCCGCCGCTCTCGGGTGCCGCGTCGAAGCAGTGCGTGAAGCGGGTGAAGGGGAAGGACAGGCCGCCGTAGGAGTTGTTGAGCACCACCAGCGGGTCCTCGGGGCGGCGGGCGAGTTGCAGGAAGTGGCTGTGCGGGGCGAAGGACGTGCCCAGCGGGGCGAGTTCGGCGGTGACGGCGGCCACCGTGTCCTCGTCCAGGCGCAGTTCGCCGCCGGGCGCCGCCGCGTACGCGGCCCAGGCGTCGCGCATCCGGCGGGTGAATTCGGCGCGGGCCCGGTCCACCGCGGTGACCTCGGGCATGCCGAGCCAGTTCTCCTCCGGCGCGTGGCCGCCGTCGGCCGCCCAGGGCGACTTCATCGAGGTGAACTGGAGGTACTGCGTGAAGATGTCCTCGTGGAAGTCGTGGACGAGCCGCAGCAGGTCGTCGCACCGGCCGCCGCGGCCGTAGCGGGCCAGGAAGAAGCCCTTGAGGACCAGGCGCTGCGGGAGGGCCACGTCGAAGGCGGGCAGCATGCCGGTCAGGGCGTGCAGCGGCGCGGCGGCCAGCTCCGTCCACTGCGTGACGTCGGCCTCGACCGCGTCCTCGCGGACGTCCTCGTAGAGCAGGGTCTGCGGCAACGACGGCGCGGCGGCGCCCAGTTCGGTCTGGAGCGCGGTCAGGTCGCGGCGCAGCCCGGCGAGCAGCGCGCGCCGGGCGGGTACGTCGGCGGTGGCCCAGGCGTCGACGCGGGCGGCCGGGGCGTCGAGCCGGTCGGCGACGGCGTCGGCCCAGTCGCGGCCGAGGCCGCGCAGCGCGCTCTGGAAGGACCGCAGCGGGTCGGGGGCGTGCACATCGGTGGCGAGGCCGGTCATCTGGAGGATGCCGAGGTCGAGCAGGGTCGCGGCGTAGTGCGCCGCCTCGTCCCGGCTCGCTCCGGTCTCCGCCGCCAGCCAGGCCGTCAACTCGGCGTATCTGACGGGCTTTTCGCCGTGGAAGAGGGCGATCATCCGCTCCAGGATGTCGCTGTGGCGCAGGAAGAAGAGCCGGTCGTGGGCCGCGTCGAAGCTGACGGCGGCGCTGTCGTCGCCCGCGGTGACCGAGCGGCGTACGTAGCGGATCCGGTTCTCGTCCAGTTCCCAGCCCGCCGACAGGGCGACGGGAAGGTCGCCGCGCCGCGTGTCGTCGGCGCCGATCAGCTCGGCGAGCCTGGCGAGCACCACGACGTTCAGCCGGGGGTGGCTGGTCCAGTCGCCGCCGGTCCGCACCTCGGGCCCGACCTCGCGGAACCGGCCCTCGGCAACGGCGGTGAAGGTGCTGAACGGGCTGGTCTTGCAGGCGGTCCTGTAGAGGTACGCCAGCAGCGAGCGCTCCTTCTTCCTGGTCCGCTTGTCCGGTACGGCGGCGCGGTCGGCGATGAACGCGTCGAGCTGGCCGTCCAGCGTCGGCGAGGCCAGGGCGAGGGCGAGCCGCAGCCGCTCCTCGCCCGCGAGGCCGCGCAGCTCCGCGCGGCTCGCGGCCAGGTCCCGGTCGAGCAACGGGCCACCATCGCCGCGCAGTTGCTCAAGCCCGAGCCGGGACTCCAGCCAGTCGGTGAGGAGTTCGCCGGTCGGGCCGCCGAGCGCGGCGGCGAGGTCCCGTACGGCGTCCGGGTCGCGCGGCAGCCGGTCGTTGAAGACCTGGCGGCGCAGCGCGAGCACGGCGCGCCGCTCGGTATCGTCCTCGGTGGCCTTGACCAGGACGGTCAGCGGGTCGCTCAACTCGGCGGCGAGCGCGGCCAGTCGCTCCTCGGCGGCGAGCACGCGGTCGGCCCAGCGCCGGGTGTCGGGGCAGCGCAGCCGGTGGACGGCCTCGACCGGCAGTCCCGCCAACCGCAGCATGAAGCGGCGGTGCAGCAGCCAGCTCCGTGGCGCCTCGGTGTCCTGCGCGTCGGCGATGACGCTCATGCCGCTCCTTTCCGTCCTGCGGTCGTAAGGCCCCTGCGGTCCTCGGGCTCTGCGGTCGTAAGGCCCTGAGGTCGTAAGGTTCTGCGGTCCCTCGGGCCCTGGGGCCGTGTGAGGTCGTGCGGGGTCGTGCGGGGTTCTGGACTCGGCCGCCGTCAGCGGCCGTTGCCGCCCGGTCAGGCGATCTCGTAGCGGAAGTCGGCCGGGCGGGGCCGTTCGTGGCCGATCATCATGATCAGCAGCGGCACTTCACCGGTCCGGTCGAGCGCCAGCTCCTCGGTGAAGGAGATCGCGTCGAAGCCGAGCGCGACGCCGCAGGAGAGCCCGGCCGCGGCGGACGCGGTGTAGACGGCCTGAGAGACGGCGCCGATCACGGCGTTGACCAGCCGGTAGCCGCGGTCGCCGACCGCGTCGAGCACGGCGGTGGTGCGGGCGACGGGCACGATCACCGCCCCCGCCTGCTCCAGGTTGTAGTTGGCGAGGAAGTAGTTGCGCTGGAGGAATTCACCCGGCGCACCGGCCTTGACCAGCCGCAGCGAACGGTCCTCCCGGTCGTAGAGGTAACTGCCCTGCGCGATGCCCGCCACATGGTTGACGAAGACGTAGGCGCGGCTGAGGGGTGGGGCGCCGGGGGTCTCGGTGTCGGTGTCGAGGCTGCTCGCCGCGTCGACCGCGGCCAGTACGGTCGACAGCGCGTCGGCGGGCAGCGGGCGGACGGCCTGGAAGCGGCCGAAGCTGCTGCGCCGGGCCCGCAGCGCCTGCCCGACGGGGGTGTCCAGGGGCCGGGGGGCAGGCAGCGCGGTCCGCTCGCCGCCCTCGGGCACGGGCAGCGCGAGCGCGGTGTCCAGCGTTCCGGGGGCCGGTCGGTCCGCGGCGCCGTCGAGGGTCGCCGCGTGCATCCGGCGTACGGTCTCGAACGTCATGGTGGTGCGGGAGCGCTCCTGGTCGGCGTGGCGGACCCGTGGCGCGGTCGGCGGGTCGCCGGCCGGCAGCGCCGGGGCCGCCGACGGGGCGCCGTCCCAGGTCAGCGGTACGACGGCGAAGACGCCCTCCTCGTCCTGGCCGAGGCCGAGCAGCCGTCCGAGCCGGGCCTCGTCGAACCACAGCGCGGCGCCGATGTGCAGTCCGCGGGCCCGCGCCCAGATCCGCCAGGTCTGGAGCAGCGCGCCGATGTCCATCGTGACGACGTGGTAGCTGAAGCTGTTGTACTTGAAGGCGTTCTGCCAGAAGCGCACGCCGAGGACGAGGAACTGGTCGCAGTCCGCGCCGAGTCGGCCGCCGAGCGCGGCCCGGACCTCCCCCGTGGCGTCCCCGGCGAGCAGCCGCCGCATGTGGTGGTGGGGCGTCGAGTAGTAGTACACGCCGGGTGTGAGCGGGCCGGAGGGGCCGCTGACCCAGTGCACGCCGATCGGATAGAGGCCGCCGCCCGACGCGGTGCCGCGCGACCAGTTGGCCTGGGTGTACATCGGCAGGGTGCCGAGGTCGGAGTTGGCCTGTACGGCAAGACGCCTGCCGACCAGGCCGTAGGACTCCTGGAGCATCCCCGCGAGCAGCGGCAGGGTGAAGGCGCCGGTGCCGCGCGGGCCGAACAGGCCCTGCTGGACGGTGGCTTCGGCCGGTGCCTCGTCGCGCGGGAGCGGAAAGGTCTCCGCGCCGGGGAAGTGCTTGCCCTTCCTCGGCCGGTCCGCCCAGTCGGGCACGAAGTCGGCGGGTTCCATGGGATACCGGCCCCGCCGGACGATGGCGGTCGCGTACTCATGGGCGAATCCCACGGGCGTTCCTCTCTCGGTCGACGGTCGGGGCTCAGGTCTCGGGGCTCGGGGCTCAGGTCTCGGGGCTCGGGGCTCAGGTCTCGGGGCTCGGGGCTCGGTCGGGGTCTCGGGTCGGGGCTCGGTGCTCTGTTTCGGTCTCGGTCTCGGTCTCCGTGAGGCCGCGGGGACGGCGGGCGGCTCAAGGGAACGGATGCGGGGCCTGGTTGAGTTCGTCGGCCGTCAAGTCCCGCTCGCGCAGCCCCGCTTCCCGCAGCGCGGTCCGCGTCCTGCTCATATGGCGTGCGCGTTGGCGGCGCCAGCCGAAGTCGATGGGCAGCAGACCCGGCACGATGACTCCGGCCGTGTGGAAGCCGAGGGCCCGCTGTTCCGGCATGGTCTGGTCGACGGCGATGACGTCGAACCCGGCCTTGGCGACCGCCTCGACGCAGGCGGTGACGTCGTCGGCGAGGTCGTCGGCGGGCGGTACGGCGCCGACCCCGGTCGTGGTGAGGTCGCCCAGCGCCACGCGCGGCCGGTCGTCGCCGCGCAGCAGGAAGTCGGCGTGGACGGCCATCTCGGGCAGCCCGTAGAGCAGCGGGTGGTCGTGCAGCACCTGGACGCGGTCGAAGTCGGCGGCCAGGGCGCGCAGTCGCGGCTCGTCGCGGGCGGTCCTGCGGCGCAGGTTGACCGCGTCGGTGGCGATCTCGCACAGTCCGGCCGCGAGCGCCGCCTCCGGGTCGAGGCCCGCGCCCGCGCCGAAGCAGAGCCGGCCGAGGCCGCCGTCGATCCGTTCCGCGACGGCCGTGACGACCGGGATCGGGAAGGTGACGCGGGTGTCGAAGAACCGGGCCCGGTAGCCGTACATCGCGAGCCGGTCGATCATCGCGCGGGTCTCGGGGCTGCCGCTGCCGCTCGCGTCGATCTCGGGCAGCGGCGCCTTCGCGTACCAGCCGAGCAGGAACGCGTCACGCTCGACGACCTCCATCAGCCCGAAGTACACGGCCTCGGCCAGACTCCCGCCGGACGCGCAGCCGTTGGAGCTCTCCTGCACGAAGCGGTTCTCCAGGCCGCCGGGCGCGTGGTAGTACGCCAGGATCTCCGGTACGAGCACCGGCCGTTGGTCGCGCAGCGACCAGCCCCACACCCAGGGGATCGGCCGCTCGGGGTCGAAGGGGCGTACGCCGGGCTCGGCGCGGTGGAAGTCGTCGGTGTACAGGCCGCAGGTGCGCGGGTCCAACACGGCCTCGTCGCTGGCGAGTTCGCTGTACGCGGCGGTGACATCCGTCCGTTTGCCGCGCGGGCGCATCCCGGCGAAGCGCTCAAGTCCTTCGAGCAGGCCGACGCGTTCGCTGGAGCGGTAGCGCGGGGTGTGGCCGCCCCAGAAGCACTCGCGCAGATAGTCGCCGGATCGCAGGAGGAAGGAGCCGACCGTCGAGGACGTGGACGCCGAGATCAGATCGGGCACGACCGAGGGGCCGAGCATGCCCGCCGCCGGGTTCACGAACGCCTCGAACGGCACGTCGTAGTCGTCCGCGGGCCGCGCCCTGAACACGTCCGGCGCGGGCTTCGGCGACGGCGCGAAGCCGATCCGCGCGCCCTCGGCCGTATCGGCGGCGCGCTCCCCGCACTGGGGGCACTCGGCGTCCGGCACGAAGGCGAAGCGGGTGACGCGCAGGGTCTCCATGTCGACCAGGAACGCGTACGGCAGACGGCTGTCGCCGCCGGTCTTCCCGCCTCCTGCCCCGCCCCGCTGGTGGTGGGCCGCGATGAGCGCGGCGAGGCCGTCGACTCCGAAGGCCGTGGCCCGCGGCGGCCGTCCCGCGGCGCGCGTGCCCGTACCCGTCTCCAGCGCCTCCCGCAGCGCCCGCGCCCGGACGCTCTGCCACCGCCGCGCCAGACACCGCCCGCACCCGGCCCGGCCGCCGGGCGCGAAGGGACCGACGACGGTGTGGTGCCCGTAGACGCGTACGCCGACGGTCTCGGTCGACGGACCGTCGAAGTCGCGCGCGGGCGGCGTCAGTTCGTCACGGACACCGAGCGCGCTGACCACCACGGCCGGTACGGCCCGCGCCGGGGCCGGACCGGCGGCGACGGCGACGCCACTGGCCTGACCACGAGCACCGACCGCCACCGGCGTACCGGTCCCGGCGGGCCCGGCGGCTGGGTCGGCGACTGGCGCGTGGGCCGCCAGGCCGGCGGTGAGGCGATCGGCCAGGGCCGTGCACGCGTCCGCGAGGAGATCCGCGGTCATGGCCGGTCCGGGGCGGTGGTGAGCAGGACGCGGGTGGTGTGGACGCGGCCCGCGGCCAGGTCGGGGGCGTGGGTGGGGGCGGTCAGCAGGTCGCGGCCGGTGGCGCGGAGGCGGTCGGCGACCGTGGGCCAGTCGGTGGCGGCGGCCAGGTCGGCGCGGGTCTCGGCGGTCACCGCGACGGCGCCGGGGGCGAGGTCGGCCAGCAGCGGGTCGCCCGCGTCGGGCGCGCCGCCGACCTGCACGGCGCCGAGCAGGTCGCGTACGGCGTCGAGCGCCGCGTCGCGCCAGCGCACCCCCGCCGCCACCGCCCAACGGGCCTGTCCGGTCGCCGGATCGGCGGCGCGGGCCAGCACGACCGGCAGGACGCGCTCCTCATGGGCGCCGAGGTCGAGGATCTCCAGGTCGACGCCGAGCCCGGCGGCCGAGCGGGCGAGGAAGGTGAGTTCGGCGTCCGCGCCCTCCAACTCGGCGGTGGGGACGTGCTGTACGGCGAGCGATCCGCCGACGGCACGGCGCAGCGCGTCGTGGGCGAGCGCGGTGAGCACACCTCGGGTGGCGGCCTCGGCCGCGGTGCCGCCCGCGCCGGTGCCCGCGCAGGTGGCCTCCACGATCCGCTCGCGGTTGTCGGGGCCGAACGGCCGCAGCGCCGCCGCGGGCACCAGCAGCGTCTCGCCGCTGAGCAGCGAGGTGGCCGCGCACCAGCGCGGGACCAGCGCGGCCGCGGTGCCGAGTCCGCTGGTGATGCTCAGCGCGGCCGGGTCGACGGACCGCCACTTGCCGCGCGCCGCCTCCAACTCCACTCCGGACAAAGCTTGTTGGACGGGCACGACGTGCTCCGCGTAGACCTCGGCCGCCCGGTACAGCGCCCGCAGCCGGGCGCCCGCGACATGGTGGACGTCGAAGGCGGTGATCTCCCGCCGGGCGCGGTGTCCGGTGCCGAGTACGACGGTGCTGACCTTCAGCGGTGTCTGCGCCCACTCCTCGTCGGCGTACGCCTGGAAGACGCCGGTCCTGCGCTGGACGAGGACGGACCGGCCGGTGATCTCGGCGAGGGCGGCCTGCGCGGCGTCCTCCTCGCCCGCGCCGTCCGAGACGGGTCCGCCGAGCGGCGACGCGGCGGCCCCGACCTCGGCCGCCGACTCGCTGTCCAGGGCGGCCAGTTCGAGCGGGGCGTCCGCGGAGGCCGCGTCCGAGGCCGTGGCCGACTCCGAGGCCGCCGCCGTACCGCAGTGCGGGCAGCGCGGGTGCGGGAGCAGCGGTTCGGCGACGGTGTCGAGCGAGTCGATGTCCTGGACGAGGAGTTGGTTCTCCGTCTCGGCCGGGAGGACGCCGGTGGTGCGGCGGAAGACCTCGTACGCCAGGAGGTTGCCGATCATCGCGGCGAGCGGTCCGCCGACGGCGGGGGCGGCGCTGTCGCGGGGCCCCGCGGGGGCGACCGCGCTCCACAGGTCGGCCGCGGCGCCCGCCTCGCCGTTGGCGCCGAGCCGCAGCGCCGCGCAGGTCCAACAGCCGGCGGTGTCGGTCGCCATGAGCGGGCCGATGACGACGGACTCGCCGAACGTCCAGGCGGGGAGCAGCAGTCGGCCGGCGGGCAGGCCCGCGTCGAGGAGCCGGGCGATCTGCCGGGGGCCGCGTTCGCCGGTGACCAGGACCGTGTCGTAGCCGTCGAGGTGTTCCCAGCCGTATGTGCCGGGCGCGCCCTCCGCGTCGGCCGGGTCGTCCAGCCAGTCCAGCTCGACCGGGCAGTTCTCGGCGCGCAACGCCCTTGCTTCGTCGAGGACTTCGGCGAAGCGGTTGCCGGGGCTGTCGACGGCGCGCGGCACGGCGACGGCGGCGCAGCCGTTGCGGACGAGGCCGAGGACGGCCCAGCGGGCGAGGGCGTCGTCGCCGAGTACGGCCACGCGGGCCTGCCGGAAGCGCCGGAAGCGGTCGGCGGCGCCGTCGGTGTAGTGGTCGACGTAGTCGATCTGCGCGGCGAAGCGCTCGATGACGGCGGGGTCGAGCGGTTCGGTGTCGCTCGGCGCGGGGACGGCGTCGCGGGCGAAACCACGCGCGTAGAGCGTGCCTACCAGCCGTACCACCATCTCGCGCTGCTTGTCGCCGAGGCCCTGGCAGAGCGCGGCCACGGTGTGGTCGCCGGTCAGGTGCGGGACGATCAGCGTCGCGAAGCGGTAGGCGGAGGGCATGACGACGCTGAAGCCGCCGCGCGCGTTGTGGAAGTGCACGCCGGTCGGGGTCTGCGTGTAGAGCACGTCCCGGCGGATCCGCGGCCGGGTGTCGGCGATCTCGTCATACGGTGACACCATGTCAGTCACGCCTCCGTAGGATGCAGTTCCACGGCGCTCGGCCGCTGCGATGGGGTGGGGGTGTGCCCGGTGCGTCCGGGGGGCGCGGCGCCGCCGACCCCGTCGGCCGCCGCTGCGCGGGTGAACACCCGCAGGAGTTCGTGCATCCGGTAGAGACCGCGCGGACCCTCTTCGAGCAGTCCCGCGCCGACCAGGCTGTCCAGGACGCGACCGCCCTCGACGGGTTCGCCCGCGACCGGGTCGGCGCCCGCGTCACGGACCGGCGCCGGGCCTCCGGATGCCGCCGGGCGCGGGTCGCCGCGGGTCACCGGCCGGCCCTGCGGCGGCGGGCTCTGCTCGGATTCACCGCGCAGGATGGCCAGTTCGAGGCGTTGCAGCCCGGGTCCGGGGTCCACGCCGAGGGCCTGGGCGAGGTGGTTCTTGACCCGCCGGTACTCGGCGAGCGCTTCGGCGCGGCGGCCGACGCGGTACAGCGCTTCCATCAACTGCTCGGTGAACCGCTCGTGCAGCGGGTGGGCGCGGGCCGTCGGCCAGATCTCGGCCACCGCCTCCCGGTGCCGCCCGCATGCCAGTTCGAGGTCGAAGACGCGCTCGATCGCGCGCAGCCATTCCTCGTGCAGCCGGGGCAGTTCGTCGCGGTGCAGCAGGTCGGAGGGGACGTTGGCCAGCAGCGGCGGCTGCCACAGGGCGAGCGCGGAGCGCAGCAGACGCAATTCGGCGTCGGGCTCCTCGGTGGCGTACGCCTGGTCGAGGAGTTCGCGGAACTGCACCAGGTCGAGGGTCGCGGCGTCCGCCGTGAGCCGGTATCCGCCGGGTACGGCTTCGATGGTGTTGCCCGCGATCCCGTATTTGCCGAACAGCCGGCGCAATCGCAGGACGCAACTGTGCAGGGCGGACTTGGCCTGGGCAGGAGTCTCCTCGCCCCAGATGACGCGTTGCAGGAAGTCGGCGGAGACGACGGAATTGGCATTCAGCAGCAATGCGGCCAGGAGTGCGGCGGGCCGCGACGGCTGAAGCACCGCGGATTCGCTGCCGTCGGTGACGGCCAGCATTCCGAGTACCGTGAATCGCGTCTGCGGGACTACCTGCGGCGGCGTATCGCCTTTTGCCGTTGGTAATCCAGCACTATTTTCGAGCGCGTTGGACCAGACCACCAATCCACCATCCCCGTTGCCCCGTTACGACCGCTGTCACACCCGGCGGGAGTGGGCCGGAGTGAGGCAGAATCCCCTGAGGGTCATACCTATTGGCGGTCACCGAGGACAGTACGGCAGCACTCTTTGCCTTGTCCAGGGAAAAATCACGTGACACCGGGTTACCGGTCTGTTAGATGGGGTCGGTGTACCCAAAATGTGAACTCGCTCCCGGAATCGGGACACACCGGACCGTATCCCTCCGGTACGGATGCGAGTAATCGGACATACTTCGCAGTATTGCGGGAGCGTAAAGCGGCATTCCCCTTACCCCTCACCGGGCGGCTTTATGCCCGTCACCCCGAGGTCGACTTTGATTTACGTGTCAAGTTTCTGTCGGATTTTGACCGGGCGTGCTCGCCAGAGGAATAGACCAGCGCCATTCCGTGACACCCGCGCCCGGCCTGAGCTGCGCAGGGGCGCCGCCGACCGGATCGCACGCGGACGCGCGCACGGGAGAAGGCCCGGACGGGCGGAGGGGCGCGGACCGGCGGCGGACGGGGCCGCGGAGACTTGACAGCCGCCGAAGGGCTGATTCAATGTTCCACAAGACAGAAAACAACTTCCGCAATACGGAAGGGGCGCACACTAGTGAGCTTCACCGACGCGCGCTTCGATGTGAACCTCTCGATCCTGTTCACCGAACTCCCGCTGCTGGAGCGGCCCGCGGCCGCCGCCGCGGCGGGCTTCGACGCGGTCGAGCTGTGGTGGCCGTGGACCGACGACCCCACGCCGGACCAGGCCCGGCTCGACGGGCTGCGGTCCGCGCTCGAAGCGGCCGGGACCCGGCTCGTGGGCCTGAACTTCTACGCGGGCGAGCTGCCGGGGCCCGACCGCGGTGCGCTGTCGGTGCCCGGCGCCGAGTCGGACCGCTTCCGCGCCAACATCGACGTCGCCGCGGACTTCGCCGCGTCCGTCGGCTGCACCGCGCTGAACGCGCTGTACGGCAACCGGGTCGACGGCGTCGACCCGGCGGTCCAGGACGAGCTGGCGCTGGAGAACCTGGTGCTGGCCGCGCGCGCCGCCCACCGGGTCGGCGCCACCTTGCTCATCGAGGCGTTGAACGCACCCGAGTCACCGCGCTGTCCGCTGGTCAGCGCCCCGGCCGCGGTCGCGGTCGTCGACCGGGTCAACGCCGCCACCGGCCTGGACAACGCGCGCTTCCTGCTGGACCTGTACCACCTGTCGATGAACGGCGAGGACCTGCCGGAGGTCATCGACCGCTACGCCGACAGGACCGGGCACGTCCAGATCGCCGACAATCCGGGCCGCGGCGCCCCCGGCACCGGCACCCTCCCGCTGGAGGAGCTGCTCGGCCGCTTGCGGAAGGCGGGCTACACCGGCTGGACCGGTCTGGAGTACAAGCCGGGCGCCGACGGCTCGGGCAACGCCTTCGGCTGGATTCCCGGCAGGCGGCCGCGCCCGTAGACGCGCGAGGAGCGGCGCGCCCCCGACACGCGGGCCGCGCTCCCGTACCCCACCATCCCCTGAGAGGACCCCATGAGCACCCACCTTCCCAAGGTCGCCTGGATCGGACTCGGCATCATGGGCTCCCCCATGGCCGAGAACCTGATCAAGGCCGGATACGACGTCACCGGTTACACGCTGGAGGCGGCGAAGCTGGAGCGGCTGGCGGCCAACGGCGGCACGGCCGCCGGGTCGATCGCCGAGGCCGTACGGGACGCCGATGTGATCGTCACGATGGTCCCGGCGTCGCCGCAGGTCGAGGCCATCGCGTACGGCGAGGACGGCATCCTGGCGCACGCGCGGTCGGGGGCGCTGCTCATCGACACCTCCTCCATCACCCCGCAGACCTCGGTGGACCTGGCGAAGGCCGCCGCGGACAAGGGCATCCGCGTGCTGGACGCGCCGGTGTCCGGCGGTGAGGCGGGCGCGGTCGAGGCCGTACTGTCGATCATGGTCGGCGGTGAGCGGGCCGACTTCGACGAGGCCAAGCCGCTGCTGGACGCGCTCGGCAAGACGGTGATCCTGTGCGGCCCGCACGGCGCGGGGCAGACGGTGAAGGCCGCCAACCAGTTGATCGTCGCGGTCAACATCCAGGCGTGCGCCGAGGCCGTGGTCTTCCTGGAGAAGTCCGGCGTCGACCTGAACGCCGCCCTTGAGGTGCTCAACGGCGGTCTGGCCGGCTCCACCGTGCTGACCCGTAAGAAGGACAACTTCCTCGCGCGCGAATTCGCGCCCGGCTTCCGGATCGACCTGCACCACAAGGACATGGGCATCGTCACCGACGCCGCCCGTACCGTCGGCGCCGCGCTCCCGGTCGGCTCCGTGGTGGCCAACCTGGTGGCCTCGCTGCGCGCCCAGGGCGACGGCGGCCTCGACCACTCCGCGCTGCTGCGCGGTGTGGAGCGGCTGTCCGGCCTCCCGGTCGAGGACTGACACACCCGATGTCCTGACCCCATGAACTCCGCCCGGTGGTGCGTGACTTGTCCTGTCGCGCCCAAACGCACCACCGGGCGGTACCACCCTCTTCCTCTCTTCGGGCCCGCTCGTCACGGAAGGCCGTCATGCCCTGGCGTACGGGGAGTGCTCCCGGCCGTGGTCCAGGTGCGGCAAACTCCTGCACTATGGGATGTGCACGTTGTCATAGGCACATTCCGCCGCCGCAGACCGGGAGTTGTCCACATGGCAGAGAGGGTGCTCGTGCGCTGTCCGGCCTGCGACCGTGAGCACACGTACACCGCGCCCACCTTCCCGTGCGCGTGCGGTGCGCCGCTCGCGCTCCCGGTGCTGTCCGGGGGCGCGCCCGAGCAGATCGGGCACAAGACGTGGGACGACTCGTGGGTACGGCTGCGGTGTCCCGACTGCGGCCGGGCCGACGAGTGGCCGAAGCCGGAGTTCGACTGTGCCTGCGGCGCCCTGATCCGGCTGCCGTTGGCGGGCGAGGCCGCGCAGGAGGCCGGGGCCGTGCCCGCGGGGGCGCATCAGGCGGATTCGCCGCCCGAGCCCACCGGGCAGGTTCCGCCGCCGCCGACGGACCGGCCGCCGTTCCGGCCGGTCACGATCAGGACCGGCAGGGACGCGCTGACCGCCGCCGCGCAGTTCCTGAAGTGGCTGGGCTTCGGCGGGATACGGCTGGCCGGGGACCGTACGGCCAACGGCATCGATCTGCGCGGGGACGGACTGGTCGCCCAGGTCGACCCGACCACGCAGCCCACCGCGGCCCGTGACGTGGAGTGCCTCTGGCTGAACTGCGCCAACGAGGACGCGGTCGGGGCCTTCTTCTCGCTGGCCGGTTACGCCCACGACGCGCGGCTGCGCGCCGACCAGCTCGGCGTACCGCTGTTCGTGATGGACCTGACCGGCACCCCGCAGCCGGTGAACGACGCGGCGGACGAGTTGATCAGGACGGGCCCCGGCACCCCCGGCTGACCCGCCCCCCTTCACGGTGCCCCGAGGCGCCCGGCAGCGCGAATTCCCGCGCGCCGGGCGCCTTTTCGCTGCCCGGGACGCCTCTTGACGCGCGCACCGGCACGGCTTACGTTCATTCCATATCGCAGAACTACTTTTCCACATAGCGGAAAGCGTGGAGGGAAGTAGTCGCCGACAGAAGCAGGAGAGGGACCTCATGCCTCGTATGACCGCCGCCCGCGCGGCCGTGGAGATCCTCAAGCTGGAGGGCGTCGACGTCGCCTTCGGTGTGCCCGGGGCCGCGATCAACCCCTTCTACGCTGCGCTCAAGGCGTCCGGCGGCATCCGCCACACGCTGGCCAGGCACGTCGAGGGCGCCTCGCACATGGCCGAGGGCTACACCCGCACCAGCCCCGGCAACATCGGGGTGTGCGTCGGCACCTCGGGCCCCGCGGGCACCGACATGATCACCGGCCTGTACTCGGCGACCGGCGACTCCGTCCCGATCCTGTGCATCACCGGCCAGGCCCCGACCTCCGTGATCCACAAGGAGGACTTCCAGGCGGTCGACATCGCCTCGATCGCCGCGCCGGTCACCAAGGCGGCGACCACCGTGCTGGAGGCCGCGCAGGTCCCCGGCGTCTTCCAGCAGGCGTTCCACCTGATGCGCTCGGGCCGTCCGGGACCCGTGCTGATCGACCTGCCGATCGACGTCCAGCTCACCGAGATCGAGTTCGACCCGGAGACGTACCAGCCGCTGCCGGTCTACAAGCCCGCCGCGTCCCGCGCCCAGATCGACAAGGCGCTCGCGATGCTGCTGGCCTCGCGGCGCCCGCTGATCGTCGCGGGCGGCGGCATCCTCAACGCCGACGCCAGCGACCTGCTGGTCGAATTCGCCGAGCTGACCGGCACCCCGGTCATCCCGACCCTGATGGGCTGGGGCGCCATCCCCGACGACCACGAGCTGAACGCGGGCATGGTCGGCCTCCAGACCTCGCACCGGTACGGCAACGCCACGTTCCTGGAGTCGGACTTCGTCCTCGGCATCGGCAACCGCTGGGCCAACCGCCACACCGGCTACAAGCTCGACGTCTACACCGCGGGCCGCACCTTCGTGCACGTCGACATCGAGCCCACCCAGATCGGCAAGATCTTCGCCCCCGACTACGGCATCGCCTCGGACGCCAAGGCCGCACTCGCGCTCTTCGTAGAGGCCGCCCGCGAGCTGAAGGCCGAGGGCAGGCTGCCCGACCGCCGCGCCTGGATCGACTCCACGCTGGAGCGCAAGGCGACCTTGCAGCGGCGTACGCACTTCGACGACATCCCGATCAAGCCGCAGCGCGTCTACGAGGAGATGAACCGGGCCTTCGGCCCCGAGACGCGGTACGTCACCACCATCGGCCTCTCGCAGATCGCGGGCGCGCAGATGCTGCACGTCTACCGCCCCCGGCACTGGATCAACTGCGGCCAGGCGGGCCCGCTGGGCTGGACCATCCCGGCCGCCCTCGGTGTCGCCACCGCGGACCCGGACGCACAGGTCGTCGCCCTGTCAGGCGACTACGACTTCCAGTTCATGCTGGAGGAGCTGGCGGTCGGCGCGCAGCACCGGATCCCGTATGTGCACGTGCTGGTGAACAACTCGTACCTGGGGCTGATCCGGCAGGCGCAGATCGGTCTCGACATCGATTTCCAGGTCAATCTGGAGTTCGAGAACGTGAATTCGCCCGAGCTGGGCGTCTACGGCGTCGACCACGTCAAGGTGGTCGAGGGCCTGGGCTGCAAGGCGATCCGGGTCACCGACCCGGCCGAGCTGGGCGCGGCGTTCGAGCAGGCCAAGAAGCTGGCGGCCGAGTACCGGGTGCCGGTGGTGGTCGAGGCGATCCTGGAGCGGATCACCAACATCTCGATGAGCACGACGGCCGACATCAGCAACGTCGTGGAATTCGAGGAGCTGGCCACCGAGCCGGGCCACGCGCCCACGGCGGTCGTGCCGCTGCGGGTCTGAGGTCCACGGGTCTGAGGTCCACGGGCCGGCGGGCCCAGCAGTCACGGCCCGGCCGTCACGCGGCTTCGGGCCCGGCGGTCACGCTCCTTCGGGCTTGAAGTCCTCCCGCAGCTCCACCTTGCGGATCTTGCCGCTGACCGTCATCGGGAACGCGTCCATGATCCGCAGGTGGCGCGGCACCTTGAAGTGCGCGAGCCGGTCGGCGCAGAAGTCCTTGATCTCGGCGAGGGTCGGCGGGTCGGCCGGGTCGCGCGGGATCACACAGGCCAGGATCTCCTCGCCGTACCGCTCGTCGGGCACTCCGACCACCTGCACGTCGGAGATCTTCGGGTGGGTGTAGAGGAACTCCTCGATCTCCCGCGGGTACACGTTCTCCCCGCCGCGGATGATCATGTCCTTGATCCGGCCGACGATGGCGAGATAGCCGTCGTCCCGCATCGTCGCGAGGTCGCCGGTGTGCATCCAGCGCCCGGCGTCCACCGCCTCGGCCGTGCGCTCCGGCTCCTCCCAGTAGCCGAGCATCACCGAGTAGCCGCGGGTGCACAGTTCGCCGGGCTCGCCGCGCGGCACGGTGACGCCGCTGACCGGGTCGACGACCTTGACCTCCAGGTGCGGCAGGACCCGGCCGACGGTGGCGGTGCGGTGTTCGAGGGCGTCGTCCATCCGGGTCTGGGTGGAGACCGGCGAGGTCTCGGTCATCCCGTAGCAGATGGACACCTCGGCCATGTGCATCTCGGCCATCACCCGCTTCATCACCTCGACCGGGCACGGCGATCCGGCCATGATGCCGGTCCGCAGCGACGACAGGTCGTAGTCGGCGAAGTCGGGCAGTCCCAGCTCGGCTATGAACATCGTGGGGACGCCGTAGAGCGAGGTGCAGCGCTCCTCCTGGACGGCGCGCAGGGTCGCGGCCGGGTCGAAGGAGGGGGCCGGGATGACGATGCACGCGCTGTGCGTGGTGATGCCGAGGTTGCCCATCACCATGCCGAAGCAGTGGTAGAAGGGCACCGGCAGACAGACCCGGTCCTCCTGCGTGTAGCCGACCGTCTCGCCCACGAAATAGCCGTTGTTGAGGATGTTGTGGTGCGAGAGCGTGGCGCCCTTGGGGAAGCCCGTGGTGCCCGAGGTGTACTGGATGTTGATCGGGTCGTCGCAGCTCAACGTCGCCTCGACGGCGGCGACTTGATCCTCGGACACACCGTCGGCGGCGGCCAGCAGGGCGTCCCAGGTCGGGTCGCCGATGAAGACGACCTCGCGCAGCAGCGGACAGTTGCCGCGCACCTCGCCGACCATCCCGCGGTAGTCGCTGGTCTTGTGGCCGGTCGAGGCGATCAGCACCTCGATGCCGGACTGCCGCAGGACGTAGTCGAGTTCGTGCACGCGGTAGGCCGGGTTGATGTTGACCATGACCGCGCCGATCCGCGCGGTGGCGTACTGCACCAGCACCCACTCGGGGCAGTTGACCGCCCAGATGCCGACGCGGTCGCCCTTGATCACCCCGCGGCCGAGCAGTCCGCGCGCCAACCGGTCGACGTCCGCGCCGAATTGGGCGTACGTCCAGCGCCGCCCGCTCGCCACGTCCACCAGGGCCTCGCGTGCGGGGTGCGCGGCGATCGCCCTGTCGAGATTGCGCCCGATGGTGTCCCCGAGCAACGGCGTCTCCCCTGTCCCGTGCGCGTAGGAGGGCTCGGCGCTCCGGGCCGCCGGGCCGCCCGCCGCGCTCACTTGTAGTCCTCCTCGTGGAATTCGCCGCTCCCGTCGTGCATCGTGCGTTCGCGCAGCTCGATGCGGCGGATCTTGCCGGAGACGGTCTTGGGGAGGTCGGCGAACTCCAGCCGCCTGATGCGCTTGTACGGGGCGAGGACGGCCCGCGAGTGCGCGAAGATCGCCTTGGCGGTCTCGCCGTCCGGGGCCCAGCCCTCGGCGAGGACGACGTACGCCTTCGGTACGGCCAGCCGCAGTTCGTCGGGCGCGGGCACGACCGCCGCCTCGGCGACCGCCTCGTGTTCGAGCAGCGCGCTCTCCAGCTCGAAGGGCGAGATCTTGTAGTCGGACGCCTTGAAGACGTCGTCGGCGCGGCCGATGTACGTGATGTAGCCGTCGGCGTCGCGCGAGCCGATGTCGCCGGTGCGGTAGAAGCCGCCGCCCATCGCCTCGGCGGTCAGCTCGGGCTCGCCCGCGTACCCGGTCATCAGGCCGACCGGCCGGCCCCGGCGCAGGTCGAGGCAGATCTCGCCCTCGTCGCCGGTCTCGCCGGTCACCGGGTCGACGAGCGCGACCGTGTAGCCGGGCGTCGGCCGTCCCATGGAGCCGGCCTTGACCAGTTGGCCCGGGCTGTTGGCGACCTGCACGGCGGTCTCGGTCTGCCCGAAGCCGTCCCTGATCAGCACGCCCCACACCCGCCGTACGTGCTCGATGACCTCGGGGTTCAGCGGTTCACCGGCCGCGACCGCCTCGCGCGGCGGGGTGCCCAGCACGCTGAGGTCGGCCTGGATCAGCATCCGCCAGACCGTGGGCGGGGCGCAGAAACTGGTCACCCGGGCGCGTGCCATCTCGGCCATCAGCCGGGCGGCGTCGAAGCGCGTGTAGTTGTGCACGAAGACGGTCGCCTCGGCGTTCCACGGCGCGAACAGACTCGACCAGGCGTGCTTGGCCCATCCGGGTGACGAGATGTTGAGGTGGACGTCGCCGGGCCGCAGCCCGATCCAGTACATCGTGGCGAGGTGGCCGACCGGGTACGAGAGGTGGCTGTGCTCGACCAGCTTGGGCTTGGCGGTGGTGCCCGAGGTGAAGTAGAGCATCAGCGGGTCGCCCGAGGGGGTCGGCCCTTCGGGTACGAAGCCGGGGTCCGCCGCGTACGCGTCCTCGTAGGGGAGCCAGCCGTCGGGGGCGCCGCCGACCGCGATCCGCGTGTAGTCGCCGGGGACTTCGGCGAATTTCCCGGTGTCCGCGGCGCGTACGACGACGTGCCGGGCGGCGCCGCGGTCGATACGGTCGCGCAGGTCGGCGGGGCCGAGCAGCGGGGTGGCGGGGATGACGACGGCCCGCAGCTTCATGGCGGCGAGCGCGGTCTCCCACTGCTCCGCCTGGTTGCCGAGCATCACCAGGACCCGGTCGCCCGCGCGGACGCCGCGCGCCCGCAGCCAGTTGGCCGCCTTCGCGGACCGCTCGGCCATCTCCGCGAAGGAGATCCTGACCTCGGTGCCGTCCTCCTCGACGATCCACAGCGCGGTGCGGTCGTTGTCCTTCGCGATGGCGTCGAACCAGTCCAGCGCCCAGTTGAATTCCTCGGGCTCCGGCCACCGGAAGCCCTCGCGGGCCGCCTGGTAGTCCTCACGGTGCCGCAGCAGGAAGTCACGGGCGGCCCGGAAAGCACCGGTCGCGTCCGTTGCCGCCATCTGTCCTCCTCATCGATGGACCCCTCGGTAGCATCGTGCGGTAGTGACCTGGGTCTCACTACCCCCGGACGGGGGTGAGAGCCGGTGTCCGATTCCGTCCGGCCGGGAGTCACGGGCTCCTGGCCGGGGTGGACGGTCGGGGGCGAGGAGGTGGATCGGGTGGACGGTCAGCGGGGCGAGGCGGTCGAGGTACGGGCCGCGTTGCTGCGAATGCGCAGGTCGGGGCTGTTGCCGGTGGCCTTCGGCGGGCTGGTGACCGGCGCCGCGGGGCAGGCGGGCGGCTACGGCGCCCGGCAGTTCCGTATCTCCGAGATGTCCGGTACCGACACCGAGTCGCTGCGGGGCCTCGCCATCACCACCGGCAACGGTCTGGGCGGCAAGACCCTCGCCACGGTCCGGCCCTGCTCGGTCACCGACTACGGCTCGTCCCGTGTGATCAGCCACGAGTACGACCCGCCCGTCGCCGCCGAGGGGCTGCGCTCGGTGCTCGCGGTGCCCGTCGTCGTCCGTCGCCGGGTGCGCGGGGTGCTCTACGGCGCGCTGCGGCAGCCGTACGCCCTGGGCGACCGTCCGCTGTCCGTCGCCCTCGACGCGGTCCGCGAACTGGAGCAGGCGCTGGCCGTACGGGACGAGGCCCAGCGGCTGCTCTCCTTCTGCCAGCAGCCGCTGACCGCCGACCCCCGGGCCTGGGAGCAGGTGCGCGAGGCGCATCTCGAACTGCGCGCGCTGGCCACCCGCATCCCCGATGTGCGGCTGCGGCAGGAACTGCTGTCCGCCTGCGCCCGGTTGGCCTCGGCCGCGGTCCCCTCCGGCGCGGCGTCGCGGGTCCCGCGCCCGGCGCCGCTGACCCCGCGCGAGCTGGACGTGCTGGCCTCGGTGGCGTCGGGCGCCACCAACGCGGCGGCTGCCGCGCGGCTTCGGCTGCGGCCCGAGACGGTGAAGAGCTATCTGCGGTCCGCGATGCGGAAGCTGGGTGCCCACACGCGCCTCGAGGCCGTGGTCGCGGCGCGCCGCGAGGGCCTGCTGCCCTGACCTCGGGCGGATGAACGGCGGCGTTATTGGGGAGCCTCGGCCGGGGGCCCGCCGTTACGCTCGGCGGACCTGCGGCGCGCCGACGGCGCGGACGGCGGGAGTCGAGGCGTGGAGGGGGACGGGATGTCGGTCGACCGGTTGGCCGGGTTCGCGGCGATGTCGTTGGTGCTGGTGCTGATTCCGGGTCCGAGCGTGCTGTTCGTGCTCGGCCGGGCGCTGGCCCACGGGCGGCGGACCGCGCTGGGCAGTGTGCTGGGGAACGCCACGGGCGCGTATGTGCTGGTGACGGCGGTGTCGGTGGGGCTCGGGGAGATCGTCGCGCGGTCGGTGACGGTGTTCGTGGCGCTGAAGCTGGCGGGCGCCGCGTATCTGGTCTATCTGGGGGTGAAGGCGTTCCGGCAGCGGGGCGCGCTGTCGGCGGCGATGAGCGCGGACGAACCGGCCGGGGCCGCCCGGGGGGATCTCCGTACGCTCTGGGAGGGGTTCGTGGTCGGCGTGACGAATCCGAAGACGATGGTGTTCTTCGCGGCCGTGCTGCCGCAGTTCGTCGACCGGGGCGCGGGGCACGTACACGAGCAGATGCTGCTGCTCGGGCTGGTGTTCACGGTGATCGCGCTGATCTGCGACAGCGTCTGGGCGCTGACCGCGTCGGCGGCCCGTACCTGGTTCGCCCGCTCGCCGCGGCGGCTGGCGGCCGTGGGCGGCACCGGGGGTCTGGCGATGATCGGCCTGGGTGTGACGGTCGCGGTCACGGGGCGCGCCGACCAGTAGGACGGACCCCGCCGCGCGCCGGATGTGACATGTACGCGCGCGGTGGACCAGCGCCCTCACCCCTCCCGCCCGGCCGTCGCGCCTGGTGGGACGGGTGGATCGGGTGATGTGATCAGAGGCACAGGGCGCGCGGCAACGAAACGTTTGCGTTTCGATAGGTCGGGTCGTACCGTCGTTGGAGTACGAAACCGTTTCGTTCATGCAGCGGTTCCGGTCGGTTCCTGCCCGTCCCGTTCCTCCTCAGGAGTCCCGCCTCATGTCATCCCAGTCCACCGCCGACGCGCACGTCGGCGACTCCGCCGCGGCCTCAGGGCCCCTCGGCGCGGGCCCCACGGGCCCGGTGCAGAAGACCGAGAAGGCGAACCACCGCTGGTGGGTGCTGAGCGTCATCGCGCTCGCCCAGCTCATGGTCGTCCTCGACGCCACCATCGTGAACATCGCCCTGCCGTCCGCCCAGAACGCCCTCGGGTTCAGCGACGGAAACCGGCAGTGGATCGTCACCGCGTACTCCCTCGCCTTCGGCTCCCTGCTGCTGCTCGGCGGACGCCTGGCCGACCTCATCGGCCGCAAGATCGTCTTCCTGATCGGCGTCGTCGGCTTCGCGGGCGCCTCCGCCCTCGCCGGCGCCGCGCAGAACTTCGAGGTGCTGGTCACCGGCCGCGCTCTCCAGGGCCTGTTCGGCGCCCTGCTCGCGCCGGCCGCGCTGTCGCTGCTCAACACGACCTTCACCGACGCCAAGGAACGCGCCAAGGCGTTCGGCATCTACGGCGCCATCGCGGGCGCGGGCGGCGGTGTGGGCCTGCTGCTCGGCGGTGTGCTCACCGAGCACCTGAGCTGGCGCTGGACGCTGTACGTGAACCTGATCTTCGCCGTCCTCGCCTTCGTCGGCGGTATGGCCTTCCTGCGCAAGGGCGCTCCCGCCGACCGCCCCAAGCTCGACGTCCCCGGCACGGTCATGGTCGTCGCGGGTCTGTTCGGCCTGGTCTACGGCTTCTCGAACGCCGAGACCCACCACTGGGGCTCCCCGATGACCTGGGGCTTCCTGGTCGCGGGCGGCGTGCTGGTCGGCGCCTTCGCCTGGTGGCAGACCAGGGCCGCGCACCCGCTGCTGCCGCTGCGCGTCCTGCTCGACCGTGACCGCGGCGCGTCCTTCATCATGCTGGCGATCTCCGGCGCCGGGATGTTCGGCGTCTTCCTCTTCCTGACCTACTTCCTCCAGGCGTCGCTGCACTACACGCCGGTCAAGACCGGTCTGGCGTTCCTGCCGATGATCGGCGCGCTGATGGTCTCCGCGCAGATCGCCACCAACAACCTGATGCCGCGGTTCGGGCCCCGCCCGATCGTCCCGCTCGGCATGGCGATGGCCGGCGCCGGTATGGCCTGGCTGACCGTCCTCGACCTCAACAGCACCTACGCGGCGCACGTCCTGCCGCAGTTGCTCGTCATCGGCTTCGGTATCGGCCTGGCCCTGCCGCCCGCCATGAGCGTGGCCACCGCGGGGATCGCCGCCGACGACGCCGGTGTGGCCTCCGCGGCCGTCAACACCATGCAGCAGGTGGGCGGTTCCATCGGTACGGCGCTGCTCAACACGCTGGCCGCCAGCGCCGCGACGAGCTACCTGTCCAGCCACAAGCCGTCCCCGGCCGTGGTCGCGCAGGCCCAGCTCCACAGCTACTCCACCGCCTACTGGTGGTCGGCGGGCCTCTTCGCCGTCGGCTTCGTCCTCGCCGCCCTCATGTACCGCAGCGGCCGTCCCAGCCAGGGCGACACCACCGTCCAGGCCGTCCACATGTAAGCAAGCCTCCGGGCTCCCCTAGCCCCCCCGGCCCCGCAGTGAGCGGTAGTGGGCCGGGGTCAAGGGGACCGGGCCGCCGGGTCATCGTGGGGACGGGACACCCGGCACCCCCGGCCCCCCGACCGGCCGCCCGGCCAGTGCGCCGCCCCCGTGCGCACAGGCCGGGCGGCCGGTCTCTCTTTTCCCGCACCCTGTCCGACGGGTAGGGTGCGGCGCATGATCCTCCCCCACCGTGTCTAGGCAGCGGTAAGCGCCCACAGACGACCGGCCCCGCCCTGACGGCGGGTTGACGGCGCTGCGCGGCATACGCGAAACCGCCCGCCTTCCCCCGGAAACCCGAGGATCACTCCCATGTCCGCGCCTGCCCAGGCTGCGTCCTACGCTGCCGTCTTCCGCCTTCCCCATGCCCGCCGCACCTTCGGTGCGGCCCTTTTCGGACGCCTCGGCTACGGCGTCGTCTCGCTCTCCCTCGTCCTGTCCCTGACCTCCGCCACCGGGTCGCTGTCGCGCGGCGGGCTGCTGGCCACGCTCTTCGCGACCGTGTCCGTCCTGCTCGGCCCCGCGCGGGCCGCGCTCGTGGACCGCTGGGGCGCAAGGCGCGGCCTGACCACGCTGGCGCTGCCGTTCGCCACGACCCTGTTCGTCCTGGCCGCGGCCGTACGGGAGCCCGGTACGCCGCTGTGGGCGTTCGCCGGGCTCAGCGGCGCGGCGGGGGCGCTGTGTCCGCCGCTCGGGCCGACGATGCGCGCGCTGTGGGACGCGCTGACGCCCGACGAGGCGCTGCTGCAAAGGGCGTTCAGCGTCGACACGGTCGCGGAGGAGCTGATCTTCCTCAGCGGGCCGCTGCTCGTGGTGGCCGTGCACCCGGTGAACGGGCTGGTGCTCTCCGGCGCCCTGATCGGCTGCGGCACGCTCGCGATGGTCACCTCCCCCGCCGCCCGGTTGCTGCCGCCGCGCCACACGTCGACCGCTTCGGCGGCCGGGCGGCTGCGGCTGTTCGGCGAGAAGGGCGGCGGCGTCCGCAGGGCCGCGTACGCCGCCGCCGGGATCGGCTGCTGCCTCGGCTGCGTGGAGCTGTTCGTGATCGCCTTCGCCGACCGGCACCACCACCCCTCGGCGGTCGGCTGGATCCTCGCCGCGCAGTCGGCGGGCAGCGCGCTCGGCGGTCTGCTGTACGGCCGGATCTCCTGGCGGCTGCCCGCCGCCGCCCGGCTCCCCGGCCTGCTCCTCGTCCTGGCCGCGCTCGTCTCGGTCACGGCCGCCGCCCCCGTACTCACGGTGTTCGGCCTGTGCGTCGCCGCCGCGGGCACCTTGACCGCGCCGATCCTCTCAACCGCCTATCTCGCGGCGGCGGGCGCGGCGCCCGACGGCGCCACCACCCGCGCCACGACCTGGGTCAACTCGGCCGTCAACGCCGGGTCTTCGGCCGGTGGCGCCGTGGCCGCGCTGCTGGTCGCCGGCGTGCCGCCGGCGCTCTGCTTCCTCCTGGCGGCGGTCCCGCCCCTGCTGGCCGCCGTCGCGATCGGCCGGGCGCGGCGGACGAAGGGCGGGGCCGAGGGTCCCGTGCTCGCGGAGGAGGGCGGAGGCGTCTGAGCACCCGGCCGCGGGGCGGCGGGCGGGCCCTCAGAGCTTGGGGGCCGCCCGGTTGAGGCGCGTGGCCAGGCCCTCGTAGTGCACGACCAGACCGTCGGCGTCCACGTCGATCTCGCTGCGGTACGTGCCGGAGGCGTAGCCGAGCCGGGCCCCTGACATCAGCGGGGTCAGGTGGGTGTAGCCCTGGATGGAGGGGCGGACGGCGAGGGTCGGGACGGGGACGAAGGCCATCAGGAAGTCCTGATGGCCTTCGTTGCGGTGGAGTTGGTGCCGCAGCACCGGCATCGTGTTGGTGAGCGGTGACATGCCGAGGTCGCAGTCGAGCGCGCCGTCGAGCGCGAGGACGACCTGCCCGTTGGCCGTCCAGCGGCTGCGCTCGTCCCGGCGCAGTTCGAGGTCGTAGGTGCCGTCGACGGTGTGCGAGGTGACGTGCAGCCGCCGGGTCACGTACCCGGCGTCGGTGTCCAACTCATAGCTCAGCCAGTACGGTTCGGGCTTCAGTCCGACCGCGCGGCCGTGCGCGCGCAGCCGTCCGGCGGCCAGTTCGACCCACGCGGTCTCGTATCCGCCGGTCTCCTCGACCTGCCAGGTGAGTACGGTGTTCGGCGCTGTCATGGCGCAAACGTAACGTTCGCCCCGGATCGGACGCCATAAGCGTGGCGAGGACACATGGACGACGGCGGTCCGCGGCCGTGACCGGCGGACGCGTCACTCGATCGGCGGGTGCCGGGCGCGGGGCGGGCGGGCGGCCGAAGCGGCGCGCGCGCCCGGTCGGCGCGGTGTCCACGCCTCGACCTCGCCGAATGCGCGTCCGGCGGCCGGGTTACGGTGGCTGCATGCACGTGAGCCAGCACGACGGACCCGGTGACCGGACTCCCGAAGGACAGCCCCACGAGCAGACGGCCCCCGCGACGGCCCGCGAGACGCCCCCCGGGCCGGTCTCGCCGACCGCGGAATCCGTGCCCGTACCGGAAGGGCCGCTGTATGTGCCGGTGCGACAGGGGCCCGCGGGCTATGTCGTACGGCTGTGGCGTACGCCCGTCGGCAGCAGGACGGCGGTCGCCTTCACCAGTGACCAGCGGCTGCGCTCGGTGCTGGGGCCGACCCAGCCGTGGATCAAGCTCTCGGAGAGCGCGCTGCGCGCGATGGCCGAGCCGCTGGGCGCCCGGCATCTGACCGTCGACCCGCTGCTGACCGCCCGGCCCCCGGCTTCCTGGACCGATCCGGCGGCGGGCCGCCCCTGCCCGCGGCGCGGCTCCGACGGCGCCGCGGCGGGCACCGCTGAAGGGGACGAGGGCGGCGACGGCATACGCCAGCAACCGGCGGGCCTGGCACCGTAGTTCGCCGTTCGAGACCCCGGCACGCTGAGGGTGCGCCGCGGCGCACCCTCAGCACGTACGCCCCCGGCCTCAGCCCGCGGGCTGCACCTCCCCCACCATCTGCGCCGTCACGTCCCCGCGCCCCGCGAGGTCGCCCGGCGGGATGCCCGGGTGGTGCCGGTCGGCGGACTGCGCGGTCGCGGGCGCGGCGTCGCCGAGGGCCAGCCGGGAGACGATCCGGTAGCGGTCGCCGCGGTAGACGGAGTGGACGTACTCCACCGGGCGGCCGGTGGCGTCCTTGGTGAGCCGTTCGAAGAGCAGCGCCGGTGACAGGACGGGCACGCCGATCAGCCGGGCCTCCTCGTCGTTGGTCACGGTGGGCTCGATGGACTGGACGGCCTCGTGCACGTGGACGCCGTGCCGGGCGCGCAGGAAGTCGTAGAAGTCGCCGGACTCCATGTCCGCCGCGTGCAGGCCGGGCACGAGGTCGGCCGGGACGTGCAGGTATTCGATGGCCATCGGCTCGTCGTCGACCAGCCGGAGCCGGGCGATGTAGGTGATCTCGGCGGCCGGGGAGATGCGCAGCTTGCGGCCGACGCGGGCGCCCGCCTGCACGGTGGTGAACTCCAGGACGCGGCTGGCCCAGGTGCCGGACGCCTGCGGGAGGCGGTGCGCCTGGCCGTCGAGCGCCAGCTCCTGAGTGATCTTGGCGCGGGCGACGAACATGCCGCGGCCGTGTTCGCGGACCAGCAGTCCCGTGGTGACCAGTTCGTCCACGGCGGAGCGGAGCGTGGGGCGGGAGACGCCGAGCTGCTCGCACAGGGTGCGCTCCGACGGGATCGGGTCGCCGGGCGCGCGCGACTCGACCAGTTCCATCAGGTAGTCGCGGACCCGTTCGCGTTTCAGCGCCGAGCGCGGCGGCTCGCTGGCCATGGGGGGCACCTTCCTGCCGCCGACGGGTCACCGGTGTGCCGCCGTCGTGCGGGTGAGTTCGTATGACGTGCTGCTGAGTTCGGGGGACGTGCCGGTGGGTTCATGTGACGTGCTGGTGAGCTGAGGTTATCCAGATGCTGACCAGTATGCCAGCGCTCCTTGCCACCTGGCTTTCGGGGGCCTCATTCGTATACGGCCTGCGTGTGGCGGGTGCGCGGCGGACGGCGGGTCGGCGGGCGACGGGTGCGCGAACTCTTGACGTGCTCAGTGGTCTATGCCATTTTCACTGACCAGCACTAGACCAGTTGGCAAGTGGTAAGTCCTGTTCGCTCCCTGCCCGAGGTGACATCCCCGTGAGATCCAGACTCGTTCCCGGCGCCGCGGCGCTCGTCCTCGCCGTCGCCGCGCTCTCCGCGTGCGGCTCCTCCTCCGGATCCGGCGGCTCCGGTGACTCCGGCGACACCGGCGGTTCCGCCAAGACGCCGGCCCCCGCCAAGCTCACCGTGTGGATCATGCGCGGCAGCATGTCCGACGGATTCCTCAGCCGCTTCAGGTCCGACTTCGAGGCCGGGCACAAGGGCACCACCCTGGACATCCAGATCCAGGAGTGGGACGGCATAGGCCAGAAGATCACCAGCGCGCTGGCCAGCAACGACGCGCCCGACGTGATGGAGGTCGGCAACACGCAGGTCGCGCAGTACGCGGCGAGCGGCGGCGTCAAGGACCTCACCGACAAGGTGACCGACCTCCAGGGCGCCGACTGGATTCCCGGCCTCGCCGACCCCGGCAAGATCGACGGCAAGCAGTTCGGCATCCCCTGGTACGCGGCCAACCGCGTCGTGATCTACAACAAGGACCTCTTCTCGAAGGCGGGCATCGCCGCGCCGCCCAAGACCCGTGACGAGTGGATCCAGGACACCACCAAGCTCAACACCGGGGGCAACGACGGCATTTACCTGCCGGGCCAGACCTGGTACGCGCTGGCCGGATTCATCTGGGACGAGGGCGGCGACCTGGCGGTCCAGGACGGCGACAACTGGAAGGGCGCGCTGGACACCCCGCAGGCCAAGGCGGGCATGGAGTTCTACAAGCGGCTCCAGGCGCTCGGCAAGGGCCCGAAGGACTCCGACGAGGCCAAGCCGCTCCAGGCCGACGTCTTCGCCAAGGGCAAGAGCGCGCAGATCATCTCGGTGCCCGGCGGCGCCGACGCCATCGTCAAGGCCAATCCCGCGATGAAGGACAAGATCGGCTTCTTCCCGATCCCCGGCAAGACCGCCGACAAGCCGGGCGCGGTCTTCACCGGCGGCTCCGACCTGGTGATCCCCGAGGCGTCCCGGCACCAGGCGCTGGCCTACGAGGTGGTCAAGGCGCTCGCGGGCACCAAGTGGCAGACGGACATGGCCAAGGAGATGAGCTACGTGCCCAACCGCACCTCGCTCGCGGGGGTGTTGGCGGGCAACGAGGGCGCCTCGGTGATGGCGGTCGGCGCGGCCAACGGCCATGCCACGCCCAACTCGCCCAACTGGGCGGCGGTCGAGGCCAACAACCCGATCAAGCAGTACATGACGCAGGTGCTGACCGGCAGCGACCCGGACGCGGCGGGCAAGACGGCCTCGGCGGCCGTCACCAAGGCCCTCAACACCGCCTCCTGACCGGCCACGCCCCGCCCGCTCCCTATCTGATCCGCGTCCGCCCGACAGCGTCCGATCAGCGCCCCGAGGAGAACCGCCGTGCTCACCGCTCCCAACGCCGCCTCACGGCCGGCCGTCGCGGAACCGCCACCGCCGCCCCGCGAACGCCGGCGCCGCCGCCGCCCGCTCGCCGCGGTCTGGCCGTATCTGCTGGTCGCCCCCACCGTGGTGGGCACGGCCTTCCTGCTGGTCTACCCGCTGGTCAGAAACACCGTCATGTCGTTCCAGCACTTCGGCCTCGGCGAGCTGATCCGCGGCGGCGCCACCTGGGTCGGCTTCGCCAACTACCGTACGGTGCTGGACGATCCGGAGTTCTGGACGGTGGTCCGCCGCACCCTGTGGTGGACCGGGCTGAACGTCGTGCTGATCATGGTGCTCGGCACGCTGGTCTCGCTGATGCTCGTCAAGCTCGGCAAGCGGATGCGGCTCGCGGTGATGAGCGGTCTGGTCCTGGCCTGGGCTACTCCGGTGATCGCGGCCACCACGATCTTCCAGTGGCTGTTCCAGTCCCGTTTCGGAGTGGTCAACTGGCTACTGGTAAAGCTGGGCTTCGAGTCGTACCGCGACTACACCTGGTTCGCGCACGGCGGCTCGACCTTCGCGATCCTGGTGACGCTGGTGGTCTGGCAGTCCGTGCCGTTCGCCGCGCTGACCCTCTACGGCGGCCTGACCACGATCCCGGCGGAGCTGTACGAGTCGGCCAGGATCGACGGCGCGGGCGCCTGGCAGACCTTCCGGCTGGTCACCTTCCCCATGCTGCGCCCGCTGTTCGCGCTGATCACCTCCCTTGAGGTGATCTGGTGCTTCAAGTGCTTCGCCCAGATCTGGGTGATCAGCGAGGGCGGTCCCAACGGGGCGACCACCACGCTGCCGGTCTACGCCTTCCAGATCGCGCAGTCCCTGCACAAGTACGACCTCGGGTCCGCGGTCTCCACGCTGACCGTCCTGATCCTGCTCGGCGTGCTGGTCTTCAACCTGCGCCGGATGTTCCGCGAGGAGGGCGCGCAGTGAGCACGTTCACCGCAACTGGTAAGGCCCCGCGCGCGGGCGGATCGGGCGGACCGGGCGGCGCGGGCCGTCGGAACCGGCCGGGCCGCGGGTCCCTGCGGCGGCTGCCGCTCAATCTGGCCGCGCTGTTCACGCTGGCGGTCGCCGCCTTCCCCGTTTACTGGATGGTGATCACGGCCTTCAAGCCGACCACCGCCATCCAGGCCGACACCCCGTCCTTCCTGCCGCTGCACCCCACCTTCGCGCACTTCCGCACGGCCATGCACGCCGACGGCTTCGGCACCTTCTGGCGCAACAGCCTGACCGTGACGCTCGGCGCGGTGCTGATGTCGCTGGTGGTGGCGCTGCTGGCCGCCTTCGCGGTCGGCCGGATGCGCTGGCGCGGCCGACGGGCCTTCATCCTGCTGGTCTTCACCGCGCAGATGGCGCCGTGGGAGGCGCTGCTGATCCCGATGTACGTGATCGCGCGGGACACCGACATGCTCGACAAGCTGTCGATGCTGACGCTGGTCTACTTCATGACGACGCTGCCGTTCACGATCGTGACGCTGCGCGGCTTCCTCGCGGCGATCCCGGTGGAGCTGGAGGAGGCCGCCCAAGTGGACGGCTGCACAAGGCCGCAGGCGTTCCGCCGGGTCACCTTCCCGCTGCTCGCGCCCGGCCTGCTGTCCACGTCGCTGTTCGGCTTCATCACGGCGTGGAACGAGTTCGCCTTCGCCAACACGCTGATCATCAAGAACCAGGACGCCCGCACGCTGCCGGTCTGGCTCTCCTCGTTCAGCAATGTCTTCGGTACCGATTGGGGCGCCACGATGGCCGCCTCCTCGCTGTTCATGCTGCCCGTGCTGCTGGTCTTCCTCGTCCTCCAGAACCGGGTCACCACCGGAATGACCGCCGGCGCCGTGAAGGGCTGACCGCGCGACCGCTGTTCACGCTCCCTGCCCGCGACCGCTGTCCACGCCCCCTGCCCCCGCGACCGCTCCCCACGCCCGCTCCCAGGTCACCTCGCTCGACGCCGTCGACCGCCGACCCCCGCCGCCCCCACTGGAGCCGCTGTGATCATTCCGCACCCCTCCCATCTCGCCCGTATCCCCGGCCACTTCACCTTCGACGCGACCACGTGCGTCCGGGCGAGCGACGGCGCCCAGGGCGCGGCGGACCTGCTGCGTACGCTGCTCGCGCCCGCCACCGGGCTGCCGCTGCGGCCCTCGCCCACCGGCCGGGTGGTGCTCGCGCTCGACCCCGAGCTCGGCGGTCTCGGCGCGGAGGGCTACGGCCTGACCGTCGGGCCCGACGCGGTGCTGCTGCGGGCGGCCAGGCCGGCCGGGCTGCTGCACGGTGTGCAGACGATCCGTCAACTGCTGCCCGCGCAGGCCCTGTCGGAGCGCCCGGAGAGCGGGGTCGCCTGGCGCATGCCGTGCGTGCAGGTCACGGACGTGCCGAGGTTCGGCTGGCGGGGCATGATGCTGGACGTCGCCCGGCACTTCCAGCCGGTGTCGTTCCTGCGGCGCTTCGTGGACCTGCTGGCGTTCCACAAGCTGAACGTGCTGCATCTGCACCTGACCGACGACCAGGGCTGGCGGATGCCGGTCGCCGCCTACCCCCGGCTCACCGAGGTCGGCGGGGCCAGGTCCCGCTCGATGATCGGGCGTTCGGGCAGCGGCCGGTTCGACGACCTGCCGCACGCGGGGGCGTACACCACCGCAGAGCTGCGGTCGCTGGTCGCCTACGCGGCCGAGCGCGGCGTCACGGTGGTGCCGGAGATCGAGATGCCGGGGCACACCCGCGCGGCGCTGGCGGCCTATCCGCACCTGGGGAACGTGCCGGGGCGCGAGCTGGACGTGTGGACCGAGTGGGGTGTGTGCCGCAACATCCTCGGCGTCCACGACGAGGTGCTGGACTTCTGCCGCACCGTGCTCGGCGAGGTGCTCGACGTGTTCCCCTCCTCGTACGTGCACATCGGCGGCGACGAGTGCCCGGTCACCGAGTGGGAGGAGAGCCCGGCGGCGCGGCGGCGCGCGGCGGAGCTGGGCCTGGCCGCGCCCAAGGACCTGCGCGGCTGGTTCCTCGGGCGGATCGGCGACTTCCTGATCGAGGCGGGACGGCGTCCGCTGTGCTGGGCGGAGGACTCGGGCACGCTGCCGCCGGAGTTCACCGTGATGCCGTGGCGGGACACCGACCACGGGCTGGCCGCCGCCCGGCGCGGCCACGACGTGATCATGGCGCCGCACCGCTCCACGTATCTGGACTACCCGCAGACCGAACAGCCCGGTGAACCGCTCGGCCAGGCGGGCGGAATCGTCGACCTGCGGGCCGTGCACGGCGGCGAGACCGTACCCGCCGACTGGGAACCGGCCGCGGCGGCACGGGTGCTGGGCACGCAGGCGCAGCTCTGGAGCGAATTCGTGCCGACCGCCGAACACGCCGAGTACCTGGTCTTCCCCCGGCTGTGCGCGCTCGCCGACCGGGCCTGGAATCCGGCGGGCGACTGGTCGACGGACTTCCTGCCCGCCCTGCTCCGGCACGAGGACCGGCTGGCGGCGCTGGGTATCGCCCACCGGACGATCCCGCACCCCGCGGTCCCGCCGCACACCCCCCGAGCCACCTCCCGCACCACCTCTCCCCGGACCATCTCCCAGTAGTCCCGCACCATCACCCCCCTCTGGAAAGGGATCACCGTGTCAGGAAAGTTCCGCATGTCGACCCGCGTCCGTACGGCGATGGCCGTCTGTACGGCGGCCGGTCTCGCCTGCGCCGCGCTCACCGCGATGCCCGCCTCGGCGGCGCAGGACTCGCTGAGCGCGCAGTACCGCACCAGCGCCTCCGGCGCCACCGCCGACCAGTCGGAGCCGTGGCTGGAGGTCACCAACACCGGCAGCACCACGGTGCCGTTGAACACCGTCACCGTGCGGTACTACTTCAAGTCCGACGGCCCGAACGTCAGTTACCGCTTCGCGTGCTCGTGGGCGGTCAAGGGCTGCGGCAACATCACCGGCACCTTCGGGACGCTGGCCAATCCGACGGCCACCGCGGACCGCTACCTGGAGATCGGCTTCACTTCGGGCGCGGGTTCGCTGACGCCGGGTCAGAACACCGGTGACATGCAACTGCGGTTCTACCGCGCCGACTGGCAGACCCTCACGCAGTCCGACGACTACTCCTTCAACGGCTCGCAGACGGCCTACGCGAACTGGAACAAGGTCACGGTGCAGAAGAGCGGCGCCGTGGTCTGGGGCACCGCGCCCGCGGGCAACGACCCGACCAACCCGCCCACCACTCCCCCGACCACCCCGCCGACCGGCAACCCGACCGGTCCCGCGATGTTCGACGACTTCAACTACACCTCCAGCTCCGACCCGGCCGTGCAGCAGCACGGCTGGACGGTCAAGTCCGGTCAGGGCGGCCCCGGTGTGGCCGGCGCCACCTGGTCGCCGCAGGACGTGACCTTCGTCGCCGACGGCGCGAGCAACAAGGTGATGAATCTGCGGCTCACCACCGACGGCACGGCGGCGGGCACCAAGGAGACCGAACTCCAGACCACCGCAAGGAAGTTCAAGAACGGCACCTACGCGGCCCGGGTCAAGTTCAACGACACACCGACCGGCGGCCCCGACGGCGACCACGTCAACCAGACCTTCTTCACCTTCACGCCGCTCAACGCGCCGATGGACCCGAACTACAGCGAGCAGGACTTCGAGTACCTGCCCAACGGCGGCTGGGGCGAGACCCAGAACATCATGTACGAGACGTCCTGGGAGACCTACAACCCGGACCCGTGGAACGCGGTCAACACCCACGGCCAGCAGTACGGCAGCCTCGACGGCTGGCACAACCTCCAGATCACCATCGACAACACGAACATCACCTACTACATCGACGGCAACCAGGTCGCGCAGCACGGCGAGCCGTACCTGCCCGAGACGCCGCAGTGGATCGACTTCAACCACTGGCTGATCGACCTCGCGGGCCAGACGAGCAACACCCCGCGCTCGTACAACCAGCAGGTCGACTACGTGTACTTCCTCAAGGACCAGGTGCTGACGCCCGCCCAGGTGCAGACCCAGGTCGCGGCCTACCGCACGGCGGGCACCACCTTCACGGACACCGTGCCGTCCTCCTGATCCGGTGGCGCGGCCGGGCCCCCGGACCGGGGGCCCGGCCCGCCGTCCGGTCGCCGGCCCCCCGGACCTCCCCGCGCGGGAAGTCCGGGGGGCCGGCGGGTTTCTGTTATCCCCCTGGTCGTGGCAGCGTCTCCTGTCCGAGGGCAGATACGTGTCACCCGGCCGGAGTCCGGGCCAGGACGGAGTGTGAGCAGCATGCGCGCAGGCGACCGGGTCGGTCCCGACCCCGCGTTGGTGAGTGCCGCGCGGGCGGGCGACCAGGCGGCACTCGACCGGCTGGTCGCGGAGTGCCTGCCGCTGGTCTACAACATCGTCGGGCGCGCCCTGGACGGGCACGACGACGTGGACGACGTGGTGCAGGAGACGCTGCTGCGGGTGGTCCGCGGCCTGTCCGACCTGCGCGACCCGGCGGCGTTCCGCTCCTGGCTGGTGGCCATCGCGGTCCGCCAGGTGCGCGACCGCGAGCAGGCGCGCAAGGCGGCGTGGCACCAGCAGACCGCCCTGGACGCGGCGGAGCTGATACCGGACCCGGCCTCGGACTTCGCCGCCGTGACGATCCTGCGGCTCGGGCTGACCGACCAGCGCCGGGAGATCGCGGAGGCCACCCGCTGGCTGGACCGCGACGACCGTACACTGCTCGCGCTGTGGTGGCTGGAGGAGACCGGCGACCTCGGCCGCTCGGAGCTGGCCGACGCCCTGGGCCTGACCCGGCAGCACGCCGCGGTGAAGGTCCAGCGGATGAAGGAACAGCTCGAAACCTCGCGCACGGTGGTGCGGGCGCTCGGCGACGCGGGCGGCTGCGCGGGTCTCACGCATGTGACCGGCGGCTGGGACGGTGTGCCGAGCCCGCTGTGGCGCAAGCGCTTCGCGCGGCACATCCGCGGCTGCCCGGACTGCGGGCAGCGCGGCCGGACGCTGCTGCCGATGGACCGGCTGCTCAGCGGGCTGCCGCTGCTGCCGGTGCCGCTCGGGATGCCGTTCAGCGCGCCCTTCGGCGGGCACGCCCCGGCGGCGCCCCCGCACACCGGCCCCGCGGGCCCGCCGCCCGCGCACTCCCCGATACCCCCCTCCCAGGCCGCTCCCCAAGCGGCGGCCCCGCGCACCGCTCCGCGACACCGCCCCCCACGGCGGAGCGGTGCGCCCCGGGGAATCCGCGGCAGGCTGCTGCACGGTCCGCTGAGCGTCCCGGCCGCCGCGATGGGCGCGGTCGCGGCGGTGGCGGCCGGAGCGCTGCTGGCCGTGCACCTGTCGGCCGACCGGTCCCCCGGCACCCCGGCCGCCGACAGCACGCCGATCCGTCCTTCGGTGACGATCTCGGCGCCCGCCACGACCGCCTCCCCCTCCCCCACGCCGTCCGCGACGAGGACCGGCGCCAAGCCGACGACGAAGCCGCCGCGCAAGCCCACGCCGACGACCCACGCGCCGCCGCCCGCGGCGCCGCCGCCGGTCGCGCCGGTCTCCTCGGTCCGCAAGGGCGTCGGGGTGTGGTCCTTCCCCGGTGTGAACACCGCGCTCGACCGGTCGGGCGCGGGCTGGTACTACACGTGGTCCACGACGCACGGCGGCATCAGCGGACCCGGCTTCGTGCCGATGATCTGGGGCGGTGACAGCGCGAGTCCGACGGCGCTGGCGCAGGCGAAGGCGGCGGGTCCGTACCTGCTGGGCTTCAACGAGCCGGACATGGGCGGCCAGGCGAACATGACGGTCAATCAGGCGCTGTCGCTGTGGCCGAAGTTGATGGCGAACGGCAAGGTGCTCGGCAGTCCCGCGGTCGCCTACGGCGGCGACACGGCCGGCGGCTGGCTCGACCGGTTCATGTCGGGGGCTCAACAGCGCGGCTACCGCGTCGACTTCATCGCCCTGCACTGGTACGGCGGGGACTTCACGACGCCGAACGCGGTCTCCCAGCTCAAGTCGTATCTGACGGCGGTCCACAACCGGTACAACAAGCCGATCTGGCTCACCGAATTCGCGCTGATCGACTTCGCCAACGGCGTCCGCTTCCCGACCGACAGCCAGCAGGCCGCCTTCGTGACGGCCGCGACGAAGATGCTCGACGGACTGCCGTGGCTCCAGCGGTACGCCTGGTTCGGGCTGCCCGCCGACGACAACAAGCCGAGCAGCGGGCTGTTCCACAGCGGTCCGGTGGAGACGGCGGCGGGGCGGGCGTTCGAGGCGGCGCGCTGAGCGGTCGCAGCGCGCCGCCTCACCCGGCGGGCCGCTCGAACCGCACCTCGGGCGTCCGCGCCCGCGGGTCGGAGGCGGCCAGCAGCCGCAGACCCTCCGCGTCGAGCGCGTCCCGGTCGGCCGGGCGCAGCGGCGCGAAGGGCGCGACGACGACGGCCGCGGTGTCCTTGGCACGCTCGAACCGCCAGGTGCCGCCGACGAATCCGTCGACCAGGACCGTGCCGCGGATGATGCCGTTGACGGTCATCACCCGCGGCCGGTGCTCGTCGGCGAGGACGCGGGTGCGGTCGGCGTGCGAGAGCAGCAGATTGTCGAAGTCGGCGACGAAGCGCGCGGAGACCTCGGTGGCGGGGTCGGTGAGTTCCGCGTCCGGCAGGTCGTACAGCTCCTTGCCGTCCTCGGCGGTGTAGGTCCGGCAGTCCAGCGCGGTGAAGACCTTCTTGAGGCCGGTGAGTCCGCACCACTTCTGCATGTCGGCGGGGGTGGCGGGGCCGTACGCGGCCAGGTAGCGGCGGACCAGCGCGGCCGGTTCCGCGGCGGTCGCGGCGGGGTCGGCCATCGGCTGTCCCAGCCAGTCGTCCAGCAGGGTGTAGGCGGGCTGGGCGCTCGCGCCCCACAGCCCGCGCGGCGGCACCTGTGCCAGCGGCGCCCACACCCGTAGCGCGTTGACCAGCGAGGCGGGGTCCGCGTCGGGCCAGCGGGCGCTCAGCGCGGTACGCAACTCGGCGGGTCCCAGCGGCCGTTCGGCCAGCGCCTCGCGGCCGTGCGCGACCAGTTCCGCGCGGTCGACGCCCGCGGCCCCGGCCGCCCACTGCGAGCCGCGAAATCCTCGGTCCAGCATCGGCTGGATCCACGGCCGCAGCCGCAGCGCGTCCGCGGCCGTCACCAGATGCACGGTGCCGCGCATCAAGACGACGCGCACCACCGCGCGTTCGGTGAGCAGCGTGCCCAACTCGTCGAAGCGGAAGCCGTTCAGCCGGGTCCACAGGCCCGGATAGGGCGAGGTGGGGTGCTGCGACTGGAGTCCGAGCAGATGGGCGACGGCGTCCTCGGCGGCTGAACGCCGCCGGTCCAGCAGAAGCTGGCGCGCGAGCAGGGTCCGGTTGAGAGTGCGGCGGTCGAGCGGCGTGAGCATGGCTCCTACGCTAGGGCCCGTCGCGGACAGTTGCTGTCCGCGACGGCGGGCGGGCGGTGCGGGCGGTGCGCGCGACGGCCGAGCCACTGGCCACCCTGACCTGCGGGAAGAAACGGTTTTCGGTCCCCGAACCAAGTGATGGGTGACAGGTGGCAGACAGCACAGGAGGTCCCCGCGTGCAGATACCCACGCACGAGCCCGGACGGAACCGAACCCCGTTCGGCGAGGTGTACGAGGCGCACTTCGACGCCGTTCTCGGCTTCATTACCCGGAGAACCACCGACCGGCACTTGGCCGCCGACCTGACCGCCGACGTCTTCGTGGCCGCGCTGGAGGCATTCGAGGGTTACGACCCCAGGCGCGGCACGCACCTCATGTGGCTCTACGGGATCGCCCGCAACACCACGGCCGCGCATGCCCGCCGCGCGGTACGTGAGCGGGACGCGGTGGCCGCGGTCAGCGGTCGGCGGCTGCTGGACGAGCAGGACATGCAGCGCTTCGAGGAGCGCATCGACGCCGAATGGGCGGCCAGGGAGTTGCTCGCCCGGCACGCCGGGCTCTCCGAGCCGCTGCGCGCGGTGATCGACCTCGTCGCTGTCGACGGTCTCACGACCAAGGAGGCCGCGAAGGTGCTCCGGATCTCCCAGGCGACCGCCCGGGTCCGCCTGCACCGCGCCCGCGCCGCCCTGCGTGCCGAATCCACCACCCCGTCCGCCGCATTCGATTCCCCCCTCACGGAGGTCACCCGATGAACACCCCGGTCGGATTCAAGCAACGCCTCGGTGCCGAGCTGGCCCTACTGGAACAGGTACGAGCCGAACAGCGGGAAACAGAGCGGGCATCCCGACCAAAGCCGCCGGTGGCCGCCCGCGGGATGCTCGCACGTCCCGCCGTACGTCGGACCGCGTTCGCGGGCCTGGCCGCGGGCGTGGCGGCCACCACGATCGTCGCGACCTCCTCCGTCCGGGGAGCGCAGCCCCGGCCGGTACACGCCATGACGGTCGCCCAGGTGCTGGACGCCGCCGCGGACAACGCCGCGAAGGGTCCGGGCAAGGAGCCGGGTCTCCACCAGTGGTTGTACACGGACGATGTTGTCTGCGTGACGACGTGCGGGCACGAGCGGTCCTGGTACCGGTACGACGGTCTCAAGAGCGCGTCGGTCGGCAAGTCCTTGGCGTCAGGAAACCGCACTGCCGTCCAGGTGCGCGATGTCTTCACCCCCTTCCGCTCGGGGAAGGTCGGGGACCATCCGCGGGAGACCCGCGAGGTTCTGTCCCGACTGCCCACCGATCCCCACGAGCTCCTCAGGCGGGTGAGTACTGACCCCTTCTTCAACAGTTCAGGAGAAGAGCCGGGCGCGGCCCCCACCAACGGAATATTCCACAGCCTGGGTGAACGGCCCCCGGCCGTCACACCCGCAGCGCAGTTCACCAGGATCCTCCACATTCTGCGGACCGCATCGACCGTCCCGCCCCGGATCAACGCCGCGCTGTACCACGCGCTGGCGCTGATCCCCGGAACCACGCTGGTCAGCACGCCGATGCGAGACGCGGCCGGTCGGCCGGGACTCGCCATCGCCTTCGATTTCCACGATCGGCAACGAACGCACGAGTACCTCATCCTGGACCCGAGCACGTACACCTACCGCGGCGACCGCGTCGACTGGCACGGAGAGAGCGACTTCTCCGATTCCTTCGCCCGCGTGACGACCGGCGTCGTCGACCATCCCGGCCAGATGCCCGGCGGCCCCGCCCCGGACCCCTCGGACATCGTGGAACTGCCCCCGGTCGTCCAGGCGCCGCTCAAAACACGCTGACCGACACCGCCAACAGGAGTTCGGGTCGCCCTGGACCCGGGCCCCGCAACGGCGGTGCGGCGAGGTCCGGGTGCGGGTCCCGATCGGGACCCGCACCCGGTCTCGGCGGGCCGGTGGCCGCTACGCGGCCGGGGAGCCCAGGCGGCGGGACGGGGTCTTGGGCTCGTGGTGGATCGGGGTGCGGGCGCCGGTGAGGGGGGCGCCGGAGCCGCCGCGCGAGTGGGCGACGATCTCGGCGGCGATCGACAGGGCGGTCTCCTCGGGCGTGCGGGCGCCGAGGTCGAGGCCGATCGGCGAGTGGAGCCTGGCCAGGTCGAGTTCGGTCACCCCGGTGTCGCGCAGCCGGTCCAGGCGCGCGAGATGGGTGCGGCGCGAGCCCATCGCGCCGATGTAGGCCAGCGGCAGCCGCAGCGCCCGCTCCAGCAGGGGGATGTCGAACTTGGCGTCGTGGGTGAGGACGCAGACCGCCGTACGGCCGTCCAGCCGCCGCTGCCGCGCCTCTGCCTCCAGGTAGCGGTGCGGCCAGTCGACGACCACCTCGTCGGCCTCGGGGAAGCGGCGGGCGGTGGCGAAGACCGGCCGCGCGTCGCAGATCGTCACGTGGTAGCCGAGGAACTTGCCCGCCCGTACCAGCGCAGACGCGAAGTCGATCGCCCCGAAGACCAGCATCCGCGGCGGCGGCACGCTGGCCTCGACCAGCAGGGTGAGCGGCGCGCCGCAGCGGCTGCCGTCCGCGCCGATCACGACGGTCCCGGTGCGCCCGGCGGCCAGCAGCGCGCGGGTCTCGGCCGCCGCCGTACGGTCCCGCTCGTCGTCACCGAGCGAGCCCGCGTACGCACCGGCGCCTTCGGCCTCGGACACCAGCAGCGCCCGGCCCAGCAGCTCCGCCGGGCCCTCGACCACACGGGCCACCGCCGCCGCCTCGCCGGAGACGGCCGCGGCCAGCGCCGCGACGACCTCGGGCCGTACCGCGGGGTCGATCCGCTGCACGAAGATGTCGATCGCGCCGCCGCAGGTCAGGCCGACGGCGAAGGCGTCCTCGTCGGAGTAGCCGAAGTGCTGGAGGACCGCGGCCGCGTCGGGGCCCGCGGCCAGCACCTCCCGGCACAGCTCGTAGACCGCGCCTTCCACGCACCCGCCGGACACGCTGCCGATGGCGTCGCCGCCGCCGTCGACGGCGAGCGCCGCACCGGGCTGGCGGGGGGCGCTGCCGCCGGTCGCGACGACCGTCGCGACGGCGAACGGACGCCCGAGACCGCACCAGCGGTACAACTCGTCAGCGATGTCCAGCATGGCGTTCCAGCTCCTTCTTCCTACAACTCACTCTTCCCGGCGGTCACTTGACGCCGAGCCAGCCCTCGATCGGGTGCAGGGCGAAATAGACGACGAAGACGGCCGTGAGAATCCACATGAACAGCCCCGGCTCGCGCCATTTGCCCTGCGCGGCCTTGATGGCGGTGTACGAGACGACCCCGGCGCCGACTCCCGCGGTGATGGAGTAGGTGAACGGCATGAGGGCGACGGTCATGAAGACCGGTACGGCCACGGCGCGGTCGGACCAGTCGACGTGCCGTGCGTTGCTCATCATCATCGCGCCGATCACGACGAGCGCGGCGGCGGCGACCTGGCCGGGCACGATCTGAGCCAGTGGGGTGAAGAACAGGCCGAGCGCGAAGAGGACGCCGGTGACGACCGAGGACAGGCCGGTGCGGGCGCCCTCGCCGACGCCGGTCGCGGACTCGATGAAGACGGTCTGCCCCGACGCTCCCGCGACGCCGCCGATCGCGCCGCCCGCGCCGTCGATGAACAGCGCCTTCGACAGGCCCGGCATCCGGCCCTTGTCGTCGGCGAGCCCGGCCTCGGTGCCGACGCCGATGATGGTGGCCATCGCGTCGAAGAACCCGGCGAGCACCAGAGTGAAAACGATGACGCCGACGGTCATACCGCCGATCGAGCCCCAGCCGCCGAACTCGACATGGCCGAAGAGCCCGAAGTCCGGCATCGAGACCGCGCTGCCCTCCAGCTTGGGCGCGCTGCCTCCCCAGTCGGCCGCCGTGAGGTCGCCCGCCGCGTTGACGATCACGGACAGGACGGTGCCGGCCACGATGCCGATCAGGATCGCGCCCGGCAGATTCCTGGCCTGGAGCATGAAGATCAGCAGCAGGGTCACGCAGAAGAGCAGCACGGGCCAGCCGCGCAGCTGGCCGCCGGCGCCGAGGGCGACCGGGGCCGTGCCGTGCGGGTCGCCCTTGCCGACGAAACCGGCGTTGACCAGGCCGATCATCGCGATGAACATGCCGATGCCGATGGTGATGCCGTGCTTGAGCGCCAGCGGTATCGCGTTCATGACGATCTCGCGCAGCCCGGTGACCACCAGCAGCACGATGACGCCGCCGTAGATCACGCACATACCCATAGCCTGCGGCCAGGTCATGTTCGGAGCCACTTGGGTGGAGATCACCCCGGCCACGCTCAGCCCCGCCGCGAGCGCGAGCGGCACCTTGCCGACGAAGCCCATCAGCAGGGTGGAGACAGCGGCGGCCAGCGCCGTCGCGGTGATCAGCGCGGCGTGGCTGAGCTTGTGCCCCGCCACGTCGGGTCCCGACAGCAGCAGCGGGTTGAGGAGCAGGATGTAGCACATCGCCATGAAGGTCGTGATGCCGCCGCGGACCTCGCGGGGGATCGACGAGCCTCGGGCCGAGATGTGGAAGTACCGGTCGAGCCAGGATCTCCCGGCGGGCTGTCGCGAGCCTTCGCCCGCGTCCTCCGCCGCCGTCCGCGGCTCTACTGGCGTCTGGGTCATGGTGCCAACTCCCAAGGTTCACAGGGGCACTCGTACGCGGTGTACGGGATTTGGGATCTGCGTGGCCTGCACGACCCGGGGGACGGCCCGAGACGAACAAGAAAGGGGGACCGGGGGGCGGGAGCCCCCCGGCCGCCTAGGTTCCGGTCAGGTGCTCCGGCCGGATCGGGGTCCGGTTCAACTCCAGCCCCGTCGCGTTCCTGATCGCCGCGAGGACCGCGGGAGTGGACGACAACGTGGGCGCCTCGCCGACGCCGCGCAGGCCGTAGGGCGCGTGCTCGTCGGCGAGTTCGAGCACGTCGACCGGGATGGTCGGCGTGTCGAGGATCGTGGGGATCAGGTAGTCCGTGAAGGACGGGTTGCGGACCTTGGCGGTCCTGGGGTCGACGATGATCTCCTCCATCACCGCCACGCCCAGGCCCTGCGTGGTGCCGCCCTGGATCTGGCCGACGACCGACAGCGGGTTGAGCGCCTTGCCGACGTCCTGGGCGCAGGCGAGTTCGACCACCTTGACCAGGCCCAGTTCGGTGTCGACCTCGACCACCGCGCGGTGCGCGGCGAAGCTGTACTGGACGTGGCCGTTGCCCTGTCCGGTGCGCAGGTCGAACGCGACGGTCGGGCGGTGCCTGAACTCCAGTTCCAGGTCGACGGCTTCGTCCTCCAGGACGTCCGCGATGTCGGCCAGCGCCTCGCCGCCGTCGGTGACGACCTTGCCGCCCTCCAGCAGGAGTTCGGCGGTGGCCCACGCCGGGTGGTAGGTGCCGAATTTGCGGCGGCCGGTCTCCAGCACCTTCTCGCGTACGGCTTCGCAGGTGTTCTTCACCGCGCCGCCGGTCATGTACGTCTGCCGGGAGGCGGAGGTGGAACCGGCCGAGCCGACCTGGGTGTCGGCGGGCTGGATGGTGACCTGGGTGACGCCGAGTTCGGTGCGGGCGATCTGGGCGTGCACGGTGACGCCGCCCTGGCCGACCTCGGCCATCGCGGTGTGCACGGTCGCGACCGGCTCGCCGTTGATGACCTCCATCCGCACTCGGGCGGTGGAGTAGTCGTCGAAGCCCTCGGAGAAGCCGACGTTCTTGATGCCGACCGCGTAGCCGACACCGCGTACGACGCCTTCGCCGTGCGTGGTGTTGGACAGGCCGCCGGGCAGCGCGCGTACGTCGGCGGCTCCCCCGGCCACCTCCCACTGGCGCTCGGGCGGCAGCGGGCGGGCCTTGACCCGGCGCAGCAGTTCGGCGACCGGCGCGGGCGAGTCGACGGGCTGGCCCGTCGGCATGAGCGTGCCCTGCTCCATGGCGTTGAGCTGGCGGAACTCGACCGGGTCCAGGCCGAGTTCGGCCGCGACCTTGTCCATCTGCGCCTCGTAGGCGAAGCACGCCTGGACCGCGCCGAAGCCGCGCATCGCGCCGCAGGGCGGGTTGTTGGTGTAGAGGGCCAGCGCCTCGATGTCGACGTCCTCGACGACGTACGGGCCGACCGACAGGGAGGCGGCGTTGCCGACGACGGCCGGGGAGGCGGAGGCGTAGGCGCCGCCGTCCAGCACGATCCGGCACTTGATGTGGGTGAGCTTGCCGTCGCGGGTCGCGCCGTGCTCGTACCAGAGCTTGGCGGGGTGGCGGTGGACGTGGCCGAAGAAGGACTCGAAGCGGTTGTAGACGATCTTGACGGGCTTGCCGGTGCGCAGCGCCAGCAGGCAGGCGTGGATCTGCATCGACAGGTCCTCACGGCCGCCGAAGGCGCCGCCGACGCCGGAGAGCGTCATCCGGACCTTCTTCTCCGGCAGCCCGAGGACCGGCGCGATCTGCCGCAGGTCGGAGTGGAGCCACTGGGTGGCCACGTAGAGGTCGACGCCGCCGTCCTCGCCGGGCACGGCCAGGCCGGACTCGGGGCCGAGGAACGCCTGGTCCTGCATGCCGAAGACGTACTCGCCGCTGACGACCACGTCGGCGCGGGCCGCCGCCGCGTCCGCGTCGCCGCGCACGATGGGCTGGCGGTGGACGATGTTGGGGTGCGGGACATGGCCGATGTGGTGGTCCTCGCGGCCCTCGTGGACCAGGACGGCACCCGGCGCGGTGGCGGACGCCTCGTCGGTGATCACCGGCAGGTCGACGTACTCCACGCGGATCTTCGCGGCGGCGCGGCGCGCGGTCTCCGGGTGGTCGGCGGCGACCAGCGCGACCGGCTCGCCGTGGTGGCGGACCTTGCCGTGGGCGAGGACCGGGGTGTCCTGGATCTCCAGGCCGTAGTTCTTCACCTCGGTGGGCAGGTCGTCGTAGGTGAGCACCGCGTAGACGCCCGAGGTGGCCAGCGCCTGCGAGGTGTCGATGGAGCGGATCTCGGCGTGCGCGACGGTGCTGCGCAGCGTGTAGCCCCACAGCATGTCCTCGTGCCACAGGTCCGAGGAGTACGCGAATTCGCCGGTGACCTTCAGGATGCCGTCGGGGCGCAGTGTGGACTCGCCGATGCCGCCCTTGGAGGCGGCGCCCTGAGTGAGGCTGGTGGGTGTCCGGGTGACGGACGAACCGGCGCCGGGCGCGGGTGTGTTGGGCATGCTCACACCGCTCCTTCGGTACGGGCGGCGGCCAGCCGTACGGCGTCGAGGATCTTCTCGTAGCCGGTGCAGCGGCACAGGTTGCCGGACAGCGCCTCGCGGATGTCGCCGTCGGACGGCTCGGGGACGCGTTCGAGCAACTCGTCGGCGGCGACCAGCAGTCCGGGGGTGCAGAAGCCGCACTGGACGGCGCCCGCGTCCACGAACGCCTGCTGGACGGTGGAGAGTTCACCGCCCTCACCGGCCAGGCCCTCGACGGTGACGACCTCGCGGTCCTGCGCCTGGCCCGCGGCGACCAGACACGAACACACCGGCACGCCGTCCAGGCGGACCGTGCAGGAGCCGCATTCGCCCTGCTCGCAGGCGTTCTTGGAACCGGGCAGGCCCATCCGCTCGCGCAGCACGTACAGCAGGCTCTCGCCCTCCCATACGTCGTCGGCTTCCTGCGGACTGCCGTTGACGGTGAAGGTCACGCGCATGGCTTGCTCCTGTCGTCCAGCTCGTGGGGCTCGTTGCCGCGGTACTGCTCCCAGGACCAGCCGAGCGTGCGGCGGGCCATGACGGCCAGCGCGTGCCGCCGGTAGGACGCGGTGCCGCGGACGTCGTCGATCGGGTTGGCGGCCCCGGAGACCAGCTCCGCGAACTGCCGGGCGACGGCGGGCGGGATCACCCCGCGGCTCTCCCACAGCCCGGCCTCGTCCAGCGCGGCGGCCAGGAACTCCTCGGCCGTCCGCGCCCGGATCGGGGTGGGCGCGGCCGAGCCGATGCCGGTGCGGACCTCGCGGATCTCGGGGTGCAGGGCCAGGCCGAAGGCGCAGACCGCGATGACCATCGCGTTGCGGGTGCCGACCTTGGAGAACTGCTGCGGCCCGGTCGCCTTCTTCAGCCGCACGGCGCGGATCAGCTCGTCGGGCTCCAGCGCGTTGCGCTTCACCCCCCGGTAGAAGTCGTCGATGGGGATCAGCCGGGTGCCGCGTACGGACTGCGCCTCGACCTCGCCGCCGCCCGCGAGCAGCGCCGGGTGGGCGTCACCCGCCGGGGAGGCGGTGCCGAGGTTGCCGCCGACACCGCCGCGGTTGCGGATCTGCGGGGAGGCGACGGTGTGGCTGGCCAGCGCGAGGCCGGGCAGCTCGGCTCTGAGGTTCTCCATGATCCGGGTGTACGGGACGGAGGCGCCGAGCCGGACGGTGTCCTCGGCCGCCTCCCACTCCTGGAGCTCACCGATGCGGTTCAGGTCCAGCAGAAACTCGGGCCTGCGGTGGTCGAAGTTGATCTCGACCATCACGTCCGTGCCACCCGCGATGGGCACAGCGGAGGGATGCTCGGCCTTGGCGGCGAGCGCTTCCTCCCAGCTGGCGGGGCGCAGGAATTCCATGGGGTTCTCTTCTCGAATCCGAGTGGGCTGTTCATGTCCTGTACACGCGGGGTGGCCCCAGTACACGGCTGTGGGGCCGTCCGGGTGCAGTCACCGAAAACATGAAGCGGTTGGCTGGCCAAGGGGTGGGTCTTGTAGATTCCTCCGAAAGGGTCCGCTCCGAAACCTCGCGGCAGCCCACCCGCAACACCGGTGTTCGACACTGCGACCCCGGGCTCCCGCGACGACGGCCGGGACCGCGACCACGACCCGGCAGAGGACAAGGCGACGACTATGCGGCTGCGCGCACTGCTGGACACCGAGGCCCTCGGCCTGCGGCTGCTCGGCGGCGAGGACGAGCTGGACCGTACGGTCCGCGGGGTGATGACCACGGACCTGCGCGACCCCAGCCGCTATCTGACCGGCGGCGAACTGGTCCTCACCGGTCTGGCCTGGCGGCGCGGCCCCGGCGACTGCGAGCCCTTCGTCCGGCTGCTGGCCGGCGCCGGGGTGGCGGCGCTCGCGGCGGGCGAGGCGGGGCTGAGCACGATCCCGCAGGATCTGGTGGCCGCCTGCGCCCGGCACCGGCTGCCGCTGTTCGCGGTGGACGAGACGGTGGCCTTCGCGACCGTCACCGAGTACGTGGTCCGGCAGGTCTCCGGCGGCCGGGCGGGTGATCTCGCGGCGGTCGTGGACCGGCACCGGCGGCTGATGTCGTCGGGGCCCGCGGGCGGCGGCCCCGACGCCGTGCTCGACCTGCTCGGCAGCGACCTGGACCTGCGCGCCTGGGTGCTGTCCGCGGTCGGCCGGGAGATCGGCGGCTCGGGCCAGTCGCTGGCCGCCTCGGCCCGCGCCGAGCTGGCCGGCGCCCAGCAGGCCGCCGCCCGCACCGCCCGGCCCGCGCCGCACCGCGTCGCGGTCCAGGGCGGCCGGATCTACTCGCTCTTCCCGGTCCGCGCGGGGGCTGAGGACGTACGGGCGACCGTACTGTCCGACTGGTTCCTCGCCGTCGAGGCGGACGCCGGAGAGTGGCCCGCGGAGCGCCTGGACCTGCTGCACGGCGTCACGCAGCTCATCGCGGTGGAGCGGGAGCGGCGGGACGCGGCCCGTACGGTACGGCGGCGGCTGGCCGCGGAGGTCTTCGAGCTGGTGCGCGGCGGGGCGCCGCCCGCCGAGATCGGCGCCCGGCTGCGGGCCGCGGCGCCCGTCCTGGTGCCGGGCGCGGGCGGCGCGCCGCAGTGGCAGATCGTGGTCGCCCGGGTCGACTGGGCGGGCGGCGACCTGGCGCCGGGGCCGGTGGCGCGGGACCTGCTGGAGGAAGTGCTGGTCGACCCGGCGGCGGCCGGGGCCGAGGCGACGGACCGGATCGCGGTGGCGCACCTGGACGACAAGGCGATGGCGCTGGTACCGCTGCCGCCGCCGGTCCCCGGCGCCCAGGAGGGCGGCGAGGACTCCCCCGCGACCCTGCACGCCGACCGGCTGCTCGACGTGCTGCGCGGCCCGCTCGGCCGCGGGCTCGCCGACGACGGACGGCTGACCATCGGCGTCAGCGCCGCCGTGCAGTCCGCCGAGGGGCTGCGCGGCGCCCTGGAGGAGGCCAGGCACGCGCGCCGGGTGGCCGCGGCCCGCCCCGGCCGGGTCTGCGTGGCCGGGCACGAGGAGCTGGCCTCCCACGTCCTGCTGCTGCCCTTCGTCCCCGACGACGTGCGCCGCGCCTTCACCGCCCGGCTGCTCGACCCGCTGCGCGCGTACGACCGCAGGCACCGCGCCGACCTCATCCCGACCCTTGGGGCGTTCCTGGAGTGCGACGGCTCCTGGACGCGCTGCGCCACCCGGCTGCACCTGCACGTGAACACGCTGCGGTACCGGATCGGGCGGATCGAACAGCTGACGGGGCGTGATCTGTCGCGCCTCGAGGACAAGTTGGACTTCTTCCTCGCGCTGCGGATGAGCTGACGGCACGGCGGTACGGGCGGCGCGCCCGCCGAAGCGGCCGTCGAATCTCCTTCACACGTTCACCTGTTGGACCGTCCTACCTGCCGAACAGGCATTAGTGATCCCGTTCACAAAAGGTGATCTCCAACCCCTTGGCGTGGACCCCCGCGCCATGTTGGACTTCGGCCACTGCACGTAAGCAGGAACTCGCACTCGCTCGACGACGCGCTTGGGGGAGAGACTGTGGCGGAAACCGCCCTGTCGGAATCGGTGGTCGGGGAACCGGACGTATGGCGGCTGCGGGCTCGCGGCTGCTGGGCGGAGGCGGCGACACTGCTCGCGCCGTTCTGCGCCGACCACGCCGGAGCCGCGCTACGGAGGGCGGAACTGCTGGTCGAGGGGTGTTTCTACCACCTCGACGGCTGGTCCGAGGCGGAGGACGCGCTGCGCGCCGCCGAGGCGCTGGCGGGCACCGACGAGGAGCGCGGCGCCGCCGCCTCCGAACGGGGGTACCTCGCGTACGGCGCGACGCTGTTCTCCGTACGCGACCGCGCCGACGAGGCCAGCTCCGCGTTCGGCCGCGCCGCCGCGCTGCTGTCCCCCGCCTCTCCCGGCAGGCCGCTGCTGGACTTCCGGCGCGGCCTGGTCGCCGAGAACATCGCCGCCAATCCGGCTGCCGCCCGCGCCGCCTACCGCCGCGCCCACGCCGGCGCCGTCGCCCACGGCGACGTCTTCCTGACCTCCTTCACCTGGCGCCACCTCGCCGGGCTCGCCGCCGCCGACGGCGAGATCGCCGAGGCCCGGCACGGCTTCGCGGAGTCCCTCCGCATCCGGGTCTCCCTCGGGCACCTCGTCGGCACGGCCCCGGCGCTGCTCGCCCTGGCCGATGTCGAGGACGAGCCCGAGGCCGCCCGGCTCCGCCTTGAGGCCGCCCGCCTCTACGCCCTCCTGGACGGCGTCCCCACCTGGCTCGCCCCGGCCTTCACGGCGGCCTAGGGCAGGCCCCCGCCACCGGCCCCGGCGGGGCGGTTCGGGCGTCTCCGGACACCTGCCGGTGGCGGCGGTCCGCGCGGTTGCGTTCCCCGGGGCGGCGCGGGGTCAGCCCCGGGTCCAGGCGCCTTCGGAAGCGGCCCGCAGGGCGTATTCGGTGAAGTCGCGCGGCGGACGCCCCAGGGCTTGCCGGACGCCGTCCGCGGTGTGGGCGTTGCGGCCGTCGAGGACTTCGGTGAACAGGTCGGTGAGGAGCGAGACCAGCTCGGCGGGAAGCCCGTGGGAGCCGAGCAGGGCGGCGTACTCGGCGGCCGGCAGGTGCGTGTACCGGATGTCGCGCCCCGTGGCGCGGGCGATCTCGGCGGTGGCCTCGCCGAAGGTGAGCAGGCGGGGCCCGGTGACCTCGTACACCTTCCCCTCGTGCCCCGGCGCGGTCAGCGCGGCCACGGCGACGTCCGCGACGTCCTCGGCGTCGACGAAGGGCTCGCCGACCTCACCCGCGGGCAGCGCGATCTCCCCGGCGAGCACCGGCTCCAGCAGATAGTCCTCGCTGAAGTTCTGGGCGAACCAGCTCGACCGTACGATCGTCCAGTCGGCGCCGCTGTCCTGGACGGCCCGCTCGCCGCGGAGCGCGCCCGGCTCGCCGCGGCCGGAGAGCAGGACCAGCCGCCGTACGCCCAGCTCCACGGCGAGCGCGGCGAAGGCGCCCACGTCGTCGGCGCCCTCGGGCGCGGCCAGGTCCGGGGAGTAGGCGATGTAGGCGGCGCGGACGCCGTCGAGCACCTTCGGCCAGGTCCCCCGGTCCTCCCAGAGGAACGGCGGCTCGCCCGCCCGCGAGCCGATCCGTACCCGCAACCCGTGCTCGCGCAGCCCGGCGGCGACGCGGCGGCCGGTCTTCCCGTTGCCGCCGAGGACCAGCACCGTCTCGTGTCGTGCGTCTGTCGTCGTCATGGGTCAAGCCAACGTCAGCGGCCCTCCCCCGGACCATGGCCGACCCGCTCACCGGCATACGCGGGCGTCTTCGGCCGTCTCGACCGGCTCAGCCGCGGGCGGCGCCCGAGAAGTGCTCCCTGACCAGCGCCTCGACGGTGTCGGTGTCCCCCGCGACGAGAGCGTCGAGCAGTACGGCGTGCTCGGTGGCGTCGGCGAGCAGCTCCGCCGGGGCCGGGCGGGCGGCGTGCGGCGGGCGCGGGACGGCCAGCGGCCACTGGGCGCGGCGGTGCAGCTCGTCGGCGACGGAGACGAGCTGGAGGTTGCCCGACAGGCCCAGCATCGCGCGGTGGAAGGCGCGGTCGGACTCGGCGTAGGCGGCCCGGTCGCCGAGGGCGGCGGCGGTCACGGTCGCCTCGGCCAGCGGGCGCAGCGCCTCCCACTGGTCGGCGGTGACGCTGCGGGCGAGGCCGAGGACGACGGGCACCTCGAGCAGGGCGCGGATCTCGGCCAGCTCCGCCAGGTCGCGGGCGCTGCGCTCGGTGATCCGGAAGCCGCGGTTGGGCAGCACCTCGACGGCGCCCTCGCGGGCCAGCAGTTGCATGGCCTCGCGGATGGGCGTGGCGGAGACGCCGTAGCGGCCGGCGAGGGCGGGCGCGGAGTGCACGGTGCCGGGCGGCAGCTCACCGCTGACGAGCGCGTGCCGCAGCGCTCCGAGCACCTGGTCGCGTACGGACAGCCGCTCGGGCATGCGCCGCGGCGCGGGCAGCTCCGGCTGCCCGGCGTGCGGGTGGTCGCCGCGTACCTGCTCGGCGCCCCCGGGTGCGGCTCGTTCCACGCGGCGTCCCTCTCCGTACTCCGTGAGCGTGACCGGCCGTCCTGGCCGTGACCGGTGACCAGTGCCTGGTGACGCCACTCGGGTGGCGCAGTGCGGTAAGCGTAACCCGCGCCGGTGGTGTCCCCGGCCGCCCGCGCATTACCCCCACGGGGTATCGCGCGGAGCGCCGTACGCGCGCCGGTCACCGCCCGCCGAGGGAAATTCCCCGCACCGGATTCCGTGCGACGCAGTGACGTCGGACAGGTCCGACGTCAGCTTCCGGAACCACGAGTGGACTGGCCCAACGGCCTTATCCCCCACCGGCATTGGACCAGTCCGAGAGGACGGACCGGGCTGGCGGAGCCGATCGGACGTGCGGTCTCGTTTATTCTTGTGCGACCTTGTTTACTCTCGGTTCGCTCTCGCCCATGGAGTCCGCATGGCCCTGTTCGATCTGCCCCTCGAAGAACTGCGCTCGTACCGGCCGGAGCGCCACGAGCCCGACGACTTCGACGCCTTCTGGAAGCGCACGCTCGACGAGGCGGCGCGGTCGGCTCCCGACGCCGAATTCCTGCCCGTCGACGCCGCGTTGACGGCCGTCGACGTCTTCGACACGACCTTCTCCGGCTGGGGCGGCCACCCGATATCCGCCTGGCTGGTCGTGCCGCGCGGCGCGGAGGGCCCCGTGCCGTGCGTGGTCCAGTACATCGGGTACGGCGGCGGGCGCGGCCTGCCGCACGACCATCTGGTGTGGGCCGCCACCGGCCGGGCCGTGCTGGTGGTGGACACCCGCGGCCAGGGCGCGGTGGGCCGCAACAGCGCGGGCTCGACGCCGGACCCGCACGGCGGCGGCAACCCGCAGGCCCCCGGCTTCATGACCCGCGGCATCCTGGACCCGGAGGCGTACTACTACCGCCGGGTCTTCACCGACGCCGTCCGCGCGGTGGACGTGGCGGCGGCCCATCCCGCCGTCGACGCCGGGCGGGTGTACGTGGCCGGCGGCAGCCAGGGCGGCGGCATCGCGACCGCTGCCGCCGGACTGCACCCGGGGGTCGCCGCGGCGCTGATCGACGTGCCCTTCCTGTCGCACTTCCGGCGCGCGCTGACCCTCACCGACCGGGACCCGTACCAGGAGATCGTGCTGTTCCTCGCGACCCAACGCGGCACGGACGACGACGTGTTCACGACCCTCTCGTACTTCGACGGCCTCAACTTCGCCGCCCGCGCGACGGCTCCGGCGCTGTACTCGGTGGCCCTCATGGACCAGGTCTGCCCGCCGTCGACGGTCTTCGCCTCGTACAACCACTGGTCGGGCAGCACGAAGGACATCAGCGTCTACCCCTGGAACGGCCACGAGGGCGGCTCCGCCGAACACCGCGCCACCCAGCTCCGCTGGCTCCGCGACCTGGAGGCGCAGCGGTAGCGGACCGACGCGACACGCCCGGCACGGGCGGCGGCCGGGGCGGGCCAGAGGGGATGGGCCGGAGGGGGGCGTGCGGGCACGCCTTTCCCCCGAATGCCGTAGTGGCAAACACCCCGGATTGCTCAAGAACCCTTCTCCATGAGTAAGGTAAGCCTTACCTCGTAACGATCTCGTGTCGCTCGAAACACCCGATGGTGAGCCGCATGCCCGTGTCCAGAATCCTGCCGCCCGCCGCACCGACCGGCTCGCCACTGACCATGGCGTACGACCGGCTCGCCCAGGTCTTCCCCGGCCTCGTCGTGACCGAGGCGACCGACGTGACCCAGCCGCTGCCGCACGGCCCCGGCTGGGTCGGGGCGCGCGAACTGGCGGACGGCGGCGCGGCGGCGGACGCCCTCACGGACACCGTCGCCGCCCAGGTCACGGCCGACCACGGCCGCCGCCCGCGGCCCGACGTGGCGGCGGCGCTGGCGCTGCACCGCTACGCGTGGCCCGCGTGCCTGCTCTTCACCGTGCCGTGGTTCCTCAGCCGCCGGGTGCCGCGGCTGGCGGTCACCGACGTGTCCTTCCACCGCGCGGCGGGCCGGATGACCGTACGGCCGCGCTCCTTCGCCTGCCTGCCGGACGACCCGGCCGCGGCGCTCCCCCACGCCCGCGTCGTGCCCGACGAGGCGGCACTGCGCGACGAACTGCGGGCCGCGCTGGCCGAGCATCTCGCGCCGCTGCTGGAGGGATTCGGGCCGCGGCTGCGGCGCGGACCGCGTGCGCTGTGGGGCATGGCGACCGACGAGATCACCGAAGGGCTCTGGCGCGTGGGGCAGTTGCTGGGCGAGGAGGAGCGGGCCGCGGCGGAGCTGGCCGCGCTGCTGCCCGGTGGCACTACGCCGTATGCGGGAGGCGCCGCATTCCGCGAACTGACGGTCCCGACCGGTACTGACGTACCGTCACCGCCCGTGAGCCGGACCCGGGACCGGCTCACCTGCTGCCGGTTCTATACGATCAGTCCGGCCGATGCCTGCACCACCTGCCCGCGGACCTGCGACGCGGACCGGATCAGGCGGCTGGTCTCGGCGGCCTGACGATCACGCTACGATCTCGCTCAACTGAGTTGTTGTGGCACGGAAGTTCGAGCAATCCATCCGAAGGCGTGCTCTTGGGCCATAACCTCTCCAGTCATCCGCGCTCTTCGCAAAGATGTCGCTCGTAAGCCGTCCCGCGGCCCGAGCGCGACGGAAGCGACACTAGGAATCGCACATGAGACTTACGGACATATCGCTGGACTGGGCGCTCTCGGGGGCCATCGGCCTGGTCGTCCTCGTGGCCTGCGTGCTCGTCTTCCGCAACCGCAAGGCGAGTTCGAGCAGCGCCGACGGCGCCCAGGTGGATTCGTGGGAGCGCAGTGAGGAGCGCCGTCGCCGCAAGGAGGCGATATACGGCAGCGCCTCGTACGTGCTGCTCTTCTGCTGCGCCGCCGTCGCCGCGGCCCTCTCCTTCCACGGCCTGGTCGGCTTCGGCCGGGAGAACCTCAACCTGACCGGCGGCTGGGAGTACCTGGTTCCGTTCGGCCTGGACGGCGCGGCGATGTTCTGCTCCGTACTGGCCGTGCGGGAGGCCAGCCACGGTGACGCTGCTCTCGGCTCGCGCATGCTGGTGTGGCTGTTCGCCGGCGCCGCCGCCTGGTTCAACTGGGTGCACGCGCCGCGCGGTATCGACCACGCCGGTGCTCCGCAGTTCTTCGCCGGGATGTCGCTCTCGGCCGCGGTCCTCTTCGACCGCGCGCTGAAGCAGACCCGCCGGGCGGCGCTGCGCGAGCAGGGGCTCGTACCGCGTCCGCTGCCGCAGATCCGCATGGTGCGGTGGATGCGGGCACCGCGTGAGACGTACGCGGCCTGGTCCCTGATGCTCCTCGAAGGCGTACGCACGCTGGACGAGGCGGTCGAGGAGGTCCGGGAGGACAAGCGGGAGCGCGAGCAGAACGTGATGCGCCGCCGCGACCACGACCGGCTGGAGCGGGCGCGCGTCAAGGCGCTCAACCGGCAGCACAGGAACTGGCCGCGTGGTGGCGGCCGGGGCGGCCGTCAGGTCGAACTGCCTCCGGCGGCCAGTGCCGCGGGCGGCAGCGGCCAGGCCGCATCGGAGCCTGCCATAGAGGCCCACGCGGCCGAACTCCCCGTCCGCGCCCGTCCGGCGCTCCAGCCGGTACGCGAGGACGCCGCGGCCCCCTTCACCATCGACCTGACGGCGGAGGACGACACGATGACCCTCCCCCGACTGGACTCCCTGGAACGCAAGCTGGAGGAAATGGAACGCCAATTCGGCTGAGCCGAAAGCCGGTTGTCGACTGCCGCCCACGGGTGGTGGGGCACGGGAGAGATACCCGGGTCCCCGCCCCGTGGGCGCTGTCACGCGCGGCGGGCGTCGACTTCGAACCAGACGACCTTGCCCTTGCCGCGTGAGTGCGCGCCCCAGGCGTCGGCCAGGGACTGCACGAGGAGGAGCCCGCGGCCCGAAGTGCCGTGGTCCTCGGGGGCGGTCGCCTGGGCCGGGAGCCTCGGGTGCCGGGCGAGGTCGTCGTAGACCTCGACGCGCAGCCGCTCCCCGGCCGTCCGCCCGGGGACGAGTGTGGCGGTGAGCACCGCCCCGTCGGTGGTGTGCTGCAGTGCGTTGGTGACCAGCTCGGTGGCGAGCAGCTCCGCCGTGTCGCAGAGCACGGGCACTCCCCAGTCCCGCAGATGCTCGCGCAGCAGGCGACGCACCTCGGCCACGGCCGGGAGGTCGGCGTGCCGCACCGTATGCCGCAGTATCTGCCCCGTGATGTCCGTCTGATCCCCCAGTTCCCCTGCTTCGGGCTCTTCCATGGCCCCGCTCCGGTCGCCGCCGCGATTCCCCGGTCGAACTTTCTTGCCGATAGGCATTCCCAGCCCCACAGGTTCCAGTCCTGCACGCGTGATCCCCTGATGTGTCCCGGATGCGCGCAGCCGACGTCACATCGGAGGTCTGCGGATCGCGCCGCCGCCGTCGCGGATTCTCGACCCGGGCAGGCACTCTGACCTCCACTCCCTAGAGAGGTCCGATGTATAGCCGACTCAGCGTTGTGAAAATCCTTGACACTACGCGGTCACGGCCTCCACTCTGTGGCGCACTCATCCCATGTGTCTCTTGGGTGTTGCGCCTGTGTTGTCGTCCCGTTGCCTCGGGAGGGGCCCGTGTACTCACCGCAAGGAAAACTCGGACGTCGGCGAATGATCCGACCACCCGCGCTCGTCACCACCGCACTTCTGGCGGCGGGCCTGCTCACCGCGGGCCTGCTCGTCCCCGCCGCCGCCCCGCCGGCCGCGGCGGCGACCGCGACCACGGCCTGGCAGAACGGCGGCTTCCATGTCGACACCCCCAATGTGATCCGCCGCTCGAACATCGTGCTCGGCTCGCCGAACACCGCCGCCGCGCAGTCGCTGCCGCTGGGCAACGGCTCGCTGGGCGCCGCCGCCTGGGCCGCGGGCGGCTTCACCGCGCAGCTCAACCGCGCCGACACCCTGCCGGGCCGCAAGTCCCCGGGCCAGGTGCAGATTCCGGGCCTGTCCGCGCTGACGAACGCGAGCGACTTCAAGGGCTCGCTGGACGTCTACACCGGTGTGCTCACCGAGTCCGGCGGCGGCATGACCCTCAAGTCCTGGGTGTCGGCGACCAAGGACGAACTGATCGTGGACGTCACCGGCGCCGATCCGGGCGCCCAGCAGACCGCGACGCTGAGCCTGTGGTCGGGCCGCGGTCCGCAGGCCGCCGTCTCGGGCACCGTCGGCACGCTGGCCGAGACCTGGGTGGACAACCAGGAGGCGGGCTCCTCGGGCCGTACCTTCGGCTCGCTGGCCGCGCTCTCCGCGGGCGGTCGCAATGTCACCGCCTCGGTGGTCAACTCCACCCAGGTGAAGGTCGCGTTCACCCCCAACGCCGACGGCTCCTACCGGGTGATCCTCGGCGCCCCGGCCTGGACCGGCGGCAACGCGGCGACCACCGCCGCGAATCTGCTCGGCTCCGACGCGACCGCCGCCGAGTCCTCGCTGCTGTCCTCCCAGCAGTCCTGGTGGTCCGGCTTCTGGGCCAACTCCGGTGTCCTTGAGGCGAATTCGGCCGACGGCACCGCGCAGTACATGGAGACGCTGCGCACCTTGTACCTGTACATGGAGGCCGCCTCGATGCGCGGCACCGTGCCGGGCAGCCAGGCGGGCGTGGCCGACATGTTCAACTTCGGCCAGGACCACCAGAACTGGACGCCGTCGGCGACCTGGCTGTGGAATCTGCGCACCCAGATCTCCGCGAACACCAGCAGCGGCAACTTCGCGCTGAACATCCCGATCTTCAACCTCTACCAGAACAACCTGGCCGCCATCGAGGCGTGGACCAAGCAGCAGATGGGCGGCACACCGGGTGCCTGCGTCCCCGAGGTCATGCGGTTCAACGGCAACGGCGGCGACCCGGGCAACGGCGCCAACGCGGCGTGCAGCCAGCCGGGCAGCCCCAACTGGAACGCCCTGAACATCACCTCGGGCGCCGAGATCAGCCTGTTCATCTGGCAGCAGTACCTGGCCACCGGCGACATCAACTTCCTGCGCACGTACTACCCGTTGCTGAAGTCGTCGGCGACCTTCCTGCTCAACTACCAGAAGGTCGGCTCGGACGGGAAGCTGCACGCGGTCGCCAACGCGCACGAGACGCAGTGGGCGGTGCAGGACCCGACGACCGACCTGGCCGCGGACGCCGCGCTCTTCCCCGTGGTGATCAAGGCGGCGCAGCTCCTCAACACCGGGGACACCGCGCTGATCTCGCAACTGACCACCGCGCAGGGCCAGATACCGGCGTGGGCGCGTACCGACTACGGCCGTACGCAGGTGCTGCCGCCGTCGGCGGACGCGTCGAACAACGACATCATCGCGTACTCGTACCAGCCGACCGCGCAGATCAGGAACAGCGAGAACATCGACCTGGAGCCGGTGTGGCCGTACAACCTGGTCACCGACGACCCGGGGTCGCTGCGGGACCTGGCGGTGCGCTCGTACAACCACCGGGCGGTGACCGGGGGCAACGACTGGAGCATGGACGCGATCGACGCGGCCAGGCTCGGGCTGGCCAGTGAGGTCGCGGCGAGGCTGACGTCGATCACCCAGAGCCACCAGGTGTACATCAACGGGCTGGCCGACCTCGGCAACACCGTCGGCACGGAGGCGTACATCGAGCAGGCGTCCGGTGTCGCGACCGCGCTGAACGAGGCGCTGGTGCAGGACTACGACGGGCTGCTGCGGATCGCCCCGGCCTGGCCGGCCGGCTGGGACGCGGCGGGCACGGTCTCGGTGCAGGGCAACACCAAGGTGGACGTGCAGGTCCAGAACGGCACCCCGGTCACGGTCGCCATCCAGGCCGGGTCGTCGCAGACCATGCGCGTGCGCAACCCCTGGCCGGGTCAGTCGGTGCAGGTGGTGAACGGTTCGAGCAACGCCGTCGTGGTCGCGCCGACCACCGCGGGCACCTTCAATGTGCCGGTCGCCTCGGGGCAGTCGTACCTCGTCGAACCGGTGGCCGCGCCGACCACGGCGCTGCCCTACGCGCAGGTCTCCGGCTCCCCCGCCACCGCCGCCAAGCACCTGGGCAATGTGCAGATCGGTCTGGACGGCGGCGGCACCGCGCCCGGCGGCGGCACGGTGGTCTCACTGCGCGCGCACGCCAACGGCCAGTACGTGACGGCGGACAACGCGGGCGCGGCGCCGCTGATCGCCAACCGTACGGCCATCGGACCCTGGGAGCAGTTCGACGAGATCGACCAGGGCGGCGGTTGGATCGCGCTGCGCGCGCACGCCAACAACAAGTACGTGACGGCCGACAACGCGGGCGCCGCCCCGCTGCTCGCCAAGGTCGACGCGGTCGGCACCTGGGAGCAGTTCCAGCTCGTGCGCAACGGCGACGGGAGCGTCAGCCTGCGGGCGCGGGTCAACAACCAGTACGTGACGGCCGAGAACGGGGGCGCGGCGGCGCTGATCGCGAATCGGGCGGCCATCGGGCAGTGGGAGGAGTTCGATCTGATCCAGAGTTGACGGCTTTTCCTCCGTCGGCCCCCTGTTCCGTCCGGCGGTACCCGTACAGCGACGGCTGATTGACCGGGCACCGCTGGACCGGGACGGGGGTCGAGCCGGTGGAACGTGCCGGTCGGGGTGTGCTGGAGGGCGCGGTCCTGGGTCACAACGGAGCCGAACGGGGCTACGGGCGCGGCACGTTGCGCAGATTGGAGCGCGCGAGCTGCACCATCTTGCCGACGCCGCCGTCCAGTACGACCTTGCCCACCGACAGCGCGAAGCCGCCGATCTGCTCGCCGGTGATCTTCGGCGGGATGGACAGGGCGTGCGGGTCGGTGACGACGTCGACCAGGGCGGGCCCCTTGTGCCGGAAGGCGCCACGCAGCGCGTCCCGCAGGTCCTTGGGCTTCTCGACCCGGACGCCGTAGGCCCCGGCGGCGTTGGCGATGGCCGCGAAGTCCGGGTTGTGGTTGGTGGTGCCGTACGCGGGCAGGCCCTCGACCATCATCTCCAGCTCGACCATGCCGAGCGAGGAGTTGTTGAACAGCACCACCTTGACGGGGAGTTCGTACTGGACGAGCGTCAGGAAGTCGCCCATCAGCATGGTGAAGCCGCCGTCGCCCGACATCGACACCACCTGCCTGCGGCGGTCGAGGAACTGCGCGCCGATCGCCTGCGGCAGCGCGTTCGCCATCGAGCCGTGCGTGAAGGAGCCGATGACGCGGCGCTTGCCGTTGGGCGTCAGATAACGGGCCGCCCACACATTGCACATGCCGGTGTCGACGGTGAACACCGCGTCGTCCGCGGCCTCTTCGTCGAGCACGGACGCCACGTACTCCGGGTGGATCGGCACGTGCTTGTCGACCTTGCGGGTGTACGCCTTCACGACGCCTTCCAGCGCGTCGCTGTGCTTCTTCAGCATCCGGTTGAGGAATTTGCGGTCGGACTTCTCCCGCACCTTCGGCGTCAGGCAGCGCAGCGTCTCGCCGACGTCGCCCCACACCGCCAGGTCCAGCTTCGAGCGGCGCCCGAGGTGCTCGGGCCGCACGTCGACCTGCACGATCGTCACGTCGTCCGGCAGGAAGGCGTTGTACGGGAAGTCGGTGCCGAGCAGGATCAGCAGGTCGCACTCGTGCATCGCCTCGTACGCGGCGCCGTAGCCGAGCAGACCGCTCATGCCGACGTCGTACGGATTGTCGTACTGGATCCACTCCTTGCCGCGCAGGGCGTGGCCGACCGGGGCCTTGACGCGTTCGGCGAAGGCCATCACCTCGTCGTGCGAGCCCGCGGTGCCGCTGCCGCAGAACAGGGCGACCTTGTTGGCGCCGTTGACGAGCCGGGCGAAGACGTCGAGTTCCGCGTCGCCGGGGCGGACGGTGGGGCGGCGGGTGACCAGGGCGTGCTCGATGCTGCGCTGCGGCGCGGTCTGGGCGGCGATGTCGCCCGGCAGGCTGATGACGCTGACGCCGCCGCGGCCCACCGCGTGCTGGATGGCGGTCTGGAGGACCCGCGGCATCTGCGCCGGGTTGGAGATCAGCTCGCTGTAGTGGCTGCACTCGCGGAAGAGCTGGTCGGGGTGGGTCTCCTGGAAGTAGCCGGTGCCGATCTCGCTGCTGGGGATGTGCGAGGCGAGCGCCAGCACCGGGGCCATCGAGCGGTGCGCGTCGTACAGGCCGTTGATCAGGTGCAGATTGCCGGGGCCGCAGGAACCCGCGCAGGCCGCGAGCTTGCCGGTGAGCTGGGCCTCCGCGCCCGCCGCGAAGGCCGCGACCTCCTCGTGGCGTACGTGCACCCATTCGATGGAACGGTTGCGGCGTACGGCGTCCACGACGGGGTTGAGGCTGTCGCCCACCACCCCGTACACGCGCTGTACGCCCGCGCGCACCAGCACGTCGATGAACTGCTCGGCCACGGTCTGCTTCGCCATCGGGCCCACCTGTCCTCGTCGGTGACTCCTCTCATCTCACCGGGAAGTGGGTGGCCCCGCATCCGGGAGCGCCGGGGCCCGCCCGGTCACGCGTCCCAGACGGTCACCGCCGTCCGGTCGTCGGCGTAGCCCTTGACGCGGGTCTGGGCGTCGGCCAGATACGCGGCCATGCCGGGCGGTCCCGCGCCCCAGCGGCCTGCCAGGTGGACGGCCAGTGCGGGCTCGCCGCGCAGCGGTTCCGCGAGGCCGCCGCTGCACATCACCAGCGCGTCGCCGGGCTGCGCGACGGTGGCCCGGAAGCGGAACGGCGCCGCCGTCTCGTCCGGCGCCAGGTCCAGGTCCTGCCAGGTGTCGTCCCTGATCCGGAACAGTCCGCCGTCGCCGACGCCGAAGAACAGCCGGGTCCGGCACTCCGGGTCCGCGGGCAGCAGCAGACAGCGCAGCGAGGCGGTGTACGTGCCCTCGTCCAGGCCCAGGTCCTCGCCGCGGGCCCGCAGGCGTCCGTAGCAACGGTCGGTCAGCCGGTGCAGGCCCGACTTGAGCGAGCCTCTGCGGGCCGCGCGCAGGTCGTCAGAGAGCCGGTTCCTGCTCCGGCCGACCGCGCCCGCGATCCACCGCACCGCGTCCTGCGCCGCCTTGTGCGCGTCGTCCGCCGCGCGGGCGCCGCTGGCCATCGCGACCAGCAGCAGCGCCTCGTCGCCGCTGCCGAAGCGGGCCGTGAGGAGGGCGTCCCTGCGGGGCTGGCCCCGGTACCGCGCCGAGTCGCCGCGCAGCGACACCGTCCGGACCGTCATGCGGCCGTACCGCGCGCCGTCCAGCACCGTGTCCGCCACCAGGGCGCCGAGGTCGTCCGGTTCCGCCTCCGGCCACGCGGTCGGCTCCGCCGCGTACGTCGGCGGTCCCCCGCCCACCACCTCCGGCTCCGCGACCTCGTCCCGCGCCCCCACCGCCGCCACCCACCCGGGCGGCAGCTCCGGCGCCCACCGCACCTCCCCTTCCACGAACGCCGTCTCCCGCCCCCACCCCGCCGCCGACCCGGCCCCCTTCCCTGCGCCCTCGGTCGCCCCGGTCCCGGCCTCGGCACCGTCCCGCTCCCCCGCCTGCCCCTTCCGCCCGCCGACCGGCACGCCGACCGGCACGCCGACGACCGCGGGCCCCGCCCACGGACGGCGGGGCTCGACCGAAGCGGACGGCTGTGGGGGATTGGGCTGTTCGGACTCCGACCCGTCGGACTCGCCCGGCACCGCCGGGACAGACTCGGCGTCAGCCGCCTGCGAAGGGCGTGACGGATCGGGCTCCGGCTCGACCGGTTCGGCCTCGGCCGCAGGTGTCTCCGGAGAAGGACCCGGCTGGGCCAGTGCCTCCGGAGAAGGACCCGGCTGATCGTTCTGCGCTGCGGTCGGCACACCCACGGCAGTCGGACCCACCCAGGGACGGCGGGGTTCGGCCGGGACGGACGGCTGCGGGGGGCTCGGCTGATCGGGCTCCGATACGGCGGGCGGCGGGGCCGCCCAGGAGCGATCGACCTCCGCCTCGGGCGGGACAGCCCAGGGAGAGCCGGGCTCCGGGGAGGCGGTGGGGGCCTCCCGGTCGGCCGGGACAGGCTCGGCGTCAGCCGCCTGCGAGGAGGGACCCGCCTGGGCGGGCTCCGCCTCGGTCGGGGGGACCCACGGGCGGCGGGGCTCGGGCGGGGCGGACGGCTGCGGGGGAATGGGCTGGGCGGGCTCGTCCGGTGTCGCAGGGGCGGGTGGTTGGGCCGCCGAAGGGGAACGATCGGGGGCCGGTCCGGGCGGGGCGGTCTGCGGGCTCGGGGGTGCGCTCGGCGTGGTCGGGGCGGGCGGCCAGGGGTAGTTGGGGTCCGCCGCGCCGGTCGGGGCGGTAAACGGGCGGTGGGGCTCGGCCTCGGGGCGGTCCGCCTCGGGGGTGGCCCAGGAGTTGTCGGAAGGGGGCGGCTCGGGCGCGGGGCGGCGGGCTGCCAGGAGTTGGTCGAGCGCCGAGTCGGTCGGCGACGGCGGTCCGGAATCGTCCGGCTCGGCCGGTGCCGGTTCGGCCGTCTCGGGGGTCGGGGCCTGCCAGGCGGTGCGGGGCCAGAGGGCAGGCTCGTCCGGGGAAGCGGGCGGGGGGTCCTCGACGGCGAAGGTCGGGGTGGCCGACCATGCGTCCCATGAGGCTCCGGGCGTATCGCCCTCCGGGGCCTCCGGCTCTTCGGCGACGGGCTCCGGCGCCGGTGCCGGCTCGGGGGCGGCCGAAGGTGAGCGGGTCCACCAGGAGTCGGACGCGGGGCGCGGCGCCTCGCGGGGCTCCGGGGCGGGGGCCGACGGCTCGGGGCGTTCGGCGAAGGTGGGAGCGGACGACCAGGCGTCCCAAGGGCGTTGCTCCGGCCGGGGCGGCGGAGTGGGCTCGGGCGCGGCGGCCTCCGGAGCCTCTTCCGGTGGCGGCGGCGCCGTGCCGAAGGTCGGCTCGGCCGACCAGGCGTCCCACGCGGGAGCGTCATCGACCGGCGGCGCGTCCGGCGCGGCGATCGACGGCTTGGCGGGTGGTTCGGCCGAGGACTCGACCGGCGGCTCGACCGGCCGCTCGGCTGGCACCACGTCGGCCGGCACCACGTCAGCCGGTACCTCGTCGGCCGGTACCTCGTCGGCCGGTACCTCGGGCGACGCGTCCTGCTGAGCCGGAATCGACACCGAAGCGGGCTCCGGAGCCGAGACCGGCGCCGTGGTCGGGACCGGCGCCGGAGGCGCACCCGGTGTGCGCGGCGGCCCCGGCCAGGAAGGGGGCGGAGGCGGCGGAGTGGGCCGACGCAGTCGCAACGTGTCGGCGGCCGGCGTCGGCGGAGGAGGCGCCACCGCGTCCAGCGCCGTATCGAAGTGCGCGTCGACGGAATCCGGCGTGGCGGACGGCGTGGCCGCGTCGTCGTCGTACAACTGACGCCACCAGTCGTCCTCTTGGCTGCTGTGGGAGTCCCCCTGCTGGCTCATGCCCTTATTGTCCACCGCGCGGGCCGCCGGGAAACGTGGAACCGCCGGGCCGGCCCCGCCCCCACAGCAGGGCCGCCCGGCGGAGTCGCCGTCCCCGGCCGGGACCTCGGGAAAGATCCTCCGGGGACCGCACCGAGACCTTCGGACGCGTCCGGAGACTTCTTCCGGGGGCTGCCACGGACACCGTCCCCGGCGCCCTCCGTCCCGCCTCCCGCGAAGCCACCGGAAAGCTCCCCGTGAAGCTCCCCGTCAAGCTCTCCGCAAAGCTCGGTGTCGATCACACTGGCAGAGCGGACCTGCGGGAGTACAAGATGACCAAGGCGGGAAACCGCCGTGGCTCATTTCCGCCACCGTCACCATCACCGCAGGGAGGGGGCTCCGTGCTCGGCGCCATCGGTCTGGACGAAGCGCAGGAATCGGCCTACCGGGCGCTGGTCGGCCTGGGCGCGGCCGAGGTCGGCGACCTGTCGCACCGCCTCGGGCTGAACGAGGAGGACGCGGGCCGCATCCTGCGCAGGCTGGAGGGGCACGGGCTGGTCGCGCAGTCGTCGGCGCGGCCCGGCCGCTGGGTCGCCGCGCCACCGGCCGTGGCGCTGTCGGCGCTGCTGACCCGGCAGCGGCACGAGTTGGAGCAGGCGGAGCTAGCCGCCGCCGTCCTGGCCGCCGAGTTCCGCGCGGAGGCGACGGAACCGGCCGTGCACGACCTGGTCGAGGTGGTCACCGGAGCCAACGCGGTGGCGCAGCGCTTCCTGCAACTCCAGTTCGGCGCGGAGAGCGAGGTCTGCGCCCTGGTCACCGACCGCCCGGTGGCCATCACCGGGACGGAGAACGACGCCGAGCAGGAGGCGTCCCGACGCGGCGTCACGTACCGCGTGGTGCTGGAACGTTCCGTCGTGACGAGCCCGAGCGGTTTCACGGAGGTGTCCGCCGCGCTCGGCAGGAACGAACAGGTGCGGGTGGTGGACCGGGTGCCGACCAAACTGGTGGTGGCCGACCGGTCGTTGGCGATGGTGCCGCTGACCCGCCGCCTCGCCCAGCCCGCCGCGCTGGTCGTGCACGCCAGCGGGCTGCTGGAGTCGCTGATGGGGCTGTTCGAGGGAGTGTGGCGGCAGGGGATGCCGCTGAGCCTGGACGGGACGGGCACCGTGGCCGAGGAGTCCCCCGAAGCGCCGGACAGCACCGACCTGCGCATCCTCTCGCTGCTGCTGGCCGGTCTGACGGACGCCTCGGCGGCCAAGCAGCTCGACCTCGGGCTGCGCACCGTGCAGCGCCGGGTCAAACGGCTGATGGAGATCGCCGAGGTCACCACCCGCCTCCAGCTCGGCTGGCACGCCTACGAACGCGGCTGGGTGGCACGCGGCGACACGGACGTATGAGCGCGGGGCCGTACGCGGCGGACGCGGTGACCGGCGACCGGGCCGACGGTCCCGCCGGAAGGGTGAGCGCGCCACCGGACGGTTGACGGGGCGGCGGACCGACGACATCCCCACGGCGTACGGACGGCGTACGAGCGGCGTACGCGAGTGGTCCTGCGGGTCTCGGACAGGTCTCGCCTTGCGCCCCGAGGGTGATCCGCCCGGCGGACGGGCGCGTCATCGGGCAGGGTGGGCTCATGGGGACCGCACAGGTGTGCCTGATCGGCGCGGTGATGCTGCTCGGACTCGTCGGTGTGCTGGCCCCCGGCGTGCCGGGGACGCTGCTCTGCTGGGCCGCCGTCATGTGGTGGGCGACGCAGGAGCACACGAGCCTGACCTGGGGCGTACTGGCCGGGGCGACCGGTCTGCTGGCCGTCGTGCAGGTGGTGGTGTGGCTGCTCCCGGCGCGCCGGATCCGCGATTCGGGCATCACCTGGCACACCGTGCTGGTCGCGGGCTCCTTCGCCATCGCCGGTTTCTTCCTGATCCCCGTGCTGGGCGCGGTCCTCGGCTTCGTCGGCACGATCTACGCGACCGAGCGCGTGCGCCTCGGCGGCCACCGCGCCGCCTGGACCGCGACCCGCACCGCGATGCGCGCGGTGGGCGGCTCCGTCCTGGTCGAACTCCTGGCGTGCCTCGTCGTGGCGGGCGCGTGGCTGGGCGCGGTGATCGCGGGCTGACCGGCACCCGGCCCCGCGCTCAGGGGAGGCGTACGGGGTGTGCGGTCGTACGGACATACGTATGGCCGTACGACCGCGCGTCCCCACTCGGCCTAGGTCCTGGATAGGTCAAAGGTCCAATGGCCCGGTGCGCTCACCCGTGTGAGGGTGAGGGCATGGCGATCAAGACACCCAGGACAGCGCTGACCGAGGCCGAGCTGCGCTATCTGCGCACGCAGCGCCTCGGGCGGCTGGCGACCGTGGACGCGCAGGGCCGTCCGCAGGCCAATCCGGTCGGCTACTTCCTTCGCCCGGACGGCACGGTCGACATCGGCGGCTACACGATGGGCGCCACGAAGAAGTGGCGCAATGTGGCGGCGAACCACTATGTGTCGCTGGTCGTGGACGACATCGCGGGCACCGACCCGTGGACGGTGCGCGGGGTCGAGATCCGCGGCACCGCCGAGCAGGTCGTGGGCCCGCACGACCTCGGCGCGCAGATGAGCGACGAGTTGATCCGGATCCACCCGTACTCGATCATCGGCTGGGGCCTGGAGGACTGACCCCGCGCGCCGGACCTCGCCGGGCGTCGCTCGCACCACCGTCGCCCGGCCCGCACAAGGCGCACACAAGGCACACCCGTCTCACCTGCCGAACCGACACGGAGAGCGCTCTCACGCCGCGCCGGGGGACCCGTTACGCTGTGCGCGTACCGGCCCCCGGTTTTCTGTTATTTCCGCGTGAAGGAGACGTCCCTTGTCCGACCCGAGCTTCGCGCCGCGTCCTACGCTGGAGGCCGTCGCCGCGCGGGCCGGGGTGTCGCGTGCCACCGCCTCACGGGTGGTCAACGGCAGCGAAGGGGTACGGGCGCCGCTGGTGGAGCGGGTCCGCAAGGCCGTGGACGAGCTGGGATATGTACCCAATCAGGCGGCCCGCACGCTGGTGACGCGGCGCAATGACGCCATCGCGGTGGTGGTCGCCGAGCCGGAGACGCGGTTCTTCACCGACCCGTTCTTCGCGCAGCAGGTGCGCGGGATCAGCAAGGAACTCACCGCGCGGGACAATCAGTTGGTGCTGCTGCTGACCGAGGGGGCCGCGGATTACGAGCGGGTCGGCCGCTATCTGGCGGGCGGTCACGTCGACGGCGCGCTGATCTTCTCCCTGCACACCGACGACTCGCTGCCCGTGCTGGCCCGCAGGGCCGGAGTGCCCACGGTGATCGGCGGGCGGCCCGGCTGGACCGACTTCGACAGCGACCACGGCACGTTGTACGTGGACTGCGACAACCGGGGCGGTGCGCGGGACGCGGTCCGGCACCTGCTGAGGATCGGCCGCCGCCGGATCGCCCACATCGCGGGGCCACTTGACCAGACGGCGTCGGTGGACCGGCTGGACGGGTTCCGTGACGTGCTGCCGGAGACCGACCCGCGGATGATCGCCGAGGGCGACTTCACCCCGGAAGGCGGCGCCCGCGCCATGGCCGAACTCCTCCAGCGCTGCCCCGACCTGGACGCCGTCTTCGCCGCCTCCGACGTCATGGCCTCCGGCGCCCTGCGCGTCCTGCGCACCTCAGGACACCGCGTCCCCGACGACATCGCCGTCGTCGGCTTCGACGACATGGTCTCCGTCGCCGAATGGACCGACCCGCCCCTGACCACCGTCCGCCAGGACATCGAGGAAATGGGCCGCCTCATGGCCCGCCTCCTCCTGCGCGCGGTGGCGCCGCCGACGGGCCCGCAGAGCGTTCCCGCCCTGTCCTCCATCGTCACGCCGACGCACCTCGTGGTCCGCGCCTCCGCCTGAGCGCCGAATCCCGGCCCGAGCACCACGCTTCCCCCTGAGCGCCGCACCGCCCCCGTCCGAGGGCACTCGGCACCGCCCGACTCCGCCTGACATACCGTCACTTCATCGGATCGAACCCACGCGCGAACACCGGTCCCCCACCTGTGGGTTGGGAACGTCGGGCGAAGGGAAGGTCACGAACAGGTAGCGAAGGTGAGGGCACGGTGAAGGCCGTGCCGGAGGCGAGGAGGTCCGACATGGCATACAGCGTGATTCTCGGCGTCGTGATCGTCGTGCTCGTGGTCGCCTGTGTCGTCGGCTCGTTCTGGAGTGCGGGCAGCCCGATCGCGGTGCGGCGCCGCCACCAGCAGGGTCCTGGCGGCGGCGCCGGATAGGGTCCGCGCCCGTACGGTCGGCCGTACGGGACCGGGTTCAGGACCGGCGGCGGTGGCCGCCGCCCCCGCCGCGCTTGCGCTCGTACATCTCCCGGCCCGCCGCGGTCCGTTGCTTCCACTCGCGCCGCATCTCGGAGCGCAGCCGCTGGTCGGTGCGTGAGGCGATCCACGCGTTCTCGCGCAGCAGCTTGCGGTAGCTCTCCAGACGGCGGTGCTGCAAGGTGCCGTCCTCCAGCGCGGCCAGGACAGCGCAGCCCGGCTCCGACTGGTGCGAGCAGTCCTGGAAGCGGCAGTCGCGGGCCAGTTGCTCGATCTCGGAGAACACCTGGTGGAGCCCGGACTCCGCGTCCCACAGGCCGACCCCGCGCAGCCCCGGCGTGTCGATCAGCACCCCGCCCTGCGGCATCGGCAGCAGGTCACGCGTGGTCGTGGTGTGCCGGCCCTTGCCGTCGGAGTCCCTGGTGGCCTGCACCTCCTGCGCTTCGCGCCCCAACAGGGCGTTGGTGAGCGTGGACTTGCCCGCGCCCGACTGGCCGAGCAGCACCGAGGTGCCGCCCGCCAGCAGCTCCGACAGCGCCTCGATCCCCTCCCCGGTCGTGGCGCTCACCACCAGGACCGGCACTCCGGGCGCCGCCGATTCGGCGTCCTCCAGCAGATAGGTGGTGTCCGGCACGAGGTCCGCCTTGGTCAGCGCGACCACCGGTTGCGCGCCGCTCTCCCAGGCCAGGGAGAGGAAGCGTTCGAGGCGCCCCAGATCGAGGTCGGCCGCCAGCGACACCGCGATCACCGCGTGGTCGATATTGGCCGCGAGCACCTGGCCCTCGGAGCGCTTGGACGACGCCGACCGTACGATCGCGGTCCTGCGCGGCAGCAGCGCCCGTACCGACGGGCCCTTCGGCTGCGCCGGGTCCGGGTCGAACGCCGCCCAGTCCCCGGTGCACGCCACGAGCATCGGATCCGGCGAGTGCACCGGATCGGTGTCGGCGCGGACCGTCAGCAGACCGTCCGCGCCGTCGGGGACGACGACGTCGCACATCCCCCGGTCGACCCGCACGATCCGCGCGGGCACCAGTCCGTCCGCCGCGTACGCCGAGAAGGCGTCGTCCAGCAGCGAGTCCCAGCCGTACGGGACGAGTGAGGACCAAGAGGAGGACGACGACGAGAAGGAAGAAGACGAGAAAGACAAGGGAAACCCTTCCAACAGGGCCCCGGCACCGCGCGTCCGATCGGCGCGGCAGAAGAAGAGAGGTCAGCCGGAGACCACAGAGGTGAACTGAATGAACTTCCGCATCTGGGCAGCGCCCATCACCAAGGCAGTCATCGAGTCACACCTCCTGGCCGTACTCACGAGCCGACAGCGGCGAGCCACTTCCGCGGCTTCCGTTCCAACACCAGGGACCGTAGCCCCTCCCCCACCGCCTCCGCCACCGAATTAACGCCCGCCGCCGCGGGCGGGCAGAGAGCGCCGGAGCAAAGCGGAGGGATCTCCGGTAGTGGTACGGTCGAAGAAGCGGAGTGACCTCCGCTTGTTCTGGTGTCGCACGGGAACGGGATGCTCATGGCTTCCAGCGGGATGACCTCGGACGGGACGACGGCCGGCGGGGCGCGGCGGGCCGGAGGGGCGGGGGCGCTGGCCGGGCGGACGGTGTCGCGCGTCGGGTACGGGGCGATGCAACTGACCGAGCGGGCCGGGCGGGCCGCCGCGGTCGCCGTACTGCGGCGGGCGGTCGAACTCGGGGTGGACCACGTCGATACGGCGCAGTTCTACGGCGACGGCTTCGTCAACGGGGTGATCCGCGAGGCGGTCGGGTCCGAGGACGAGGTGCTGGTCGCCAGCAAGGTGGGGGCCACACCGGATTCCGGCGGCCCGGTGCACCTGCGACTCGCGCAGAAGCCCGAGGAGTTGCGGGCGGCCGTGGAGGACAATCTCGCGAGCCTCGGCCTCGACCGGATCCCGCTGGTGAATCTGCGCCGCACCGATGTCGGGCCGGGCCTGCGGGCCGAGGGCGACCAGGTGGTCGAACTCGACGACCAACTCGCGACGATGGTGGCGCTGCGCGACGAGGGCAAGATCGGCGCGATCGGGCTGAGCAGCGTGAGCCTGGACAATCTGCGCCGGGCGATCCCGGCGGGCATCGCGTGCGTGCAGAACGCGTACAGCCTCGTGGCGCGCGACGACGAGGACATGCTGGCCCTCTGCACCGCGCAGGACATCGCGTGGGTGCCGTACTTCCCGCTCGGCAGCGCCTTCCCCGGCCTGCCGAAGGTGACCGACGAACCGGCGGTGATCGCCGCGGCGCGGGCGCTGGGCGCCACGCCCTCCCAGGTCGGCCTGGCCTGGCTGCTGCACCACGCGCCGAACGTCCACCTCATTCCGGGCACGTCGAACACCGCCCACCTCGAAGCGAACGTGGCCGCGGGCGCGCTCACGCTCGACGCCGCGACCCTCGCCGCGCTGGACGCCGTCCCGACCCGGCCGAACGACGCCCCGCTCACGTAACGCGGGGCGCGCGGCCGGACTCCCTCAGCGCGCCCCGAGGCTGGAGCCGCGCACGACCAGCTCCGGCTGGAGGACGACCTGGCGGTGCTCGTGGCCCTCGGGGTCCGCCGTCTCCTCCAGCAGCATCTCGGCGGCGAGCCGCCCCATCGCGACGGCGGGCTGCCGGACCGAGGTCAGCGGTACGGCCGCGGCGGCGGCGAATTCGATGTCGTCGTAACCGACGATGGCCATCTCCTCGGGGACCGCGATCCTGGCGGCGAAGACCGCCTGGAGGACCCCGAGGGCCAGCAGGTCGTTGGCGCAGAAGACGGCGGTGGGCCGGGGCGCCAGGCCGAGCAGCCGGGCTCCGGCGTCGCGGCCCGCCGAGACGTCCAGCCGCTCGGCGGACACCTCGGTCAGCGACTCGGGCGGCAGTCCGGCCTCGGCCAGCGCGGCGAGCGCCCCGGCGCGGCGGTCGCGGACCTGCGGGAGTTCGGGCGGGCCGCCGACGTAGACGATCGAGCGGTGTCCCGCGGCGATCAGGTGCTGGGCGGCGAGGCGTCCGCCGACGACATCGTCCACCGAGACCGAGCAGACGGCGACGTCGGCGGAGACCCGGTCGACCAGGACGTACGGAATGCCCTGGCTGCGCAGCGTCTTGAGGCTGTGTCCGGTCGCGTCGGCGGGGGTGACCAGCACGCCGCGCACCCGCTGCTCGGCGAAGAGCGACAGGTACTCGACCTCCTCGCTGGTGCTCTGCGCGCTGTTGCAGACCATGACGCCGAGTCCGGCGGCGCGGGCGGCGCGCTCGGCGCCGCTGGCCACGTCGACGAAGAAGGGGTTGCCCATGTCGAGGACGAGCAGCGCGACGATACGGCTTGCCCCGGCCCGCAGTTGGCGGGCGGACTCACTCCGTATGTAGCCGAGGCGGCTGATGACCGACTGCACCCGGGTCCTGGTCTCCTCGGACACCAGGTCCGGGCGGTTGATCACATTGGAGACGGTCCCGACCGAGACACCCGCCTGCCGTGCCACGTCCTTGATCCCAACCATGGGCTCCACTGCTCCGTCCCGCCCGCCGCAGGCAGGGCTCCTCGTAACGCTCATCCGGCGTCGGCGCGACGTGCTCGACGTTCACCCGGAATCAACGCATTGAACTTATTCAAGCACAGTGCGTGCTGGTTGATCCGGCACGAACTGAATCGTTCCAACCTCTCATGTTCACGGAAGGTGGAACACCTCGGTGAGCGGGACCATCGCCGCGTCGGGCGCGACGCCGTCCAACTCCTCGAAGAAGCCCGCCATTTCCGCCTGCCAGCGGGCGTTCACCTCCGTACCGTCCATGGCGGCGCGCGCCCGCTCGAAGTCCTCGGTCTCCAGATAGCCGACGAGCAGGCCGTCCTCGCGCAGGAACAGCGAGTAGTTGTGCCAGCCGGCGGCGGACAGCGCCTCACGCATCCGCGGCCAGACGTCCGCGTGCCTGGCACGGTACTCGTCCAGTCGTTCCTGACGGACCTTCAACACAAAGCAGACGCGCCGCACTTGAGGATTTCCTTCCGCACACCGCCGGCCCGGACCCACAGGGCCGGCGGTCCAACTGCCTTACTGGATGGTGCCGTCGGCTCAGAAGTTGAACTGGCCGATGTTCGCCTTGTCGAAGACGGTCGGCTTGCCGAGGACGATGACGCTGTCCTTGCCGACGGTGAAGGTGCCCATGTCGCCCGCGGTGAAGGTCTCACCCTCGGCACCGGTGATCTGGCCGGAGGCCAGCGCGACGGCGGTGTAGCCCGCGAGCGCGCCGAGCTTGGCCGGGTCCCACAGCTCAAAGGACTGCACGGTGCCGTTGTTGACGTACGCGCGCATGTCGTTGGGCGTGCCCAGGCCGGTGAGCTGGACCTTCCCCTTGTACTTGGAACCGCTCAGGTACTGCGCCGCGGCCTTGATGCCGACCGTGGTCGGGGAGATGATCCCCTTCAGGTTCGGGTACTGCTGGAGCAGGCCCTGGGTCTGCTGGAACGACGCCTGCGCGTCGTCGTTGCCGTAGGCGACCTTGACGAGCTGGATGTCCTTGTACTCCGGCTTCTTCAGCTCGTCCTTCATGAAGTCGATCCAGGTGTTCTGGTTGGTGGCCGTCTGGGCCGCCGACAGGATCGCGATCTGGCCCTTGTTGTTGATCTGCTTGGCCATCAACTGGACCTCGGTACGGCCCAGGTCCTCCGCGCTGGCCTGCGAGACGAACGCGTCACGGCAGTTGGTGTTGGTGTCCGAGTCGTACGTCACGACCTTGACGCCGTTCTTGCGCGCCTGGTTCAGCGCGGTGCACAGCGCGCCCGGGTCCTGCGCGGACACCGCGATGGCGCTGACCTGCTGCTGCGTCAGGGTGTTGACGTAGCTGACCTGGCCCGCGGTGTCGGTGCCGCTGCTGGTGCCGACCTCCTTGTACTTCTCGCCGAGCGCCTCGACGGCCTTCTTGCCGCCGTTGTCGGAGATGGTGAAGTACGGGTTGTTCACCTGCTTGGGCAGGTAGGCGATGGTCAGGCCCTTCTTGACGGGCGCGTTCGGGTCGGCGGAGGCCGACGCCTTCGTACCGGATCCGGCGGAGGCCGATTCCGAGTCCGAGCTGGACTTCTTGGTGGTGCCGCCACAGGCAGCGGCGCTGAGCGCGACGACGGCGACAACGGCGACCGCGGCCGCGGCGCGACGGGCGGGGGCGGTTCTGTACGACATGCGGGTGTCCTTTCGATGCCGCACTCGCGGCAGGTGACGACCAGGTGAGGGTGTTCGGACGACGTGCGTGGTGCGGGGGGTCAGGTGGCGGCCAGTGCGGCCGGTGGTGGCGCGTCGGCGGTTCTGCGCCGGGCTCGCGCCCTGCCCACCTGCCGGGCCACCCGCGGTGCCAGTACCGAGATCACCAGCAGGACTCCGGTGATCAGGATCTGGGACTGCGCGGAGACGTTGATCAGACTCATCACGTTCTGGAGCGCGCCGAGCAGGAACACTCCGGCGATCGCGCCGCCCAGCGTGCCCTTGCCGCCGTCGAAGTCGATGCCGCCGAGCAGCACACCGGCGATGACGGACAGTTCGAGGCCGGTGGCGTTGTCGTAGCGGGCGCTGGCGTAGTGCAGGGCCCAGAAGACGCCGGTGAGCGCGGAGATCGTGCCGGTGGCGACGAACATCGACAGCTTCAGCCGCTTGGTGCGGATGCCCGCGAAGCGCGCGGCCTCCTGCGAGGCGCCGACCGCGAACAGCGAGCGGCCGACCGGGGTGGCGTGCAGGACGACGACCGCGATGACCAGCAGGACGGCCCACGGGATGGCGGCCTGCGGGATGAAGGTGCCGCCGATCCGCGCGGAACCGAAGTCCAGGTACTGCTGCGGGAAGTCGGTCACCGAGTCGGAGCCGAGCACGATCTGCGCGATGCCGCGGTAGGCGGCCAGGGTGCCGATGGTGACGGCCAGCGAGGGCAGTCCGAGCCGGGTCACCAGCAGGCCGTTGACCAGGCCGCAGACCACGCCGAGCAGGATGCACAGCGGGATGATCATCTCGATGGCCATGCCGTCGTTCCACAGCTTGCCCATGACGGCGCCGGACAGGCCCGCGGTGGAGCCGACCGACAGGTCGATCTCGCCGGAGATCACCAGCATCGTCATCGGCAGCGCGATGAGCGCGATCGGCAGGGTGTTGCCGATCAGGAACGACAGATTCAGCGCGTTGCCGAAGTTGTCGACCAGGGAGAAGGAGCAGAGCAGCAGGACGACGAGCAGGGCTCCGACGACGGTGTCCCAGCGGAACGCGTCCCGCGCCCAACCGGTCGCCGTACGGCCCGCGGTGGCGGGCTTCGCGCTCGCGGACGGCTTCGTACCGGCGGGCGGGTTCGTACCGGCGGACGGCTTCGCGGCCTTCGCCGGACCGGTGGATTTCGTTGGCTCAGGCATGAGTTGTCGCACTCCTTGTCTGTGCGGCCCGCTTACGGAGCACCGCCGCGACCCGCAGCGCGACCACCCGGTCGACGGCGATGGCCAGCAGCAGGAGGACGCCGTCGATGGCCTGCACCCATACGGAGCTGACGCCGATCGAGGGGAGCACGCTGTTGATCGAGGTCAGCAGCAGGGCGCCGAGCGCGGCGCCGTACAGGCTGCCGGAGCCGCCGGTGAAGGCGACGCCGCCGACCACCACGGCGCTGACGACGGTGAGTTCGTAGCCGCTGCCGGTGCCGGAGTCGACATTGCCGAAGCGGGCGAGGTAGAGAGCGCCCGCCAGGCCCGCGAGGGCGCCGCAGACGATGTATGCGGTGAGGATGCGCTTGCGGACCGGCACACCGGCCAGCCGCGCGGCCTCCGGGCTCGAACCGAGCGCGTACAGGTCGCGACCGCTGCGGTAACTGCGCAGGTAGTACGCGGCGATGATCAGCACGACCGCGGTGAGCAGCGCGAGATACGGAACGGCGCCGAGGCCGTTGTGCCCGAAGCTGCCGAAGCCCGACGGGAGGTCGGCGGCGGTGATCTGCTTGGAGCCGAACCAGATCGAGTCCAGGCCGCGGATGATGTAGAGCGTGCCGAGGGTGACGACCAGCGCGGGCACCTGGCCGAGGCTGACCAACAGGCCGTTGACGATGCCGAATCCGGCGCCGAGGGCGACCGCGATCAGGATGGCGACCAGCGGATTGCCGCCGCCGCGCAGGAACTCGCCCGCGGCGAAGGCGGTGATGCCCAGCGTGGAGCCGACCGACAGGTCGACGTTCCGGGTGATCACCACCATGGCCTGGCCGACCGCGACGAGCACCAGGATGGTCGCGTTGAGCAGCAGGTCCTTGATGCCCTGCTGGGACAGGAAGGCGCTGTTGTCGAGCTGGGTGGCCAGCAGCATCAGCACCAGGACGACGAGGATGGCCAGTTCCCTGACCTTCAGCACCCGGTCGAGGAGGCCGCCGGTGGAGGCGGTGTCCGGCGGCGCGGCCGACGCCGGTTTGGCGGTCATGGTCATGCCGCGTTCCTTCCGCGGCCGGTGGCCGCTGCCATGACGGATTCCTCGGTGGCGTCCGCGCGCGGGATGTCGGCGGCCAGCCGGCCCTCGTGCATCACCAGGACACGGTCGGCCATGCCGAGGATCTCCGGGAGGTCGGAGGAGATCATCAGGACGGCGAGGCCGTCGGCGGCGAGCTGCGAGAGCAGCCGGTGCACCTCGGCCTTGGTGCCGACGTCGATGCCGCGGGTGGGCTCGTCGACGATCAGCACCCGGGGGTCGGTGGCCAGCCACTTGGCCAGCACCACCTTCTGCTGGTTGCCGCCGGACAGCGTGCCGACGACATCGGCGAGCCGGGCGTACTTCACCTGGAGGCGCATGGCCCAGTCGACGGCGCGGCTGCGCTCGGCGCCGCGGTCCATCAGGCCCGCGCGGGTGGTGGCCTTGAAGCCGGTGAGATTGATGTTGCGCTCGATGGACATCTCCATGACCAGGCCCTGTTCGCGGCGGTCCTCGGGTACGAGGGCCAGGCCCGCGGCCATGGCGAGGCTGGGGGCGCCGGACTTCAGCGGGCGGCCGTCGACCTCGACCTCGCCCGCGTCCCAGCGGTCCACGCCGAAGACGGCGCGGGCCACCTCGCTGCGCCCGGCGCCGACGAGTCCGGCCAGGCCGACGATCTCGCCGCGCCTGACGTCGAAGGACACGTCGGTGAAGACGCCTTCACGGGTCAGCCTGCGCACGCTCAGCGCGACGTCGCCGACCTTGGCGTCCTGCTTGGGGTAGAGCTCGTCCAGGTCACGGCCGACCATCCGGCGGACCAGGTCGTCCTCGGTGAGGCCGTCGACCGGCTCGCTGGCGATCCAGGCGCCGTCCCGCAGGGTGGTGACCTGCTGGCAGAGCGCGAAGACCTCTTCCAGGCGGTGCGAGATGAACAGGACGGCGGCGCCGTCCTCGCGCAGCGCCCTGACGACGCCGAAGAGCCGGGCGACCTCGCTGCCGGTGAGGGCGGCGGTGGGCTCGTCCATGATCAGCACGCGGGCGTCGAAGGAGAGCGCCTTGGCGATCTCGACGAGCTGCTGGTCGGCGATGGACAGGCCGCGGGCGGGCTGGTCGGGGTCGAGGTCGACGCCGAGCCGCTTGAAGAGTTGCTCGGTGGCCTTGTGCACGGCCTTGTGGTCGACCCGGCCGAGCGAGCGGCGCGGCTGGCGGCCGACGAAGATGTTCTCGGCGATGGAGAGGTCGGGGAAGAGCGTGGGCTCCTGGTAGATGACGGCCACACCGGCGTCGCGCGCGTCGGCCGGGCCGTGGAAGACCACCGGCGCGCCGTCGAGCAGTACCGTTCCGGTGTCCGGTCGGTGCACCCCGGCCAGTGCCTTGATCAAGGTCGATTTGCCGGCGCCGTTCTCCCCCGCGAGGGCGTGCGCCTCACCCGCGTACAGCCGCAGTGAGACGTCGCGCAGTGCCCGTACCGCGCCGAAGGACTTGCTCACCCCCTCCAGCGCGAGGACCGGAGTCCGTTCCGGTTCGGGGTCGGTCATTGATGTCTCCTGGATCTCCCGGTCTTGCGCCGCGGGGTGAAATGTTTCAATGGAGTTGCCGGGACGTTAGCCCCGCTTGATCAGGCCGTCAAGAGTCCGTGGAAGCCATTTCGGGAGATCAACCCCCGACGGACGGCCAATCGCGGCTGGAAAGAGACCCTCTAGCAGCGCGTCCGGCTCATGTGACACGATTCAATAACGGCGACCGACCCGCCATCGGGTTCTCGTCATGACCATTGACATGGCGCAGTGTCGCCTTTAAGGTGAGCCGTCAAATGAAACGATTCACAGAGGTTGCCATGACAGACCTGTCGGCCGTGAAGGCGGCGCTGAAGTCCCAGCGGATCGAGACCCCTTCGTGGGCCTACGGCAACTCGGGCACCCGTTTCAAGGTGTTCAGGCAGGAGGGCGTGCCGCGTAACCCGTACGAAAAGCTGGACGACGCGGCCCAGGTGCACGCGGCCACCGGCGTCGCGCCCATCGTCTCCCTGCACATCCCCTGGGACCTGGTGGACGACTACGCGGCGCTCGGCGCGTACGCGAAGGAGCGCGGCCTGACCCTGGGCGCGATCAACTCCAACGTCTTCCAGGACGACGACTACAAGCTCGGCTCGGTCACCAACGCCGACCCCGCGATCCGCCGCAAGGCCGTCAGCTATCTGCTGGAGTGCGTCGACATCATGGACGCCACCGGCTCGCGCGACCTGAAGCTGTGGTTCTCCGACGGCACCAACTACCCGGGCCAGGACGACATCGTCGCCCGCCAGGACCGGCTCGCCGAGGCGCTGTCCCAGGTGTACGACCGGCTCGGCGACGACCAGCGGATGCTGCTGGAGTACAAGCTCTTCGAGCCCGCCTTCTACACCACGGACGTCCCCGACTGGGGCACCTCCTACGCGCACTGCCTCAAGCTCGGCGACAAGGCGCAGGTCGTCGTGGACACCGGCCACCACGCGCCGGGCACCAACATCGAGTTCATCGTCGCGTTCCTGCTGCGCGAGAAGAAGCTCGGCGGCTTCGACTTCAACTCCCGCTTCTACGCCGACGACGACCTCATGGTCGGCTCCGCCGACCCCTTCCAGCTCTTCCGGATCATGCACGAGGTCGCCAAGAACGGCGGTCTGAAGCAGGAGACCGGCGTCGCCTTCATGCTCGACCAGTGCCACAACATCGAGGCGAAGATCCCCGCGATCATCCGCTCGGTGATGAACGTCCAGGAGGCCACCGCCAAGGCACTGCTGGTCGACCTCGACGCTCTCGGCGCCGCCCAGCGCGCCGGTGACGTACTGGAGGCCAACGCCGTACTGATGGACGCCTACAACACCGACGTCCGGCCGCTGCTCGCCGAGGTGCGCACCGAACTGGGTCTCGACCCCGACCCGATGGCCGCCTACCGCGGCTCCGGCTGGGCCACCCGCATCACCTCGGAACGCGTCGGCGGCGAACAGGCCGGCTGGGGCGCTTGATTTTTTAAGGCTCGGTTCACCGCCAGCAGTTTTTTCAAGGCTCGGTTCACCGCCAGTTTCTTCAAGGCTCGGTTCACCTCCGCTGCGCTTAGTCGATGTCGACGGTCGATCGTGCTCGGTTGCTCGTTCCTCACAACCTGCGCGCGTTCTCCCTTTCAACAGCGACCGCTCCGCTTCGGTTCACTCGCCGGCCCTCCTGACGGCGAGCCCACGCGGCCGACCGGCTTCGCGACGCGCAGTGGAGCCTCCGAGCCGGTCGAGCTCGTCGCACCCGCACCCGTACTCATTCCTCCGAAGGACACCGCATGGCTTCCGCCTCCAGTTCCGACGACAGCACGGTCGGGGCGCTGCTCGGCCGTTCGAACCGGCTCGGATCCGATCCGCGCAACACCAATTACGCGGGCGGCAACACGTCCGCCAAGGGCACCGCGCCCGACCCGGTGACCGGGGCCGACACCGAGCTGATGTGGGTCAAGGGGTCCGGCGGCGACCTCGGTACGCTCACCGGCTCCGGTCTCGCGGTGCTGCGCCTGGACCGGCTGCGCGCCCTCGCCGAGGTCTATCCGGGGGTGGAGCGCGAGGACGAGATGGTCGCCGCCTTCGACTACTGCCTGCACGGCAAGGGCGGCGCGGCGCCGTCGATCGACACCGCGATGCACGGGCTGGTGGACGCGGCGCACGTGGACCACCTGCACCCGGACTCCGGTATCGCGCTGGCGTGCGCGGCCGACGGCGAGGCGCTGACCAAGGAGTGCTTCGGCGACACCGTGGTGTGGGTGCCCTGGCGCCGCCCCGGCTTCCAGCTCGGACTGGACATCGCGGCGGTCAAGGAGGCCCACCCGGAGGCGATCGGCTGTGTGCTGGGCGGGCACGGCGTCACCGCCTGGGGCGCCACCTCGCAGGAGTGCGAACGCAATTCGCTGTACATCATCCGCACCGCGGAGACCTTCCTCCAGGAGCGCGGCAAGGCCGACCCGTTCGGCCCGGTGCTCGACGGGTACGAGCCGCTGCCGGAGTCCGAGCGGCGCGCACGGGCCGCCGCGCTGGCACCGCTGCTGCGCTCGATCGCCTCCCAGGACCGGCCGCAGGTCGGCCACTTCACCGACTCCCCCGAAGTGCTGGACTTCCTGTCGCGCGCCGAGCACCCGCGGCTGGCCGCGCTGGGCACGTCCTGCCCGGACCACTTCCTGCGCACCAAGGTCCGCCCGCTGGTCCTCGACCTGCCCGCGGGCACGGCCCTCGACGAGGCCGAGGCCCGGCTGCGCACGCTGCACGAGGAGTACCGCGCCGAGTACGCCGCCTACTACGAGCGGCACGCCTCGCCCGACTCCCCCGCCATGCGCGGCGCCGACCCGGCGATCGTCCTCGTGCCGGGCGTCGGCATGTTCAGCTACGGCAAGGACAAGCAGACCGCGCGCGTCGCGGGCGAGTTCTACGTCAACGCCATCAACGTGATGCGCGGCGCGGAGGCCGTCTCCTCGTACAAGCCGATCGAGGAGTCGGAGAAGTTCCGTATCGAATACTGGGAGCTGGAGGAGGCCAAGCTGCGGCGGATGCCGAAGCCGAAGCCGCTGGCCACCCGGATCGCGCTCGTCACCGGTGCCGGGTCCGGCATCGGCAAGGCCATCGCCCAGCGGCTGGTCGCCGAGGGCGCCTGCGTGGTGGTCGCGGACCTCGACGCGGGCAACGCCGCCGCCGTGGCCGAGGAGCTGGGCGGTCCCGACAAGGCCGTCGCGGTCACCGTGGACGTCACCTCCGAGGAGCAGATCGAGGCGGCCTTCGCCGACGCGCTGCTCGCCTTCGGCGGGGTCGACCTCGTCGTCAACAACGCGGGGATCTCGATCTCCAAGCCGCTCCTGGAGACCACCGCCAAGGACTGGGACCTCCAGCACGACATCATGGCCCGCGGCTCCTTCCTCGTCTCCCGCGCCGCCGCGCGCGTCATGATCGAGCAGAAGCTGGGAGGCGACATCGTCTACATCGCCTCCAAGAACGCGGTCTTCGCCGGGCCCAACAACATCGCCTATTCGGCCGTCAAGGCCGACCAGGCCCACCAAGTGCGTCTCCTCGCCGCCGAGTTGGGTGAGCACGGGGTGCGTGTCAACGGCATCAACCCCGACGGGGTCGTCCGTGGTTCCGGCATCTTCGCCGGCGGCTGGGGGGCCAAGCGGGCGGCCGTCTACGGCGTCGAGGAGGCCAAGCTCGGGGAGTTCTACGCGCAGCGGACGCTCTTGAAGCGGGAAGTTCTTCCCGAGCACGTCGCCAATGCCGTCTTCGCCCTCGCCGGCGGGGAGCTGACCCACACGACCGGGCTTCACATCCCCGTCGACGCGGGCGTCGCAGCCGCCTTCCTCCGCTAGGGCGTGTCACCCTGCGCAGGGCCGGTGTTCAAGGGCACGGCCCTACGCGTTCGCCCTGCGCAGGACGTGCCCCGTCAGGGGCGCTGGGGGCACCTTCCGGCCGAAGGCCGGGAGGTGCCCCCAGCGCCACTAAAAGATCGGCGCAACGCCCAAACGCAAGGACACCGCACACGGGCCGCGCCCCCAAAAGATTCGGCCTAACGCCTCGCGTAGGAGAACCGTCCCGGGGCGCGGGGCGGGAAGAATGAAGGACCGCACTCCGCAGGAGTGGCCGTATAAGGAGAGGCATGATCGGCGAACCCCCAGGCGCAAGCCCAGCCGCAGGCGTGTTCGCGGCGGCGGACCTCGGCGCGACGAGCGGCCGCGTCGTCGTGGGCCGGGTGGGCGGCGGGGAACTGGCCCTCACGGAAGTGAACAGGTTCGCGAATGTGCCGGTGCGGCTGCCGAGCGGGCTGCACTGGGACCTGCCGGGCCTGTTCACCGGCGTTCTGGACGGACTGCGCGAGGCGGCGAGGTCGGGCGCCGCGGTGGCGTCCGTCGGCGTGGACACGTGGGCGGTGGACTACGGTCTGCTGGACGCGGACGGCGCGCTGCTGGGGATCCCGTACCACTACCGGGACAGCCGTACGGCGCAGGTGGCGCCGCGGGTGCGGGACGAGGTCGGCGCGCAGGAGCTGTACGCGGCCAACGGCCTCCAGCACCTGCCGTTCAACACGGTGTTCCAGCTCGCGGCGGCGCGCGGCACGGTCCAACTGGCCGCCGCGCGGACGCTGTTGCTGATCCCCGACCTGGTGACGCACTGGCTGACCGGCAGTGTCGGTGCGGAGGTCACCAACGCCTCGACGACGGGCCTGCTGGACGCCCGTACGGGCGAGTGGTCGCGGGACCTCGCCGACCGGATCGGCCTGGACCCGGCGTTGCTGCCGCCGCTGCGGCAACCGGGCGACAGCGCAGGGGAGTTGCTGCCGCACATCGTGGCGGCGACGGGTCTGGCGGCGGGGACGCGGGTCACCACGGTGGGCTCGCACGACACGGCCTCCGCGGTGGCGGCGGTACCGGCCACCGCGCCGGGTTCCGCGTACATCTCCTGCGGCACCTGGTCGCTGGCCGGGCTCGAACTGGACGCGCCGGTGCTCAGCGCGGCGTCGCGGGCCGCGAATTTCACCAATGAGCGCGGGATCGACGGCACGTTCCGCTATCTCAGGAACATCATGGGAATGTGGCTGCTGGAGGAGTGCCGTCGGGTCTGGGCCGCGCGCGGCGAGCCCTCCGAGCTGGCGTCGCTGCTCGCGGACGCGGGCCGCGCGGAGCCGTTCGGCGCGGTGATCGACCCGGACGCGCCGGAGTTCCTGGCACCGGCCGACATGCCCGCGGCCATCGCGGACTACTGCGTGCGTACGGGGCAGCGCCCGCCGGAGAGCCGGGGCGCGCTGGTCCGCTGCGTGCTGGAGAGCCTGGCGCTCGCGCACCGCAGGGTGCTGCGCAAGGCCGCCGAACTCGCCGACCGGGAGATCACCCACATCCATCTGGTCGGCGGCGGCAGCCGCAACGAACTGCTGTGCCGCCTCACCGCGGACGCGTCCGGGCTGCCGGTGATCGCCGGGCCCACCGAGGCGACCGCGCTCGGCAACATCCTCGTCCAGGCCCGCACCCACGGCCTCGTCGGCGATCTGGCCCGGATGCGGCAACTGGTCGCCGACACGCAGGAGTTGCGCCGGTACGAGCCGCGCGGTGACCTGCGCGCCTGGGACGCGGCGGACGCCCGTATCTCCGGTGCCCTCGCCGCCCCCTGACCGTCCGTCACCCGCCCAACCGCCGTCCGTCATCCGCCCGCACGACCCCGAGGGAGCCGCGATGCGTGCCGCCCTGTTTCTCACCTGCGTGAACGACACGCTCTATCCACGGACCGGCCAGGCCGTCGTCGCGCTGCTGACGCGGCTCGGCGTCGAGGTGGACTTCCCGATGGGGCAGACGTGTTGCGGCCAGGCGCACTACAACACCGGTTACCGGCACGAGGCGGAGCCTTTGGCGCGCCGCCAGGCGCGGGTCTTCGCCGGATACGACTACGTGGTCACGCCGTCGGGCTCCTGCGCGGCGATGGTGCGGGACATCTACCCGCGCCTCGGCGAACGGGCCCGGGAGGAGGGCCGCGGCGACGAGTTGAGCGAGGCGCTGGCCGACGTGGTGCCCAGGACGTACGAGTTGACGGAGTTCCTGGTGGACGTGCTGGGGGTGACGGATGTGGGCGCGTACTTCCCGCACACGGTGACGTACCACCCCACCTGTCACGGGCTGCGGATGCTGGGGCTCGGTGAGCGGCCCCGGCGGCTGTTGGAGGCTGTGAAGGGGCTTGAGCTGCGGGAGTTGGAGGGTGCGGAGGAGTGCTGCGGCTTCGGCGGCACCTTCGCCGTGAAGAATCCCGACGTCTCGGCCGCTATGGCCGCGGACAAGGTGCGGCACGCGGAGGAGACCGGCGCCGACGTGCTGTGCGCGGCCGACAACTCCTGCCTGATGCACCTGGACGGCACGATGTCCCGGCAGCGCACCGCCATCCGCCCGGTGCACATCGCGGAGATCCTGGCCAGTACGCGGGAGCACCCGCTGACGGTCCCGACCGCCGGGGTTCCGGTCCATGTCGCCACGGGCGGCGCGCGCAATGGAGGAGTGGTCCGATGAGTGGTACGTATCTGGGTCTGCCGTCGTTCCCGAAGGCCGCCGCCTCGTCCACGAAGGACACCCAGCTCCGCGCGAACCTCAC